>NZ_JAASRS010000001.1:2450611-3063264 GCF_011761475.1 Saccharococcus thermophilus
GGTGTAACGCCTAAGATGACACTCATCGTGATATTCATAATTAAATAACCGATGATCGCAGCAAGCCCAGCAACACCATCACCGCCTGCTAATCCAATCGCTACCCCAACGGCAAAGAGGAGCGACAAGTTCGAAAACACAATGCCGCCTGCTTGTTCCATCACATTGGAAACAAGCACGACCCAATGTGCTTTTAAGGCAGGAATTTTATCCGTTAAAGCCGGATTTTTCAAAGCATTGCCAAAAGCAAGCAAAATTCCTGCCGCCGGTAAAATCGCCACTGGTAACATAAGCGCTTTACCGACTTTTTGCAGCGTCCCAAATGCTCTTTTCATTTTAATGCCCTCCTTTTTCTGTATATAAGTTTTGCAACAAACGTTACATTCATATACGACAAATGAGAAATTGCCTTACGGTTTTCTTGAAAAAGAACATGCTAGACGTCAGACATTTACAATATGCAAATAATAAAAACGAAAGGCATGAGCAAAGAACGACAAAAATAGAACGCTTACAACAAATGGGATAAATAAAAACCCATTTGTTTGCCATCCTACTTTGTCTTCTTTACTCATGCCTGATCGAATCAGTAACACGTAAAGCGAGACAAATTTATTCAATTGTCTCTGTTTCCTTTTTGGCAAGTCTTTGCAGATGCATTGTCAAATATACCGCTTCTGCGTCGTCCACTGGCATTTGCAACGTTTGTTGCATCACTTTAATCAATTTCCAAGCAAGATTATAACATAGCGGGTAGGCCTCTTTCAAGATTTTCGACAATTTTTTTGGTTCTTCGACTTTTTCTCCTTTTTTTATGCGTTCAATCGCGTAGCGCAAATGGCGAACAAATCGTAAATAATGAATACTGTTGCGATCAATCGTAATATCAAGTTGTTGTTCGACAATTTGAATCAGTCTGGCGATCAATTGAGAGTGTTGATTTACTTCGGACAAACTTTGTTTTGAAATTGCGCTATGAATATGCAGCGCAATAAACCCCGCCTCTCCTTCCGGAAGCTCGACTCCTAATTTTCGGTTAATCATGTCGACAACTTCACATGCAATTTCATATTCTAGCGGGTACAAGCTTTTCGTTTCCACTAAAAACGGATTTTTTAAATCAATCCCTTGCTCTAACCGCTTTAGTGTAAACGAAATATGATCCGTCAGTGCAACGTGAATATGCTCATTTAACGGGGCATTGACTCGCTGTTTAATATGTTGGATCACTTCGTTCATCAGCCCGATAAATTCTTCATCAAGCTCTGGCAGCAATTTTTTATATTGTTCTTGTTCCCGCTCATTTTTTAAAATGAACCATTTTTCAACGGCACTCTGCCCAATACAATCCCCTTTTTTCTTTCCAAACCCAATCCCTTTTCCAAGCAATACTACTTCATCGTACGCTGGATGTGAAGCAATTAAAACGTTATTATTTAACACTTTTTCCACACGAAAGGACTCTGTCACAAAGCCCCACTCCCTTAATAAAACGTTTGCAATATTATCATCTTACGCAACGATCTACCAATCGTCAATGAATAAATATTGATTTTTTCTTAAAAACGAAATGCGCGTATATTCGTGCTCTTTTTTCTCCCCCCTATAATGAAAAGCATGTTACAATGTGGGAAGGAAAGGTGGGAACAACATGATTAAACTGATTGTTAGCGATTTAGACGGAACGCTGCTTAGATTGGATAAAAGCATTAAAAAAGAAGATAAACATGCCATTCAATTGGCGATGGGACAAGGAATTGATTTGGCTATTGCCTCTGGCCGAATGGATAATGAAATTTTAGAGGTGTTGCAAAAATTGGAACAAAAAGCGCATCGTATTAGTCAAAATGGTGCGTTTATTTACACAAAAACGAATTTGCCGCTTCATGCAACTACTTTTTCCCCACAACTAGCACAACAAATTTATCAGCAAGCAAAAGAATTGGAAGCAATTGTGCTCGTTTGCAATGAAAATACATATTTTATTGAAGAAATGAACGAAAATACATCGGAAATAGAGAATCGTCTATTTTATGGGCTATATGAACGTCCAAACATCCTTGATTCCATTGGCAAAGATATTCATACGTCGAAAATTACTGTATTGGCAGCAAATGAACTAATTGTCGAATTCGAACAAAAAATAACCAATCAGTTCGGCGATCACATCGATACGTTTATTTCCGAACCACGCTGCCTTGATATTATGCCCAAAAATATTAGCAAAGGAAATGCGGTTCGCACTTTAATGGAACATCTTCGTTTGCAGCCTAATGAAATCGCTTGTTTCGGCGACGCGTTTAACGATATTCCAATGTTTCGCCTAACCCCTTACAGCTTTGCCATGTCTCATGCCCATCCTGATGTAAAAAAAGAAGCACAATATGTGATAAACTCGGTAAGTGAAGGGATACACATGATTCTTAAAAACATTCCCGCGCCAAATATGATGCCATAAGAGCTGGCTGAGTAAGAAATGCCAGCTCTTTTTTTCATGTTTTTCTCCATACATATTCATACTATGAGTGGGCGTGCAAATGGGAGGAAGTTACTATGCCACATATTTTGGTAGAAGACGGTGTTCGCCTTTACTATGAAGAGATAGGGAGCGGTACACCAATTTTATTCATTCATCCACCTGGAATGGGTCATATCGTTTTCCGCCATCAACAATCTTTATCGAACCACTTCCGCGTCATCATGTACGATATGCGTGGTAACGGGAAAAGCAGCCCGTCGGATCGTCCGATTACGATTCCGCTATTGGCCGATGATGTACATGTTTTGCTTGATGCGCTTCATATAAAACAGGCGGTGATTTGCGGCTATTCAAACGGCGGTTCGATCGCATTAGAATTTGCGTTGCGCTATCCTGATAAAGTAAAAATGCTCATTTTAATTGGCGGGTTCTCTGAAGTATGTACCACTATATTGCGTTATGAATTTTTGCTTGGCATTTATGCGGCAAAAGTCGGCGTCGTTTCTTTACTTGCGAACGTATTAGCCAAATCGCATGAAAAAAATAAAAAAGAACAACAGGAACTAAAACAATATGTGCGATTAGTCAATAAAAAAGACTTAGCAAATATGTACGAAAAAGGATTAGCCTATTCCTGTACGGAGCGTCTTAGATTGTTGCGTATGCCAATTCTTCTTATTTATGGTGCCTCTGATTACTATATGCGTCCATATGAGAAGCTGTTCAGGAAAAATGTGCCTCATGCAAAAATAGTCTATATTGAAAACGCACGCCATCAAATTCCAACCAAACATCACTGTGAATTAAATGGAATTTTGAAGACATACTGTATAACATAAATGGAAGAAAGGAGGAAAAAAGAATGTCAAAAAAAGGACGGCAAAATAAAGTAAGCCAAGAAGTTGCTAACCCAACCGTTTCTAAAGCAGAAGCAGAGATGGCAAAAGATAGTATTGATACGGCAAAACAAGCGAAAAAAAATCGTTCGTGAAAAAAGTGAAGGAGGCCCACCATTCGCCTCCTTCGATTTTGTTACGCCGCCCGTGTGGCAGCTTGCTTTCGCTTGAAAATCGCCTTCAAAATAAAAAAACAGGAAAACGCCTAGTACGTTTTCCTGTGAAAGCAATATCTATCGTTGATTCATGATTTCCAGCTTCGAACCCATGAATAAAGCTTCGTCAATACATTCGGCAATTTCTCAAGCGGCACCGGGGGACTGAAATAATATCCTTGCATCTCATCACAGCCTTTTTCCGCCAAAAGACGAACTTGGTCTTCCGTTTCAACACCTTCGGCCGTAACGCTTAAGTTTAAACGATGGGCAAGTGAAATAATCGCTTCAACGATTTCCGCTCCTTTTTCGTTTTTATGAAAATCCCTTATAAACGATCGGTCTATTTTTACAGCATCGATCGGAAATCGGTTTAAATAATTTAACGAAGAGTAGCTAACGCCAAAATCGTCAATCGCAATCGTAATTCCTTGCTCTTTTAGTGACTTTAAAATACGAATGACTTCATTTGGTTCTTTCATAATCGTTGTTTCCGTAATTTCGAACACAAACGAGGATGGTGGAACATTCGTGTTAGCGAAAATATTAGCCACTGTCGTTTTTAAAGAACTATCGATAAATTGCCGCGCCGATAAATTGACAGCAATTTTCAGCGTTGAAAATCCGCTGCTATGCAGCCATCTAAAATCGTGGCATGACTGCTGCAGCACCCATTTTCCAATTTCCTCAATGACACTTGTTTCCTCGGCAATCGGAATAAACTCCGCCGGACTCACCATTCCAAGTTGTGGATGCTTCCAACGAATAAGCGCTTCTACACTGATCTCGCCCGTGCGGAGATTTACTTTTGGTTGATAATAAAGAGAAAATTCGTTATTCCCCACTGCTGTTTTCAAGTCATTTTCCAAGCGGATTCGTTTAACAAAAATATCTCGCAACTTCGATTCATATTCGACAACCCGGTTGATTCCGTTGGTTTTTGCATAATACACTGCTTTACCCGCGTTATTTAGCAGCCCTTCAGCGGAACGATTGGCATCACACGCATAGCTTACGCCAATATGAACCGTAACATTGAGCTTTTCTCCAGCGATGAAATACGGTTCATTTAAAGAGCGATCAAGCGTTGTTAGCAGCCATTCTGCTTCTTCCTTTTTTTCATATCTATAAACCGCCGCAAATTCATCATCGCCGACTCTTGCTAAAAACATCTGTTCCGACTGTAATTTTTTCAACCGCCGCGCCACTTCCTTTAGCAGCTGATCGCCATTTTCATGACCGAGAAAATCGTTAATAAACTGAAAACGATGAATATCAATTAACAGCAAAACAATATTGTCGACACGAAGCAACAAGTCGTTTAATATTTCTCTTAAATAACTTCGGTTCGGAAGCGCGGTCAGCGGATCATATTGCGACATAAATTTAATTTTTCTCTCTTTCTTTTTTTGTTCTGTTAAATCGCGAATAATAAGAAACTGTGCGTTTTGACCGTGGTAATCAATTGTTGTCTCTTTCACCGTAACCTCCTTTTTCGCCCCAGATAATGAAGTTAATATCCATTCGTTCGTCTGCTCGTTATACGGTGTTAAAAAATCACTTACCCTTTTGCCTTTTACGCAATCCATTCCTGTTGCTTCCAACATTGTCAGCCCGGCTGTATTCGTATAACGAACGATACCATCTACTTGGATGATGATCGGATCGGGGAAAAATTCAATGACTTTTCGATATAATTCTTCACTCCGCCGCTGTTGTTTTTGTGCATGGATAACATCGGTAATATCTCGAAGCAGTGACAATCCCGCCACCACCGTACCATCTTTTCCAAAAACGGGGGTAATATTAGCAAAAACATAGGCACGTTTCCCATCTTTTCGGCGCAACGATAAACGAACGGATTTTAGACTTTGACCAAGGCTAAGCTTTTGCAGACTTTTGAGCAACTGGGCGCGATATTTTGGTAAAAAATGAGCGATGTTCTTTACCATCACCTCGTTTTCACTCCAACCGAACAGACGCTCAACTTCCTTATTTATCCGCAACAGTCGCCCAGTCAAATCAAACATGACGACCGCGTCATGTGACTGTTCAAGAAACAAATGAAATAGCTGGTGAATTTCCGCAAACTGTTGTTCACGAGTAATTTGTTCCGTAATATCACGGGTAAAACAAATCATGTAAGGAATCGTTCCATCATCTTTCACAATCGGAACAATCATCGATTCGGCCATCCGTAGTTCGCCTTTTACATTCATTTGATCGCGGTATGTAACGACTTCTCTAGTCGCCAATGCCTTTTTGTATTGTTTGTTTAAATGATCGGCAATTTCCTTCGGATAAACATCCTCAATGCATTTTCCGATATCTTGTTCCGTTAAATTCGCTAAAGGAAGCGCGCCCTCGCTCACACGCACATAGCGGAATCTTGGCCCTTCCTCTACTTTCATTAAATACACAATATCAAATAATCTGTTCATGATCGTAAACAATAGCTGTTCATCGACGATGACATCATGAAAAAAGCGATTGTTATTCATTTTATTCATTCCTTTATGCAATAAAAATAACAGCATTTTTACAATGTGGTTTGTCGATACTATTCAGAAGACGGAATTTTATTCTTAAACGTGCCGTTCATTTATTTTTTCGGTCAAAAAGCCTGTGTCGTTAATATGCTTTTTGACCTAATTTTTCAGGGCAGCGGTCAGTAAACGTGGAAACGTTATTCCTAAAGTGTCTTCGAGTAAAAAAATTGACAACAGTAAAAGTTAGAGATATGTTGATAATAAGTCTTTTTTGTTACAAAATGTTATTTTATTATAATTTTACAACTAGACAGCAATGGAGGCAGTAAAAATGACCAGCATGACTACTACATCCGGAAAAGATTTTTTTACCGTTATTAACGAACGGAAATCTGTGCGGAAATATGATCCTAACGTTTCCATTAGCAAAGAAGAACTGCGCGATATTATTGAGATGGCGGGAAAAGCACCGTCAGCGTGGAATTTGCAACATTGGCATTTTGTCGTTATTCACGGAAAAGCAGCGCAACAACGCTTATATCCAATCGCCTACCATCAGCAGCAAATTCTTGATGCCTCTGCTGTGATTGCGGTGTTAGGCGACTTAGAAGCAAATCGAAACACCGACGCGGTATATGATCCATTAGTGCAGGAAGGACAAATGGCGAAGGAGACGAAAGAACGGATTGCTCAACAAATTGAAATGGCATATACAAATAAGCAGTATGCACGCGACGCGGCATTCGAGAACGCTTCGCTTGCCGCCATGCAGCTGATGCTGGCCGCGACGGCAAAAGGATGGGCAACATGCCCGATCGGCGGCTTTGACGTCAACCAATTTAAACAGGCGTTTCCTATTTCCGACCGCTATATTCCAATTATGCTTATTACGATCGGAAAAAGCATTTCCCCTGCCCACCGCACAACACGGCTGCCAGTTGAGGCCATTACGACATGGGTGGAGCAATGATCGCGTTAGTAAAAAGATGACCTGCAAAAAAACAGGTCATCTTTTTTGGTAAAATGGAAAGGATAAATGAACGGTTGTGCCTTTGCCCATTTCACTTTCTATTTCCAACGTCCCTTTATGTTCTTGAACAATCTTCATACTGGTCGTTAACCCAAGCCCCATTCCTTTTTCTTTCAGTGTAAAAAATGGTTCGCCAATTTTTTGCAGCCGTTCTTTCGAAATGCCGATGCCAGTATCAGAAATGGTGATATGAATAACTTTTTCTTCCTTCCATACGCGTAAACGCATATCTCCTCCATTTGGCATCGCTTCAATCGCATTTTTCATGATATTGATAAACACTTGAATAATTTGATTCTGATCGCCATACATGCACGCTTTCGGCACGTTGTTGTGGACGGAAATAGAAACATTATTTAATGTCGCCTCATGTCCAATTAAATTAATGACATATCCGATCACATCGCTAAGAAAAAACGGCTTATAGTTATGGCTTTGCGGCTTTGCTAATACTAACAGCTCACTGACAATTTGATTGATCCGTTCCAGCTCGCTTAATATAATATCCATATAGGTGTCGTTTATTTGTCGAGTTTCCTGCATGACTTGAATAAATCCTTTCATCGAGGTCAACGGATTGCGAATCTCATGGGCGATTCCCGCGGCAAGTTCTCCTAATACAGACAACTTTTCCTTTTTTAATAACAGCGATTCAGCCAGCTTTTGCTGCGTAATATCGCGGCCGATCGTCAACATCCCTTTTCTGGCTCCGTTTTCTTCAAAAAGCGGCACTTTGATGACATCAAATGTTTTGATCTCACCGTCAACGGTTTGAAGCGACTCCTCACAGCGGGTCAGCTTTCCTTTTTCCCATGCTTCTTGATCGGATTGGACGCATTGTTCAAACGCCTCTTTAAAAAACGGTACCAGCTCGCCAAGTTCACGGTCCGTTTTTCCTTTATACTCCACGTTTTCTAAGCAGTAAAGCCGCCTTCCAAAATCGTTGACGCGAAGCCAACGCCCTTCGCTGTCTTTAAAACAAACAAAGTCCGGCATCGAGTTAATTAACGTGGAAAGCTGCTGTTCATTTTCCGTTACCTTTTCTAGTTGTTCGCGTTTCTTCAACAGCTGATAAAGGAAAATAATAGAAAGAAGGATAAAAACAGCTCCCTTTGCCGTGCTAATGATGGCATACAAATCATGGCTAATATTCGAAAATTGAAGAATTCCGTCCGTTACGACCAACCAGCAAATGCTAAATACTGAATAGCCTACAATCACTTTTGATTTTGAGAACACCGTATCATCGAACTCCTAACTCGCAAAATGAAATACATGATAAAATAGTGAAAAACGGCGAAGCTAAAAACGCTCCACCGCCTCTCCCTCTCTCGCGGTTCTTCTGTTGCATTTACATTTCGTGCACCCAATATAGCAATTTATTGACAAGCATTTCGGTTTGTTCTTGTGCAACTACCCTTTTTAACGATAAAGCTAAACGTTCCCTTAATGTTTCCGGCTCTTCTTCATAAGGAATGAAAAAGGACCATTCCAGATCTGGAATCGCTACCACCATGTATTCCTCTTTTTTATTTTCATAAATGTAAACTTTTGTCGGCGTTTGCTCGTCCGATATTACTGCTTTGCGAATTTTCATTGCAATCCCCGTCCTTTGCAGCATCTTATGTTTTGTATATTTTAACAAACGGATGCCATCTACTCAACATAAATCATTTTCCTCGTCATTCCCCCGTCAATGACGATATTTGCCCCAGTAATAAAATCGTTTTCATCATGGCATAAATAAAGACAAGCGCGCGCAATGTCTTCCGGCTTGCCGACACGCCCGGCTGGATGTTGCGCATGATCTATTTGCCGCAACTTCCCATAATCCCCTGTTTCAATCCACCCCGGACTAATCGCGTTAACCCGAATATGATCGCCGGCAAGCGAAACGGCTAAAGCATGGGTCAGGGATAAAATTCCGCCTTTCGAAGCAGCGTATGCTTCCGAATTTGGCTCAGACATGAGCGCCCTTGTAGACGCAATGTTGACAATCGCTCCGCCTTTTGCGTTTTTTCGCATATATTTCGCCGCCTCACGCGAGGCAAAAAAGACGCTGCGCAAATTAGTGTGAAGCACATCCTCCCATTCTTCCACCGTCAGTTCGTATGGGGACTTCCATCTTGACACACCGGCATTATTAATCAAATAATGCAAGCATCCATATGTTTCAAACGTTACTTTCATGAGACGTTCAATTTCGTCAACTTTTCGAACATCCGTTGGAACGAAACGGGTTTCCCATCCTTTTTCCCGCAGCGCTAGAGCAAGCTGTTCTCCTTTTTCTTCCGCAATATCAGCAATGACAACCTTCGCTCCTTTTTCGGCAAACATAGTGGCAATGGCTTTTCCAATTCCATTCGCCCCACCAGTTATGATGACGACTTTTCTAGAGAAATTCACTGCTTCCCAACCTCTTCCCTGTTCATTTTTTTACCTTTTGAGAACAGTTGCGTTCATTGGCGATTCACCTACTAACAATAAGTATATCATCTATACGACGAGAATTCATTTGACAAGAAAAAAAGACCGCAGCAGTAGCGGCCTTCTTATAAAGGTTAACGGTATGGCATATAAGGAGCTGGATAAAACGCTCCGTACGGCGCCATCCCTCCATAATAGGAAGTTGGGCCATAATAGCCGCCTACCGGCATTCCCCCAAACGGCATCATTGGACCGTACATAGGATACGAAACAGGCGGAGCCATTCCTGCTGTTGGAAACATTGGTGCCGGAGCAGCAGGGCTTGCCATCCCACTAACGGTTCCCGGCATTTGCCCTGTATACGGGACAGCCATTTCCCCATCCTGCATCAGCGGCGGTGCAGGGGCATTGTTATCGCTCATCGGTAAGCTAGCACCGCCGACAGCCGTATGTGGCATCGTTCCCGGGTCAAACTGCATCGCCGGCGGAGCCATATCATAACCATCGTCATGTGTAACGAGCGGCATGCTATGTGCAGCTGGATAGCACCAATCGATTGGCGGGCAACCGTACATCGGCATCATCGGATAAGAAACAATCGGCATTGGTGCCGGCGGCGGAACATTAGGCGGAACATTCTCGGAAGCAATCGGCATCGATGCCGGCGGGACATTGTTGTCTACCCTCTCTATTTCATCATCTATTCTTTGTCCCCCATCATAGCCTTGTTCAGAAAAAAACGGATCATTCATATACGAATCCCAGTGATTCATATTCCTCTCCCCTTCATTTTTCTTCAGGCATGCCTATGATACATACCCATCCATATTGTATGTGAGAACAAGCAAAGGGTGTTTACCTAAACAAAAATGGGTATTTATCCTGAAGCGTTATTGCGTTACTATAATGTTTGTCACAACATTCATCGATTGAGGTGGGCAAACGATGGATGAAGCATTAGCAGCTAAGCTTCTTGATGAATTGCGTCATGGGAAGATTTCCGAGCTGCTAGTAAAAAAAGAAGATTTTCTTACCTTTCGCAACGTTCTTGTAAGACAAAGCGACTTTAAACATTTCCGCGGCATTGCCCAGCGGGGGGGAGACGTTATTTATCACTATCTTCAAACCCCACGAAGCTAACTGTTCATCCATTTCCAATGAATGCTGATTTCCTTATGTGGAAATCGGCATTTTTTCGTGACGGAGAAATTTCCAGCATGTCTATCAAACTAGCAATATCAATGGATGACGCGATTTTCCAACATTTAGATAATGATAGAATCGAAAATCCTTGTTACTCTAGTAACGAGTTCACAAGAAGGAGGGAATTTTATGAAAAATATAAGGAAATGGATGTTAGCTTCCGTTCTCTGCAGCGCCTTTCTATTTGGAGGCCATGCGGATGCAGCGACTACACATATAGTAAAACCAGGGGAAACGCTCTGGAAAATTGCCAAACAACATGGGGTTTCACTAAAACAGTTGCAAAAGCAGAATAATAAGTATACCGATTTGCTATTCCCTGGCGAAAAGCTAGTGATTCCGAATTCCACTATTTCTGCAAGTGAAAAAGATTTATTGGCCCGCCTTGTTCACGCTGAGGCGAAAGGAGAGCCGTATGCAGGAAAGGTTGCCGTAGCAACCGTTGTATTAAACCGTGTCGATCATCCGGATTTTCCAGATACAATTCGCGGGGTCATTTATGAGCGCTCTGGCGGTCATTATGCATTCACACCGGTGCAAAATGGAACGATTAATGAACCAGCCGACCGTGAATCATATTGCGCCGTTGAAGAAGCCCTTGCTTTTCGCGGTTTAGGAAATGGCTCCTTGTACTTTTATAATCCAAAAACGGCGAAAAGCAAATGGGTGAGCACAAGACAAGTCACTGTTGTAATTGGAAACCACGTATTTGCCAAGTAAAGAAAGGAGCTTGAGAACAGCTCCTTTCTTTTTTAATAAAAAACAGCAAAGCCCTTTACTTAAACAAGAAAATGAGGCAAACTATAACAAAAGAAAAAATGCAAAAAGGAGAATATGGATGATGAAAAAAGCAAAAATCGGCGATATTATCGAGTTTAAAAACGGATTGCGCGGAATTGTGGAAAAGGTGAATGAAAACTCTGTCATCGTGGATTTAACGTATATGGAAAATTATCGAGAATTAGATTTACAAGAACGAACCGTCGTCAATCATAAGAATTACAAAATTGTTGAATAAAAAGAAAAGAAGAAGAGGCTGCTTTCTAAAACAGCCTCTTTTCGTTTTTAGCAAAGAAATACACGCTGGCTGATCTGACCGTACTGGCTTGGCAAAAAAGTAGCGCTGTAAAATGAATCGGAAAAATGCTTTTAGGAAAAATACCGATTAACGGTTATCGACTTTTTCCGGATACAAATCGTGGTTCATTAAGCGATATTCTGCCATTTTCTCATACTTTGTTCCAGGACGGCCCCAGTTGCAGTACGGATCGATCGAAATGCCGCCGCGCGGCGTAAATTTTCCCCATACTTCAATATAACGCGGCTCCATCACTTTAATTAAATCGTTCATAATAATATTGACGCAGTCTTCATGGAAATCGCCATGATTGCGGAAGCTGAATAAATACAGCTTTAGTGATTTGCTTTCGACGCATTTTTTATCGGGAATATAGCTAATGTAAATCGTCGCGAAGTCCGGTTGTCCGGTTTTTGGCCTCTGTTTTAACAAACAGGTGGACTATATCTTATTCTTATTCAACTGCGATATTGAATAAGAACCCTTGCGCTTCCACCATAATGATGTATATTACATCATCATGGTGTACTCTACTCTCTTCCTCCAACACTACTCTTACTCGCTTCATGTTGGAGTGATTTCGATAGTCTCTGCACCTTCCTCAAATTTAGAGAACATTTGGATTTCCTAGTCTCCTGCATTCCCCCTAAATTTGAGGCTTGGCTCAGGGTTGGAGAAATAAGGTTCTAAGAGATAAAGAAGTTGGTTTTCTTCCCAGTTTCTAATAGCAAAGTTATCTTGCTTATGAATATGTTGATGGCAGGAAGGACATAGGCATTTATAAATTTTATCATGATGTTGTTTGTGAAAAATATGCATTTGAGTTATTACGGACATCGTATTTAATTGATTAACTTGGCTTAAATAAAAGCAAATGGCGTCAAAAATTTTAGTAAAAGACAAGACATGATGGCCATTGCAGGCTATTGTCTTTTTACCACAAGATTCACATGTATAATCTCTTTCAATAACAATATGCTTATTCCATGTATCCAATACATATTGTTTTACATATATACGATCAACTTCCTTATAAACATGTGAGCTATAAAATCCGCCTTTCCAATTTGAATTTTTTCGTCCTTTTTGCCTAGCAGACAAATTTTCCTTAAAACTGGTCGACCTCTTCACATTTTTATTGGAAAGCGAAATCTTATTTTTGATTTTTTGTGCTTTTTCCACCCCATGGATTTCTTCATACCGTTTATTTTTATACATGATCTCCGCTTTCCTCTTATTAGCAACGGAATACCTGTGCTTTTTTCTTTCTACAATATTGTTCCAAATTTCAATGCCATACCACTGAATAATTTTTTCTTTTTCAGAATGTTTGGGAAGCCCATGAATTTGACGCCATCTGTCAACACTAGACCAATCAAGCCCCCATTCTTTCGATAATTCATTAATACTTTTCCCCTCATAAATAAACTGGCTTATAAACCACTCTTTATCTCTCCAAGGAGTTTGCGACAATACAAGCACCTCCACGAACATAAGTTCTTATTGCTTGTATTGTATACCAACTCCCATACTATTTCTACTATTTTCTCCCTTATTCTCTTCCCCTGAATTCACAAGGTTTAGCCGACAGTGTCACCACTGAAGTGTGCCCTCATTGACACAAGCTCGTAAACTCCGGACAATTGAACTTCACGAAATAATCGCGGTCAGGGTGTTTGTTTTCGAATACTTCCAACACCTCTGGACTGTACTCGAATAAATATTTTGTCCCTTGATTCCCCAATAACGTAAGATTTTTTAACTCTTCATCTTTTCTACCTGCCATCGTTTTTTCCCCTTTCCTCATCGTTTTTGAATTTATACGCCGCGCTTGTTCCCCCACAACAGGGTGTGCAGCTGCGGCAAGACGCGCACGTCATTCAGCTCGTTCGACTGCGCCACTTTTTCCACGAGCCACTCCAGCCTTGCTAAAAGCTGCGTGCGCAGCGTGGCATCGTCCGCTTCTGTTGTATCGGCATTGCCGACTTGCAAATAAAACGGGATGCCCGGATAGCGCCGGTGCACCCTTTTTGCATAGTCGAAATCGATGTCATCGAACACGACGACCTTTAAGCTCATATGAGACGCCCGTCCCGCGTCCGCCAACTTTTTCACGATGTGATCGAGCATGGCAAAATCGGTATCCATGCCTGAACTTGGCGGTTTTGGCGAAATGGTTACCTCATCGATATGGTACAGCCATTCTTGCCAGCGGCTTCCTTGCGTTTCAACCGCAATGCGGATTCCTTTATTTTTTAATAATAATACAAGCTCTTCAAGCGCTTGGATGAGAACTGGATTTCCTCCCGAGATGGTCACATGGCTGAAACGGTCGCCGCCAAGTTCATACAGCCGCTCCCAAATTTGCTCCGCCGTCATTGGCCGAATTTCCTCTTTTGCCGACCCATCCCATGTAAAAGCGGAATCGCACCAACGGCAGCGGTAGTCGCAGCCGGCGGTGCGGACAAACATCGTTTTTTGCCCGATCACCATCCCTTCCCCTTGGATCGTCGGTCCGAAAATTTCAAGGACGGGAATCGTTTTCGCCATTATCGTTCCCCCACTTTTGGCCGATAAACAACATAGCTTGTCGGCGTTTCCCGCACGAACACTTGCAAACACTTTGGCTTGTTTGGCATTGTATCAAGATACGCTTGCACCGTTTCATAGATTTTTCGAGCGATGACCTCGCTTGTCGGAAAATCGTTGCTGTTTTGATCATTGAACCAATCTTGATGATCGTTCATTAGCGTATGATCAAGTTTGTCGTGAACAATCTCTTTCAATTTTTGAAAATTAACCAAAAAGCCGGCATCGTCGAGTTCGTCACCTGCCACCGTAATGTTCACGGTGTATATATGGCCATGCATGTTTGCGCATTTTCCCGCTTTTTCATGTGGAATAAAGTGAGCCGCAGCAATATGCATATCTTTATTCAATTCGTATTGGTAATTGTGAAATACTTGCGGATAAAGTTGATGTATCATAATTGATTTGTCCCTTCCTTTTCTTTTATATATTCTTCGAGCCCGCGTCTTCGCAACACGCAAGCCGGGCATTCGCCGCAGCCGTCGGCAATGATCCCGTTATAACAAGTTAACGTTTTCGTTCGCACAAATTCAAACGCTCCGAGCTCATCGGCGAGCTTCCACGTTTCCGCCTTGGACAGCCACATCAGCGGCGTATGGATGATAAATTGGTAGTCCATCGCTAAATTCAACGTTACATTCAATGACTTAATAAATATATCGCGGCAATCCGGATAGCCGCTGAAATCCGTTTCGCATACACCTGTGACAAGATGGCGCGCTCCTTTTTGCTTAGCGAGCACCGCGGCAAACGACAAAAACAATAAATTTCGCCCATCGACAAACGTAGACGGCAATTGCCCCTCTTTTTGTTCAATGGCAATGTCGCTCCGCGTAAGCGCGTTTGGTGCTAATTGATTTAACAGCGACATATCCAAAATCGTATGTGGAACACCAAGTTCCTTCGCAATGGAAGTTGCCACTTCAATTTCCAACCGGTGGCGCTGACCGTAATCAAACGTCACCGCTTCTACCTCAGCAAATTGCTTTAGCGCCCAAAATAAACATGTCGTGCTATCCTGGCCGCCGCTAAAGACGACAACTGCTTTTTCCTTTTTCATTTTTCGTTGCACTCCCTTCCGTTTTTTCCAGAAGAAGAGGCGTTCTAAAACAAAAAAGCTATACCCCCTAAGGATATAGCCGTCCCTAGTTTTTTATAGAGGGTTGTTCTAGAAACCTCTCCCGTACGTTCGTACGGAATTTTCTTCTGTTTTTTCCTCTTAAACTATACCACATTCAGCTTTTTTGTTGCACTATTTTTTTTATTTTATTAGCCGCCTTCACATATATATATAAAGCAGGAATATAGAAAATGACGATATACAGGCCGATCGTAGAGGTCCATCTGTTTAGCCGTTCAATTTGTTCTTTTTCTTCGAACCACAACGTCCCGATAAATAATAATAACAAAATCACAGGAACAAAACGGCGCTGCTTGATGGAAAACAATTTTTTCGCAATGCGCGAAGCCGACCATACCGCGATGCAAATAATCGGAAATACTACCAGCACATAAATGGAAAGGATGATGTACTCCATTCTTTCAATAAACGGCACTTCTGGAACTTTCGCCAGCGTTAATGTGGGCCAAGTGATATGCTGGATTTGTTCCTCATTATAAAAAACAATCGCGATCAGCATAACGATTAAATAGAAGAGGGTCGTAAACGCATTGCCCCACTGTGCCCACTTATGCGACTTTTCTGGCTGTTTGATAAACGGGTAATATACGATCAGCATTTCCATTCCTAAATATTGCAGTGACATTGCTTTGGTAGCTGAAAAAATCTCACCAACCGAATGATCAAATATTGGCAGCAAATTGCGATAATGGGCGTATTCAAGCGGAAAAAACAACATCGGGAAAATGGTGAGCAACGGAAGCACAACGCCCCAAAAACATAACCCCGTGACAACGCGAAATCCTCCTAATACGGCGTAATAAGCCAGCGCCAAAAAAAGAAGGCTGAACTGCCATGCCCCGATTAAGGGGAACATCCAGATTTTGATAATTTCAATATAGGTTTGCAATACCGTAAACGCTAATAAAGCGAAATAAACAAGCAAAGCGAAACTAAAGACAAAGCCGATCCATTTGCCAAAATAGTGTTTATGTATGGAAACGATATCTTCAGCGTTAGGGGAATGAGCGAAAAGTTTATACATGATCCAAATTAATAAATGGGCAATAATTCCCGTTATGATAACAGCTATCCATGCATCGTGTCCCGCCTCTTTCATCACCAAGCGTTGAAAACTAAGCATTCCAATTCCCACTTGGGTGCCATTGATGAGAAAAAACACCAAAAAGGGCGAGATAAGGAATTGTTCTTTCGTTGTCTGACTCATGCAAATACCTCCCCCATCCGTTCGCATCACTCACCGATCCCTGTTTGTATAATGTCGACAGTTACATGCGGCTTGATTTCTAAATTTTTATATTCACGATAAAACTCATCTGCATTCCAATTCCTTGTTTTGCTGCGGACAAATTCGCCAATGCCAAGCGGATCAATCTCTTTTTCTTGAAAATAGCGGAGCAGGCAGCGAATATTATGTTCCATTTCGTTTTCCATCTTCTTTTTCACCATAGATGAAATATTTTTATGCGACATTTCGAGCCAAGACGGATAATCTTTGACAGAAGCGTGAATATGAACAAAAATATGAAGAACATGGCGATGCCCTTTCCTTTTCCACTTATATTCGGATGTCGCAAATAAATTTTCGAGCATCACCTGGTCTTCGCCTTGCTTCCCACGATTTCCTACCTTTAACTGATATACTCCATTTTTTGTTTCATTTAATAAAATTTTTACCAAAAATGAATCACGCAAACTCACTTTCCCCACATATTTCCCATCTTTAAACAACGCGAGCCCTTCTAGTTTCACAAAATTCCCCTTTTTCCCAAAATAAGGCAGGAACGGATCGCTTCCTTTTGAAAAATAGTTATATAAAAACAAATGTAAATTTGTTTTTGGCAAATTCATCGAACGGACATTTTGTTCAACTAGATTAGGCAAGTAGAGCGTATCGCTTAAAGTGGTGCTCGCCGTAATATCCAATAGCTCATGCGCGCTTCCTGCCGACACGCCCAACAGCAAATGGCTTCCCACTTTATTGTTGCGGGCCAAACTATGGGTGATTTGCGTAATGCCCCTTTTGGCAAATTCTTTGCCAAATAAAATCAAACGAAGCTGTCCTTCCTCAATCGGCAATGCTGACTTCGAAGAAAGGCGGGGAATTAAATCATAAACCGTTGGTGAAGACGTCGTTAATAAATTCGGCTTCGTCATCGGTCCTTGTTTAAAAGTTGGGTATACTGCCGTTCCCACATATTTTCCGTTATGAAAGTCATAGCCCATTTCTTGAATAATTTGAATTTCATCAATAACGCGCGAGCTTTTGCAGCCGGCAAGTAAAAAGAACGATGCGGCAATAACCAGAAGCGGCTTCATATTCGACCCCTTTCTTACTCGTCAATATCGTCTTTTTGTTTCGCTTTCGCCGGATTATAGCGGAACAAGGAAAGCGGGCGAAGAAACGTCGGACGCTCTGCTGTTTGGCTGTATGAGAAACGGATAATACTATCTTTGAAATTGCGAATGCGCAGCGGATAAAACGGAACTAAATACGGATTGCCAAATGATTGCAGCCTTCCTAAATGAATTAATAGGAAACAGACGGCGAAAACAATTCCGACTCCACCCCAAAATGCCGCAAATAAAATAATGGGAAAGCGAAGGAAGCGGATTGTATTGGACATTTTAAAAATCGGTGTCGTAAAAGAAGCTAAAGCGGCGAGCGCAACAATAATAAGCATGATGGTGCTTGTCAGCCCTGCGTCCACCGCAGCTTGTCCGATAACAATACCGCCGACGACCCCAAGCGACTGCGCCACTTTTGTCGGCAGGCGCGCGCCCGCTTCGCGAAGCAGTTCAATGGTGATTTCTAAAAATAACACTTCCAATACCGGCGGAAACGGTACGTTAGAACGGGAATAGATAATCGGTCCAAGCAAATCTTTCGGAATCATTTCGTAATGGTACGTTAATACCGCAATATAAATCGGCGAGGCCAGCACGGAAATCATAACGCCAAAAACGCGGATCAGCCGGACAAATGATCCAAGAATCCATGGTAAATAATAATCTTCCGGTGAAGTAAAAAAATCGAAAAAAGTCGACGGGCCGATGACAACATATGGCGAACCGTCGCAAAGAACAACAACTTGACCAGACGCAAGCGCAGAAACGGCACGGTCAATCCGTTCCGTTGAGATAAAAAGCGGAAACGGAGAATTCGAGTTATCGGAAAGCAATTGACCAATCAGCGAATTGTCAAAAATAATGTCAAAATGGATATTTTCGAGTCGCTGGATCACGGTTTCGATCGTCTGCTTATTCGTAATGCCATCGATATACGCGACAACCACTTTTGTCTTTGACATTGTACCAAGCGTCATTTCCCGAAACACTAAATTGGGCGTTACGATTTGCCTTCTGATTAAATGTAAGTTAGTACCAATGTTTTCGATAAATCCCACTTTCGGTCCGACGACACTAAATTCATTTTCTGAATCATTGTTTGGCCGCAGCCCTAAACTTTCATTCGCTACATTAATGAGTGCGACATAGGTATCTGTCTTTTGAAACTGAACAGCCACAAACCCTTTTAATATTTTTTCTTCGATCATCTGCACATCGTTCGTTACTTCAATCCGCTGAATCGGTATGATTTTTTGCAAATCTTCCAGCTTTATATCTGGATTTTTCGGCGCATCATTTTGCAGATGACAGAGGACGTGTTGCTGCAGTATTTTCGGGTCGACTAACGAGTCAAAATAGTAAATGGCAAGCAAATGACCGTTTACGGCAAATTCGACTTTAATAAAATCGCTCGATTGCCGCAACTTATTCAATAATTGTTGCAGCGTTTTTTCCTCACCGCTTGTCTTCTTTTTAAAAAAGGAAAAGATGGACATAATGATCCCCTCGTACTTGCCGTTTAAGGGATAGTCTTTCAATCGACTGTTGGTTTTATTCGCTTCCTATTAGGTGTTGATATATCTAAATATTGTGTATATATTGAAAAAAGGAACAAATACATAGGAGGGAAGCAATAATGAGACATCTGACAAAACAACGGCGAGCGAAACAAGCGCTAAAAAAAGCGGTAGAGGTGGCAGAAAAGCTGCAACAATACATAGACAACACCCGTCCGTTAGAGGCGCAGTTAGATCATATTCGTTCGTTTTTGGACAAGCAGCTTGGACAGGATGAGTATTTTCTTATCGTAGATGAAACGGGATACAGTCTCGTTCATACGAACCGCTTGCGGGAAGGCAGGATTTTTTCGGATGAAGTAGGACAGAAGGCGGCAAAAACAACAAAACCGCTTTTGCAAGTGTATGAACGGGATACCGGGGAAGTGCTGATCGATGCAAGCTGTCCGTTATGGACAGATCCTAGTGGAAAGCGCTTTAATTTGCGGATGGGACGATTAATGCACCACCCTTATTTGCCGATATATTTTTCCCTTCTCTCCATCGTCCCGGCTGTTCTCAGCCTGCTTTTCACTATTATTTTTTCCTTATCCGCTCTATGGATGTGCACTATGACCATTACCATTGGCCTTATCTTCAGTTTTTATTTTTATCGTTCACTCATCATTGAACTGCGCCATTGGTATAGCGCCACCCGCTCCGTTTCCTCTGGAAACTTGCAGACAGAAGTGCGGACAAAGCGAAAACGAAACGAATTTCATCAAATCGCTTACGAACTTAATAAAATGATTTTAGGCATCCGTACGATTATTACCGAGCTAGCAAAGGCGGTCAAAACGGTCAATCAAGTCAGCGAAAAACAGCAATTGGAAACAAAACGGCTTTCTGAATCGTTTGATGAAATCGCGGCAGCGATGGAAACATTTCGTGAAGGCACAAAACAGCAAACGGTATCAGTAGAACAGGCAAATCATTTCGTCATGCAGATGGTAAAACGGGTGCAAAACATGCAAGAAGAAGTAGAACGCGTCGTTTCACAGGCGAAAAGCGCTCTCACATCGATGAACGAAGGCAACCGTCTTATTGAAGAAACAAAACAAAAAATGGATACCATGCAACAAGAAATAAACAAAACAACCGCATTAATCCATGCTGCAGCGCAAGAAGCAGCCAACGCCCAAGACATGATTTCGTCCATTCGTACGATTACAAAACAGACGAACTTGCTGGCATTAAATGCGTCGATTGAAGCCTCGCGTGCAGGAGAAGCAGGAAAAGGCTTTGCCATCGTCGCCCAGGAAGTTCGCAAGCTCGCCGAAGATACGAACACATTTGCCGCTCAAATTTTAGCTTCGTTGCAAACGATGGCGTCAGTACTCCAAGATGCCGTGCAGGCGGTGCAAGAAAATGAGCAGCATGTCGAGAAAACAAAACTTTCCTTATGGAAAACGGGAGAAACGTTTACATTATTCCAGCATATGTTCACCCAATTAAATGAGCTGCTGCAACAAAATAAAATACATGTCGAATCGGTAACGGTGAACGGACAAAACCTTCAGCGGCTCATTGGCGATATTAACGCGATTGCCAGCGATTTTACAAACATGGTGCAAGAAACTACCGCCGGATTAGAACAGCAAACAATAGCCATTCACGAACTAGCTAAAGAAGCAGATGTTTTGCTTGCATCCGTCCATGAGCTAGAAAAAATCGTACAACGCTTTCACTAATCATCGAAAAAACAGCCATTTTTCCGCGCCAATGCGGGAAAACGGCTGCTGTTACGAACGCGGCACTTTTCGCATCCATAATAGAAAAAGAAACGCAAAACTGATGTAGCCAAATAGCGGATATAAAAATGACAAAAGCGCACTGTAGCGAAATAAGCTAACAACATACAGAACGATAAACAGCACGACAAGAAACAAGATGTTTGGAACGGAAACGATCGTGCGCGCCTGCCGCTGCAGGCCAAAAATTCCGCCGATAATGGATGTAAAAATTTCCCCGTAAATCACAACGATATACACCCAGTAAAAAGCAGAAAAAAATGTGCGGATGACTTCTGCCATCGGAATATCATAATTCATTACATACGGAAACGATAAGAGCACCAAATGGCTGCTCAATAAAATGCCGGTAAGCAGCAGCCCGCCAAGCACCGCTCCGCGCCGTACCGTCCGCTCATCCGCCGCCTCGCAAGCCAGCGGCACGAGCACAGGCTGCGCCATCGCCAAATTAAACGCCGCATATGAAAATGGGGAAAGAAATGTTTTTAATGAATAGTCTGCCGTTTCCAGCTTCGTTCCGCACCATTCGTCCATGGTGATCAGCTTTCCAAGCGCAATGGCGCTAAATAGCACCATCATGGGGACAATCAAGGTGTTTACGCCAAATAGCCCTTTTATATCGTACATCATGACCAACAACGATAAACATAACGTCGCTACAATTCCGACTTGTCGCGGCAGCCCGAGTTGTTCCTCAAATACCGCCCCTGCCCCAGCGATCATCACGGCGGTGACTCCAACAATCATCAACGTCATAATGATAGAAATAACCGGGCTCATTGCCTTGCCAAATAAATAGCGGTTAAATTGTTGATAAGAGGCGGCTTCCACTTTCCGCGCCATTACCATCATGCGCGCGCCACCCCACGTAAACAAGCTGCCGCTAATGATAATGCCGATCGTTCCATACGTTCCATATTGCGTAAAAAATTCAATAATCTCTTTTCCTGTGGCAAATCCCGCGCCGACGACAGTGCCGACGTAAACGGCGGCAATTTGCCAAGCATCCGACCATTTTCCAGCCACTTCTGCCATCTCCCTCTCCTTGTCCACTATTTACTCCCATATATATGTCGGCTTGGCCCAATAAAGAAGAGATGGCAGTAAAAAAGGATGCCACTATAGGGCATCTCTTTATCTTTTTTGCCGAGAAGACCTCCACCTCTAAGCGGAGCGTAGGTGGGGGATGAATCGGCATTTTTTGTTTTTTTAGTAATCTTAATAGTTGAAAAACGTTCTTCTTCTGTCATAAATGAACGGAGGGGGTTCTTGGGACCTTTGAGCAACTACGGCCAGAGGGAACAAGAATCCCCCACTTCAACCGGCATGAGCCGGTAAGTGGGGGGAGTTCAATGCACCGTAATTTGCTCTACTTGATGTTCGTGAAGTTGTTCCGTTTCCACATGAGTTTTTACAGAATATGTCCCTTTTTCTTGAAACGAAGTTACTGCTTCGTATTGGCCCGCTTGTTTTTCGCTTGCCTCGATAAACTCGTGTTTGCCGTTTCCTTGCCAAACTTCAAAATGAACTTTCGCTTTTGTCAGCGGCTTGCCGTCATGAGTAATATGTGCCACTAAATGTGCCTCTTTATTTACGGAAAATTGTTTTTCATGAAGCATGATCATGACATCGGCATGATGGTGTTCATCGCCGTGATGTTCCTCTGCATGATTTTGCGGCTGATCGCTCGGCGTGCCAACAACGATATCTTTTTTCGGCATATTATGCATATTTCGTGCTGTCACGTGGCTAATGACGGAATAGATGATGTATAAAAGTTTGTGTAAAGCATTTTGCTAGAACAAAAGAAAAAAGGTAGGGTATTCTCTGATTGGACCAAAAATCTTAGAGAAAGGAGTACCCTACCTATGTCTAAAAGAAGTATACCGAATGTCGACTGGGCAAATCAACTGGAAAGTGTCATTCGTCAGTTTGTGAAGGAAAAATTAGAGCTGATTATGCGGGAAGAAATCAAACATTTCCTCGAAATCGAACAGGCTGGAACGCCGAATATGAGAAACGGCTACTATCAGCGAAATCTAGATACGCAATATGGCCGGATTGAGGGTCTTTTGGTTCCAAGAGACCGAAACGGGGAATTTCAAACACAGTTGTTTGCCCCTTATCAACGCCACACCGACTGGCTGGAGGAAGCCATCATTAGGATGTATCAAAGTGGCATGAGTACACGGGAAATTGGCAAGTTTATCGAACGAATTCTAGGAAATGCTTATTCTCCAGCGACGATCAGCCGTATTACCGATGTCGTGAAAGAAGACATCGAGAAATGGCACCATCGTCCACTATCCAAACGTTATTCTGTCTTATATTTGGACGGCTTGTACGTGAAACTTCGCCGCGATACGGTAGAGAAAGAAGTCATTTATGTGGTGTTAGGAGTGAATGAAGAAGGGTATCGAGAAATTCTGGATTTCTTCGTGGGAGGACAAGAAAGCGCCTATGGATGGCAGGAAATTCTTCAACACCTCTACCAAAGAGGCGTCAAGGAAGTGCTTCTTGGCGTCTTCGATGGCCTTCCGGGGCTGGAGGAAGCCTTTAAGGCGGTGTATCCGAAAGCCGATGTGCAGCGCTGTGTCGTGCACAAAGTCCGCAACACCCTCAGCCGTGTTCGGAAAAAAGACCAATTCGAAGTGGCCGAGGATCTCAAGCTGATTTATCGCGCGCCGAATAAGGAGATGGCGTTACAAATGTTTCAACAGTTTGAGTCGAAATGGTCCAGCAAATATCCAAGAGAAGTTCAATCTTGGGCCAATGAGTTGGATGTCCTCCTTACATTTATGGATTATCCAAGCAGTATTCGAAGTGTGATTTACACGACGAATGTCATCGAACGAACGATCAAAGAGATTCGGAAACGTCTAAAGCCGATGAACAGTTTGAGCAGTTTAGAAGCCGCGGAAAAAGTCGTGTATTTGACCATCCAAGATTTTAATGAGAAATGGGCAGGGCGAAAGTTAAGAGGATTTGCCGAAGCGCAGGAAGCCCTTCAACGAATGTTTGAAGAACGTTATTGTTAACCAAATATTGTAAATAAACAAAATAAGGGGATTCTCCCTTTCCACACAAGAGACTGAATATTCAGTCTCCTGTGTGGAGAAAATCAGTCCCCTATCAATTCAAATCCATTTCAGAGAAACCCTACCCCATTTACATTACACAAAATTCTTGACGGTACCACGGAATACGTCCCAGGCTCGGTAAACGTTTTTTTCACAGAATATTTGCCATCTCCATCATTTTTGGCGGTTAACATCTCATGCTGTTCACTGCCATGCTTCCATACTTCAAATTTCACTTCATCCGCGTCATTCACTTTTTCCCCGCCGTATGTCACAATACAAGAAAGCGTCGTGTCCTTATTTAATTCAACATGATTCGGTGTTTGAAGTTGAACTTCAAGTATTGCCGGTTTTTCCTCTTGCTTTTGCTGGCCGCAGGCGGCAAATAAAAGTAATATTAACATCAATGACAAAAACAGCGAAAGCTTTTTCATTTTTTTACTTCCCCTTTGCTCTATTTTCTAGACTTAACTATACCATAACTTTTTCTTATCCGTACATTATTCACTATTCCTTCAAAAACATTTCACGGTTACAACAAATTTTTTGTAAAAAAACACTTGAAAGTCAAAAAAGGTCAAAGTATAATAAAGTCAGAAAGTCAAAGTTAGTCAAAGTCAATTGACGAAAAAGGAGGTTATGCCTCATGCTTTGCCAAGTATGCCATCAAAACGAAGCTACGGTATTTGTCAATTTGCAATTCAATCATGAGAAAAAGCAATTGCATCTTTGCCACGAATGTTATGAAAAACAAAAACAAGAGCTGACTATTCCGATCAATTTCGGTTTCGATAATTTCTCGCCGTTCCCATTTGATGATTTCTTTATGAACGGATTTTCGCCAATTTCGGAAATGGATACGCCATCAGCAAATATGGCACAACCATCCAAACCATCCAAATGGAACAGAAACGGTAAAAGAGGCGGCGGTTTCTTGGACCAATTCGGCCGCAACTTAACGCAGCTTGCAAAAGCCGGCTTGATCGACCCGGTCATCGGACGCGATAAAGAAATTGAACGCGTCATCGAAATTTTAAACCGCCGCAATAAAAACAACCCGGTATTAATCGGGGAACCTGGTGTCGGAAAAACGGCGATTGTCGAAGGGCTTGCCTTAAAAATCGCGGAAGGACAAGTTCCGGAAAAACTATTAAATAAAGAAGTATATTTGCTGGATGTCGCCTCTCTTGTCGCCAATACAGGCATTCGCGGGCAATTTGAAGAACGCATGAAACGTCTCATTTCTGAATTGCAGCGCCGGAAAAACGTCATTCTGTTTATCGACGAAATTCATTTGCTCGTCGGCGCTGGTTCGGCGGAAGGTTCCATGGACGCCGGCAACATTTTAAAACCGGCCCTTGCCCGCGGCGAATTGCAAGTCGTCGGCGCTACCACATTAAAAGAATATCGACAAATTGAAAAAGACGCCGCGCTTGAACGCCGTTTCCAACCGGTCATCGTCCATGAACCGACGGTCGAAGAAGCGATTACGATTTTGAAAGGCATTCAGCCGAAATATGAACAATTCCATCACGTCAAATATACGGATGAAGCGATTGAAGCGTGCGTTAAATTGTCGCATCGCTACATTCAAGACCGCTTCTTGCCGGACAAGGCGATCGACTTGCTAGACGAAGCCGGCTCTAAAGCGAACTTGCGCATCGGCCCGACAGATGAAAAACAAATTCAAGAGCGCCTTGCGCAAATCGCCAAAGAAAAAGCAAAAGCAGTAGAAGAAGAAAATTTCGAACTGGCAGCGAAATTGCGCAGCGAAGAGTTGAAACTGGAAAAACAATTACAAAATGGCGTAAACCAAGAACGCCCAGTCGTCGATGTTGCCGACATTCAACGTATCATCGAAGAGAAAACAGGTATTCCTGTCGGCAAACTGCAAGCCGATGAAAAAGAAAAAATGAAACATCTCGAAGAAAATCTCGCGAAAAAAGTAATCGGCCAAGAAGAAGCAGTGAAAAAAGTCGCAAAAGCAATCCGCCGCAGCCGCGCGGGATTAAAAGCAAAACACCGCCCGATCGGTTCGTTCTTATTCGTCGGTCCGACTGGCGTCGGAAAAACAGAGCTGGCGAAAACGTTGGCAGAAGAGCTATTCGGCTCGAAAGACGCAATGATTCGCCTCGACATGAGCGAATACATGGAAAAACATTCGGTATCGAAATTAATCGGTTCGCCTCCTGGCTATGTCGGTCACGAAGAAGCCGGCCAACTTACAGAAAAAGTGCGCCGCAATCCATACAGCATTATCTTGCTTGACGAGATTGAAAAAGCGCACCCGGATGTTCAGCACATCTTCCTGCAAATTTTAGAAGACGGCCGTCTCACTGACAGCCAAGGGCGTACGGTAAGCTTTAAAGATACAGTTATTATCGCAACAAGCAACGCCGGCGTGACGGACAAAAAAATTACGGTCGGATTTGAAAAACAAGGCCCAACACATACAAGCGTTCTTGAGTCGTTAAACGCCTACTTCAAGCCAGAGTTTCTCAACCGTTTCGATGCGATTATCGAATTCAAATCTCTGAAAAAAGAACATATGCTGCAAATTGTTGATCTCATGCTTAACGAGGTAAAAACAGCAATGCACGAACAGCACATCGACCTTGACGTTTCGCAAGCGGCAAAAGAAAAATTAGCGGAACTCGGCTACCATCCAGCATTCGGCGCTCGTCCGCTCCGCCGCGTCATCCAAGAACACGTCGAAGACAAAATCGCCGATGTGCTGCTGGACGAAAACGACCAAGTCAAAGCGATTCGCATCGATATCGAAAACAATGCGATTGTCGCCAAACCTCTGCATAAACAAACCGCCTAATCCCTTAATGGGAAAGGCGGTTCTTTTTTGCCTATTATCATGTGCAAGAAAGATTATTTAGCTAATAGCATATGTTTTAATAAAGAAGGATTGAATTTATGAAGCAGCAAAATTGGGGCGTTGGAGGATTAGTATTGTTGGCTGCATGTTTCTTGGTGGAGGATTGGGAGCTTGGTTAGGAAGCCCCCAAACCGGGTGGCTCATAGGAATGGGTGTTGGATTTCTTGGGATGGCTTTAACGAGACTGATGGGCAAATAATAAAGTAAAACACGGTTCTGCTTCCTTAGATGAAGCAATATGCATGAAGTAATTAATCCACTTACATACTAGCCCTGTAACATGTAATAATTATACTCATACAAAGTCACTCTCTAACAAGAAGTGACTCTTTTTTATTTGTAGTTACTTGTTCACGCAACCATTCTTATCAGCAATAAAAAGCTTTAGATTCTATAGGCTTTTTTGATGCAACATGATGGCTATTATATTTAATTCGGAATTAAAATGTTTTTGTCTCGTTTCGCTATCGAACGTCGAAGCACCAATAGTGGAACAATACATAAGCTCGTTTGCTGTGCAGATTTGTTTTTCCTTCAGGGGTAAAAAGGAAAAATACTTTACTGATGTGAGCAAAGGAAACACGCATAAAACAGGAAAGATGGTTAAACAATAGTAACGCTCAACAAAGATATCAGGAGGTGATGGAATGAAAACATGGTCTAAGTTTTTAATCTGTATATGTCTGCTATTTACGTTTCATTTACCTGTTCAGGCGCATAATATTGCCATTCCAAAACAGGCAGTAAATATCAAGCGCGCCGCAAACTTAAAGAATTTAGTAAGCGGCTCAACATTCATTGCTTATGGCTGGTTCGATACTTCTTTTCAGAAGCAGCCGTTAAATAAGTCTGTACAAGGTGGGAAGCTCGTTAATTTTGTACAACGCCTTCATGTCGACAAATATTTAAAGGGAACCGGCGACAAAATCATCAACGTGTTATCAACCGGTATTGAACCCCTTCCTGATCCTTTACATCCTCTCAACAGAGTTTATCCAGGACCGATGGCTGAGGGTCGATATGTTTGCTTTCTAAAACCTGTTAAAGGAACAGAATTGTATACCATTGTCGGGGGATGGCAAGGAGTCTACCCTGTTTACGAAGGAAAAACCATTTCCTTGAAAGAAGAAGGTTTTCCAGAGTTAAATCAATTAACGCTTAGACAATTCGAAGCAAAAATCAAATCCTACTAAATACTGTACACAGAAAAGAGTGTGTCCCAAAAGCAGTCACTTTTGGGACACACTCTTTGATTAAAATTTAGTGATTACGTTAAACCCTTTCGTATTATATTGTGACATATTTTCAAATACAGCGTTTACATCTTCCAATTTGATTTCACGCTCCACCAAGCGCTTCGGATTCAACCGTCCGGAAGAAATCAAGCTCATTAGGCCGCGATAGTCAGGATGAGGATTGCCGATGCTTCCTACAAACTCAATTTCAGATGCCGTAATCAGGTCAACAGGGAGGGATACAAAACCTCCTTCTTCTGATGTGGTTAAACCTACTTGAACATGTCTTCCTCCTTTTCTTAAGGACAGAACCGAATTAAGAACGGTATCCTTGATGCCTAAAGCATCCAGTCCGACATGTGCGCCTCCTTTTGTGATTTCTTTAATTGCTTCGACAACATTTTCTTTTCTGGCATTGGCGACCGCAACGGCGCCTTCCTGCTTTGCGATTTCAAGTTTTTGATGAGAAGTAAATTTGCAACAAGTACGATCCATCATAGCGGCTGTAGTGTTAAATACATTGATAAAATAGAGAAACTATGATAAATTAATATTGAAACACATTTTATCCATATATAAAAATAATATCCCGATTATAATTGTACAACATAATTCTCCTTCAGTCAACCCCAATTTTTTATTTTTTTAAAGGAGTGATTGAAATGACAGAACTTCGGCAGGAGCAAGAACGATTGGACAGCATAATGGAGATTATTACGGAGCAAATCCGCATGCTGGAAGACGAAACCTTCCGGCGTCGGAAAGAAGTGATTGATATCCGCAAACACTTTTGGGATGACGTCAAGGTTAATATAGATACTTTCGACGATTTTCTTGAAACGATCATCAGCTTGAGACAACAGGCTCAGGCCCTATCCGTAAGCCAAAGCACCCACAGACAAGCATTCAAGAGGTTGTCCACGCTGCGCCGCATGCAGGAGGTGCCTTATTTCGGCCGAATCGATTTCACTGAAGAAGGGGCTTCCGTTGCTGAACGAATCTATATCGGCATCTCCACGCTCACGGATACAAGCGGAGAGAACATCCTTATCTACGACTGGCGGGCGCCGATCTCGAGTATCTACTACGATTACCCTCCCGGTCCGGCCGAATATGCTACGCCCGGAGGCGTAATCCGTGGCATGCTGGAGAAAAAATGGCAATATATCATCCGCGGCGGTGTTATCAAATCGATGTTCGATACCAGTCTCACCATTGGAGATGAGATTTTAAAACAGGTGCTTGGCAGAGCCACAGACAAACATATGCACAACATCGTGGCCACCATTCAACAGGAACAAAACCGGATCATCCGGCATGATCGCGGGCGGATGCTCATTGTGCAAGGCCCCGCTGGCAGCGGCAAGACGTCTGCTGCCCTGCAGCGGATCGCTTACTTGCTCTACAAGTATCGGGACAGTCTGAGAGCCGATCAAATCATTCTATTTTCACCTAATTCGATGTTTAATAGCTACGTATCCAATGTGTTGCCTGAACTTGGCGAAGAGAATATGCATCAGGTCACATTCCAGGAATACTTGGAGCATCGGCTGAGCAAAGAATTTCAAGTCGAGGGTCCATACGAACAATTGGAATATGTGCTGACTGCAGCG
This sequence comes from Saccharococcus thermophilus, assembly GCF_011761475.1. Lineage (NCBI taxonomy): Bacteria > Bacillati > Bacillota > Bacilli > Caryophanales > Anoxybacillaceae > Saccharococcus > Saccharococcus thermophilus. The sequence continues at coordinate 2,480,570 of NZ_JAASRS010000001.1, forward strand.
GATAACCCTTCATACCGGACTAGGATTGCGAGCATTCGATTCAAGGCATCGACACGTTTTTTCGAGGCGATCAAAACATACTGGAAGTCGCTGGAATCCTCTGGCATGCTATTCAAAGATATTCTATTTAGAGGAAAACCGATCGTCACCGCCCAACAAATCGCGGAAAGGTTTTATAGCAGCGACACCTCGCTCCGCTTTCACAACAGACTTGAAAAGCTGACGGATTGGCTAAACAAGCAAATCGATGAAGCTGAAAAACTTGAACGGACCAAGCCATGGGTGCAGGAAGAAATCGAGCTGCTTAGCAACGAGGATTACTATAAGGCTTATACCCATTTACGGAAAAAACGCCGCTTCAAAGGAGAATCGTTAAACAATTATGAGAACGAGATCGAAGCGCTAGGCCAATTGATCGTCCGCCAAAAGTTGAAGCCGTTGCGTAAACGGATCCGGTCGCTCCGTTTCATCGACTTTAAGGGAATATACAAACAGCTTTTCGCCGATCCAACGCGGATCAAACTGTGGATGGAGGGGGAAACACCTGAGGAGTGGGAGGATATTTGCCGATTGACTGTGAAAATGCTAGACGAAGGCAAACTGTTTTATGAAGATGCAACTCCGTTTTTATTTTTGAAAGATCTGATTCAAAGCTTTCAGAAGAACGTCTCGATCAAACACGTGCTTGTAGACGAAGCGCAAGATTATTCTCCGTTTCAATTCGAGTATTTGAAATGTTTGTTTCCCTCGGCAAGGATGACCGTGCTCGGCGACTTTAACCAGTCGATCTTTGCCCATGCCAGCGAAACGACGGGTTTTCACACACTTACCAGCTTATACGGGCCTGATGAAACGGATGTGATCACCTTGACCCGCAGCTACAGATCCACAAGACAGATCGTCGAATTTACGCGCGGACTCGTGCCCGGTGGCGAACGGATTACTGCTTTTGAACGCGACGGCGATAGGCCTGTGCTGACGAGAGTGTCCGATCAAGCCGAACTGCACCGCTGCATTGCTTCCAAAGTCTCAGAATTGCGGAATCGGGGGTATAATACGATCGCGATTATATGCAAATCTGCCGCGGAAAGTACCGCCGCATACGAAGCACTGAGCAACGTCGAAGAAATTAAGCTCGTGAAGAGCGGATCTACCGAATATGTACAAGGTGTTGTCGTCATACCGGCGTATTTGGCCAAGGGAATCGAATTCGACGCCGTCATCATTTATAACGCATCGGCGCAAGTATATGGCGATGAGAGCCTGCGCAGATTGTTCTACACCGCCTGCACCCGGGCTATGCATTACTTGCAGCTTTACAGTGTAGGCGAACCGAGCCCCTTTTTGCGCAATGTTGAGCCGGGGAGTTTACTTCTGATCCAGAGTTAATACGGTACTGGTCTGGAGTCTTAAATGTATCACTGTAATTAAAGCTTGTGGGAAGCCCAATGACTTAGCAAGCCTTAAAAGCTATGCTTTTTACTTGGCTTCCCCAAGCCGTCCGAAGAGCGCAGACCCTTTACGCGCCTAACAAGCAAAAATGATAATGGGGTGAGACAAAGGAAGGAGCGTCCTTGGGAAGGAGGTAAAAAAATAAAACGCATTTTTGGCCTGTTGCATTTTTTTAAATGCAACGGCCTAAAAATGCGCCAGAACAAACTTTTTCAATCTTCTAAGCAGGCTTTTCTCCTCTTGTGTTAGAGGTAACTTGGAACTTTTTGAAATTGACATTTATATTGTCCTCCCAATTAAGCTAACGGTTTCTCCATATCTAACATTGATTTAAAGCCTAGACTTTCATATAATTTTCTCGCTCTAGAACTAGACCATAATCTAGCTCGCTTTGCCTTATTATCTTTTAACCATGAACAAACTTCATCTACCAGTTGATAAGCTAACCCGTTACCTCTATGTTGCGGTAGAGTATAAACGGCTATTATCCAACCAAAAGGAGTTTGCTCTTCACTTAAAGGAAAGAGATTCATGGTTTCACCCCCTTACTCTCTAATATCATATTCAGTACATTCCGATTCTAAAAAGCGGTTTGTACTTTAGCTATTGGCTATCGTGTAACCGCCAAGTAGAAATGAACACTTTCTTACCCAAAAATGCTGAATAAGACTGAACACTTTTTTCCAGTAGAGACGTGCACTTTATTTGGAAAGGCGGGCATGATAGATAGGTCCTTTTTAGTTGCTAAAGCAAGTAGGCGAACAGCGCTAAGCACTGTTCGCCTGAAGTGGCGGTCATGATAAGCTCTTTTGCCTGCAAAACCATATAACTTTGCCCCTTTGCATAGAATCATGACCGCAGAGGCTCCATGTCAAGTAACGTGACGGATGAGTTAATATTCAATCAAACGCATACTCTTATTTGCCATTTGGTACATTTTTTAATTGCCAAAAACAATTAGTAAACTCCATAGCCGCCAAAACAAGAACATCCTACAATGATAAGTAGAACGAATAAAACAACGACTAGAGCAAAAGCGTTATTTCTGTATCCATCACTCATAATTAACACCACCTTTCACAATAATGATCGATTTTTAATAAATCTTTATTAGAAGCCCAAAAGCGCAACCTTTGGGCTTCTTTTTAATTAATTAGCTCCAAATAGACGCACCCACAATTATCAATAGAATGAACAATACGACGATCAATGCAAAGTTAAAACCACCATAGCCGTAACCACCGTAGTATCTACCATATCCACAACCAAAGAAACACATATTCATTCACCTCCAACTGTTGTCTTCATTTTTATCTTATGTAACTGTTAAAAGAACAGTTTGGACAAATATCCTAGTAGATAGGAGAACTCGTAGGTTTTGTTGAAAAAGATCTGCTTTTAAAAGAAAAAGCGTATGCAATAAGCACAAGCTTCTGTTGAGGTAACTATTATGCTATGGGAGGGATTCAGGCCTGGATACGCGGAGATAATCTTATACAAGGGAAAAAAGAATAGACGAGTGCCGACGCAAAAGTGAACATCGCTAAAAAAGAAATCATCCACCCTGAGTTGACGCGGTGGGTGGATGATTTCCTTCCTACTGCCGATCCCCCCTTGAAGGGAACCTTTTATGCATGACCGAGGGTGCTGCAGCACTTCGGTCTTATTTTATTTATATGGACTCTCTTTGTATATACATGATTAACACTAGTGTTGCAAAATGAAGGTTTATGTTCATTGCGAATTAGGCGTTTTTTTCGCAAGACCGTTCATTAAAAACTGAACCGTCCGTTCCATTTCCGCTTCATCATCCCACTCGTAATCCGGCAACACGATAAACCGCGCCACCAAAAATCCGACAATCGCCGTTATTGTCATGCGAATGACCGAATCAACGGGAATCGCGGCAATTTCTCCTTTCGTTTGAAAATGTTCCACGATTCGCTTAAATTTTTGATATACGTGTGCCGTAAAAATGCGCTGAAATTGCTCCTTAATTTCCGCATGAAACGCGATTTCCTGCCAGAAAACGCGAATCGCCGGCAAATATTTTTTCACAAATTCATAGCGGTTTTTCAAAAGAGCGCGGATGAAGTCTTCATAGCTTTGATACTGGCTTTCAAACACTTCTTTGACAAACTCCTTCGCTAAAAATGGGGCGACAGATTTAAATAGCGTTGGAGTGACAATCGCCAGCAGCAAATCCTTTTTCGTTTTATAATGGCGAAAAATCGTCCCTTCCGCCACGCCCGCCTTCTTGGCGATTTCACTCGTCGAAGTAGCCGCATAGCCTTTCTCCGCGAACATTTCAATCGCCGCTTCTAAAATTTTGACTTGTTTTTCGCTAAGCTTCACATCTTCTCCATTTAGTTTCAACAGTTCTTTCAGCCACTGCTGCTCGTTCATTCTTTGTACTCCTTACAATTTTCGGTATTTTTTTAATGCTACTACATTTAATATCATAAACAATAGAGCAAAACCAAGTAAAACATATACGTCTTTGGCGATCTCGTTCCAACCGTTGCCGCGAACCATGATTTCCCGCAGCGCGTCCGCTCCGTACGTCAGCGGCATAATCACGCTTAACGAACGAAGCCATTCGGCCATCGTATCTAAATTAAACAAGCCAGAGAAGAAAATTTGCGGTACGACAACAAGCGGGATAAACTGCATCATTTGCAGTTCATTGTTGGCAAACGCGGACAGCAATGTTCCTAATGTTAAAGCGGTCATCGCCAATAAAAACGTAATCAATAACACATAAAAGAAAGAACCTTCCATCATCATGTCAAGGATATCAACAGCAAACCAAGCAATCAAGCTCGCCTGCAATGTCGTAAATAAACCAAATCCAATAATGTAGCCAGCCACGATTTCCCAGCGTCGAAGCGGTGTCGAAAGCAATCGTTCGAGCGTTCCGCTTGTACGCTCGCGCAGGAACGAAACGCCAGCAATTAGGAAAACGAAAAAGAACACAAAAAAGCCGATGAGCACAGGACCGAAATAATCAAATAGCTTCATATCTTCCGAACCGTGCAAGTAGGTCGTTTTGAATTTAGACGACGATGTTGGCGGGACCAGCTCTTGAAACGCTTTTTGCACAGACATCAGCACCGCTTTATTAACAGTAGGATCGCTGCCTTCTAACGTAATTTTCGGGGTTCCTCCATCCATTTTGATAAACGCGTCAATTTGCTGTTTTTCCAACTGTTTGCGGGCCGCTTTGTCCGTAAGTTTTTTGACAGTAGCATCTTGTTTTTCCAACTTGTCAACAATTATGGACGGAACACTCGAATCAACAGCGATCGTCGGTTGATAGTCTTTTCCATTAAAGACGAGATTCATTAAAAATAATACAAACATCGGCGCGACAATCATGAGCGCAAGTGTCCGTTTATCGCGGAAAAACTGGCGGATGATGCGTATTACGATGGCCCAAACTCTCATTGCCGTGCACCTCCAAAATATAAAAATGCTTGCTCAATGGTTTGTGAATTCGTTTCTGCCTTTAACTCTGCCGGACTTCCGACGGCAATAAGACGGCCATCGCGAATCATGGCAAGGCGCTGGCATTTTTCCGCTTCATCCATGACATGGGTCGTGACGACAATCGTCGTTCCGTTTTGGCGGATTCTCTCCAGTTCCTCCCAAACTGCTTGGCGAAGCACAGGATCAATGCCAACCGTCGGCTCATCTAAAAGCAGTACCTCCGGTTCATGCAGCAAAGATATCGCCAATGACAACCGTCGTTTCATTCCTCCCGAATATTGATGGACAGGCTTTTTAATATGGTCAGTCAGATTGACAAGATCCATCACGTCATAAATACGTTCCCTTTGCTTTTTTCCTTTTAGTCCATAAATCGAAGCGAAAAACTGCAAATTCTCAAATGCCGTTAATTCCCCGTATAAGGCGTCAGACTGCGCCATAAAACCGATGCGTTGCATGGCGTGTAAATCAGGCATTTTTGTATTTAATACATAAATCGTTCCACTGGTGGCCTCGTCAATTCCAGCGATCATCTTCACAATCGTCGTTTTTCCCGCTCCAGAAGGTCCAAGCATCCCAAAAATTTCCCCTCTGTATACGTCAAGCGATACATCTTCAATAACCGTCTTTTTTCCAAAACGTTTTGATACATGTTCCATACGAATACACGACTTCTCGGACACAAATCCTTCCCCCTTTTTATTTTATAGTGAGTGATTACTCACTTATATTTTACACGATACCAATTATATTTTAAAGTAAGTAATCACTCATTACATATTTTTTTTAAGCTGCCTTTCGCCTAGGCAGCTACTTATTTATGCGAAATATTCGATGCTTTTCCATCCATAGCACCATTCCACCAGCTTTTTCCCACCAATATCGACAACCTCCTCTGCGATTTTCTCGCCTCCTAGCCGCTCGTAAAACAGGCGCGACGGATTATCGGCAAGCACCCACACAACCATAGAACGAATCCGCTTATGTTGAAAATCATCGACTAGCGCTTTGACAAGCTTCGTTCCGTATCCTTTCCCTTGGACTTCTTTCAACAAATAAACCGCGTATATTTCTCCTTCATACTCCGCTTCTTTTCCCTGTGTGGCGCGGTTTTTGCCGCCGGAAATAACCCCACATACATTTCGTTGTTCTCCCTTCTTTGAAAAACTAAAACTATTCCATTCAACAAAAAAGGAAGAAATCCTTCGTTGACTTCTTCCTTTTTTGTTGTTAAAGTTGTTTGTCATCGATGCTATTCAGCCATCCCTCAATCTCACCGACTACCGATTGGACGCAGCCGTCTTCAAACGGCGAAACAAGGTTAGCGACGCGGACCAATTCGGTAAACGGCTTGCTTCCGCCTTGACGGCATAAAGTTAAATAGTCGTTCCACGCCTCTTCATAGTTTTCACGCGAACGTTTCCAAAATTGGAACGCGCAAATTTGCGCGAGCGTGTAGTCAATGTAGTAAAATGCGTCTGTGTAAATATGGGCTTGCCGCTGCCAAAAGCCGCCGCGCTCTAAATAAGCGTTGCCGTCATAGTCTCGTGTCGGCATATATTTCCGTTCGATTTTCCTCCACGCTTGTTTCCGCTCCTCTGGCGTTGCGTTCGGGTTTTCATAGACGAAATGCTGGAATTCGTCGACCGCCACGCCGTACGGCAAAAATAAGAGTGCATCGCTTAAATGATAAAACCGATATTTTTCTGCGTCTTCCTGGAAAAACAGTTCCATCCACGGCCAGGTGAAAAATTCCATGCTCATCGAATGAATTTCGCATGCTTCTAACGTTGGCCAGTTGTATTCCGGAATTTCGTAATGGCGGCTTTCATACACTTGAAACGCGTGCCCCGCTTCATGGGTGAGCACATCAATATCTCCCGATGTGCCGGTAAAGTTGGAGAAAATAAATGGCGCTTTATAATTTTCGATATAGGTGCAATAGCCGCCGCTCGCTTTTCCTTTTTTCGCGATCAAATCCATCAGCTCATTTTCTATCATGTAACGGAAAAATTCTCCCGTTTCCGGCGACAGTTCTTCATACATCTTTTTCCCGTTTTCGATAATCCAGTCTGCATCCCCTTTTGGCGTCGGGTTGCCGGTTGGGAACACAAACGCTTCATCATAATATTTCAGCTTCTCGACGCCGATGCGTTTCCGCTGCCGCTCGCGCAGCTTCACGGCAATGGGAACGATATACCCTTCCACTTGCTTGCGGAATTTCGCGACCATCTCGGCGTTGTAATCGGTTCGTCCAAGACGTGCATAGCCGAGTTCCACGAAATTTTTAAAGCCAAGTTTTCGAGCGATGGCAGTGCGCACTTTCACAAGCTGATCGTAAATTTCATCAAGCTTTTGCTCATGTTCTTGGAAAAAGGCAAAACGCGCCTCACTCGCCCGCTTGCGCATCTCGCGGTCCGGCGATTCGACAAACGGTTGAAGCTGGGCGAGCGTCCGTTCTTCCCCTTCAAAGAAAATTTTCGCCGAAGCGATTAATTTTGTATACTCGCTCGTCAGTTTATTTTCTTGCTGCAAATCTTCCACAATATCCGGCGAATATGTTTTTAACTGCGTTTCGGCAAGCGCAAACAACTGTTTTCCCCATTTTTCCTCCAGCTGCGCGCGAAACGGCGAGGAAACAAGCGCACGGTAGTAATCGTTCACAAGTCCTTTGACAATTGGTTCCGTTTCATCAAAAAAATCTTGTTCCTGTTTATAAAATTCATCATTCGTATCAATCGTATGCCGGATATGGCAAATGTTTGCCATCGTGCTGAAATCATTGCGAAGCTGATTGATTTCTTTCATCGCTTCATGCTGCTCTTCGACACTCGTTGCCTTGCGAAACGATTGCAGCGCCTGTTGAAATGATGCTTGCATCTTCTCGATATTCGGCCGTTCGTAACGAAACTCAGAAAACTTCAATGCGATCCCTTCCTTTTCTCTTGCTTTCCTTATCTTAGATTCTATTCCATTCTCACACGGAAAATCCTTTTTTTCTAATAAAAAAGCTCGTTGACGAACTTTGTCGAAATTCGTATAATAATGACATCCATTGAATATTTTTTCTTTCTCGTCATGTCTCCGAGATAGAGGCCGCAATGAACAATAGCAAGCGGAAGGAGATACAGAGGGTCGACGAATTTCGCTGAAAAGGTTCGTTGCCGAAGTTTGCGGTGTTCTCTGGCGCCGCAGGCTGAGTCTGCATCTGAACAAGAGCAGCACTGCCGCCGTTAAAAACGGTGGAGCGCTTCGATTGGCAGTTGGAAACGGATGTTTTACACCCGTTGAAAACGCAAGGGTGTATTTTTTTTGGAGATAAAGAAAGCAACAGGAAAGGAGCTCATTTTCATGCAGCAACCAAAGCTAGGATTATGGCTATTAACGGCGCTTGTCTTTGGCAATATGGTCGGTTCAGGAATTTTTATGCTTCCGCGCTCGCTCGCGGAAGCGGCAAGCCCGCTCGGCGTTATTTTCGCGTGGCTGTTAACGGGCGCTGGCGTCTTAATGACGGCGCTTGTCTTTGGCAACTTGGCGATTCGCAAGCCGGAATTAAACGGTGGGCCGCAAATTTATGCAAAAGAATTGTTTCCAAAAGGATCGAACGTCTCGATTCTATCTGGCTTTATGTCCTCATGGGGATATTGGATCGGCAACTTCGCCGGCAACGTGGCAATTATTACGACATTCGCCAGCTATTTATCGACGTTTTTCCCCATTTTAACAAGCAAACAAACATTATTTACGATCGGTTCGCTTGACGTAAAACTAGGAAACTTCCTCACCTTTACCGTTTGCACAGTGTTGCTTTGGGGCATGCATTTCATCATTTTGCGCGGCATTGAAAGTGCGGGAAAGCTGAACTTTCTCGCTACAGCGGCAAAAGTGCTTGGATTTTTCCTATTCATCGTCATTGCTTTATTTGCGTTTGACAAAAGCAACATCGGTTCGTTTGTTGCACCGCGCTATGATGGTGCAGGACATTCGATTGGATTATTAAGTCAAATCAAGAATGCGGCGGTGTCGACATTGTGGGCGTTTATCGGCGTCGAATCGGCGATTGTGTTTGCATCGCGCGCGCGCAAACAAGCCGATGTCAAACGCGCAACAATCCTTGGCTTGTTGATTGCCCTTGCAATTTATATCGGCATTAGTGTGCTTGTCATGGGAGTATTGCCGCAAAAAGAACTCATTCATTCGGAAAAACCGCTTGTTGATGCGATTGTTGCGATTTTAGGCCCAAGCGGCGGCTACGTTCTTGCGGGACTCGGCTTAATCAGCTTGCTCGGCTCGACACTTGGCTGGGTGCTGTTAAGCGCCGAAGTACCGTATCAGGCGGCAAAACAAGGTTTGTTTATTCCAGCATTTTTAAAGGAAAACAAAAAGAAAGTACCAAGCTTTTCTTTAGTTCTTTCGAATGGATTGGCGCAAATCTTTATTTTTTCGACGGTTTCCAACTCGATGTCAGCGGCGTTTGACTTTGTCATTTACATCGCGACATTAGCGTATCTCGTCCCATATTTTATCGCTTCTGTCTTCCAATTAAAGCTGACGCTGACCGGCGAAACATACAAGGGTGCGGCACAGGGCCGCATGATCGATGGAATCGTTGCCGCTCTGGCTACCATTTATTCCGTCTGGGTCATCATCGCCGGCACCGCCGATATCAAAACGTTTATGCTTGGGGTTGTCCTGCTTTTAAGCGGCATTTTCTTCTACCCGCTAGTGAAAAAAGCGGCACAGCAAACAGCAGAAAAACAAAAAATGTCGGCATAACGAAAACGAACGTCCGAAAGCCGCGGACGTTCGTTTTTATATTTTTCTCTTTTCCTCCCCATCAATCACCATTGCCTCCACATCGATAAAATCAACGGGCTGAATCCCCATCGACTGAAAATCTTCTTTCGCCTTTCTAGCAAAGCGATTGTTTGATTTTTGTTCAGCAGCAGTTGTGATAATAGCCGTTTTCATCTTGTCAAAGTTCTGATCGCATAAGCGGATAAACGCTGTTTTCATTCGTTCACTATAAAAGCCAGCTGACATCAATAGCAATTTCGCCATCTCCCCCCTTTCGTCGTGACATGATCATTGCCGTTATTTTACCAAGTTTTAGAGGGAAAGGTAATTCATTTATCGAAATACTATAGAAAAATTTTTAATGAAGGAAGTGGGTTGGATGAATTTACAGAATGCAAAGAAAAAATTGCGCGGCATCACCTCAGAAGATTTGTTTCGCATCCGCTTTGTGAGCGACCCTCAATTCTCCCCAGATGGCGAGAAAGTTATCTTTGTACAAAAAACGATTGATGACGAGCAGGAATATCGCTCTCATCTTTTTCTCTTGACATTAGCGGATGGCAAAGTAAAACAATGGACGTTTGGAAAAGGAAAAGACGCTTTCCCGCGTTGGTCCCCGGATGGAAAAACGATCGCGTTTCTTTCCAACCGCTCCGACAAAACACAAATTTGGCTTCTTCCGACAGATGGCGGGGAAGCGCGCCAGTTAACCGCATTAAAAAACGGAGTGCGCCATCCGTGCTGGTCGCCGGATGGGCGGTTTCTCGTAGCACTCACTTCTCTTGGCAAGGAAGAAACGCTAGAAGAGCGCGAGGAGCAAAACAAAAAAGAGAAAGAAAAACGCAAACTGACACCGCTTATCGTAGATCGGCTACAATACAAATCCGATGCAGCGGGATTTCGCGATGATAAACAAGATGTACTCATTCGCATCAATGTAGAAACAGGCGAGATTCAAGCTCTGACAGACGGCGATGACGAAATCGGCTCATTTGCCATATCCCCTGACAGCAAAACAGTCGCATTTATCGCCAATCGAAGCGATGAGCCTGATTTTACGTTTACGCGCGATATATTTCTCCTTGATATCGACAGCGGAAAAACGACAAAAATCACCGATGGAAAAGGTTTTTTCACTTCGCTGTCTTGGTCTCCGGACGGAAAAACGCTTGCGGCGATTGGGCATGAGCTCGAATATTTAGCCGCTACGTTAAATCGAGTTTGGATTTTTGATCTCGCTGGCGGAGAAAAACGGGCGCTTACCGCCGATTGGGATATGCATGTCGGTGATGCGATGGTAGGTGACATGCATTCCGATGCGCCAAGTCCTGGACTCATTTGGGATAAAGAAGGAAACGGTATGTATTTTCTTGCTTCCGAACGAGGGCGCGTCAACCTTTATCATGTAGCATTGGACGGAACAATTACACCATCTGTAGTCGGCGATTTCCATCTGTATGGATTAACGATTCACCCGCATCAACATATAGCGATTGCGGCAATTAGCAAACCAACCTGTATCGGTGACTTATATACCGTTTCTCTTCACGATGGAAAACGAAACAAACTGACAAATGTGAATAAGGAGTTGGAAGACGAGATTGACCTTTCCGAACCGGAGGCATTCACCTATCCATCCCGTGATGGCTGGACCATTCAGGGCTGGCTGATGAAGCCCCCTCATCTCGAACAAGGACAAAAAGTGCCGCTCATCGTCGAAATTCACGGCGGTCCACACGCGATGTACGGTTTTACTTTTTTCCATGAAATGCAGGTGCTCGCGGGCAAAGGATATGCGGTGCTGTTTACAAATCCGCGCGGTAGCCACGGCTACGGCCAAACGTTTGTCAACGCGGTGCGCGGCGATTATGGCGGGATGGACTATGAAGACATTATGAGCGGTGTCGATTATGTGCTCGAACATTTTGATTTTATCGATGAAACGCGCCTTGGCGTTACTGGCGGAAGCTACGGCGGATTTATGACAAACTGGATCGTCGGACATACGGACCGCTTTAAAGCAGCAGTAACGCAGCGCTCGATTTCGAACTGGCTCAGCTTTTACGGCGTAAGTGACATCGGTTATTTCTTCACAGAATGGGAAGTCGGCTGCAATGTGTGGGAAGATCCGGAACGGCTTTGGCATCATTCTCCGCTGAAATATGTAAAGAACATTCAAACTCCATTATTGATTCTCCATAGCGAAAAGGATTACCGCTGCCCGATCGAACAAGCAGAACAGCTGTTTATCGCGCTGAAACATTTAAAACGGGAAACGAAGCTCGTCCGCTTCCCAGAAGCAAACCATGATCTTTCCCGCAGCGGTCCGCCGACTCTTCGCCTTGAACGGCTCCATCATATTGTCGGGTGGTTTGAACAATATTTGTCAATCTAGTAAGAGAAGGGAACTAACCCTCGTTCTCTCACACCACCGTACGTACCGTTCGGTATACAGCGGTTCCATTAAGTCTGACGTCCGTTGACGAAGACTCTTCAGCCCTTGGCGCTCCCAATAAGAGTTTCCAAGGGCTTTATGCAAGATGGGACTAGCGGCTACTCTCCAAATATTTCTTCTGAGTGTTTCCCCATTCATATGCCATCTGCTTGGCACTCCTAAACTTTGCAGTTTTCGGACTCTTCTTGGGAGTTTCCACTCTTCCATTGGCACATGGACCGAAAGTTTGCCGCCCGCAACATCAGCTTTCGCGTCACCACGGACACCTTTGAGCTAACTGCTACTTCTGCCTTCGCAGCTCGCGACTTTCACCCTATAGACTAACCCCATGCCGGGCGCACGAAAAAACCACACCACTAATGCCTTCCTTAGTGGTGTGGCGCAGAAACGTTGGTCCTTATTTTCTGATAAATTGTTGTGTCCAGATGTACCCGTTTTCTTCAAAACCTACTCCGATATGAGTGTAGTTTCTGTTCAAAATATTTGCCCGATGGCCTTCGCTATTCATCCAAGCTGCCACTACTTCTTGCGGAGTCCGTTGTCCCATTGCAATATTTTCTCCAGCGGCTGTATAAGAAATGCCGAATTTTTTCATCATGTCAAACGGAGAGCCATATGTCGGACTGTTATGGGAGAAATAATGGTTCACGGCCATGTCTCTTGATTTTTCACGGGCCACCTTGCTTAACGCTAAATCGACCTTTAAAGACGGCAAACCATATTTCGCTCTTTCTTTGTTCGTTAAATCTACTACTTGTTGTTCATAAGCATTTAATCCTGCTTCATTATTTACTTTTTGGGTTTGACTTGGTGCAGGCGCCTGCACTGCTGGCTTGCTTACAGGAGCATGTACATTCGCTGATGGTGTTTGGACAGTAGTTGTGGCTGGCTTTTGCTGCACCAGTTTTGCCACTTCCGCATTTCCTGTTTGATCTAAAATAAACTGCAACCATTTTTCGATATCTTGAATGCTAGATGGATAGACAGTATAGTTAACTTCATAGTTTTTCATCGCTGGACATGGAGCAGGCCCAGCCGCTTCCGTTTTCGCTGTATTCGCTGTAAAAGATGCTCCTAAAATCGCTAAAGATGCAGCAAGTGAAAATACGACTTTTTTGTTCATGGTTTCTCCTCCTCCAATCTCAACCTTGCTTGCACATACATCATAACACGAGTTTTTTGTAATATTTCTGTATAAATATGGAAATTGGATTTGTTTACCATTCGTTCCTGAAAAAAAGATTTTTTTCAGGAAAAAAATCCAGGCTGATCCCTGACGAAAACTAGGATTGTAAAAAAACATCTTTCATGGGTATTAAATACTATTTTTCTATTAATATATATCTCTGCTATATATTACTTAAAAATAAAGGTTGACAAAGTTTAAGAAAAGGATAAAAATTAACATTTTTTACGATCATGTTACAATACAGCATTCCAACTCCATTATTGATTCTCCATAGCGAAAAAGATTACCGCTGCCCGATCGAACATCGTGCCGAAACATTTGAAGCGGGAAACGGAGCCATAATTTGTCCCGCAGCGGCCCGCTGGCTCTTCTCTCTGAGCGGCTCTATCCTATTGTTGGGTGGTTTGAACAATATTTGGCATAAAACAAGAGTCCCCGTAATCAGGGCTCTTGTTGCGATAGATATTTATGGAATTAACTCGACGTAATCGCCTGTCTTCAGCCCTGCCGCGTTCGCTTCGTCTGTATCAATATGCATATCGAGCGCGAAGTTTTCACTGACGCGGACGATGACCTCATCGAAAATTAAGGCGCGCTCCCCTTCTGTTTTCACTTTTACGACTTGTTTGTCTTTTACTCCGAACGTTTCCGCATCTTTTGGAGTCATATGGATATGGCGCTTGGCAATAATCACGCCTTTATCAACGGTCACCGTCCCTTTTGGACCATGGATCGTAATCCCAGGAGTTCCTTCAATGTCTCCGGAAAGGCGAATAGGTGGCTGCACCCCTAGCTTAAAACTGTCCGTCTTGGAAATTTCCAGCTGTGTCATCGAACGGACAGGGCCTAACACGCGGACATTTTCGATTTTTCCTTTCGGCCCTTCGACGGTCACCGTTTCATTGGCAGCAAACTGCCCTGGTTGCGACAATGGCTTCAGCAACGTTAATTCCGCACCTTCGCCAAACAATTGCGCTAGATGCTCATTCGATAAATGAATATGGCGATTCGATACTCCAATAGGAATCATCATCAGCACCTCCTCCTTTTATAGATTATCCATTTTTTAAAAAAATAAGTGGCTGCTTATGGCAGCCACTTATGTTCGACGATCGCAAACTATTCCTTTTTTGCTCCGTATCCCAATTTTTTCAATAACGAAATAGCCTGTTCCTTTTCCTCGGCAGTTAAGCCGGAAACGATTTCGTGAATCGTCTGCGCATGCTCCGGAAAAACCTTTTCGATAAACGTTCTTCCCTTTTCCGTGATCGAAGCATACGTGACGCGGCGGTCTTTCTCGCATGCCCTTCGTACAATCAATCCTTTATTTTCGAGCTTATCGACCACATAGGTAATGCTTCCGCTCGCGAGCAAAATTTTCTCCCCGATTTGCTGCAGCGGCTGATCCCCTTTATGGTAAAGCAGCTCTAACACGGCAAATTCGGTTGGATTGACGCCGAACGATTGAATCGATTTATTCACTTGGTCACTGACAGACCGATATGCTCTTGATAAAACGATAAACAATTTTAATGATTGTTTAATGTCCTTCTCCTTCTCCATTCACAATCAAACCCTTTTGTCGCTAAATTTATAAACTCGCAAAACACCGCTTTCTTACTTGCATTATACTTTAACTATTTGATACGGCGCAAATGTTTTTTCAAGCAACATGGGCGACGTCATACTCGTCATTTGGCGATTTTTCCGCAGGAGCGATGCGGTTTATTATTATAAAGAATAGTTTCTGGAATACCAAGGAGGGAGGCAGAAAGGAGCGGACATCCACCTATTCGTTTATCATCGGCATATATTTATAAAACAACCCCCTGCCCGAAGGAGACAGGGGGTTATCGCCATTATTGGCCTACTTCTTCTTTTTCTTCATACGGATGGGCGACCCAGCCGGACGGGTCGATAAACAGGCGGACAGCGACGACTTGGCGGTCGTCCATTAAGGTGAAATAATGCGGGTTACCTTCCGGCACGGAAATGACATCGCCTGCTTCAAGTTCGACATCAAAATAGCCGGTTTCGCTGTCTCCTTTGATGATAAAAATGCCATGGCCAGCAGTAATAGCGCGCACTTCGTCTTCCGTATGAATGTGCACTTGTTCAAACTTTTTCAACAGTTCATCCAAATTTGGCGTCGCATCCGATAAGGCGACGATATCCCACGTTTTGTAGCCTCTTCTCGCCGCTAAATCTTCAATTTCTTCTTTAAACGTCGCCAAAATTTCCTCTTTTTCTTCGTCGGTCAATACATATTTGTCGCGCAAATGTTCCGGCAGTTTGTTAATGTCCCAATGCTCATACAACACACCTTGTTTGTTTAAAAAGCTGCGGACATTTTCATCCCCTTCAATCACTTCTCCTGTTTTTCTCACTTTGATTACTGCCATTGGAATTTCCCCCTATCAATTTTATGGTTTAATCAACCGGCAGCACAGCGGCCTGCTTCAGCAGCAGACACTTGACGTGCCAGCTGAATAAAAACTCCCACGCTTCTAAAAACTTCTTTGCCTCAAACGCGTCCCGCCCCCATACGGTAATGCCGTGGTTGCGGATCAACACCGCGCCAGCATCTCCGTTGACATGCTTGGCGAATTCTTTAGCCAGCGCCGGAATGTGCGCGTAATTTGGAATAATTGGGATGCGGACCGGCGCATCTTCTTCCCACAGCCCGAACGCTTTAATGATTTCCTGCCCAGAAAACGCGACCTCTCCTTTATCCCCGTACAGCTCGGAAATAATATTATTGTCGATCGTATGGACGTGGAGGCAGCAACCGGCATTTGTCCGATTGTAAATTTCCACGTGCAGCAGCGTTTCCGCGGACGGCTTTAAATTTGTATCCTCGATCGGCTTTCCAAAAGCGTCGACAAGCAAAAAATCTTCCTCTGTTTGCTTGCGTTTGTCCTTGCCGCTTGCGGTGACGAGGAAAGTAAGCGGATCCTCCGTCACCTTGATGGACAAGTTGCCGCTCGTAGCGAAAAACCAATCGCGCGCCGCCAGCTCTGCTTTGACTTCGGCCAGCTCCCTCCATTTTTTCACAACGATGCTCATACGTTTACCTCCATCGTCTGCAAAAAATGAATGACATCGAAAAACGTTGTAAACGGCGTGTGCGGAAGACCGAGCTCTTGACACTTTTGCAGCAGGAAGTCGCGGGCGAGGACGTGGTCAGCCCGTTTCGCCACTTCCAAATCCGTAATCGAATCGCCGATCACGATGTGAAATGCATCCGGCACCGCCAGTTTTCTCAGCAAAGACGGCTTGCAGCAGCCGCAGCCGTTTTGACACTGGTCATCACACGCATGCGGCCATGTGATTCGGATCGTCTCGCCGCTGAAATCAGAGCCGTTGCAAAAGATGCGCTCTTTGTCGACCAGCCCTTCTAACAGCGGATAGACAAAAAAGTCGATGCCACCGCTGACAATATAAAGCGGAATGTCGTGCTCTTTCGTAAATGCGACAAATTCGCGAAACCCATCGCGAAGGCGGGCAGTCTGCAAAATGAAATCCGTGATTTCCTCCTTCCGGCTCGATGGGAGCAGGGAAAACATTTTCCCCACTCCTTCCTGCACGGAGATGCGCTGCGCCAATATATCGTCTTTTAACGATTCCCACTCGGGCGGCGCAAACTGCTTCATAATCGCGATAATGTTGTCATTGTCCGTAATCGTTCCGTCAAAATCACAAAAGATCACTCGTTTGGTCATGATGTCACCTCTACTGCGCCCCATAAGTCGATCGCTTTTTGCAACGCTTCATTTTCACGGGCTGCCTCGTGTAAAGATCTTCCGGCAAGCGCTGCATCGATAGCAGCGCGGAACGCTTTGCCGCCGCCGGCCGCCCCGTCCGGATGGCCATGGATGCCGCCGCCGGCATTGACGACGCTATTGACGCCAAAATCGCGGAACAGAAGCGGCACGAGACCTGGGTGAATGCCTGCCGATGGCACCGGAAACGCCTGTTTCAACGGATCGTTCTCATCCGTTAATACTTTGGCGATGCCAAGCGCTTCTTCCTTATCGAGCGCAACGCTTCCATACGGCGATGGAAACAGGACAAAGTCGGCACCGGCAAGACGAAGCAGCTTGCCAAGCAACAAGGACGCTTTAACACCGTAAAATTCCGACGGGGTAAGCGCGCCGCTGAATGCCGGATGAGCCATAATCGGAATGGTAATCTCTTCATCCTCGCGCAATCCTTGCAATACGTCCAACCCGTAAGCAAAGACGTTAAACAGCAATACATCGGCGCCCAGCTCCACCGCGCGCTTTGCCTTTTCTTTCAATTCGAACGTTTTGCCAGTTAAATTGACGGCATATAACGCCCGTTTTCCCGTCTGTTCGTACACTTCGTTGAGCGCCGCTTTTCCTGCCGTAATCCGTTTTTCAAACGACAGCGAGTCGCTGTCAAATACAATTTCATCATCCTTGACAAGATCTACTCCGCCAAGCGCCTGCTGCTTCAGCTGTTCGGTTAAATACGCGATATCGCGGCCAATAATGCCTTTAAAAATGCTCATGAGAAGCGGGCGGTCATATACATGGACTTTTTGGCGAATCCCATCGATGCCGAAGCGCGGCCCCGGAAACTGTCTTTTCCATTCATCAGGGAACGTTATATCTAGCAATCTTACTTCTCCATCTAAAGACAGCTTGCCAAACACCGTTGTCAAAAGCGCCGGGATGTCGGCACTGAAGTTAACGGTTGGATAGGCGATTTGCACGATCGCTCGCTTCAACCGTTTGCCAAAATACTGATTGACCCGTTCGCTTTCTTCCAGCTCTTGTATATGGACGACTTCCCCTTTATGTTTGCGCAGCTGCTCTTGTTCCAGCAGAGGCAGGTTGGTCCACGTGCCGACCGTTAAGCCAAGGGCGATGCCTTCTGCTTTTTTCTTTATGTCTTTCTCATCGTGAATAACGTATGTGGCAATGATTTGGCTCATGATCATCCCTCTTTCTCTTCATCAAAAAAGCCTCTTCATAAGAAGAGGCATGGAAATGGACACTCTTCTTATCTCTCAGCGTTACCGCTGCAAGAATTAGCACCGTGCTTCGCGATCACCGCCAAGCCGGTTGCCGGGCTTCATTGGGCTTGTCCCTCCGCCTGCTCTTGATAAGAATGCTCGCAATATTATATTCACTTTTCAAATAATTCGCGCTCGCAAATTTAATTTGAATTATGACAGTATTTTTTGACGTTGTCAATCATTTTTTTCATTTTCGAAAAGACAGAGCTTGCCAATCCGCTCCGCTGCTTCTTGCAAACGGGCTTCGCTCGTCAATAAGCCTACGCGCACATAACCTTCCCCATGCTCGCCAAATCCGATTCCCGGTGCGACAGCCACATGCGCTTTTTCTAGTAAATAATCGGCAAAACGTTCCGACGTCCAGCCGCGCGGCACCGGCAGCCACGCGAAAAACGAGCCTTTTGGCGGCGCAACATCCCAGCCGATTTGCCGCAATGCCGCTATAAGCGTATTACGCCGCGATTCATACAAGGCGACAAGCTCTTCGACGCAGCGCTGCGAGGAAAGAAGGGCGGTTGCTGCCGCTTCTTGAACCGCGCCAAACAGGCTGACGTATAAATGGTCCTGAAGCAAATTAATCGCCGCAATCACGCTTTCATTGCCGACGGCAAATGCGACGCGCCAGCCCGCCATATTATACGTTTTCGAAAACGTATAAATTTCCACGCCGATGTCTTTTGCCCCTTCCGCCTGAAGAAAGCTAACCGGTTTTTTTCCATCAAAACCAATCGCTCCATACGCAAAATCATGGATGACGCAAATCCCGTGCTTGGCGGCAAACGACACCGTTTCCTCGAAAAATTCCTGCGAAGCAATTGCCCCGGTCGGATTATTTGGATAATTTAAAAACATAAGTTTGGCTTTTTCTGCAATATGGCGGGGAATTTCACTATAATCAGGCAAAAATTCATGTTCGGCGCGCAATGGCATCATCACCATTTCTGCACGCGCCAGCGCAATCCCTGACCAATAGTCAGGATACCCAGGGTCAGGAACGAGCACGATATCGCCAGGATTCACGAGGCATTGCGGAATCTCGACAAGCCCCGCTTTGCCGCCGAACAAAATGGCGACTTCTTTTTCCGGGTCAACGGTCACGCCGTATTCCCGTTCATAAAACACGGCAACCGCCTGTTTCAAAAAAGAATACCCTTGAAATGGCGAATATTTGTGATATTTCGGGTTTGCCACCGCCTTTTGCATCGCTTCGACGATATGCGGCGGTGTCGGCTGATCCGGATTTCCTTGCCCTAAATTGATAACATCGTATCCTTCTCGAATTTTTTTGGCCACTTTCGCGACTAATGAGGCGAAAAACTGCTTTGGAAGCCCTTCTAACAGGTCGGATAACGGAAATTGTTTTGTCATGCTAAACACCTTCTCAAAAATTTCTTGAAATTCTAGTGCAACATCATATATCGTAAAAATCAAAATGTAAAGTAAATTTTTTCGAGGTGAATACGAATGACATTCAAAATCGCCTGCCTTCAGCTGGATATTTTCTTCGGCAGCCCACACGAAAACGAACAGCTTGTAGAAAGAGAAATAGAAAAAGTTATAAAGGAACGTCCCGATGTCATCGTTCTTCCTGAACTATGGACGACCGGCTATGACTTAACCCGCCTCGATGAAATCGCCGATGAAAACGGCGAACGTGCAAAAGTGTTCATTACCAAACTGGCAAAATCGTACCAAGTCCATCTCGTTGCCGGCTCGGTCGCCAAAAAAACGGCAAAAGGCGTGACAAACACGATGTACGTCGTCGACCGAAACGGCACGGTCGTTAACGAATACAGCAAACTGCACCTCTTCCAGCTGATGGATGAGCATCTGTACCTCCAGCCTGGGGAAGATACCGGCTTATTTACGCTCGAAAACACCTTATGCGCCGGTGTCATTTGCTATGACATCCGCTTTCCGGAATGGATCCGCGTCCATGCGGTCCAGGGGGCGGAAGTGTTGTTTGTCGTTGCCCAATGGCCGCTCCCCCGCCTTGCCCATTGGCGCACGCTGCTTGCGGCGCGTGCCATTGAAAATCAATGCTACGTCGTCGCTTGCAACCGCGCCGGCAGCGACCCGAACAACGTGTTTGCCGGCCATTCCATGATCATCGATCCATGGGGAGAAATCATTGCCGAGGCAGGCGAGGAGCCTTGCGCACTCACCGCGCAAATCGATTTGCAAAAGGTGCAGGAGGTGCGGGCGCGCATCCCCATTTTTGCTGACCGACGTCCCGAATATTATCAGGCTGCAGAAAAAAAATTTCACAAAAAGTATTGACAAATGAATTCGTCAGCGTGTATGATTCCAATCAAACGCACAAATATTTGCCAACATAACAAAAATTCGAAAAATGAATATGCCAAAAATACTCTTATCAAGAGTTGGCTGAGGGAATTGGCCCAATGAAGCCCAGCAACCGACCGTAATACTATCGTGAGATAGGGCGCACGTTTTTTCGGCGCCGGAAGTTCCAACTTCCGCAAGGCACGGTGCTAAGTCCAACAGAAAGACTTGTTCTTTCTGGAAGATAAGAGGTGCGAAGAACTGGAATCTTCAAGCCTCTTTCTACGCAGAAAGAGGCTTTTTAATTTATTTGAACAAAGGGGGATTTTATTCCAATGTCGATCTCATATTCATCCGTTTATGAACCGTTAACAGAGCAAGGAGCCATTTCTTTAACTGTGCGCCTCGGTCTCTTCCGCGAAGGAGCGCCGCTTGTCTGCAGGGAAATCGGTGACGGCAACCTTAATCTCGTGTTCCGCATCGTCGATAAAGAAGCGAAAAAAGGCATTATCGTCAAACAAGCCCTTCCATATGCGAAAGTAGTTGGGGAAAGCTGGCCGCTTACCTTAAAACGTGCGGTAATCGAAAGCAATGCGCTGCGCACATTCGCCGGCTATGTACCGCAATATGTGCCAAAAGTTTACTATTCCGATGAATCTTTAGCCATTACCGTGATGGAAGATTTGTCGCATTTGCAAATTGCCCGCAAAGGCTTAATCGAAGGGAAAACATACCCGCTTCTATCTCAGCATATCGGTGAATTTATCGCAAAAACGTTATTTTACACGTCGGATTTCGGCATGAATCAGCAAGAAAAAAAACAGCTGGCGCAAAGCTTTGTCAATCCGGAACTGTGCAAAATCACGGAAGATCTCGTATTTACCGATCCGTTTTTCAATCATGAAACGAACAACTTTGAAGAAGAACTGCGCGACGATGTCGAAGCGCTTTGGAACGATGACAAACTTCACTTAGAAGTTGCGAAATTAAAGCGCAAGTTTTTAACCGAAGGGGATGCGCTTATCCACGGCGACTTACATACAGGCAGCATTTTCGCCAGCGACGAAGAAACGAAAATCATCGATCCGGAATTTGCGTTTTACGGCCCGTTCGGCTTTGATATCGGTCAGTTTTTCGCAAACTTATTGTTAAATGCGTTGTCCCGCCCAGAACCACAACAAGAGCCGTTATTCGCTCATATTGACAGCACATGGAAAGTATTTACAACTATCTTTTCCGAACTTTGGCATACGAACAACGTCGAACCGTATGCGAAAACAAAAGGACTATTAGAAGAGGTGCTGCACCACACCTTTGTCGATGCGATCGGTTTTGCCGGCTGCGAAGTGATCCGCCGTACAATCGGTTTGGCACATGTCGCCGACCTAGACGGCATCGAAAATAAAGAGGAACGTTTGCAAGCAAAACGCCATGCGCTTCGTCTTGGCCGCAGCCTTATCTTGCAACGCCAAAACCTGGCAAGCACAGAAGAAATCCGTTCTCTCTTTACCGAATCTGTCTCATTAACAGCAAATTAACCGAATGAAAGGAAGACGAACATGACCGAGCCATTCGCCATTCCTCGCTCTGTAGAGTGGAACGACACGCATATTACGATTTTAAATCAGCAAAAGCTGCCTTTAGTGACGGAATATTTGCAATTGAAAAATATTAAAGACGTTTGGGAGGCGATTGCGTCGCTGAAAGTGCGCGGCGCACCGGCAATCGGCATTACCGCCGCTTACGGCCTCGCGCTTGCCGCTCAGCAATATGAAACAGAATCAGTGGAAATTTTTAAAAAACAACTGCAAAAAGACCGTGACTACTTAGCAAGCGCCCGGCCAACGGCGGTCAATCTGTTTTGGGCGCTAGACCGCCTCGTTACGAGCGTCTCCCATGTTTCCTCTGTCAATGAAGCAAAAACGACGCTCGTCCATGAAGCGATTCGCATTCAAATTGAAGATGAAGACGTTTGCCGACGGATCGGGGAACATGCGCTTTCTTTGTTTCAAAACGGCGATCGCATTTTAACGATTTGCAACGCCGGCTCGATCGCCACCGCCCGTTACGGCACGGCGCTTGCCCCGTTCTATTTGGCGAAAGAAAAGGGAATGAATCTCCACGTCTACGCGTCGGAAACACGCCCTGTCCTGCAAGGGGCAAGATTGACGACGTGGGAATTGATGCAGGCCGGCGTAGACGTGACGCTTATTACCGACAATATGGCAGCGCAGACGATCAAAGCAAAAAACATTACCGCCGTCATCGTCGGTGCTGACCGCATTGCCGCCAACGGCGATACGGCCAATAAAATCGGCACGTTTGGCCTTGCCTTGCTGGCCAAAGCGTTCGGCATTCCGTTTTATGTAGCCGCGCCGCTGTCGACGATTGATTTAGCGACAAAAACAGGCGATGAAATTCCGATTGAGGAGCGCAATCCAGAAGAAGTGACCCACCTTGCCGGAACGCGGATCGCCCCTGAAGGAGTAAACGTCTATAATCCGGCCTTTGACGTCACGCCGCATCATCTCATCACGGCTATCATTACCGAACAAGGCATCATTCGCGGCAATTATGAAACGGAACTGCCAGCACTATTTGCAAAGGAGGCACACCATGAAGCGATTTAGGCTGAACTATTTATTCGCATTTCTTTTTTCCGTTATCATCATCCTTAGCGGCTGCATGAATGAACAAGATGCCGTCAGTTCGAAACCGGCCAAGCAAGAAAACGGCACGGCTGAGAAAACAGCCGACACGACGGCGGCAACAACCGAACAAGCAGAAATCCCTGCCAAATTAAAGAAGCCGATTAAAATCGCCGCCATTATGCAAATGTCAATCGGCACCTTTTCTTCGCAATATATCGCCGGCGTGAAAGAACAAGTGCAAAAATTCGGTGGCGAAGTGCAAATTTACAACGCGGACAACGATTTAACGAAAATGGCTTCCTATGTCGAAACAGCGATTACGCAAAACGTGGATGCGATTCTTTTAGACCATGGCCGGGCGGATGCGCTCGAAGGACCGGTGAAAAAGGCAGTAGCGAAAGGCATTCCTGTCGTCGCGTTTGACAACGATTTAAACATCCCAGGCGTAACGGTCATTGACCAAGACGACTACAGCCTCGCCTGGAAAACGTTAAAAACGTTGGCTGAAGACTTAAACGGCGAAGGAAACATTGTCACGATCTGGGTCGGCGGATTTACACCGATGGAGCGGCGCCACGTGATTTACGATGCGTTTAAAAAGCGCTATCCGAACATCAAAGAAGTGGCGAAATTCGGTACAGCCAGCGCCAATACCGCCTTGGACACGCAAGCGCAAATGGAAGCGATTTTGAAAAAATATCCGAATAAAGGCGATATTGATGCGGTGTTTGCGACTTGGGACGAATTCGCCAAAGGAGCAACGCGCGCGATCGAGCAGGCAGGACGCAATGAAATTAAAGTATATGGCATCGATTTAAGCGATGAAGATTTGCAAATGATGCAAAAGCCAAACAGCCCATGGGTTGCTACGACCGCAACAGACCCGGCGGAAGTCGGCCGTGTTCAAGTCCGCTTTGCTTATCAAAAAATCGCCGGGGAAAAAACGCCAAACATTTACTCATTAGAACCGCATTTAGTCAAACGATCCGATTTGCCTAACCAACAAGTGTCGATGAAAGACCTTCATCAATACATCGCCGGCTGGGGACAGTCGAATGTGGCAATTTCCCCTTGGATGAAAACGCTGGAAGCACAGGTGAAAAACAAATGAGCGGGCTTTATATGAATCATATTTATAAATCGTTTGGCACTGTCAACGTATTAAACGGCGTGAACCTCCATGTCCAACGTGGGGAAGTTCACGCCCTTTTAGGGATGAATGGCGCTGGAAAAAGCACATTAATGAAAATTCTGGCGGGCGATCTTTCCCCGGATCAAGGCACAATTACCATTGATGGAAAAGAGTATCAGTTCTCCTCGCCTGCCGATGCCAAAAAGGCGGGCATTGGTTTAGTGGTTCAGGAAGTTGATACCGCTCTCTTTCCCGCGCTGGCCGTCTATGAAAATATTGCCGCCGATGAGATCGCAAAGACGAAACAAAAGCCGTTTCTTTCACGGAAACAACAAAAAGAGCGGGCTGCGGAGCTGTTGCGCCGAGTCGGCCTGTCGATTTCGCCGGACAAACTCATTCGCGAATGTTCCCTGCATGAAAAACAGCTGATTGTTCTGGCAAAAGTCCTGTCTTCTTCGGCTCGCTACATCATTTTGGATGAACCGACCGCGGCGCTGAGCGAGACGGAAACAAAGCGGCTGTTTGCGATTATCAATGAGCTCAAAGCTCAGGGCGTTTCCTTTATCTATATTTCTCACAAATTGAAGGAGATTAAAGAAATTTGCGACCGCGTCACGATTTTGCGCGACGGAAACGTCGTACATCACGGGAATGTTTCCAGCCTTTCCTTAGAAGAAATGATCCAGCATATGGTCGGGCAATCTTATACCGCCTCGCATAAAAACGCGCGGACGTACAGCAGCGACATTCTTTTTGCGGTAAAGCAGCTGCACATCGAAAAAACGGGAACAGCGGTCGACCTGCACGTTCATAAGGGGGAAATTGTCGGCATCGCCGGGCTTGTCGGAGCGGGAAAAACGGAATTGGCGGAAAGTTTAATTGCCAGCAGCAAAGCAACAGGCGAATGGTGGATAGACGGAAAACGATATGCGTTTTCTTCCCCAAAAGAAGCGATTGCCGCCGGCATTTGCTTAATTCCGGAAGAACGGAGAAAACAAGGGCTTTTTCTGCAGGAATCGGTTCGCGCCAATCTTACCGTCCGGCTGCTATCCTCACTGACGAAATGGCAGTGGGTGCTGCAAAAGAAAGAAACAGCCGTCGCCAAGCAGCTTGTCGATTCCTTGCAAATCCATCCGCCTTTCCTGTCGGAGAGCGTGCGGCAATTAAGCGGAGGAAACCAGCAAAAAGTCGTGATCGGGAAATGGTTAAAAACCGATGCGCGCGTATTCATTTTTGACGAACCGACAAAAGGAATTGACATCAACGCCAAGCAAGAAGTATTTTCGATCATCCGTTCCCTTGCCGACGAAGGGAAAGCGATTTTGTATTTAACAAGCGAATTTCAAGAACTGCTAGATATTGCCGATACAATTTACATCATGGTGGACGGCAAGCTGATCCAACGCGTGCCCGCCCATGATATCACTTATGAGCAACTCATTTATTACTGCAGCGGAGGTGAAGTGGATGGCACAGCCAGCCGTTTCAGTCGCCAAGAAAAAGCAAGCGCCATCTCTTCTTGAATTTTTATATAAGCATGGCACCCTTCTTGCTATTCTCGTTATCATCGCTTATTTTGGCATCACGCAAGACCGCTTTTTTACGTACGAAAATTTCAGCGATATTTTGCGCTCGATTTCCATCGTCACGCTGGTTGCGATTGGCATTACGTTTTCTCTTATTGTCGATGGATTTGATTTGTCCGTCGGATCAACCGTCAGCCTAGCAACTATCGCCAGCGCCGCGGCGCTCGTTTTATACCGCCAGGAAATTCTCGTTACATTGCTTGTTCCGCTTTTACTGGGAGTCGCCGTCGGCTTATTAAACTCGTTATTAATTGTGAAACTGAAATTGCCGGATTTATTGGCTACACTGGCGACAATGTATGCGATTAACGGCGTGCAGCTGACGTATACGAAAGGATTTTCCATCTACAACGACATGCCGCTTCCAAACGGAGGAACGGCGCCGGGCAAATTCATTCCTTCCTTTTTATTTATCGGTCAAGGGGAAGTGTTTGGCATTCCGTTTTCCGTTTTGCTTATGTTAATCGTTGTGATTGCTTCCCACTTGTTTTTGACGTACACCAAACCAGGGAGATTGTTTTATATGACGGGGGAAAATCGTGAAGCAGCGCGGCTTTCGGGCATTCCTGTCAACCGCTATCGCACGTATGCCTACGTCATCAGCGGCTTTTTCGCGGCGCTTGGCGGCATTGTTCTCGCCTCCCGCATCGGAACGGGACAAGTATCGGCCGGAGCTTCCTTTTTAATGGATGGCGTAGCGGCCGCCTATATCGGCTTTTCCGTGTTTGGCGCCGGAAAGCCGAATGTCATCGGCACGCTGTTTGGCTCGATTTTGATGGGGGTCCTTCTTAACGGCTTGACGATGATGAACGTTCCATATTACGCCCAGGATATTATTAAAGGGGCTATTTTGGTAGGGGCTCTCGCTTTATCGCATATACAAAAAAAATAGGAATATTTTTCTTCCGTATAGCATGCTAAATACACAAGCCGATCACGATTGTTACGTAATAAAATCCACGGCGTCATCCATACACATAAAAAACTAGAAGCGGACCGCAGCTTCTAGTTTTTTTATGTCATACTATACCGTTGCTCGAGCTCGAGCAGCTGCGCCTTGACATCGATGCGGCTGCCAGCGTATCCCGTCAGCGAGCGGTTTTTCCCGATCACCCGATGGCAAGGAACGAGAATGGCCAGCTCGTTGGCGCGGTTTGCTTGTCCAACCGCCCGCACCGCTTTCGGGCGGCCGATTTTTTCAGCAATATCACTGTAGCTGACTGTCGTTCCGTACGGAATTTCACAAAGCGCCTGCCATACTTGTTCTTGGAAGTTCGTTCCTTTCCATTTCAAAGGCAGGTCAAACGCTTTCCGTCGGCCGCGAAAATATTCATCGAGCTGCGACACAGCATTTTCTAATAAAGGAGAACGGCTTTTTATCATTTCATGCTGCTGGCAAAGCTCGCGCCAATCATCCTCAAACAGCTGGACGCTGACGATCGCTTCGCCGTCGGAAACTACATAGATGTTTCCGAGCAAATCAGATGGATAGATACTGAATTCAAGCTTCATGATCGTCCTCTTTCTCCACCCTTTTTATCGGGAGTGTAATATGGAACGTCGTACCGACGCCGACTTCACTTTCTACGTCAATTTTTCCTTGGTGTTCCTCAATAATTTTATAGCTAACCATCAATCCTAGTCCAGTGCCGCGCTCTTTTGTCGTATAAAACGGCTCGCCGAGCTTTTTAATTTTATCGTGCGGAATGCCGCATCCTTGGTCGGTAATGGAGATGCGAATGTGGTTGCCGTCGATCTGCCGGATGCGAACCGTAATATCTCCACCTTTTGGCATCACTTCAATCGCATTTTTTAATATATTGATAAACACTTGCTTTAGTTGGTTTGGCTCGCAATAAATAAACGGAAGCTGTGGGGCGAAGTCCGCGACAATCTGCACGTTGTGCATCATCGCTTGCACGTTGATCAAATCGATGGTATCCTGCATGATTTTGCATATGTCGTTTTGCTGATATTGAATCGCCTGCGGCTTGGCAAGAACGAGAAATTCGGTAATAATGGATTCAATCCGCTTTAATTCAGACATAATGACGTTAAAATACATCGAATAATCTTCTTTAATGCTTCCTTGCAATAACTGAATAAATCCTTTCAACGCTGTCATCGGATTGCGGATTTCATGAGCGATGCCCGCGGCCAGCTCTCCTACTACGTTCAAGGTGTCTGATTTTCTTAGCTGCAGCTCCATCTCCTTTCTTTCGGTAATATCCCGGAGCATCATCATTCCGACGCCAGGGATGATTTCCTTTTTGAGCGCGAATTCAATAATTTTCTGTTTGCCATCATTAGAAAAATCGACCTCGGCATACGCTTCGCCAACGCGCTCGCTTTGTTGGATCAGCCGCTGAAAATGCTTGCGCGCCTTTTCCGGGATAAATTCTGTAATCGGCCGGTGAAGCAGTTGTTCTTTCCCTGCTTGGAATATTTCACAGGCGATCGGGTTTACATCCAAAATGCGATACCCTTGGCCCCATAACAATATTCCATTCATCGCGTGATCAAAAATGCTGCGGAATTTTTGCTCGCTTTCGCGCAGTTCTCTTTCTATTTTTCTCCGTTCCGCCACATTGCGGAAAATCGTCAAATGGTACCCATCAATTGCCCCTTTTTTCATCGTAAATTCCAGCTGCTTGTCTTCTCCGTTCGGCATATGAAACGTCAGTTCATCGCGGATTTCCCCTTTTTTGCGAAACTCCGCAAAAATGCGTTTTACTTTCTCATCGTCATAATCAAGGAAATCAAGCAGGTTTTTCCGCACAAGCAAGTTCAACGGCAGCTCGAACGTCCGGCTTGCGGCACGGTTGGCATTCAAAATATACCCATAGTCATCCCATATTAAAATCGCCTCGTGCGCCTGCTCGAAAATGGCACGAAACCTTTCTTCGCTTTTTTGCAGTTTAATTTCCATATTTTTTCGCTCGGTCACATCGCGCATAATCGCCATATAAAAACCGCTATATACATTGGATGTCGTTGTCAGTTCAAACATTTTGACCGTACCGTCCAAACGGACGAGCGACAGCTCCCCTTTTGCCGTTCCTTTTTCTTTCAGCTCGGCAAGCAGGCGGACAAAATCATCGACATATTCTTTGGCGATGAACTGCTGAAACGATAGATTTAGCAATTTCGCTTTCTCAAGATTTAAACTCATGCAAAAAGCGGGATTCACATCGATAAACCGGCCGAATTCATCGAAAATGACAATGCTGTCCACCGCCCGGTTAAACACATCTTTAAACAAAAACTCATGAATAATCCGCTCCCGCTCCAGCGCTTTATGGGCGGAAATATCGCGCATAATCACCAAGTCGTATTCGTTAAACGCATCTTTTTTGATGGAAAACTCAATATGTTTCACTTTTCCGTTTGCCAGCTTGATCAACAGCTCGTCGCTGAATGAACCAAATTTATGCAACATCGACTTCTGGAACATTAAAATATCTGGTGGGACCAATTCAAGAAACATGGATAATTTTTTTCCAATCAGCTCACGTTTATCCATTTCAAATAGTTTACAGGCTGCTTCGTTCATATCTACAAACTCACCGTGTTTATTAAAAATGACAATCGCATCTAAAGAACGTTCAAAAAT
The DNA here is from genome assembly GCF_011761475.1 of Saccharococcus thermophilus. NCBI lineage: Bacteria > Bacillati > Bacillota > Bacilli > Caryophanales > Anoxybacillaceae > Saccharococcus > Saccharococcus thermophilus. Next base: position 2,510,264 of record NZ_JAASRS010000001.1, read on the forward strand.
GATCGAATAGCTGTTTAACCGTTCTTTTAGCCGTCTATTTTCTTCTTCCAACAATCTTACGTCCGCTACTACGTTTTGTTCTTCACGGGGAGAAAGATTATGGTTCATCATGATCTCTCCTTCTCCATACCATATCAAATTAATATATATTCTCTATGTAAAATTTTACTCCTTCTGTATTTTTAAAAAATTCTATGAAAATAATTTAGGCAATGTTCGACAAGTTTTTCTTCTTTTTCTTTTGTCTAAAATATGTTATATTAAAATGTTATTTTTCTAAGATTTGATAAAGGAGTTTGTTCCGATGAAAATTATTTGTACGACACTAAACGCGAAATATATTCATATGAATTTGGCGATTCGTTATTTGAAAGCGTATGCCCAGCCGGAATTTGATATAGAGCTTGTTGAATATACGATTAAAGATCCGGCAATGAATATCGTCACGGATCTTTATCAGCGAAAACCAGATGTTATCGGATTCAGCTGCTACATTTGGAACATTGAAGAAACGATTAAAGTAGTAAAAATGCTGAAAAAAGTCGCCCCCGACATTGCAATCGTCGTGGGCGGACCGGAAGTATCCTATGATGTGCGCGAATGGATGGAGACCGTGCCGGAATTTGATTTTATTGTCATTGGCGAAGGGGAAGAAACGTTTAAACAGTTTTTGCTGGAGATGCAAGGAAACCGCGATTTCCGTCATATTCATGGACTTGCGTTCCGCGACAATGGAAACATCGTGATCAACCCGCAGCGAAATAAGATTCGCTTAACGGATATGCCTTCGCCGTTTCGTTTTCCGGAGGATATCCCTCATTTGCCGAAACGCATCGTCTATGTCGAAACAAGCCGCGGCTGCCCGTTCAGCTGCCAGTTTTGCCTATCTTCCATCGAGGTCGGCGTGCGCTATTTCGACCGCGAAAAAATTAAAGAAGATATCCGCTATTTAATGAAACACGGCGCGCGCACGATTAAATTTGTCGACCGCACGTTCAACATCAGCCGCAGCTACGCGATGGATATGTTCCAATTTCTTATTGACGAACATGTTCCTGGAACCGTATTTCAATTTGAAATTACCGCCGATATTATGCGTCCTGAAGTCATCGAGTTTTTAAATAAGGAAGCGCCGCCGGGGCTGTTCCGCTTTGAGATCGGCGTACAGTCGACCAACGATGAAGTCAACCGGCTGATTATGCGCAAACAAAATTTTGCCAAGCTCACGCGCACGGTCACGATGATTAAAGAAGGCGGAAAGATTGCGCAGCACCTCGACTTAATTGCCGGTCTTCCGGAAGAAGACTATACGTCGTTCCGCAAAACGTTTAACGACGTTTTCGCCCTACGTCCGGAAGAACTGCAGCTCGGCTTTTTAAAAATGCTGCGCGGCACCGGTCTTCGCCTGCGAGCGAAAGACTACGGCTACGTATTTATGGACCACGCACCGTATGAAGTATTGCAAAACAACGTGCTCTCTTTTGACGATATCGTCCGCATTAAACAAGTGGAAGATGTGTTAGAGAAATATTGGAACGCGCATCGGATGGATGAGACGATCGAATATTTAGTCACCAACATATTCCCATCGCCGTTTGATTTCTTCCAAGAATTCGGCACATACTGGGACGAACGCGGCTGGGCGAAAATCGGACATCAGCTCGAAGACTTATTCCGCCGTCTGTATGAATTTTTGCAGACAAAAAAACTGGATGAACTTCCAGTCATTGAAGCGTTAATGAAGTACGATTATTTGCGCAATCAAAAACATAAGCCGCGCAAACCATGGTGGGAAGAAAAAACGGACAAATCGCTGCGAGCTGCATTGTATCGCCAGCTGCTCGAGCAGCCTGATCTGCTCGGCCGTAAATTTATCACGCTCGAACTAGATGAAAAAGATTTATTTAAACATACGGTCATGGAAATTATCCCAATCGATATCACCCACTATAAAGAAACGAAAGAAATACGTCTCGTCCCAACTGTCATGATCGCTTATTTTGACCCGATTCACTGGCAAACCATGATTTTTTCTGCGCCACTATCCTCTTTTCCAAATATTACAATAAAAAAGTAGGGGAAATCCCCTACTTTTGCTTTTTCGCCTTTTTCTGTTGTTTTCTCTCTTCCATTAGCTGAAACGGCTGATGGGCGTTAAAATCTCCAAATTCAAACGCCATTTCCTCGCGTGTTTCGTTATGTTGGCGCTCTCGTTTTTCTTCTTTCGGCTTCATTGCCCGCCTCCCTGGCGTCCTTTTTTCGAATTTCGGTTCGCACCGCGGATCATGTCTTCTTCGCCGGCGTATTGGGCCGCAAATTCCGTATCCGGCAAGCTTTCTGTCGGCGTTTTGTTATTATTTTTCGCCGCATCAAATTTCACTTTCCGCTTCATTGCTTAATCCTCCTGTGAAGTTTTTTCGTGTTTATAAGCGATCAGAACGATTTCTTCTCCTGTTTCTTCACGCAACCGTTTTTCCAGCTCTTGTACTTTTTTTAATGTCTGCTCTTTCAGATCAGCAACCGGAAATGAACTGATTTTCACAGATATCCCCCTTTGCCATTTTTCTTATTTTTCCTTAAACACTTTACGGTTTATTCATAACCATATATATTTTTGCTCACACTACCATTGAGGTGATCCACATGGATAAAGAGAAAAAAGCCGAATCGCCAATGCTTGATGAAACAATGCCTCATCAAATCCATGCTCCATCATTTAAGGGAACTGGCATAAAAACACAGCCTCCATTTTTCAATAAATATGGGGTTGTGATCGGTGACAGCAAATATAACTCGCCAAATTCGCCGCTGAATCACTGGAGTGATGAGATCGATCCGAGCATGATGGCAGGCGATGAATGGGTGCACCCGACAAACGACATCGGCTGGAATACAGAAGAAAACCGCGAGCTTCTCGAAGCAAAACGGCGGTCCCAAGGCGCTCCATTTATGCATCCAAGCATTGATACAAGCTATGGGCAAGATTAGCTTAAAGTCTCACTTTCCTTTCCTCGTGCCGAAACAAAATTTATTGACGCAAAAAGGGATATCCACATTATTGTGATATCCCTTTTCCTTTGCTTGTGATGCTGCATTTAGCAAGTTTACGGTTTTACATCGTGCTTTTTCATCATGTAAAGGAAGTCGATAAGTAATGGTATCAAGACACTGCTTTTACTTCGAAATATGACTGTTTTCATGTTACTTTCTCTTTTTCTGGTTTAATCGCTGCAAATGCGATGGCACTTGCCAGAAAACACAATGCCACTAACAGAAACAATAGCACGGATGTCTCCCTTTTCATCAGCAGCGCAGCAAGCGGCGGTCCCATAGCGACCCCAATAAATCTTAACGAGCTATAAAACGATGTCACCGTTCCCCGTTCTTTTTTTTCAATTCCCTCTGTAATGAGTGCATCCAAACACGGCAGCATCACGCCAATGCCGATGCCGACAATGGAAAAAAGTGCAACCATCCACCAAAGAGACGGAAAGAATTTGATGGCAATGATCGCTGCTCCAGCAAGTATACCACCAGCGGCAATTATCCATTTCATTAACGTTTTATTTTCGCCAATTTTCTTTCCTGTCATAAACGATGCCGCGCAAAGCGTACCAAGCGGAATGGCGAGCACCCATCCTTTTTTTATTCCATCGATGCCGTAATCTTCAAGACGGCTTGATAAGAAAAACAGAAACGCAAATAAAACGAGCATTAATAAACCTCCAATAGCAAAAATCGCATATAGCCAACGCCCTTCCCTTTGAAAAATCGTTTTTACATTTTGTAAAAATTGCCGAAATGGAAGAGGATGGTCCTGTTTCGAAGGAGATTTTACAAAAAAAAGCATCATCGCAAGCGAAATCGCACAAAACAACGGAAAAGTGAAAAACGGCAAAAACCAGGCGATGCTTGCAAACATAGCACCTAAAATCGGACTTAACACTTTTCCAAACGTATTTGCTGTTTCAATGATTCCTAAACAACTGCTTGCCTCGCTATCATTTGGAAATAAATCGCCAACAAGCGGCAGAACAATCGGAAACGCCCCCGCTGCCCCAAGTCCTTGCAACATCCTTCCTGCTACAATCATCCCATACGGTTCATTCATTTTCCATGACGCCCATCCAGAAATAAGCCCGCCAATAGCCGCTAGTAATAAACTTGGAATAATCACTTTCTTTCTCCCAATCCGGTCACTGATATATCCAGAAATCGGGATAAAAATAATCGCCACAACCGAATACATCGTAATGAGTAGACTCGATTGGAATAAAGTAATATGTAATTGCTTTTCGATCGTTGGCAACACTGGTATTAACATCGAATTTCCAAGCGTCATCACTAACGGTATCGATGCGAGCGACGCAATCATCCATCCTTTTCCTGCCGATTTTCTTGCCTGTTTCGGCACTTGCTCTATCCATTCCATTGTTCATTCCTGCCTCTTATTTCAATTCATGTTACATGCTTATCATTTCCGTTTTTTCATGAATCATACAAATAAAAAAGCCTTGCCCGTTATCGGACAAGGATATTTAGTGCAGAAATCAGCTTTCAGAGCGTTTTTTTCAAATTGGGGAAACCTTTCCCTTGTTGAGAACCCTGAAAAATTCAATTAAATGCAACGCAATGCGAAACAGAAGCAAATAGAAAGAAAAACAAAGCAACCATCTAGCTCAAAAAATCGTTTTTTAAGGAAAATCGCCTTATATAAGCCGGTAAATACGCGCCTCATGCGGTCGCATGTGCAACACACTGCCATTTTCTTGGATATCCGGATAATTACCAAGCACTACTTCCCGCTTGTATGCAGCGAGCGATACCGGAAGCTCATAGTCATTTGCATGGTCGCAATGATTAAGGACGATAAGCCAGCGAACGTCATCTAGTTCACGTGTGTACGCATAAATATACGGTTCGTTTTCCGTATAGTCGTGGAACGTGCCATAAACCATAACAGGATTTTCTTTGCGCAGCTGAATAAGCTTTTGATAATAATAATACACGGAATTTTGATCTTGCAACGCTTGTTTTACGTTAATTTCTTTATAATTTGGATTGACTTTGATCCATGGCGTTCCTGTTGTGAATCCAGCGTTAGGGCTGTCATCCCATTGCATTGGCGTTCGCGAGTTGTCGCGGCTTAATGGCTGCAAACTTTCGAGCACTTCTTGCGGGTCTCGGCCTTTCGCAATTTCTTCTTCATACTTATTTTTCATAGCAATATCGTTATAGTCATCAATCGAGGGAAAACGAACTCCAGTCATGCCAATTTCTTCTCCCTGATAAATATATGGAGTTCCTGGCAATGTATGCAGCATCGTTCCCAGCAGTTTAGCAGATTCAACGCGATATTCTTTGTCATTGCCGTAGCGTGTCACTTGTCGTGTATGGTCATGGTTGTTTAGAAACTGGGAATTCCATCCCTTTCCCCATAATACGTCATACCAACGCCTTTGAATATTTTTAAATCGAAGCGGTTCCCAGTTTGGCATTTCGTCGCACACTTCAAAATGGAATAGCGCATTCAGTTCGCGACGGTCTTCAGCGACGTATTTAAGACCTTCTTCCGGCGATACGAAGGCGACTTCGCCAACCGTAAAAATATCATAGTATTGAAATACTTGTTCATGCATTTCGCGCAAATACTCGTGAAGACCGGGATTATTCGTTAAGTAGCGGATATCGTTGGGATCAGCGGCATCAGGAAACCCTTCCGGCTTAGCCAGCAAAGCAATCGCGTCTAAACGGAATCCATCAATGCCTTTATCGAGCCAAAAACGCATCATTTTATAAATTTCCTGACGTACTTCAGGATTTTTCCAGTTTAAATCCGGCTGCTCGACAGCAAAAGAATGAAAATAATATTGTCCGGTTAATTCATCGTATTCCCACGCAGACGGAGTAAAATATGAGCGCCAATTGTTCGGCTTGTCGCGCCAGATGTACCAGTCGCGCTTCGGGTTATCCCGGGATGAACGTGATTCGATGAACCAAGGATGCTGGTCAGACGTATGATTGACAACAAGATCCATGATAAGTTTCATATCGCGCTTATGCACTTCGTCAAGCAGCGTTTCCCATGTTTTCATTGTCCCGGCCTTTTCCATAATCGCATAATAGTTGGAAATATCGTACCCATTATCTTTATCTGGCGACTCGTAGCAAGGATTGAGCCAAATAACATCGACGCCAAGATGCTGGATATAATCAAGCTTTTCGATAACTCCCTGCAAATCGCCGACGCCATCTCCGTTCGAATCATAAAAACTGCGCCAATATACCTGATATACAACCGCTTCTTTCCACCATGTCCGTTTCATCTTCTTTCCCCCCGCACTAAACACTTTACATTTGAAATATGTTTCCCTGCCTTTTCCATCGAAATAATGGAAACAAGTAAGAGGTAATGCTGGCATCGGGATAACTATACATCTTGTCGGCTTTGCAGACGAAACAAAATCCTTTTCCATTAGCGTACAAGACTATATGAATTATTTTCCTCCTGTAAATGAAATACCTTTAATAAAATAACGATTGAAAAACACATAAATTACTAACACGGGCAATGTAAATACCATCGATGCCGCCATAATATAATTCCAATAACTGATGTACTGGCCTTTAAAGCTGTTTAAACCGAGCGGCAAGGTGAAAAGCTGTGGATCCGACAAAATAATCAGCGGCCGCATAAAATCGTTCCACGAGCCCATAAAGACAAAAATCGCTTGTGCCGCCAAGGCAGGACGGGCAAGCGGCAAAACAATCCGGAAAAAAATACCGAGCCGGCTAAGCCCATCTAATGCTGCTGCTTCTTCTAATTCTTTCGGGAAATTAATAAAAAATTGACGCATCATGAAAATAAATGTGGCGTTAATCATCGTTGGCACAATCATTCCTTGATAGGAATTCAACCAACCAAGCTGTTTTAAAATCAAATAGTTTGGAATCATCGTTACTTGCGCCGGAATCATTAATACCGCCAAAATAATGATAAACAACGGCTTCTTCCCTGGAAATTGCAACCGTGCTAACGCATAACCCGCCATCGAATTGAACAATAAATTCAATATTGTCACTGTCACTGCAATGATGACACTGTTAAAAAGCCAGCGTGGAAACATTTTTTGTTCAATGAAAATCTGTTTGTAATTATCAAGCGTAAAATGTTTCGGAATAAAGGAAATCGTTCCGCTAACAATTTCCTCCAGCGTTTTAAATGAAGAAGATAGCGCCCATAAAAATGGAATTAATGTAATAATGGCATATGCAACAAGGAACACGTACAAAAGCGCTTTTCCAATTCCGATTTTCTTTTTCATTCCTCTTCCCCCTCCTTAATAGAGAGACTCTTCTTTCGAAAATTTTCGCTGCAATAACGTCGCGATTAAAATAATAATCGCTAGAACAACTGCTAATGCTGCCGCATATCCCATCGTTCCTAACGTTTTAAAAGCGTATTGATAAATGAGAAGAACGACGGTAAGGGTAGAGTTGTTTGGCCCTCCCGAACCGGCCGAGAAAATATAAGACTGATCAAATAATTGGAACGTACCAATGAGCCCCACGATAATAACAAATGATGTCACTGGGCGCAAATATGGTACAGTTACGTACCAAAATTTTTGTAACGCATTAGCTCCATCAAGCTCTGCGGCTTCATAAAGTGAATCTGGAATATCTTGCAGTGCCGCCAAGTAAATTACCATGAAGTATGGAGCAGTAGACCAAATGTTCATGATCATAATTGCGTTCAATGCCACATCTGGATCGCCTATCCAGTTATAAGTTGGCAATCCCAATACTTTTAAGACATGATTAATAAGTCCGTTCTCATTATACATCCACATAAAAATAAGGGTTAATACCGCGGAAGAGGTAAGCGTCGGCAAAAAGTATACGATTCGAAAAAACTTTTGTCCTTTCAATCCTGCGTTTAATGTTGCAGCTAACACGAGCGCTAATATGGTCTGACACGGCACTACAATTACAACATACTTAAGTGTGTTCCAAAACGCGATTTTCGCTCGCGTATCATGGGCAATGCGCTGAAAGTTATCCAATCCGACAAATTCAAACGTTGTTGTCCCGAGCAATTGTACTTTGTGAAACGCAAGGAAAATGGCAAACACAATCGGGCCGATAATAAATAAAAGCAATACAAACAATGTCGGTGACATTAGTAAATAGCCTGCTCCTGTTTCTCTCCACATTTTCTTTGAAAATGTTCGTTTCATCTTGTTTCCTCTCCTTACAGAGAATCTATTAAGCTATCCCCCTCTTTCTAGCACAGCAAACTGTCATTACTAGAAAGAAGGGAACAGCTCAATAGTATTGATTCTGGTAGAAGGGAATACCTTCTACCAGAACTTCTTGATTATTTGCCTTCGATTTCTTTATTCGCTGTTTTTTCTGCCTCTTTTAGCGCTTCATCCAACGGCCGTTGACCTAAAAAGGCGCTGACAAACTGGTTATTAAAGTTGTTGGTGATAATCGGCAAATTCTTCCCTTTTTGCCATACAGTTGCGTAAGAAGCACCTGCTACCAATGGCGCACGCAATGGATCTTTATCATATCCCAATTCTGCAGCAACAGATTTGCGTGTCGGCAGCGCATATCCTTTACTCGTCCATATTTTCATACCTTCTTTTCCCGTCAAATAAGAGATGAGTTCCCAAGCCGCCTTTTTATTTTTCGAATCTTTATTCATGACGTACGCCACCGTATAGGCCATCGTTGCTTTTTTGCCGTTGATGGTTGGCACTTCAGCCGTTCCAAATTCTAATTTTGGGAACGTTTCTTGTAAAAACGGAATCGCCCAGTTTCCTTCAATCACCATTGCTGCCTTTCCTTGTCCAAACATCTCTCCTCCCCAATTCGCGCCGACTTCGCTAGGTTGTGCCGCCGATTTATCTTTTAAATGCATATCGACAATTGGCTGTAAAGCCTCTACTACTTTCGGATCAGCAAAACTTGCTTTGTCATTTGTAACAACTTTTCCGCCTTTTGATTCAGCGATATAGTAAAGACGCGCTAGCTCCGGAGCTACGCCAAAACCGTATACTTTTGTTCCTTTTGTTAATTTTTTTGCTACCTCGCGCAACTCATCCCATGTTTTTGGCACTTCTACGCCTGCTTCTTTAAACATTTTTTTGTTATAAAATAACGCTAATGTGGAATAATCTTTAGGGAATCCGTAAATATGTCCATCTTTTCCTTTAAACGCGTCAAGTAACGGTTTTTCGAAATCGTTAATATCAAAATCATTGGTAACATATTTATCAAGCGGTTCTAACGCTCCTGTTTCAATTAAGGCAGGGGCTTCAAAGGCGTCAAGATAGAAAACGTCTGGACCTTCGCCGCCCATTAAACGTGTTTTAATGACATCCATATACTGGTCCGAAATGACTTCTAGCTTCACTTTGATGTTCGGATGTTTCTTTTCAAATTCGTCTAGCGTTTGTTGCAACAGTTTTTGTTCAACCGGATTGCCGCCCCATCCGGCAAGCGTAACCTCTACTTTTTTCCCGCTGTTCCCGCTGGCATCTTGATTTGCGGCTTTTTCATCTCCTCCACCACAGCCAGACAATATGCTTCCCATCAATACGGACGTCATACCTAGGATGGTTAACCACTTTTTCCCTTTCATTTCTTCCTACTCCCTTCCTTAAATTTTTGATTTCTATATAGACAGGGACGGAATTTCCACCCCTGCTATAAAACGATTACATCGTATCCCGTTGTGTTTTCATGAATGTTCACCTTTATATCTTTTCCTTCCCGAAAAACAGTTAATGACAACCTACCATGCCCAATCGCCATATTTTCTACTTTGAGAACATTCATGGAGTCAAGTAACATTGGAGAAAGACGAATCTCCTCACGCAAACTATTCGGAAACAGACCTAGCATTGCTTGAATAAAGACGAGTGGTGTTCCTGCCGCCCATGCTTGCGGTGAACAAGCAACCGGGTACGGAACTGGTTTTCCAAACGAACGACTATATCCGCAAAATAATTCAGGAAGGCGATCATATTCAAAATGGGCCGCCGCTTCGATTAACCCTTCCATTATCGTCAGCGCTTCCCTTGATTTTCCTAGTTTGCTTAGTCCTAATAAAATAATGCTGTTGTCATGTGGCCAGACGCTACCGTCGTGATAACTCATCGGATTGTAACCTGCTTCTCCTTCCGCCATCGTCCGAATCCCATATCCGGAAAACATTTTCGGTGAGAGAAGCATTTGAATAACAGCATTTTGTCGATCCGTATCTAACATACCAGCAAACAATACATGACCCGGGTTCGAAGTGATCGTGCCAACTTGTTGTTTTTTTCTATCTAATGCAATTGCGTAAAATTGCACATCTTCCATCCAAAATGCAGCATCAAACTTTTCTTTTAATTCCGCTGCCTGTCGGCGAAGCAGAGTCGCTCGATTCGGCTCACCAAGCTTTTCAAAAATATCAGCTAATCCCATTTTTGCCTGATACACGTATCCTTGGACTTCCACAAGCGCAATCGGAGATTTTGCATACTCCCCATTTCGGTGCACAATCGAATCCCCGGAATCCTTCCACCCTTGGTTGGCGATTCCTTTGCTTGATTCTTGATGATATTCGACAAATCCGTCTCCGTCGCGGTCTCCGTATTCATCAATCCATTGAAGTGCCGCCTCAATATGGGATTTCAACTGGTGAACCATATTATAATCTCCCGTCCATTTGACGTACTCCGTAAGAAGAACTAAAAATAGCGGAGTCGCATCAACCGTGCCATAATACGGCGTAAACGGAATTTGATTGGTGTTTGCCAGTTCACCGAAACGCAGTTCATGCATAATTTTCCCCGGCTGTTCATCACGCCAAGGATCTAATTTTTTTCCTTGATACTGTGCCATCGTTATTAATGTTCCTTTTGCCACTTGCGGATAAAATGGCAGCATTTGCAATGCGGCGATTAGACTATCACGACCAAACGGAACGCCAAACCATGGGAGTCCGGCGACAGGAAACGGTCCATATCCCAAATCGGTTAATAATACCCGCAAATCAGCAATACCACGGTCTATCAAGCGTTGAAGCGGTTTATAATCCGTTGCTACTCTCGTAATGTTTTGGTGCCACTCATTGTAGGAAGCCTCAAGCCGGCGCAAAGCATTGTCTTTATCTATCATGATTTTTTGGGCAGTTTGCTCACCAATTTGCGGTTGAATCATGAAAGTAACCGCCTGTTCTTCGTCATAATGAAGTGAAAAAGAAAAGACTACTTGTCCATTTGCATCAACTGATACGGCAGGGCGATCCCATGTGATAACTGTCGCCCGATGAATACCATCCGCTCCTTCATAATGGAACGTCAATGAATTCCCATCAATGGTTTGGCCCGTACGATTACCGACTTTGCCCGTTTGGAATCCGCGGACAATAAACATATCCGCGAAGTCGACATCAAAAGAAACACTAATTTCACATGTGATTGGTTTTGGAAAGTAATTTTTTAATTTGATCGTTTCATACAACACACCGTTATAAATAAAGCGCTTTCGTTCAATCTGAACCGATTCCCGCCATAAGACTAATTGATTTTCTTTTTCGATCGGCGGATTTGTTAATAAAATAGTCCCTACATAGTTCTCCGCTGCATCGGAAAAAAGCAATACAGGCTCTTCCCCATTGATTCGCAGTGAAAACTCGCTTAAAAATCTTGTGTCTTTTGTATATAGCCCTAACCCATAAGGATGGGATTTAGGAATATTCCCTTTTTCATCTGTCAAAAAAAATACGTCGTTTTCCTTAATCACTCGATAGTCCATAACAATCCTCCTGCTTGATCCGAAACGTTTTGGATTTTACGCGTTGAACAGAAACCATTTTGGAGAAAACGATTAGTATATCCAAAACGTTTCTTTATATCGCTCCGAAGATATAATAGATATGTTCTGGATCCAAAACGTTTTCGATTATGCGCAGTGAAAAACCACAATTAAATTAATCGTGGTTCTTCACAGTCGACTCACGTATTTTTAATTCTGTTTCTAAAATTTTTACATGAGATGTCGCTTTCCCCTCAAGCATATGAATAAGCAGTTTCGCCGCTTCATATCCCATGGCAAATTTATTTTGAGCGATCGTTGATAATGTCGGGGTAGCATATGAAGCAAGAATTATATCATCATATCCGATGATTGCAACATCATCCGGGATCCGCTTTCCAAGCCGCTTTACCGCTTTTATCACACCTAGGGCCATTAAATCGCTCGCACAAAAGAACGCGGTAATATGCGGATAATTCGTTAACAAACGCAGTGCTTCCCGTTCCGCAATGTCTTCGCGAAACGCCCCGTCGGCAATCCATTCTTCATGAACTGGCAATCCTGCTTCCAACAGTGCCTCTTTAAATCCTTTTAGCCTCTGTTCGCTAACAAAGGCGTATCTATAACCATTAATCATTGCAATATGTCTATGCCCTAATGATATTAAATGCTCTACCGCTTTTTTCGCACCAAGAACATTGTCGGTTGTCACGTATCCAACCGTTTCTGACTCAATCGGAATATCGATTAAAACACACGGAATATCGCTTTCTACTACTTCTTGTAAATATGGATCGTCACTGCGAATTCCTTGTAAAATGGCCCCATCTACACGCCGTTCCCGACATAGCTGGGTATACGTTTTCTCACGCTGTTTCGTTGAAGTCGTACTAAATAACACCATGTCGTAATCAACTTCACTAACGTATTCATTTACACCAGCCAACACTTCAAACGTAAAGTTATCCTTTGTGTTTTCTCTTGCTAATCCTGATACAAGCAAACCAATCGTTTTGGACTTATTCATTACAAGCCCACGGGCAAGTGTATTTGGACTATAGTTTAGCTGTTTGGCAATTTCAATGATTTTTTGCCTGGTTTTTTCGTTGACATCCGAATATCCATTTAATGCACGCGAAACTGTGGTAATGGACACTCCAGCAACTTTGGCAATATCTTTTATCGTCGTCACAGTTCTTCCTCCAAAATGTTTTGGATTGCTTCGTCGATAAAATTATAATCCATCATCGAAAGCGTTTGCAATACATTTTTTCTCAGTTCATGTCAAAAACTCACATTAACCTCTTCAATTCCCATCTATAAGGATACACAATCTACATATACTAAACTTGCCAAACAAATTAGATTATGTTAGGAGGCTGAAAACAATGGCAAGATCAAGCAATAAACTGCTTGTTCCAGGAATTGAACAGGCGTTGGAACAAATAAAATATGAAATCGCCCAAGAATTTGGCGTACAATTAGGAGCAAATACGGTTTCCCGTGCAAACGGATCGGTTGGCGGAGAAATTACAAAACGATTAGTCGCTCAAGCACAAAGCCAGCTTTCTGGATCTACTTTCCAAAAAACTGAATAACATGGTATTTGAAGCCGAGTGAATTCACTCGGCTTTTAATACGTCTCAGTGAACATATTCGTGGATTTGTTTATTTTCCTTTTCATGGTCATTTTCGTCATCATCATGTTCAAATGATTTTCGGGAGTCCTTATCATAGTTTTGTTTTCCATGATGTTCGTCCTGTTTATTGTTCTTTTTTTGATGGCGTTTCCAATAATGATCATGCGACCGATGACTGTTATGATATTTACTATTTTCCGTGAATAATTTGTAATTTTCTCTATTTTTATTTAATTTCTTATTGTCACTTTTTTTTTTGGTCCTGTTCATCTCTCTCCTCGGATGGATAATAATTTTTTTGCATTTCTTTCTGTTCGTTATTATTTTCCTCTCGTTTCCGTTTATCTTCCTTTTGTAATGAATGGTTAATCTCATTCTTTTCATTACCATTATTTTTCTTTTTTTTGTGATTCTGCTCATCTTTTTCGTTTAATAAATCATTGTTCGTCTGCTGTTCATTGTTTTCACGACCACTATTTTTATTTTTTTCATTTAATGAATGATTGTTCATCTGCTGCTCATTCTTTTTATCCCCATCGTTTTGTTTCAACGGTTTCTGTAGTTTTTTCGCTTTGGGCTCCTTCGGTGAAACTTCCTTCATTTGTTGTTCCATTTGCAACAGTTTCCCCGTTGTCATTCCCTTTTTTAACGCCTTATTTCGTACTTCCATCGTGCTTTTTTCCATCTTCACGATAATGTTTTTCTGTTGATAGGAATGCTGAATTTCGCTTAATTCTTCTGAAAGCTTTCGTGAAGAGGCAGCGAGATGTTTTTTCTCGACGGTTGTAATCAATACTTGGCCGCCTTTCTGCAAATATCCTTGCTTCCTGCTCAATTCAATGATTTCCGTGGCAATATCGACAAACGCTACTTTCTTCCAGTTAGACAGCTGTGAGACGATCTTTTTTCCTTCCTCGTTATATGCTTTTAATGTTAGCACATTCAATTGATCGTCTACCCCTACTTCAATGCTTGGGTTAATATCAATAGACATATAGGCATATACTTCATCGGAAGGCAAGTGGAGCAATGTCGCGATGAAAAGCACCGCCGCCGCAATGAGGCTCACCGCAGCATATCGAAACGAACGACGACGAACATAGGGTTTTTTCACCAGCCTCGCTTCGATTTCTTCCCCTATTTCATACTCATCCTCTTTCACTTGAATAAACTCCCCTTCAGGCGTCAATAATGTCACAAATTCTTCGTCTAGTTCTAATACAATCCCTTTTTTCACGATGGAAGCACCCCTTTTATATAATCCTTTAAATAAACGTAATCCCCCGCTAAAATAATGGCCACCGCAATAATGTATTTTCTATTTCTCTCTATCGTTTTGCGGCTTACTTCGGCCATATTTTGCAATTGCTTAATGGGCAGTTGTTTTTTTTGAAAAAGCAGCTTTAGCAATTTCTCATCTTCAACTAACAATTTAGCTACCTTGATCGCATTAATGCGGGCATCTTTATGTTTCGGCGATTGTTCAACAAGATCGTGAAAATGAATACCGAATTCCTTTAGCACTTGTTGGTAATGAATAATTTCCTCGCGGCGCTGCTCTTGCTCGATTTGTTTGTAAAATTCGTCTATCGACAATTTTGTGTCTAAATATGTTTGTACAGCATTTTCATCATCCTCATCCGTATGTAATATAACCTCCCTAACCCTTGCTTCTTTGCGGATATAATCAATTAAACGTCTTTTAATGAGCAGCTCTGCGAAGGAAATAAAAGAACTACCTTTATGCGGTGCGTATTTTTCAATCGCTTCATTAAACGCGATCAACCCAATACTCAGCTCATCATCCTCCTCGCGAATAAATCGCTTGCACACGTTGGAAACGGTTTTTATAATAAACGGTTTATATTGCTGAATAAGCTGATTATGCAGCGTTTGATTGCCTTGTTGAATTTCACTTACCTGCTGTTCGATCGTTCTCTCCTTTTTTAATGAAAATAATATGCTAAACATGGATTTCACCCCATTTATCAAAGAGACGAACTAGCGCTCCTAAGGAATATTATTCGTACATCATAGCGAAAATCTGACCGTCATTCAATCGGAAAATGTTACATTTTTATTATCCGCGCGACTCTATGCATAAAAAAAGACCTTTGCCGTAGAGCAAAGGCCCTTTGACTGATCCATTATCCTACTTTTTCTTCCGTCGCTTTCTCGATTTGATGAAGCGTGCTGTGCTTGTGCCCGTATACAAAGTAAATGACAAGACCGATTGCAAGCCATGATACGAAACCAATCCATGTCATTCGCGGAAGCTGGAGAACTAGATACCCGCAAAAGGCGACAGCCAATAATGGGATCACTGGAACAAACGGTACACGGAATGCGCGTTTTAAATTTGGCTGCGTTTTTCGTAATACAAGCACACCAATCGAAACAGTGATGAACGCAAACAATGTGCCGATGTTTGTCAGTTCTGCCAGTTTGCTCAAAGGAATTACTCCTGCAAATATCGAAACAACGACCCCTGTAATCCAAGTATTGACAAACGGCACTTGACGAATTGGATTTATTTTCGAGAACACTTTTGGCAGCAAACCGTCGCGGCTAATGGCGTAAAACAGACGGGTTTGCCCATACATCATCACAAGCAACACGGTGGTAATTCCCGCAATAGCTCCTAGCGAAATAAAGCCTGCGACCCAATCTTGGTGAATGTAGTTTAACGCAAACGCAACCGGATTTTTCACATTCAATTGTTCATATGGAACAATTCCAGTCAGCACTAACGAGACCGTAATATATAATAACGTACAAACAAGGAGCGAAACAATGATTCCGATCGGCATATTCCGCTGTGGATTGCGCACTTCTTCTGCCGCGGTGGAAACCGCGTCAAACCCAATGTACGCAAAGAAGACAGTCGCCGCACCAGTCGCTACTCCCGAAAAGCCAAACGGCATAAATGGCGACCAGTTTTCCGGCTTCACGTACCATACGCCGACAGCAAGAAAAAGTAGTACAACAGCTACTTTAATCACAACAATAATGGAATTAAAACGAGCTGATTTTTTTACACCAAGGTTTAACAAGAAGGTAATAAAAAGGACAATCAAAATAGCCGGTAGATCAATAAACGTTCCCTTCGCCGGATCATAGGCGTTCGTCAGCACCTTCGGAAGTTCGATGCCGAATCCGGACAGCAGCCCTTGAAAGTAGCCGGACCAACCGACCGCAACGGCAGAAGAAGCGACACCATACTCTAAAATTAAGTCCCAGCCTAAAATCCAAGCAATTAATTCGCCAAACGCCGCATAGCTATAAGTGTAGGCGCTTCCCGATACTGGAACCATCGAAGCAAACTCCGCATAGCAAAGCGCCGCAAATACACAAGCAAGACCAGAAAGAATAAAGGAAAGAACTAATGCCGGGCCCGCATGTTCCGCCGCGGCAACTCCGGTCAACACAAAAATCCCTGTACCGATAATCGCCCCAATGCCGAGCATCGTTAAATCAAATGCACCTAAATCTTTTCTTAAGGAGGCACCTTTCTTACCAGATTCACTTAAAAGCATTTGTATCGGCTTTTTACGTAACAAACTCATAGGATATCTCTCCTTGTCATTTTTTGTAGAAATTTGTCGAATAATACATTAACAATTTTACATGATTCATTAATTTTTGTAAAGTTAGAAAATAATAAAAACAACAAAATTTTTTTCGTTTTATGCGTTAAAGTTATGAAATTATTTTTCTGTGACAAAATAATTTATAATTTACAAATTTTTCAGACAAATATATAATAAAATTGTGACAATTTTGTGAACAAAGAAAGGAGGAAAACTGTTTTATCCATTATCCACATTATCCAATAAAAAATAAAGGGGGATTTTTATGGCTATCCAAAAGCAGTCTTTCGAAAAGCACTCACAAATCGATTACAGCCAAATTGCTCAATCTCCATCATTTCAACAACTGATGCGGATAAAGAAAAACTTCATTTTGTCGGCCACGCTATTCTTTTTAGTTTTCTACTTTGCGCTTCCTGTTTTAACGTCCTATTCTAAAGCGTTGAATTCACCAGCAATCGGTCCGATCAGCTGGGCATGGCTGTTCGCGTTTGCGCAATTCATTATGACATGGGCATTATGCATCCTTTATTCTAAACGCGCAGCAAAATTTGACGAAATCGTTGAACAGATTAGACAAGAAGCGAAGGAAGGAGGAAGCGCATAATGCACGGATTAGCCTTTTTCCTCTTTTTAATCATTGTGGCTCTGACGCTTGTGATCACTTACTTCGCTTCGAAACGAACAAGAACGACAAGCGAGTTTTATACAGCCGACAGCAGCTTAACCGGCTGGCAAAACGGCCTGGCGATCGCTGGAGATTACATGTCCGCCGCTTCATTTCTAGGCATTGCAGGGATGATTGCACTAGCCGGTTTTGATGGTTTCTTTTACAGTATTGGATTTCTCGTTGCTTATTTAGTCGTCCTTTATATTGTCGCCGAGCCGCTGCGCAACCTCGGAAAATATACGATGGCTGATATGATCGCCGCCCGGTTTGATGACAAAAAAGTGCGCGGCGTCGCCGCCCTGAACACGATTGCAATTTCCATTTTCTACATGATTGCCCAGCTTGTTGGAGCCGGGGGGCTCATTAAGTTATTATTAGGGCTTGATTACGTCTATTCCGTTCTTATTGTTGGCATTCTGATGACCATTTATGTCGTTTTTGGCGGCATGACGGCAACGAGCTGGGTGCAAATCGTAAAGGCACTATTGTTAATGATTGGCACCTTTATCATCTCCATTATTGTCTTTGCGAAATTCGATTTCAACCTCTTCAAAATGTTTAATGAAGTAAAAACGGCTACGCCGCTTGGCGAAGCGTTTCTTAATCCAGGCAACAAATTCAAAGACCCGCTTGACACCATCTCGCTCAATTTAGCGCTCATTTTAGGAACAGCTGGGCTTCCGCACATTTTAATTCGCTTCTTTACCGTAAAAGACGCACCAACCGCACGCAAATCGGTCGTCTATGCGACATGGGTTATCGGCATTTTCTACGTATTGACAATCTTCTTAGGATTTGGCGCCGCCGCATTCGTTGGTTACGACAAAATTGTCGCTGCCAATCCGGCGGGAAATATGGCCGCACCATTATTGGCGCAAGCACTTGGTGGAGATTTCCTCTTCGCGTTTGTTTCCGCGGTCGCATTTGCGACGATTTTGGCGGTTGTTGCCGGGCTTGTCTTATCAGCGGCATCCGCCTTTGCCCATGACTTTTACAGTCATATTCTCCGCCGCGGCCAAGCAACGGAAAAAGAACAAATGGTTGCGGCCCGCTGGGCGTCCGTCGGCGTATCGATTTTATCGATTTTGCTAGCGTTATTCGCGCAAAAAATGAACGTCGCCTTCCTGGTCTCGCTAGCATTCGCCGTTGCCGCAAGCGCCAACTTACCAATTATTGTCTTAACTATTTTCTGGCGCCGCTTTAATACAACCGGAGCGATCACTGGGATGCTCGTCGGCTTATTCAGCGCGCTGTTGCTCGTCTTCTTTGGTCCTAACGTTTGGTCGCCGGAACCGGGCGCTGCTATTTTAGTCGGTGAACCGCTCTTTAAACTAGCCAATCCAGGAATTATTTCCATTCCGTTAGGGTTCATCGCTTCGATCGTCGGTACGCTTCTTTCATCACAAAAGGCGGACAGCAAGAAATTCGAAGAAATTCTTGTCAAAGCGAATACAGGAGTATCAATCAAATGACAGACTAAGAAAAATGGGTGCGCATCTAGAAGCGCTTCCCGCATGAAATGGCAGTTCCCCGCAACACCCAAAGGAGCGTTGATCATCCATATGCAGATGCACCCTACAGACGTAAAAAGGGCTGATGGAACATAGACGGTTCAGCCCTTTTTTCTTTATTGCGCACGGTACGTTTTCGCAAACACAGTATAACGGTCCACTTGCCGACGATCGACTTCATAGCCGATTCCAGGCGCCTCTGGTACCACAATGGTTCCGTTATGCACAACCACTTCCGGAACAATAATGTCTTTTTCCCAATAGTGGGAAGAAGCAGCGGTATCCCCCGGCATCGCGAAATTTTCTAACGTCGTTATCGCGATATTATGCGCCCGGCCGACCCCCGCTTCAAGCATGCCGCCGCACCAGACGGGAATGCCGTTTGCCTGACAAAGGTCGTGAATCCGCTTTGCCTCGGTCAAACCGCCGACCCGTCCAATTTTTATGTTTACAATTTGGCAGCTGCCAAGCTGAATCGCTTTTCGAACGTCTTCTATCGAATGAATGCTTTCGTCTAAGCAAATAGGGGTATTAATATGGCGCTGCAATGTCGCATGGTCAACAATATCATCGGCGGCAAGCGGCTGTTCGATCATCATCAGCTGAAACTCGTCCAGCGCTCTTAAACGGTCGATGTCTTGCAAAGAATAGGCCGAATTCGCATCCGCCATCAGCGGAACATCAGGAAAGCGGCGGCGGACTTCGCGAATGATATCGACATCCCATCCAGGCTTAATTTTAATTTTAATGCGGCGATATCCTTCCTGTACGTATCGTTCGATAACCCGTAATAAATCATCCACATTCTTTTGAATACCGATGCTTACTCCGACTTCAATGCTGCTTTTTGTTCCGCCGAGAGCTTTATGTAACGGCAACTGCTGTTTTTTGGCAAATAAATCCCATACCGCTCCTTCGATGGCTGCTTTTGCCATTTGGTTTTTGCGAATGACGGAAAACCGTTGTCCCAGCTCGTCAGGATGCTCCAAAGAAGTTTGAAACAATAGTGGTAATAAAAAGTCCTCTAACATATGCCAATTCGTTTTTACCGTTTCCTCATTATACCAAGGGGACGAAAAGGCAACCGATTCGCCCCATCCAGACACTCCATCTTCGTCGATTGCCTCTACTAAAATAAATTCTTTGTTTCGAAACGTTCCAAAACTTGTCGTAAACGGTGATTTCAGCTCCATCTGCAAATGGCGTAATACAACATATTTTACATTGATCCCCATCCGTAATCCTCCTACTTATAACGGCAATTGGTCACGCCTTACACACCATAATATAAGACCGGTTCACGTTCGCGGCGAATGACATGCGCCACCGCCCATCCATCGCGAAAGAGGCGGGTGAAAACAGCACGGATTTAAAGGCGCCGATGATAATGCCGCCGTTTTTCGCCGCCGTCACCGTCTGATGGGTCGGAATTGGAGATACCCCCCATATTTCCGCTTCTAATCGCGCCATTTCATTCAGCTCTTCCATCGTCTCAATTTTTCGCAGCGAGATATTCACCTTCTGCCTCTCCTTGCAACGGGAAATGTTCAAATGTTTCCATAATGGTTTTTGCCAATATTTCAATGCCTACTAATAAATCCTCGCGCCGGAATGTCATTTGCGGATGGTGCAATCCCGGTTTTAAATCGCAGCCAAGCCCCAACATCGTCGTTTTTAGCGCTGGTTTTTTAAAGGAATAAAAGTGAAAATCTTCTCCTCCTGACGTCACGACCGGAGGCAGGCATTTGTCTTTTCCTAACGTGTCGATAATCGCATGCTCCATGAATTGCTGTGCCTGCGGATCAGGATTGGCGGCGACAATGCGAGCATTGGCACTCAGCTCGATCTCAGCGTCATAGATAGCGGCAATCCCTTTCACAACGTGATTCAATCCTTCCACTAACTGATCCATCGCTTCGTTTGTCTGCGCGCGTAAATCAAGGGTAAACTCGGCGTAATCCGGTATGACGTTCGCACTCTTTTCCCCGGCATGAAACTTCGTCATTTTAATGGACGCCGGAACTTGCGGATCGATATGAATTTTGCTTAGTTCTTGTACAATCGCGCTCCCCACTTCAATGACGTTCACGCCAAGATGCGGCCTTGCCGCATGCGCCGCCACTCCTCTAATCCGCCCTTCAATGCATTGCGCTGCCCCATGCAAAATGGCCGGTGCCGCATAACCGCTTTTCACTTCTTGAATTGGCCGCAAATGGACGCCATATAGAAACTCAATGTCATCGACTACGCCTTTTTCTACAAATTTTAACGCTCCTGCCCCTTTTTCTTCTGCTGGCTGGAAAAGAAGCTTTAACTTCCCAGGCGGCTTATAGCCAATGCGGTGAAACAGCTTTGCCACCCCTAGCACCATTGTCATGTGGGCATCATGTCCGCACGCATGATTTGCCTGCCAGACACCGTTCACTTCCTGCCAAAGAGCATCCATATCGCTGCGCAGTCCAACCGTCAACGCTCCACTTCCGATTTCCCCAACCACACCAGGACAATCCGCAAACGTTTGAACGCGGTACCCTTCTTTTAGCAACTGCTGCTTAATAAACTGTGTCGTTTTCCACTCTTCCCAGCTAATTTCCGGATGGCGATGGAGGTAGTCAAAAATTTCTAATATTTCCGACTTCATTTCGTTGATGATATTCCTCATTATGCTCTCCCCCGCTGATATCATAGTCAACATTTCGAAACATTGGACGCGTTTCGAAAATGGTTATTACACATAATTATAATATTCGAAATAAATGTTGCAACCTTAGGCATACTGATTAATCAAGAAAAACTATTGGCAATCCAATAAAAATCCTAAACTTCGCTATTCGAAGTTTAGGATGCGTCATGACCGCCACCGTTTGATCAGCTGATTGAAGACTTCGGAAAAAATCAATCCCATTGCAATCGCTCCAGAAATCATAAACGCTTTGGCCGCAAGCGATATCGCCGCATTGTAGTCATTGAGAACGACATGGCGCATCGCTTCAAACGCCGTTCCTCCCGGCACGAGCGGAATGATCCCGGAAACGCTGAAAATGGTAGCTGGCGTCTTATAAAGCCGCGCGAACAAATTGCTGAGCATGGCCACGAAAAAAGCGGCAACAAACGTCGCCATCACGTTGTTTAAATGGTGTTCTGCCAAGAAAAAATAGACCGTCCAGCCGACCATTCCGACAAACCCGCTATTGATTAGTAATTTTTTTGGAATGTTAAAAATCATCCCAAACAAAGCCGAAGCAATAAAACTGAGCAATAATTGCTGAACAATCATCAACGTTTCCCCTTACTCGTTAACGAATCGATAAAATAAGAGCAATACCCGTTCCGATGGCAAACGCCGTCAAAAACGCCTCTGCCCCCCGGGACAGCCCTGCAATAAGATGCCCCGCCATTAAGTCGCGCACCGCATTCGTAATCGCCAATCCGGGCACGAGCGGCATCACCGACCCGATCATCATTTTTCCTAAATCCGTTCCTAACCCCGCCATCATCATTAGCAGCGCCAATCCACCGGCGACAAACGAAGCGAAAAACTCGGCGAAAAAGCGAATTTTCACAAGGCGATGAACCATTTCAAAGCAATAAAATCCCGCTCCTCCGGAAAGAAGCGAAGGAAGAAAGTTATTCCATCCACCAAGCATAACAGCAAAACAACCGCTCCCTATCGCCGAGGCGATTACTTGCAGCCAAAGAGGGTAGGCGAATTTTTGCGCTTCTACTTCTTTTAACTGTTCATACGCTTCTTCGAGCGTCAACTCTCCTTTGCTAATCCGGCGAGAAATGCTGTTCACCATTGCTACTTTCTGCAAATCGGTCGAGCGCTCGGAAATGCGGATAAACTGCGTCGAATTCTTTTTATCAATCGAAAAAATAATCCCTGTCGGCGTCACATAGCTATGCGAACGGGGAATGCCAAAGGAAGCGGCAATGCGCATCATCGTATCTTCCACACGATATGTTTCCCCACCGCTTTCGAGTATAATTTTTCCCGCCAACAGGCAAACATCGACAATATCATTCGTCCGGTCTGAATAAGTTGGCATATTTCACCCTCTCCGTCCATACTTGAGATATTACATAAAAATAGATCGTTACACAATAGTGTGCCCTTCTTTTACATTTCTGCCGCTTTCATGCCAAGAAATGCGAGCAATATCCCAAACGTATAACTGACCCCAAGATAGAGAATGAGCAATTTCCACTGCTTATTCAAATGCAATGTAATATTCTCAAGCTTAAATGTGGAAAAGGTCGTAAATGCCCCCATAAATCCCGTTCCGAAAAGAAGGTTCCATGAAGCTCTCCATCCTTTTCCGACAATATATCCAAGCAAAAAAGATCCCACTAAGTTGATCAATAACGTAGCGAGCGGAAAGGAAGAAGGATATTTCTGTTTGATCCAATTGCTGATGCCGAAGCGCGCGATCGCGCCGAAAAACCCGCCGACCGCTACGAGCGCGCTATTCCATAACATAAGTCTCCCTCCTTACTTCGCCGTTTCTTTTTGGGTACGCAAGCCGCCCTGTCCAAAACGAAATCCCAGCCATGACATTGCCAATCCTCCGCATAGGCTGAGGAAAACATAAAACAACGCCATTCCCCAATGGGACGCGCGCAGCAACTGAACGGTTTCCACGCTGAACGTAGAAAACGTCGTAAACGAACCTACTAATCCCGTTCCTAGCGCTGTTGCTACATAAGGAGGCAGATTGCTTAGCCGCGGTAAATACGTAGTCATCCATCCTAACGCAAAACAGCCAATCATGTTAGTCAGCCATGTCGCCAAAGGAAATAAACCGTTCCACCAATCGCCCACAAATAACCCTAAATAATAGCGAAGCAGCGCGCCGACAATTCCAGCGAAACCAACGACAACATAAACCACCAAGATCCCTGGTTACTAAAATCTATAAAAATCGACTCATCGCGATGGAACCAGGAAACATCGCCTGCCGCTCGGATTCTCACCGAGTTCCATCAGGAAGGGAATTCCCTTGTCATTCACCTGCTGTGAAAGACACCCCGTGGCTCGCTGTTAGCGACGGCACCTGTCGTGCACCATTCCTTCCCTCGGTCAGTACACGACAACGATTTTAGTAACCAGGTCTACACCTCCCTCAGTTGAATTTGATACTGGTTCAACCAGCAGAATTTGTGCAAGATATTCCATAATGACCATTCATGCTCTTGTTTGAAATTTTCAATTTTGCGTAACATCATCGCGATATATTGGCGTTGTTTCTTGCCGCTTTTCGATTGCTTGTAGGATTCTTCCATCGACCCTAACACCGCAATCAAATGGCGTTTCACTTTCGTCTTTATGATGTCGATGAGTTCTTTTGGCAATCGTTCCTGATACCCTAATCCCCGTCTTCCAATCACCAAAGCGGCACTTTCATGGACGGATAACCCATACTTTTTCATATACTTGAAACGTCCGATGACGCTGGTGTACGCCGGATTCACTTTTTTGATGCGAAACCCAAGCCGTAAGCCCCGGCGAATGATGGTGTCAGTCAGTTTTTTCTTTTTGAAATTATGAGTGAAGCGATTGAATCGTTTGTCCGTATCGTGCCGCTGTCTTAGTTGGATGTTTTCGATGACCACTGCCCCGACATTTTCTTGAAGCAGCCAGTCATACACATCGCGTACGGTTTCTCCAACGATGTTGTTTCGCTTATTCGCTTTCACATATTCGAGTTCATGGCAGTAAAACACCTTTGATTGAAGAAAGTTTCCTTGTTTTGAAACGATGCTTACGGCGATGCGGTCAATATTGATGTCAATCCCTGCGATTCGTTCCGCTTGAATCGGTTCATCATAGGCAAGTTCCCTGCCATATACTTCTTCTTCATAGATGAGATGGACATAATATTCCCCGTTCTTACGTTTGATTTCAACGGTATATGGTCGATATTCGATGATCGGCTTGCCTTTTGCATTCACTCCGACTGGTTCTCCCATGACGAGATCGATGATTTCCTCTTCATATTTTTCAGGAACAGACACAGGAAACCTCAAGCGTGGAGCGTATTTCCCTTCTTGTCGTCCAAGTGGATTCGCAATTTCTACATAACATTGGTATGTCTTGTCGTCATAGGTGAGGCGGATATTCAAATTCCCTTTTTTGCTTTTATCGCCTCTGGCGTACAACTGATTCGAGCGTAAGTCTTTCCATTCTTCGTTCGTGATTTTTCCTTTCAAGCGCTTATAAAAGTTTTGTTTTCCACCAAAAATCACACATGGAATCGTTCCTTGTTCGAGATGGCGCTGCAGCTCCTCTTCTTTGGATTTCAGTTTTTCTAATCGTCGGTGTAATCCATCTAAACATGTTGGGAGATCGACGTTCTTCGGTATTTTTCTTCCATGTTGATACTCATCGATTTTCTTCTCGGTTTTTTCGATTTTCGCCTGCACATCCTCCAGCCGCATCGGAAGTAACTCACGTTGAGAAGAAATCAGTGATTGAACAAGCAAGACCGCGTCTTCGGCAAACCGTTTGTTGAGCCGAAATTGGTGTGGAAGGTGCTTGATGATGTCTTTTGCGTCCCTTCCCCCCAGCAAACGGTTGAACGCATATCGCTTCGCTGAACCAAAGACACGCATCAACTCATCTAATGAACAAAGTTGTGTTTCATCATTGGAAACGATTTTCATCCCCCGAACCGTTTTCATCCCCTTGCCTTCCCCCTATGTTTGGATTATTCAGAACATATATTCGCCAAATCTTCTTCATCTCCTTTTTACATGGGGAAGGGGGAGATGATTTTTTATCATGAGACAGGAGGCGATGGAAAAGATGGAGAACATCCACCTCTCCATGTCCAATAACAGGAGATATTTACATGATTTCATACATTTTTATAGATGAGATGTTTAACAAACTGCTTATACCTCCTTATCCCTGCTTAGGAAAAACAAACTCCTACCAATAATGATTATTGGTAGGAGTCATCAGCCCGAAAGGCAGTTATGGCGAACTCCATCGCCTATTTCACTCTGTTCGTTATTATAGCAAAAAGACAGTTCATTGCCAATTTGCACAGTTTCTTCCTTGGTGATTGTAAATAATTAGCTGCGTTTTTTATCAGCCATCTGTTTTTTCTGCACTGATCACGTTTGGAAACGTTTATTGCAACAAACCCAAACTTTCGTCATCATCTTTCTCCGTTCATCATCGAACCGATGACATGGTTACTCTCCTTTCTTTTCCATCTTTCTATGTCCCTGGAACGATTCTTTTTCCCTTTCTCCTTTTTTAAACAAAAAAAGCGGATTTCTTTACGAATACATATAGCGAAACCACAAATGAACATGTCTCGGGAGGGATACATATGAAACGAAAATCGATTTATCGCGTTCTATCTAGCGGTGCGCTGGCTGCCATCGTTGCTTTTTCCTTCAGCAACTCTCCTACATTCGCCAGCACGGACACCACAGCGCCAACAAGCACCGCGAATCAAGTCAATGCCAGCACGCAAGCTCCATCTCTTTTACCTGGCGACTTTTTCTACTTCGTCAAAACGATGATGGAAAAAATAGAGTTGGCCCTTACTGGTACCGTCAAGAATTTTGTGTAATATAATGGGGGTAGGGTTTCTCTGAAATGGATTTGGAATGAATAGGGAACTAGTTTCCTCCACACAGGAGACTGAATATTCAGTCTCCTGTGTGGAAAGGGAGAATCCCCCTATTTTGTTTATTTACAGTATTTGGTTAATGATAACGTTCTTCAAACATTCGCTCGAGGGCTTCCTGTGCTTCGGCAAATCCTCGCAACTTTCGCCCTGCCCATTTCTCATTAAAATCTTGAATGGTCAAATATACGATTTTTTCAGCGGCTTCTAAACTATTCAAACTGTTCATCGGCTTTAGACGTTTCCGAATCTCCTTGATCGTTCGTTCAATGGCATTCGTCGTGTAAATCACACTTCGAATACTGCTTGGATAATCCATAAATGTAAGGAGGACATCCAACTCATTGGCCCAAGATTGAACTTCTCTCGGATACTTGCTTGACCATTTCGACTCAAACTGTTGAAACATCTGTAACGCCATCTCCTTATTCGGCGCGCGATAAATCAGCCTGAGATCCTCGGCCACTTCAAATTGGTCTTTTTTCCGAACACGATGGAGCGTGTTACGGACTTTGTGAACGACACAACGCTGCACATCGGCTTTCGGATAAACCGCCTTAAAGGCTTCCTCCAACCCTGGTAGTCCATCGAATATGCCCAGAAGCACTTCCTTGGCGCCTCTTTGGTAGAGGTGTTGAAGAATTTCCTGCCATACATAGGCGCTTTCTTGTCCTCCCACAAAGAAATCAAGAATTTCGCGATATCCTTCTTCGTTCACCCCTAACACCACATAAATGACTTCTTTCTCCACGGTTTCGCGACGAAGTTTTACGTATAAACCATCCAAATATAAGACGGAATAACGCTTGTGCAGTGGACGAGTGTGCCATTTCTCGATGTCTTCCTTCACGACATCGGTAATACGGCTGATCGTCGCAGGAGAATAGGTGCTTCCTAGAATTCGTTCGATAAACTTGCCAATTTCCCGTGTACTCATGCCACTTTGGTACATCCTAATGATTGCTTCCTCCAGCCAGCCGGTGTGCCGTTGGTAAGGGGCAAACAACTGTGTTTGAAATTCTCCGTTTCGGTCTCTAGGGACCAAAAGACCTTCAATCCGGCCATATTGCGTATCTAGATTTCGTTGATAGTAGCCGTTTCTCATATTTGATGTTCCGGCCTGTTCTATTTCGAGGAAATTCTTGATTTCTTCCCGCATGATCAGTTCTAATTTTTCCTTTACAAACTGACGAATGACACTTTCCAGTTGATTTGCCCAGTCGACATTCGGTATACTTTTAGACATAGGTAGGGTTCTCCTTTCTCTGGAATGTTTGGGTTCAATCAGAGAATACCCTACCTTTTTTATTTTGATCTAGTAAAATGCTTTACACAAAATTTTATACATCATCCCCTTACTTTCAATGATGTCGAAAAAGCGAAAATGCTCGCGGAGTTTACCGAAAACCGCATCGCTGAAGCAAAAGCACTTTTAGAAAAAGGCGAAACACAATCGGCGAGAGAAGTGCTAGAAAAAGCATTGCAGCAGCAAGACGAAGCATTAAAAACATATGAGAAAAGCCAAAAAGAAGACCAAGAAGATACGGAACAAAGAGGCGAGGCAAAACAAAAAGACGAAAAAACAGCAACCAACATAGATGCATTGCGTAAACAACTAGAAGAAAAATTCTCGAAAAATATTCTTGCCTTACAAGCAGCTCTAGAAAAAGTCAAAAATCCTCACGTCAAAGAAGTGCTGGCCCGCAACATTGAAAAGGCAAAAGAAAAGCTAGAAGAGAAAACGGAAAAACGTTTAGAAAAATGGGAGGAAAAACAACAATCTAAAGAAAAGGCAGACGATGACCAACAACCAACTGACAAAACAGCAACCACGGACAAGCAGCCAACAAATGATGCAGAAACGAAAGACAAATCAACCAATACAGCCGAACAACCAACAGCAGATGTAACGAATGCAAATCAAACAACGGTAAAAACTCATGCGGCACAAGCAAGCGCAACATACAAAGCAACCACCACAACGCAAGCAAACAAACCAAAACAGCCGATGGAAAACGCTAAACCGGCAAAACATGCACGATCCACTCATCATGAACAACTGCGCCATAACGTTGAAAAACAGCTATCTGCAAAATGGAAGATTGAGGTAATGAAAACAAAAGAAGGAAAAGCAGAGGATCACGACGTCAAACCGGCAAAACATCCACAATCCGCTAAACATGCAACAGAACAGCCGCGTCATAACGTAAAAAAACACCCATCTGCAAAATGGCAAATCAGGGTAACGAAAATCAAAGAAGAAAAAGCAGAGAATCATGCTGCCAAACCTTCTCATCAAGGCAAACAAGATGAACAAGATGAATAATAAAAAAATGGAAAGTAATTTAAATATAATATAATGATTAGAGGATGCTATGTTCAATAATAAGAACATAGATCCTCTTTTTTCATACACAGAAACAAAGATAAGACGTCTTTTTGAAAGGATGTTTTCGTATAGATTGTTGCTTTTGGAGAGAAAGGTAGTGTTACTTACCTTTAAAATCTAATGTCCTCCACCATTGGGAGTATTAGGTGGATAGATAGAATCATCTGTGGGATTCTTTTTATTGTGCTCATCTCGTTTTTTTAGGCTGGGAGAACTTCTAAAAAATTTAAACATAAAATACAATCCTACAAGCAAAATTGCAATCCCTATAATTACGTTTAACAAGGCAATCCCTCCTTTTTGTTATACCAAATTTTGTGTTATTCTCATACTAAATCAGCAGCACTACTTGCTTTAACATTTGCTTTCCACCCTATATTTCGTTTTCCTCCACTATTTCACTTCCCATCTATTTATTTCACTTCTCATCTATTTCTATAATTTCTGCAAAATATTTGACTAATTTGTCTTTGCGCGGATCACAGACAGCGCATTCGCCTGCACGCAAACCGAAACGCTTCCTGAACCGATATTTTCCCCATCGGCATGCAATGGAAGAGGAGAACTAGTATGTATATGAATGCGTTTCCCGGTAAACACTTTCACTTCCTTCATTTTTGTGTGCCCGCCCCAAAAAACCGTCACAAATAATAGCAATATTTTTAACCGCGATATTTGATCGACGACAATGATGCGGAACAAGCCATCGTCCGATTTCGCTGACGGCGCTATTTTCATTCCTCCCCCATAATAAGGATGGTTTGATATCGTTATGAGCCAAGCCCGCTCAAATAGATGTTTCTCCCCATCAATCTGCAAAACTACTTTTGCCGGTTGATAGAAAATTAATTCCTTCAATGAACCTCTCCCACCTTCATTCCATGAAGAGGTGGGAGTTTCTTACCACTTCCATCGAAGAAGCTTCTGCGCAGAAGAAGGCGGTCTCTTTCCACTCGATGAATGCATCGGAAGCCTTCTTGATAGGTCCAGTAAGCAACATCGGTATCACACCGATGGGGCGGTCCAACCCTTCTACTACTTCTTGCTTACGCAATCCGTAGATACGTCAGCTTCGTTGGTACGTTCCAGTGTTTAAAGGTGCCATGCAGCCCCTTGCTTAAGATATTTCTCGCTCCATGAACGTCCCGATGCTCCTCATACCCACACCGGCATACAAACAGGCGAGAAGACACTTTTTTTCTCTTTTGGCATACAGGACATGTCTGGCTCGTATACGACTCCTCGATTTCATGCGTGCGAATGCCATGCTGAGCCAGCTTATAACTGAGATACTTCCTCACTTTCCCGAATGACCAATTCGAGAGCTTTTGCGCTTGTTTGCGGCTTGCCCGTTTTTTCTTTCTCGTGTTCCGCTGCACTCCTTCGACGTTTCCGATATACACATCGGAGGCGGACTGCTTCAAACACCAGCCGACAAATTGTTTGGTCGTTTTATGCAGCGCATCCCGCAGCTGTCTTTCGGATTTCGATAACACATATTGTTTCGCCCGCTCATACTTTTTCCACCGGCGTGATCCTTTTTGACATTTCGATTGGCGCCGCTGGATCTCCGCCAGTTTTTTATTCCGCAGCCGATGAAGGGAGCGTATTTTTCTTCCCGTGATGAGGAGGGCTTGCCCGTTTTCGCAAAACGCGCCTATGGTGTGTATTTCTCCAAGATCGGCTCCGACGGAGAAACCCAGTTTGTACGCTGTTGCCTTTTGTCCATCTTCATACGTCACGGCCAAATAAAGACCATGATCAAAGCAGCATTCGATTTCTTTGATCGTTCCTTTTGGCAGATGCGACACATACACGACGATCGGCTTTTCCCGTTTTCCGTGATGAATGCCCATCGACAGTTCGATTTTTCCATTTTCATACACTTTGAAACCGTCTTTCGCCCATTTCGTTGGGAAATACTTCTTTTTCTTGTAGGGATAACGAGCAGCATGTCCTTGTTGGATCGCGTGGTGAGCAGATTGTCTTGCAAAGAGGTATTTGTGGCAGACCGCTTGAATCGATTGACTGTGAAGATGGAATTTCTTTTTCGTTTGTTTTTGCAGCTCGCTTTTGGTAATCCAGTACCCATGCTGGAGGAAGTGTTCTTTGGCTAAGCGGAGGCATTCATTCCAAACACGGGCGGATTCCCGATTGCAGGCGTACAAGCGGTCCAAATTCGCTTTCGATGCCCGGAAGAACACTTTTTGGCCACGAAGCATGAGAATCCCTTCTTTCCTTGCCTTATAGGATAGTTTGATTATAGCACATATGTTCGATTTTGAGAATCAAAAACCTCCCGATTCCTCTCCCTCCTTCCCTCCGTTTAGAGGAAGGGAGACTTCTCGGGAAAAATGTTAAATCTACTTTTTCCTTTATGAAAGAAAAAATCCGAACTCTCCATTTGAGTCCGGATTCTCTTCCTTTCATCAATCTTCGCCAATGATCTTTACTTCTAATTCTAACTCTACGCCAAACTTCTCTTTCACCGTCTTGCGCACCATTTCGATCGTCGCGATATAATCGGCGGCAGTCGCATTATTTTTATTAATGATAAACCCGGCATGCTTTGTCGAGACTTCCGCGCCGCCGACTCCTTTTCCTTGCAGTCCGCTGTCTTGAATCAGCTTGCCGGCAAAATATCCAGGCGGGCGTTTAAATACGCTGCCGACCGATGGGTACTCAAGCGGCTGCTTTGATTCGCGCTGGAACGTTAAATCGTCCATTTTTGCTTTAATTTTTTGCGGATCGCCTTTTTCGAGCTGAAACACGACTTCGAGCACAATGTCGTGCGTCTTGCTGATAATGCTCGTACGGTAGCCTAATTGCAAATCATCTTTATACATCGTCTTTAGCTCGCCTTTTTGCGTGACAACCTTCACATGATCGAGCACGTCTTTTACTTCCCCGCCGTAGGCTCCCGCGTTCATCATAATCGCGCCACCGACAGAACCTGGAATGCCGCAGGCAAACTCAAGCCCTGTCAAGCTATGTTCCAAGGCAAATCGGGAAACGGCTTTAATATCGGCACCGCTTTGCGCGATAATTTTCTCTCCTTCGCATCGGATGCTATTCAAATATTTCAGTTGCATGACAATGCCGCGAATGCCGCCGTCACGGACAATCACGTTCGATCCGTTGCCAAGCAATGTAAAAGGAAGCTGATATTTTTCTTTCAGTCGAATAACGTCAACGACTTGTTCATACGTCGTCGGCCAGACAAGGAAATCCGCCTTGCCGCCGATTTTCACTAACGTATGGTATTTCAGCGGTTCATCACGCAGTACATTTTCTTTCCCGCAAATTTGCACTAATTCTTGATAAATCATATCATTTGCATACATTGCCCTTCCCTCTTTACTTTTTTCTGTTTATTTACCTGATGAAATACGTATATCCGCTTCTAATTTCATCTCAACATTCCCTTTTATCGCTCTTGATATCATGCAGCTTTTTTCTGCCTTTTCCGTAAGAAGCGCTGCTTTTTGGACATCTTTGTCCGTCGCATCGGCAGCCAATGTAATCGCAGGGCGATGAATGATCGTTTTGTAGGCAATTACTCCCCGCTCTACTTCCACAATTCCTTCTGATTCCATTATGAGCTCATCGACCGGAATGGAAGAACGTTCTAACATCGCCGCAAGCGTAATCAAATAACATGTTGCTGCTGCGCCTAACAACATCTCATCTGGATTTGTCCCAATTCCTGGGCCATTCATTTCCGATGGAACGGAAACTTTCGTCTTCAACTGGCCAGCGTCAATAAAGCCGTCGCCATTTCTTCCACCAGACCAATTCGCTTTTAAGAAAAAATGATGTTGTTCCATTGCACCCCCTCCGCACCGTAAAAAATCATCCAACATCACATGCCATTCCGCGTCTGTGCTCTTATGAGGGAACACCATATTTTATTTTACATTGAACTACCCCCACTTACCAGCCAATACCGGTGGAAGTGGGGGATTCTTGTTTCCTTTGGCCGTAGTTGCTCAAAGGTTCCAAGAACCCCCTCCGTTCAACGAGAGGAGTAGCCATACAAGATGTCCGAAGTGTCCTTTCGAGACGACCAACTATATGTCTGCTGATGCAGCTCACATAGAAGGTACACCATCTTCCATTCGTATGGCATCCAAAGAACGCATTGCAATGCATCCAGCTCCTAGAATCGCCATCTGCTCCGGTGACGAGAGTAAGATACTGGTACAATGCGCTCTTGAATGAACAACATTTTTATATTAAAGTAATAGCTTCTGCTTCAATGATTTTTGTAATCTGGCCCGAAGTTTTCCCTTCTATCGAAAACGTTAATTTTCCACTTTCCAAAAAGTTACCATCTTTCGAAACATTTGTCCAAGCAATGTGATTGTAGTTGCAATCTACTCCGATCACTCCGTCTGAGGTAGAAAAATGAATATATGGATTCGATTCTACATCCACCAAACATTTGATGATATAGTATTCCCCGTGATCTTCCACGGACCAAGAGATTGGTTTTCCGTATTCTTTCTTGTTTTTACATTGGATTTGATCTGTCACCGTTTTATTCACCATTTCTTGGCCGTAAGGGAATATTACTCTTGGAAAGGTGACTACCTTTCCTGTAATCGAGTTCATATGAAGTTCTTTTGTAATTGGATTATAGCGAAACACAAAGTTTCCAGAGCCGGCATCCTTTCGCCCAGAGATGATCATTTCTTTATTTCGGGCAGCTAAAAATAGTTTTCTCCAAGACTCGTGGTCCTTTATAAATTCTTCTTTCGTAAATTGTTGTTTAAATAACTTTTTGCCTCCGAACACGACACTTGGGATATACTCTTTTAATTTCGTTTTCTTTTGTTCTAATCGATACAAACGATGTGTTAAACGACCGATTTTTGCTTTCGTCCGTTTCAATTCCACATCTAAATAACGATGTTCAAACAAATAGGAATTCATCCAAATCAAAGATCTGTTTTTTAATTCAAGAGAAATGATTCCGCTCTTCTGCAAAGCAAAGTTTGTATTTTTCGGAAACCGTAGGTTTCCTTTGATACAACTTTCTTTGATTTTGCGTAATTTCGTCAGTTTGGTTCGTTCTGTTTTCCGTTTTTTCTTCACGTCTTTTATTTTTTCTTCTGTCTGTTGAATGTGCATTTTATTTAATTCCATTAGAGAGAAGAAAAGAGCATTTGCTTCTCGAACTGCACTGTTGGCAAAATAGTCATTCAGTCCGTATTTTTTCTTCACAACGATATGCAGACTTTCTTGATGTAATTTTCGTCCCCATCGTTTTTCCCGGATCAGTGTTTGAAAAGCGAAACGCTTTGCGCGATTACATAATTCTAATGCATAAGATGTTTCCGTCACATGAAGGATGATGTATAAAATTTTGTGTAAAGCATTTTACTAGATCAAAGTAAAAAAGGTAGGGTATTCTCTGATTTAGCCATAACACATTCCAGAGAAAGGAGAACCCTACCTATGTCTAAAAGAAGTATACCGAATGTCGACTGGGCAAATCAACTGGAAAGTGTCATTCGTCAGTTTGTAAAGGAAAAATTAGAACTGATCATGCGGGAAGAAATCAAGAATTTCCTCGAAATAGAACAAGCCGGAACATCGAATATGAGAAACGGCTACTATCAACGAAATCTAGATACGCAATATGGCCGGATTGAAGGTCTTTTGGTCCCTAGAGACCGAAACGGAGAATTTCAAACCCAATTGTTCGCTCCTTACCAACGCCACACCGGCTGGCTGGAGGAAGCCATCATCAGGATGTATCAAAGTGGCATGAGTACGCGTGAAATTGGCAAGTTTATGGAACGAATTTTAGGCAATGCCTATTCTCCTGCAACGATCAGCCGTATTACCAATGTAGTGAAGGAAGACATCGAGAAATGGCACACTCGTCCACTGCACAAGCGTTATTCCGTCTTATATTTGGATGGTTTATACGTAAAACTTCGTCGCGAAACCGTGGAGAAAGAAGTCATTTATGTGGTGTTAGGGGTGAACGAAGAAGGATATCGCGAAATTCTTGATTTCTTTGTGGGAGGACAAGAAAGCGCCTATGTATGGCAGGAAATTCTTCAACACCTCTACCAAAGAGGCGTCAAGGAAGTGCTTCTGGGCGTATTTGATGGTCTTCCGGGGCTGGAGGAAGCTTTTCGGGCCGTTTATCCGAAAGCGGATGTGCAGCGTTGTGTCGTTCACAAAGTCCGCAGCACCCTAAATCGTGTTCGGAAAAAAGACCAATTCGAAATGGCGGAGGATCTGAAACTCATTTATCGTTCTCCGAATAAAGAAATCGCATTGGAGATGTTTCAACAGTTTCAATCCAAATGGTCTCGCAAGTACCCAAGGGAAGTCCAATCGTGGGCAAATGAGTTGGATGTCCTCCTAACATTTATGGATTATCCAAGCAGTATTCGAAGTGTGATTTATACGACCAATGCCATCGAACGAACGATCAAGGAGATTCGGAAACGTCTCAAGCCCATGAACAGTTTGAGCAGTTTAGAAGCCGCGGAAAAAGTCGTATATTTGACCATTCAAGATTTTAACGAGAAATGGGCAGAACGAAAGTTGCGAGGATTTGCCGAAGCCCATGAAGCACTTTAACGAATGTTTTTTGAAGAACGTTATCATCAACAAAATACTGTAAATGAATGAATAAGGGATTTCTCCCTTTCCAACAGGATACTGATATTCCGTATCCTGTTGGAAGAAACCAGTCCCTTATCTAATTCCGTATCCTTTTCAGAGATACCCTATATCTTAACACAAATTAACGATTATTTTTGAATTTCAGCTCAATCTCACGTAAAATGAAAGTGCCCTCACGTGGAACCCTCTTCCTCAAAATATCGGGTTTGTCCACTTTCATTTGACGAGGGCTCCAAGCAAAGGGCTATTTTACGATCTATTTGTTTTCAGCATCACTCGTAACAACATATCCTTTTGTAACTTCTTCTAAATTTCTAGCCATTTCTTGGAGTACGCTTGATGATGCATCTAAATTTCGGGCAGTTTGTACTTGCTCCTCAACAGTCGCATTTAACTCTTGTATTCCAGCTGAAATTTGTTGAGCAGCACTTGCGATGGAATCAACGGCACGATTTAATTGTTCTATTGCTGAAGCTTGCTGCTCCACAGCACCTGCAATATTTGTAGTATTTGCGTTAATTTCTTCTGTCACAGACATGATGACGGAGAGTGCTGATTTTGCTTTATCAGCTAAATTTTGACTCTCTATCACTTCATCTCTAACTTTATCGATTTCAGATACGGCTTCATCTGTACTCTTCTTATTTCGACTAACAATTTCAATAATATTTTTTGCAGCTTTTGCACTTTCTTCGGCTAGTTTTCTAACTTCTTCGGCTACAACGGTAAAACCTTTCCCATGCTCACCAGCACGGGCGGCTTCAATCGCTGCATTTAATGCAAGTAAATTGGTTTGATCACTAATATTCGTAATTACACTCACAAGTTGTTCAATTTCGTTAGATTCGTCACTGAGTCTTGAAATCGTATTTTTTAATTTTTCAGAGGCGGACGCAACCAATGTTAGTCGTTGAACAACATGCTCAACTGCGTCAACACCTTCTTGTGAAGTTTTTATGGATGCATCCGTAACAGAATTCGCTTGTTGTGCGGAAGCATTGATTTCCTCAATAGCAGCGTTTATCTCTTCAATCGTTGCTTGAATTTCTTCAATATTAGCACTTTGCTCTTGAACACTTGCGGAACTCTGCTGGATAGCTGCAAATAACTCTTCTGTTGCTTTCATAGATAGATTTACGGATTCAGATAACGAACTAGAGAAATTAGCTAATTCATTTGAATCGTTTTGAAGCTTTATAACCAGATTTCGTAAGCTTTCAGTCATATTATTTATTGTTCTAGCCAGTACTTCAAGGTCGCCTTTTGCTTCGACTTGAACCGTTTGGCTTACATCACCATTTATAATAGCTTGCGCCTGTTCGATTAACTGGAAAATCGGTTTTACTAAAAAGTATTGAAGAATTCCAAAAGACACAAGAATTGACACCACAGATATAACCAAAGAAGTAATCCTACCGCCGATAATATCCTCAAGCAAATATTGAGTGAGATATTGAACTGTTTCAAAACCTATAAGAGTGAACAAAATAAGCCAACTCGAGTATGTCATTCTTAATTTCATTTAATTCTTCCATCCTTTCTAACTTGTAGTCTTACCTGTATTATCTATGTCGTTTATTTTTTTACATAATCTTCAAGTTAGAAAAGAAAGTTAAGTCGGCTTATAAAAAATGATTTAATTTTCTACACATAATGTGATTCTAACACAACCATTAGGGGCATGTTTATTTTGTGTCTACTTTAGAGGTACTATGTCAAGGTTATAATGTTCCCAATAGCTTACACAAAATTCATGATGTAATCAATTATCATGAATCATATCTAATTCAGCCATAACATGGTCAAGCCAATCTGCCATTCTTGCGTTCCTCCTCCGAAAATCATCGTTACTTTTTATCGCTTTCATCTTGATAAAAAAATGCAAGATTCAAGCGATTGAATTATGCTTAGACAAGCTCATTACCCAAGTAGTCTGAGAACTAAGGCTAGCTTATAACATCTCCTTCAACCGTTGGGTAACCGAATACAAAGAAAATAATAGTATGAGCTTTGTGATGATGTATAAAAGTTTGTGTAAAGCATTTTGCTAGAACAAAAGAAAAAAGGTAGGGTATTCTCTGATTGGACCAAAAATCTTAGAGAAAGGAGTACCCTACCTATGTCTAAAAGAAGTATACCGAATGTCGACTGGGCAAATCAACTGGAAAGTGTCATTCGTCAGTTTGTGAAGGAAAAATTAGAGCTGATTATGCGGGAAGAAATCAAACATTTCCTCGAAATCGAACAGGCTGGAACGCCGAATATGAGAAACGGCTACTATCAGCGAAATCTAGATACGCAATATGGCCGGATTGAGGGTCTTTTGGTTCCAAGAGACCGAAACGGGGAATTTCAAACACAGTTGTTTGCCCCTTATCAACGCCACACCGGCTGGCTGGAGGAAGCCATCATTAGGATGTATCAAAGTGGCATGAGTACACGGGAAATTGGCAAGTTTATCGAACGAATTCTAGGAAATGCTTATTCTCCAGCGACGATCAGCCGTATTACCGATGTCGTGAAAGAAGACATCGAGAAATGGCACCATCGTCCACTATCCAAACGTTATTCTGTCTTATATTTGGACGGCTTGTACGTGAAACTTCGCCGCGATACGGTAGAGAAAGAAGTCATTTATGTGGTGTTAGGAGTGAATGAAGAAGGGTATCGAGAAATTCTGGATTTCTTCGTGGGAGGACAAGAAAGCGCCTATGGATGGCAGGAAATTCTTCAACACCTCTACCAAAGAGGCGTCAAGGAAGTGCTTCTTGGCGTCTTCGATGGCCTTCCGGGGCTGGAGGAAGCCTTTAAGGCGGTGTATCCGAAAGCCGATGTGCAGCGCTGTGTCGTGCACAAAGTCCGCAACACCCTCAGCCGTGTTCGGAAAAAAGACCAATTCGAAGTGGCCGAGGATCTCAAGCTGATTTATCGCGCGCCGAATAAGGAGATGGCGTTACAAATGTTTCAACAGTTTGAGTCGAAATGGTCCAGCAAATATCCAAGAGAAGTTCAGTCTTGGGCCAATGAGTTGGATGTCCTCCTTACATTTATGGATTATCCAAGCAGTATTCGAAGTGTGATTTACACGACGAATGTCATCGAACGAACGATCAAAGAGATTCGGAAACGTCTAAAGCCGATGAACAGTTTGAGCAGTTTAGAAGCCGCGGAAAAAGTCGTGTATTTGACCATCCAAGATTTTAATGAGAAATGGGCAGGGCGAAAGTTAAGAGGATTTGCCGAAGCGCAGGAAGCTCTTCAACGAATGTTTGAAGAACGTTATTGTTAACCAAATATTGTAAATAAACAAAATAGGAGGATTCTCCCTTTCCACACAAGAGACTGAATATTCAGTCTCTCGTGTGGAGGAAATATCCCCCCTCTATTCTAAATCCATTTCAGAGATACCCTATCTATCTTACATTACACCTCACATTTCGCACCCTAACAAGGTCAAAACAAAGGATTTTTTATTTAGTTTTTCAGAATAACTTTTTGACCAACACAACGAGCGATGGCAATCCTTTTTTTACCATCGCTGGTCGTTCCGTATCACGTTACACGTAGATGCTCTCATCCATGCCCAATCCCTGCAGAATCCTTCGCTGATCAGGGGTAAGGGAGCGATCCAGTGAGCGTTGGATGCGCCCATCCGGCAGCTTGAACAGGACGACGTTCACATATTGAAACAGCTGAAAAATCGCCTGTCCCGTCGGCCGGGTCAGCTTGCGGCCTCCAGGACCCTTCAACGGGTGTTCTGGAGTAATAAACTGACGCACTCGGCGCTGAAAAACGCGGTAAATAGCCAAGGCCAACAGAAACAAATAGCCTAATACTGCGACCCGTTCTGGTTTTTTGACGTAAATCTCATCCGTGAAAAACGGATCTTTCAAAAAAGCGAAGTTCATTTCCACCGAGATCTGCCCTTTATACAGCTTCAAGATCTCTTGGGCATCCATGGGTTGGCCCTTCCATTCCTTCGGAACGGTCGTGACAAGGACAAACCGGGACGCTTTCCGTCTCGCCTGTTCCCACGCGTCTTGGTCGAATTCGACGTCAAGGTGCAAGAAATACAGCGTCTCCACCTCGGGTTCCGCCCCTTTTTTCGGCCGTCCGCGCCGTTTTTTCAGGCGTACGATCTCTTCGACCGCGGCCTCAACCCGATGAAACCGGGGGCGAAGGGACGCCTTGAGGGACGCCAAGGCTTGTTCGGCATCTTCCCGGCAGGAGAAGGGGTGACGCTCCCAACGGGCTTGTTCCTCGCGAAGAAGCTCCGCTTCTTTGGTTCGTTCTTTTTCAAGCGTCTTTCCTTTTCGCTGGTCGAGCGCGCTCGATTCAACAACGATCAGCCGAACGGGGTGGCCTTCATACGTCGAGGCCGTTTCCCATACCCGGTACGTGGCGCCGTTTCTCTCCGCCAACGTAAAGGGATCGCTCCACGTCGTGTCCTCAGCATCCGCTTCGGCCAGCGCGGTTTTCACGATCCGGAGCGACGAAGGGCCTCTGGTGATCAAAAAGGCGTTGGCCGCTTTGGTTTGCGCCAGGGTCTCTTTCGTCATCGCGGCGGAATCGGCCACGTAAATCCATTCGTCTTCGATTTTGGCCTGCTTCAGCTGTTCATGGACACGAGACAGCACCTCGGGATTCCATGTTTTATCGGGCAGGTTGCCATCGTGCACATCGCCGTAAAACGGGATGCCGTCCTCGTTGCCGACCAGTCCGAAACCGATCTGTTTTTGCCAACGATGATGGCGGTTGTAGCCATGTGTGATTTGTAAGGCCTCTAACGAGGCCGATTCATACGCGCCGTAAACGGTCTTGTCCGTCGTATCGGCGTGGAAGGCTCGGAGGGAAAGGCCTTCTTTTCGATAAATA
This sequence comes from Saccharococcus thermophilus, assembly GCF_011761475.1. Lineage (NCBI taxonomy): Bacteria > Bacillati > Bacillota > Bacilli > Caryophanales > Anoxybacillaceae > Saccharococcus > Saccharococcus thermophilus. The sequence goes on from NZ_JAASRS010000001.1 coordinate 2,551,047, forward strand.
TGAATCAAGCAAGTGCTGATGACGTTGTGAATGCCAGCCTCATACAGGCGATCGAGATGACGGGCCAACGCATCGTCGTTCAACCAGGAAGGATGGAGATCGGGACGGATGAGTTTCTCACAATCGACCTCCTGAGCCCAATGTTCCAAGTGAACAAGGGCTTGCCGGCCGTCAAACACATTGTAGAGGATGGCCTGAACGGCATCGCTGACTCGCGTTTGGCACTGCGGATCGACGGGCACGAGATGGTCAATCAATTGAGGCAGACCCAGTTTCTTGAATAGGGCACTTATTATATTCAAATAAGAATTGCGATAGACCTTTTTGACTTGAACGTTCATAAGTGAAAAACTCCTTTACGTTCCTTGTGTGTCAAGGATTCATTCGACATCGGAACGAAAAAATCCTCCCGATTTTCGTCGAGAGGGTGCGAAATGTGAGTTATTAAATATTAGATTTTGAGCGATTATGAAAAAAGGTAAGGAATCTTCTTCGATCCCCTACCATTATGATTTGTTTATTCACTAAAAATTAATAGATTTCTTGACTTTAACATTCACCATTGTTAGGCCCTTTTGCTTCATTTCTTCTAACACCATTTGTATCTGAACTACCATTGAGTCAAAGAGAATAAAAATTTTTTCATCATCAGTATCTTGGAGGCGAGGAATAACAAACCTTATGAAGGGCCTTGCTTCTTCCAAAATATAATCGGATACGCCTGTTAGAGTAACGATAGAATTAATTGTTCCAAAAAAAATTTGTGAAAACGCAGCATTGTAGATATCGTATCCATTTGGGGCAAAGTTTGTATACCCCGCAACTTTAAATCCAAAAATTTTCCCTTTTTGATTTTCGTAAAGTGTTATTTCCAATCCTTCTTTGGGATTAACTGTTTTGAGTGGCTCCATATGCTTTTGTCCTTTTCGCTGTATCGCAACATAATTATTGGTAATACCGATTATCACCATAAATAAAAAGTCTATTTCCATACGAGAGTCTTTTAACATGTTTTTTATTAACTTTTTATCATCATTTGAAGGCGTAGGAGTATGCTCTGGATGTGTATGCCACTCACCTAAATAAATCCTCTCTCCATTCGATTCACTCCATGCTGTTTCAATAATCTTTTGAGCCTTGCGAACATTTCTCTCAAAAAAATAACGCCCTGATTTATCTTCTTTTGATGGTTCCGAAACCATATCGATCACAATGACGTCCTTGTACACTTTACCGAGTAAAATCCCACCTGACTCATGTTGTTCTTTCTTTATTTGTTTGTACTTTTCAAACGTTTTTACTACTTGTTCGGTAAAAACTACATGTTTTTCGCCAAATTTATATATCACGTTAATCCACACTTTCTTGATTATTTTCTAAATTATAAAACCTTAAAGAAAAGTCAGTGGCACCTACCCATTTCGGTGCTAGTAGCCTTTTGCTTTTTCTTTGCTCTGTTAAATTTCCCAACCATGTAAATACTTTACTCTCACGTGGTTCAACATTTATTTGTTGCTTAATAAACATTATTAAGTCAAATATAAATCTTTTTAACTCTAATACACCATATGGAACATACGATGTATTGCAACCAAGTTCCTTTTTAGTATACTTGTTTCCATCCTTCAATATTTGGTATTTATAAGCCCCGCTCTCATCAAATAATGTTTTTAGATGAATTTTGTCTTCTGGATTAATCCAAATAGCATGTCCACCTGCCAAGTAAGGTTCTACCCATACGTGTAACATAGGTTTGTTGATTAAACCTTGAATTTGCAGTTGATTTAATCTCAACTCTGTCGGAAAGTGACTAATCGCTACAATGATTAAATCATAAGAATTTAAAGCATTGGGACTGAATGCTAACAATGATAAAACATCACGGTTATAAACATGTATTTGACTAGTAGGATAATGTTTTCGCAGTTTGCTTTTAACGGCTTCTGTTTTAGGTTGACCTACATCACTAGCTCCGCATAGATGTCTATTGATGTTTTCAAAACTTAAAACGTCATAATCGACTAATAGTAAATGCTCTATTCCGATATCAAACATACTTTGCGCAATATGGCTTCCAAGTGCTCCACAACCAATGATGGCTATTTTTAATCCATGATTCTCGGATTTACCATCACCGCCACGTTTTTTCAGGCGCACTGCTCTAACATCTTCCACAGAGTATTTTGCAATTTCTCTCTTTGGAAATTCCTTTACTATCTCAAGCAATCCATGCCGACTATCCTTTCTAAAGCCGTCCATACTAGTTTTTATTCGTTTCCAACCTTTATATTTTAATACTACTTCTTTCATTGGGGGAAGATGCTCCCATACCCCCCATGAATAATCACCGTCAGATTGCATAGAAAACAATACTTTTGTCGGCCTTTTATGCTTAGTCAAATATTCCGAAAGAGCCTGTATGGCTAGTTTATTGTCTTTTAATAAATGGTATATATCTCTATTGCTTTTTGGAAAAGGAAACTGCATAGGTTGAGATAAAGGTATATACAACACTTTTGCAATCTCCTCTTCTCTTACCGTTCCACCTAAATTTTGAACCCAGTTAATAGCATCGCTTTTTTGATTTGCAAAAATTCCTTGTTGGCGCCAATTTGCGTACGTAAATGGGACTAAATAAACTTCTTTTGGTACCTCAGACGGCTCTACAATCGACAAATAACTTCCTTTACTGTCTTCATCCCAGTAAGTTTCAAATTCATCCGTGTAATCTTGGAAGTTCTGTTTTGATACCCCTTTTGTCAAAACTTCCTTGGCTTTCTGAATTATTGCGTCTATAACACCTAAAGGATTAGCCGGATTGGGACTGGCTAATACATCATCAAAAAGGCAAAGTGTTTTAGACTTACTCAAATGTGGCAAAGGATATAATTTCCTAAAACTATGTTCGTCTAATTTAACTTTTGGAAACGAATCCGGAAAGTTAAAAGGCAGACTAATCAATAATTTAACTTCATAGTCTGCCACAATAGTTTTAATCTGTAGAGTGACAGGATAATCATTTGTTCCTTCGTTTTTCTCTACAATAATAGCCTCATATTTACTTATTAGATATTCAACGGATTCGTTTCGTATCTGAGCATAGACGTCTAATAAATCAAGATGATCGTCCATGATTTCCTAACACCGCCGGTTTTGATGTTTGTAGTGCATACCCTTTGTCCATTCTTTCTTCAGGTGGAGTATACTCCGGAAAACGATCACCAAATATTTTCCGCCAAATATCAGCTGCTTCCTTCTTATCCACTGTTTCCAACGCTTTTTGACCTTGTTTAATAAGATTAGATAGTTTATTAAGGAAATTAGTTTTTGCGGTTTCTGACCATCCATCGAGCAATTCTTCTTCAGGAAAAACAGGTCTCTTAAGGCTAAAGGATGAATTTAATTGGTCATAAATTTCTTGAGCAGTAGCAACAAATGCTGAGTCATCATCTTCTTCATAGCCTTCGACAAAGTGATTGGCAGCCAGAATGGTAAAAATCATACCACTCGGAAACTTATCGTTCCCTTTTTTATAATCTTTCCATGCTTTAAAGTACCGTACGATTCGTTTTAGTTGAGCCCCCTTATTCTTAACTTCATCATTAAACCAATTTGTTAACGCTTTTGGATCACTGTCAATCCACCCTTTTGTTTTATGAGCTAATTTAGGATGTTCTGCATCTTCAGCCTTTATATAGATAGGAAGATCAACATGGTAATCGTTTTTATAAATAACGCGTACACATGTATTTTTATTGACTGGAGGCGTACTTGTATGCCCTTCAACTGCTTTCACTATCCAGTTATGAACAGTACTGGCGGCTGGCCAATCTTCTTCTTTTTTGTCGGCCAAATGCATGAGGTATACACCATCATCAATATCATATTCTCCCTCAATCGGTTCAATTGTGGTGTTCATCATATAAGAACCTTGTCCCCAGAATTGTGGTTTAGATACTTTTAACGTTTCTTCAAAATAACCCTTAATTTTTTCCCTCAGTGCATTTCTCGATGTTCGTAAATATTTCTTCTTTTCCGGCTTTAATTTAATTTTCTCATCAAATTTTAGAAATAGATCATTGCATTGTGCCAACTGGCTCACCCCTTAACTTTGTTTTGCTGATTGTCTAATTCAAAAAAGCGTTGCAAGCGTGGATCATCTATCCACTTACTACTTGCTTCATGCCCTTTTTTTATCAAAAGGTTGATAGACTCCTCGCAGGCCATATCCAGACTAATCAACTTACTTTCCTTCTCCGTAAGTGGTTCACTTTCAATTCTTACATAGTGACCATTTAGTGACTTATTCAAATACTCAATATGAAAATGGGTAGAAATTGTTTGTAAATCTATCATCAGAGAAATTAACTTGGGACCCCATCGAATAAGTGAGAGATGGCGATTTTCAAGTATCCTTTGAAATCCAAAATTTTGATGCAACGTAGATACTGATAATAGACTAAAGTTTTCATAATCATGATTTTCTTGCCCAATAAAAAAGTGATATGCCTCTTGTATGCCAAATAATGACGGATTATTCCCGTATAAACCACCATCTACAAATTGATCATCGGAATTAGGCATCGTCGGAATCTTTTGTATTGGAAAATATGCCGGTGCAGCAGCAGTTGCTAACGCAACATCAACTAGCAAATGATTACTGTCTCGGTTTAGTCTATCGCCATGGTCAGTTTTTATAATACACGGTTTTCCTGTTGTAATATTTGAGGTAGGTATTAAAACATAAGTTTTACAATCTTTTATTCGTTTTTCCCCAAAAACACTTTTAAGAGCGCTCCTTAATTTTTCATCGCTATATTTAGACTTAATAAAAATTTGTTTAAATGTCTGCATTAGACGATAAATTGGATTTTTATATGGAAATATTATAGGACCATGTTTTACATAAAGGTTTACAATTTCTTTTGCTGGTATACCTGCTGCTAATGCTAGAGCGATAATTCCACCTGTAGAAGTACCGCAAATTAAGTCAAAATGTTTATATAACTGACCATATCGTTCTTCAAAATCAGCCAAAATAACTGCAGAGTATAGTCCCTTTATCCCACCACCATCAATCGATAAAATTTGAAACGGTCTTTTTTCCCTCATATTTCCTCCTCACTTTTAATTTATTACTTGTTTACTTTATTATTTGAGGCTTTTTGTAACTTGAATAACTTTTATGTCGATTCTTAATACATTTATATGTCCATTTTTGTAGAATTATACCTATCTATAATTTTACTAAAAAGTATTGATATTACAAAAAACATTTGTTCTTTTTTTTGTTTTAGGTTATTTAGTTTTATTGTTTGCTTCACTTTGTTTTAAGTAGCTTTTTTCGTCAGAAGAATCTTTTGCCCTGTTTAAGTAGCCATTTCGTAGTGATTTCTTTCCCCCGTTTAGGTAGCTATTTTATTGGTGATTTCCTCACCCCGCTTAGATAGCTTTTTTACGATGATCCTCTTACCCCTATTTAGATAGCTATTTCGTTTGCTATTCTTTCAGCCTGTTTAAGTAGCTTTTTTACCTTACCCTGTTTAGGTAGCTATTTTACCGCCGATTCTTCATCTAGTTTAAGGTAGGGTTTCCATCAAAAAAATTTTCACCCTGTTCAAGTAGCTATATTCTTTTCTTTCACCCCGTATTGGTAGCTTTTAAAAAGCTTTGTTGGAAATTGTTCTTATAATGAGGGTGTCTTTTCTCCCGTTTATTAAGTAGCTTATTTCGCCGTGGGAATTTTTCGCCCTGTTAAAGTAGCTATTTCGCAACGATTTCTTTATCCTGTTTAAATATTGATCAATTAATCCAAAACTTGATGTTTTAGTTTATTTAAACGCTGAAATGAAAAAAATAATTTTTTTGAGTCAAAAAGTATTCGAAAGAAAAAATTTCGAAGCTATAGTGTTAATGATTAACCGGTTAATCAAAATTCAGGTATTTTAATTTATTTAAATTTACATGGAGGATTCAGATATGAAATATAAAAATCAAGAAGACTTACCAATTTTTTTAACGATGATGTATAAAAGTTTGTGTAAAGCATTTTGCTAGAACAAAAGAAAAAAGGTAGGGTATTCTCTGATTGGACCAAAAATCTTAGAGAAAGGAGTACCCTACCTATGTCTAAAAGAAGTATACCGAATGTCGACTGGGCAAATCAACTGGAAAGTGTCATTCGTCAGTTTGTGAAGGAAAAATTAGAGCTGATTATGCGGGAAGAAATCAAACATTTCCTCGAAATCGAACAGGCTGGAACGCCGAATATGAGAAACGGCTACTATCAGCGAAATCTAGATACGCAATATGGCCGGATTGAGGGTCTTTTGGTTCCAAGAGACCGAAACGGGGAATTTCAAACACAGTTGTTTGCCCCTTATCAACGCCACACCGGCTGGCTGGAGGAAGCCATCATTAGGATGTATCAAAGTGGCATGAGTACACGGGAAATTGGCAAGTTTATCGAACGAATTCTAGGAAATGCTTATTCTCCAGCGACGATCAGCCGTATTACCGATGTCGTGAAAGAAGACATCGAGAAATGGCACCATCGTCCACTATCCAAACGTTATTCTGTCTTATATTTGGACGGCTTGTACGTGAAACTTCGCCGCGATACGGTAGAGAAAGAAGTCATTTATGTGGTGTTAGGAGTGAATGAAGAAGGGTATCGAGAAATTCTGGATTTCTTCGTGGGAGGACAAGAAAGCGCCTATGGATGGCAGGAAATTCTTCAACACCTCTACCAAAGAGGCGTCAAGGAAGTGCTTCTTGGCGTCTTCGATGGCCTTCCGGGGCTGGAGGAAGCCTTTAAGGCGGTGTATCCGAAAGCCGATGTGCAGCGCTGTGTCGTGCACAAAGTCCGCAACACCCTCAGCCGTGTTCGGAAAAAAGACCAATTCGAAGTGGCCGAGGATCTCAAGCTGATTTATCGCGCGCCGAATAAGGAGATGGCGTTACAAATGTTTCAACAGTTTGAGTCGAAATGGTCCAGCAAATATCCAAGAGAAGTTCAATCTTGGGCCAATGAGTTGGATGTCCTCCTTACATTTATGGATTATCCAAGCAGTATTCGAAGTGTGATTTACACGACGAATGTCATCGAACGAACGATCAAAGAGATTCGGAAACGTCTAAAGCCGATGAACAGTTTGAGCAGTTTAGAAGCCGCGGAAAAAGTCGTGTATTTGACCATCCAAGATTTTAATGAGAAATGGGCAGGGCGAAAGTTAAGAGGATTTGCCGAAGCGCAGGAAGCCCTTCAACGAATGTTTGAAGAACGTTATTGTTAACCAAATATTGTAAATAAACAAAATAAGGGGATTCTCCCTTTCCACACAAGAGACTGAATATTCAGTCTCCTGTGTGGAGAAAATCAGTCCCCTATCAATTCAAATCCATTTCAGAGAAACCCTACCCCATTTACATTACACAAAATTCTTGACGGTACCTTTTTAACAGCTGGGGATATTGCGGAGTTATTAAAAATTTCGAAACCGACCGCATACGAGTTGATGAAGCAGGACGGATTTCCGCTTATACAGTTCGGACGCTCTATGAGGGTTAACCGCGATGAGTTTTTTCAATGGCTATCTCAGAAACAGGGGACTAACAAATAATGATTTCTCCATTCAGTACTAAAAAATAATGTACGGGTGTAACTTGATGTTTGCATTTCATCTTCTCACATTAGCGAGCCTGAAGCAAATCAGTAACTTGACTCAGACAGTCAAAAAAATTTTTGAAAAGCTCTTATCCGTAAAAAATCGAATCTTTAAATTTAAGTTATATATGTAAAGGGGATTCAGTATGGATATTGATAAATTAATAAAACTAAAAGCTAAAGGCTACTACTTTCGTATAGATGTCGGAAAAGATCCAATAACCGGCAAGCGTCGACAACAAAGTTTTGGGCCGTTCAAAACGAAAACTGAAGCCAAAAAAGAACTTATAAAAATTAGAACACAAGTTATGGAAGGAACTTATTTTAAGCCGCCAGTTAAAGATTTTGAATCATTCATTAATGAATGGTTTGAGACTGTATACTGTCAAAATAAATCCGAAACAACTATCGAAACGAGAAGATACATTGTTGATGGCCATCTTATTCCTTATTTCGGCAAAATGCATATCAAAGATATAAATACACGTGTAATCGATACATTTTTTGCCGAGTTACGGAAAAACGGTAGAAATCCACAGAAAAAAGCTAAACATGAAGAAAAAGAGAAAAGAGATTTATCAGAATCATATCTTCATATCATTTTCAGTTTGCTTAACCAAGCTTTTAAAAAAGCCGTAGCATGGGGATTAATCAAAGTTAATCCCATGGAAAGTGCTCAAAAACCTGTGGTTAAGAATAACAAAAGTAAAAGAAATAAAGCGTGGACGAAAGAAGAGGTGAATATTTTCTTAGAAGCTGCCTCGAAAAAAGGATTGGTGGCTCCATTCTTGGTTGGTGTGGTGACCGGGATTCGAAGAGGAGAACTTTTAGGACTCCAATGGGAAGATATTGATTTTGGAAATAAAGCTATCACAATAAACGGTACATTATACAGACGAAAGGGCGAAGGATTAAAATATAAACCAAAAACGAAAACCGACAGTTCTGACAATCGAGTAATTCCTATCCCTGATGCTATCGTTGAAGTCTTGCGAAAAGAAAAAGCTTTGCAAGATGAAATGAGAGAAAAATTAGGGGACAGTTACAATAGCGAAAACTTTGTATTTATTAACGATAAAGGCAAACCTATCGATCCGGATTATTTAACACGCAAGTTTAGGGAAACGGTAAAGATATTAAACGTTAAACAAATTAACTTGCATGGTTTACGGCATACAGCGGCAACGTTGCTAATGAAGCTAGGTGTTCATGTGAAAATTGTTAGTGACATATTAGGTCATTCGCGTGTACAAGTTACATTAGACTATTATTCACACTCTAACGAGGAAATGATGCGTCAATCAACAAATGAACTTGAGCAACATATATTTTCATAATCTGACGGAAAAAGATTTTGATGACATTTATAAATTCATCAAATTGCAGATCGGCTAAGTTTAAACAACTACAATATAAAGGAAAAATACTTAATAAACCATAGATAAGGTGCATTCCCTGTAGTTGATAATTGATTTAAAAGATGTCTTTAATGAAATCGAGGTTGAAATGATTGCTACCTACGAAGCCTACACTACAGATCAAAAAAGGCAATCATTAGCGCTATGCCCATAATCGCAGGTCAAACCAAAGCATTGAGAGATTCAAACAGGATGTTTTTGATTCGCTTGAAGCATATGGATAGGAGGATTGTCGGAGAATTGGGTAACAACCCCGTCTTAGATTTAAGACGAGGTTGTTTTTTGTCTTTTTAGTTTTTGTTTTTTAAGTTTTTCAAGCTCTCGTAGCTTTAGGTCAATCGAGGGCTCTAAAATTTCTATTTTCTTATTAACATTAATTTCAATATCTTCACCAAATAGTATTGAGTTATCATATTTAGGTATATTCATATCCTCGACAAATGGTATCCAAGGCCAATTAGGAAAATCAATTTTAGGCAATGTATCCTTATTGTTATATTCAGGCACTCCGAAATAAGCTATAAAAAATGATTCAAGAAAATGGAGAATGGAATCAACTAATTTATATGGTTTTAGAACCTCTAATGGTAAATCAACGCCCTGTTCGCTGCCAACATCTGCATTAACTTCAACAGTGGCGATATAGATTTTTTTCTCATGTAAGTTTTTGTTCCATTTCGGATCATTTAATTTTTGGGTAACCTTATGTCCGTCTTTGTACCTACCGATAAGATCCGTACTTATTCCGACATAAACAATTTTTTCAACCAACACAGATTTGTTATCGTTAGGATCCTCCTTTTCACGTGATATATTTTCCAGTTTTTCATTTTTATCACCTTTCTTAAATGCTTCTATAAGTTGTATATCACTCTTGTTAAATTTCTTTGTTACGGTCACGAAGTAAAGGAAACATGAAAACTTTTTTAGGCGCCCCTCCACAACAGAATGTAATGCTTTTCCCTTTTCACGCTTTTTAAGTGAACTAATAATTAGTTCATTTAAAAAATCATAAGGAGTTGTTTTCATAGATGGCTTTACGTATGTAGCAATTTCTTCAACTTCATCACCTATTTGATGGGCCAACACATCTTTTCTAATGTTAATTGTGAATCTTTTCGGTTTAAAAGATCGATTTCTGTCAACCTCAAGCTCTTCCCATAAATGACAGTGTTTCTCAACCCATTCTCTTAAGTTTTCCATACACAAACTTTCCCCTTTCTAACTTACCTCGATCTTATTTTAATCGATTTTTTAATGGTATAGGGGAAATTTTACGATTATTAGAAGATTGTAAAGGATTTTTTTAGTAATTAGCAGTAATCATCACTCTCACTACTTATAATTAGAAAAATAGAATGTATAACCCCTTTGTGATTACGGTTTCCTCAGTCTTATCTGGATTTTCCTACAATTGTTTATATTTTATATGATATGGTTAAGCAATACTTGTATCATATTTAGTTATACGATGTGCAATTGTATGCCTCTACAAAATCTGAATATTTATTTTTTCATGATCGTGATGTTTTCCTTTTTAATAATGTAATCCTTTCCTCCAAAGTATTATTTTGATAGTATTTACTTAACCACATACTGCACACTATTCCAACTAGGAATGGGGTGTAATGATGAACTTTGACAAGTTAATTAAAGAAAAGAAAAAAGGATTTTATTTTCGAATTGATGTAGGGAAAGATCCAGTTACCGGTAAGAGAAAGCAAGCAAGTTTCGGACCGTTTCGTACAAAGACTGAAGCGAAGAAAGAACTTCTTAAAATTAAAAACCAAGTCGATGATGGAAGTTATTTTAAAGAAAGTACAGAAGATTTTTCAATGTTCATGGAGCGGTGGTTTAACACCTCTTACAAAAGAACAGTAGAAATAACTACCGCCAAAAGCAGAGAATATGTAATCAGAAATCATATTATGAAGTATTTTCAACATAAAAAAATTAATGAAATTACAACATTTGATATTGACAGTTTTTATGTGGACAAGTTAGACAACGGGTATTCAGGTGCATATATCCGACAAATGCATAATTTGCTCAATCAAGCATTTGATCAAGCGGTAAAATGGTCATTGGTTAAAGTGAACCCTGTAAAGAATGCTAAACCGCCCAAAGTGAAAAGTGAAGAAAAAATTACATGGACAGTGGATGAGGTAAATCGATTTCTGAATCTGATTAAAGATAGCTCTATGGAGATCCCTTACCTTCTTGCGATTTTCACAGGAATGCGACGTGGAGAAGTTTTAGGACTAAAATGGGATGACGTGGATTTTGAGAATAAGAAAATCCGCATCAAGCGCAGCTTATGCTTTGTCTCAGGCAAAGGATTAATTTTTAAAGAGCCTAAAACAAAAAAATCGAAAAGGCAAATTTCGATTTCTCAACATGTTGTAGATGTATTAAAAAAACATAAACAAAAACAAGAATTTCAAAAGGAGAAATTGGGTGTTCAATACCAAGATAACAATTTAATTGTCTGCACTGACGACGGAAAACCTCTTGATCCACGAAACTTGTTACGACAATTTTATCGCTTGATCGAAGAAGCAAATGTACCACGTATAAGCTTCCATGATTTGCGGCATACACATGCAACCATCTTAATGCAGCAAGGCGAAAATCCAAAAGTGGTTAGCGAGCGCTTGGGGCATTCCCGCGTCGGTATAACTTTAGATTTATACTCACATGTCAGTGATGATTTACAAGAACAAGCGGCAGAGAAATTTGAAAACGCCCTCTTAAAACAGAGTCAAAACCCTTTAGTTCACTAAAGGTGCAAGTTTTGTGCAAGTTTTTAAATCACGGAGATTTTAACACAATTGCTAATAAAACAAAAAAGCTTGAAACCCTTGATACGCAAGGATTTCAAGCTCCACACTTTAGTGATTCCGACTGGGCTCGAACCAGCGACCTCCACCCTGTCAAGGTGGCGCTCTCCCAGCTGAGCTACGGAATCATGTTGTTCTGTTGGACACACTCTTTATTATATGGACGAGCAGTAGATTTGTCAAATACTTTTTTAAAAATTTTTTAGTGGCGATGAAAATGGATGAAAACAGCATCATCAAAAAAGGTATGCGCCCGTATTTTTGACGCATACCTTTTTCTTTCAACGCGCGGAAACGGCGGATGGTGTTTCTTTGACATGAGATAATGCCTGCTCGAAATCGGCGATTAAATCTTCCACTGCCTCGAGGCCAACGCTAAGCCGCAGCAGGCCGTCGGTAATGCCGCGCCGCTCTCGTTCCTCTTTCGGCATCGCGGCGTGCGACATTTTCGCCGGATAGGACAAAATTGATTCGACCGCCCCTAAGCTGACGGCGAATACAGGGAGGCGAACATGTTTCACAAACGTCCGCACCGCTTCTTCATCGGCGAGGCGGAACGATAATACCGCGCCAAATCCCGAGGCTTGATAGCGATGAATCGAATGTCCAGGGTGGTGCGTAAGCCCTGGGTAATACACTTCCTCCACTTTCGGGTGGCTAGATAAATAGCGGGCGATGGCGAGCGCCGATTCGGACGACTGCTTGAGGCGAACGTGCAGCGTCTTTAATCCCCGCAACACCAGCCACGCATCTTGCACTCCAAGCACGGCGCCGAACGCGTTTTGCAATTTGTACAGCTGTTTCGCCAATTCCTCGTCTTTCACCACCGCAAGCCCCGCCACGACATCGCTGTGCCCTGCCAAAAACTTCGTCGCGCTATGAAGAACGACATCGACGCCAAGGTCAAGCGGACGCTGGAGCGCGGGAGTCATAAACGTATTATCCAAAAAAGTTAAACAGCCATTGGCTTTCGCCAATTTGACAATTCCTTGAATATCGGTTACTTTTAAGAGCGGGTTGGACGGCGTTTCGACATAGATCACTTTTGTATTTGGACGAATATGGGTAGCAACTTCATGCAAATCGGTCATATCCACAAACGTATATTCAATGCCGAAACGGCTTAACACTTCGGTGATTATGCGATACGTGCCGCCATAAACATCTTCGGTCACGAGCACATGGTCACCTTTGGATAGCAGAAGAAACGCAGTCGAAATCGCCGCCATCCCGGAGGAAAAAGCGAAGCCGCGCACGCCTCCTTCTAGTTCGGCGATCGTTTCTTCGAGCGCCTCGCGCGTCGGGTTGCCAGAGCGGCTGTAATCATACTTGCCAAATGTGTCAAAATCGAATTGATGGAACGTTGAAGCATGCTGAATCGGCACGCTTACTGCCCCTGTTTGCCGATCGATTTTCCATTTGTTATGAAGCAGTTTGGTTTGAAAGGAAACTTGTTGTTCCATCCTCTTACACCTCTTTCATGTTTTTCAGCGCTTGCGCTAAGTCGGTGATTAAATCTTCGACATGTTCGATGCCGACGGAAAAGCGCAGCAGCCGGTTACAGACGCCGTTGGCGATGCGGATTTCTTCTGGAATATCGGCATGCGTTTGCGTCGCCGGATACGTAATAAAGCTTTCCACTCCTCCTAAACTTTCGGCGAACGTAATTAAGCGCAAGCTTTGCAAAAAGCGGTTGACCCATTTTTCCTCACGCAAGCGGAACGATAACATGCCGCCTCTTCCTGGGTATAATACATCGGTAATATCTTCGTGAGATGCTAAAAACTCGCTGATTCGTTTCGCGTTTTCCTCATGCTGGCGAATCCGAAGCGCCAACGTCTTCATGCCGCGGATGAGCAGCCACGAATCAAACGGCGAAAGCACGGCGCCGATCGCGTTATGATACTCCGCCAAGCGTTGACAAAGCTCCTCTCCCTTTGCCACGACAAGACCAGCTAATACATCGTTATGGCCGCCCAAATATTTCGTTGCGCTATGAATGACAATATCGGCCCCCTGTTCAAGCGGACGTTGCAGAACCGGGGTATAAAACGTATTATCGACAATAAGAAGCAAATCGTATTTTTTCGCCAGCTTCGCTACTTCTGCGATATCGGTTTCCTGCATGAGCGGATTGGTCGGCGTTTCCAAAAAAATCGCCTTCGTTTTTTCGGTAATCGTGTTCTCTACTAATCGTATGTCGCGAAAATCTACATAATGAAAAGACAAACCATATTTTCGCCAGCCGCGTTCAAACAAGCGATATGTACCTCCGTAAAGGTCGGCGGAAACTAAAAATTCATCACCGCTTTCAAACAGCGCCAACACCGTTTGAATTGCGGCCATGCCGGAGCTGAACGCATAGCCTTGATCGCCGCCCTCGAGCTTGGCGATCGCTTCTTCGACGATTTTGCGCGTCGGGTTGCCGGTACGGATGTAGTCAAACCCCGTCGACTGTCCAATTCCTTCATGACGGTATGCCGTCGAAAAATAGACAGGCGGATTGACCGTCCCTGTTACCGTTTCGCTTCGGTTTCCGATTTGCGCTAACAATGTCTCGAGTTTCTCCATTTATCTCTCTCCCTCTTTTGTAAAATAAAAAAAGTCTTCTAAGAAGAAGACTTTTCCATACGTTTGTCAGTGCTTCTTCTTATCTGCCGAATTGAAAACTCAATTCGCTGGATTTAGCACCTGGCCAATACTTGGCTGGTTGCTGAAGCTTCACAGGGCCAGTTCCCTCCGCTTCTCTCGATAAGAACGCATCTTGCCGATATTCATTTTTTATTATCTAAAAATTTAACCCATTCATAATAATTTTGCAAGTAATTTTTATAACGCCGGAAAAACTCATTATGTTTTTCATATGTTCTAACTGATTGCAGTACATATTTTGCTGAAACAGTTTTTTGACAAAAACAGCAAAAAATCGTTTATCTTTTTAAAAACCCGCACAATTCGGCGGCGTTTATTAACATGTTTTAGCAAAAATATGTTACAATAACAGATGAATCGCTATTTTTTGGAGGACACATCATGGCGACACAAAAAGGAACGATGCATGACTATACGATTTACAGCAATGAGCTCGAAGAAGAAGTAACACTGCTTGCATATTTGCCAAGCACCTTTTCTCCGCTTCATAAATATTCTCTTTTAATTGCGCAGGATGGAAAAGATTATTTTATGTATGGAAAAATAAAAAGTGTAATCGAGCAGCTGATGGAAAACGGCGAGATTGATCACACCATTGTCATCGGAATTCCGTATCATGATGTGAAGGACCGCTATGAGAAATACCATCCAAACGGAAAGAAAAACAGCCAGTATTTACGCTTTTTGGCCCATGAGCTTGTTCCGTTTTTAGATCAAACGTTTCCTACGTACCAAATTGGAAAAGGGCGCGCGCTTATTGGCGATTCGCTCGGCGGCACGGTATCCTTGATGGCAGGACTGTTGTATCCGCATACATTTGGAAAAATTGCGATGCAGTCGCCATATATAGACGAAGGCATCATCGCAAAAATCCGGCAATTTTCCGAGCCATCATTATTGCAAATTTATCATTCGGTAGGGACAAACGAAACAGCGGTAAAAACGACGGACGGAAACGTGCGCGATTTTATCACTCCAAACCGAAAGGCACGTGAAGCATTTATCCAAAAAGGATTTTTGTATGAATACAGCGAATTTGATGGTGGTCATGCATGGACGTATTGGCAGCCTGACGTTCCGCGTGCCATCGCTTATCTCCTTTCTTCGTAAACACTACCGTACTTTTCGGAATTTTGTTATAATTAAGTACTACTTATCATAAGGAGGGATTTTTTATGAAATATGGTATTGCTTTATTTCCTTCGAAACGAATACAGGATTTTGCCAATTCCTATAGGAAGCGTTACGATAGCCATTACTCCCTCATCCCGCCGCATGTTACGTTGAAAGACCCTTTTGAGGCAGATGGCCAGCAAATTGGAGAAATGGTGAAAGAACTGCGCAAAATTGCCGCGGAAACGGATGTCATCCCGTTAAAAGTGACGAAATTCAGCTCGTTTTATCCGGCAAGCAATGTCATTTATTTGAAGGTAGAACCAAATGAAACGTTGCAGCGCCTCCATGAACGTCTCCACAGTGGAATCTTTGCCGATAAGCCAGAATTTGTATTTGTCCCTCATATTACTATTGGCCGTGATTTGCCAAGCGCGGAGTATGCGGATGTGTACGGACAATTGCGAATGCAAGACGTTCATTTTGAAGAAACGGTCGATCGTTTCCATCTTCTATATCAATTGGAAAATGGCTCTTGGACAGTATATGAAACATTTTTGGTTGGAGGAAAGGGTCAGGAATAGCATGAACGTAGCCATCGGAAAAAAAAGTGACACTCCTTTATATAACGATGCCTTGCTCGTTCGTCGAATTGTCTTTATTGAAGAACAGCAGGTTTCAGAAGAAGAGGAAATAGATGAATTTGAACAAGAAGCGACCCACTTTGTGTTGTATGATGACGGAAAGCCCATCGGCGCCGGTAGATTTCGCATCGTTGATCACGGTCTTGGAAAAATTGAACGAATTTGCGTACTGCCGCAATACCGCGGCCGCGGGGCGGGAAAGCTGATCATGGAAGCGATTGAGCGATTTGCAAAGCAGCAAGGTGTGTCAAAATTAAAATTAAATGCGCAAACACATGCCGAATCGTTTTATGAAAAACTCGGATACAAAACCGTTTCGGATGTGTTTATGGAGGCCGGAATTCCGCATGTCACGATGGTCAAAACGTGGTAAAGACCGTATCAAGCAATGGTACGGTTCTTTTTTATGGTTGATTTTCCATTTTCGGCTTTATTCCCCTTTTCCAGAGAAATAAAAATACATAGGAAATAGCAAAGGGAGCTCCGATTCGGAAAGCTCCCTTTTGCTTATTTTTTGTTGTTCAGCATGTTGGCAATCGTGCTGAAGTCAAGCTGTTTTCCGTTTTGAATGATCGTTTTGACGATTTGGTCTTCCAGTTCTTTTGGCACTTTCCGATTGGCGATTTGCGCGACGCGCTTGATAACGTGACGCACTGTTTTTTCATCTTTAAAGTTGGCATTTTGCAAAGAATTCGCTAATTCCAATACGTCTTTCATATTTACTCCTGTTTTCTTTTCGATATTCTTAAAAAACTGGTTATCCATTTACCAAATCCTCCTTTTTCTCTTATATCGTATGAAGTGAAATACAATAAGTGCATGCATCAGAAAGAAAAAGTACGAGCTGCCCGATGAATCAAACAGCCCGTACCCGTTACATGACATTAGCCCACAAACGAAGTGCCAACAATAATTAACAAAATGAACAACACAACAATCAACACAAAGCTACTGCCACCGCCATAGCCGTAGCCGTAACCTCCGTAACCGTAACCTCCGTAACCACCGAAACCGCAGCATCCAAACATATGGTGCACCTCCTTCGCTTTGTTACTTTATCGTATTCATCGCACGTGCAACTGGTATAGGCACATGTGGAATATGTTACCCAAATAACCGAAACAGCTTCGCAAACTCGTTTTCCTTTTTCGCAAACCATTTGTTTATATAATCTAAGTTCCCTTGGATGTCTTTTAAAAATTGGTTATTTAACTTTTCGATTTCCCGTATTTGTTTATCAAAGTCACTTCCCCACTTTTCAAACACCTTAATAAACTGCTCATGCCCCTCTTTTTTCGAATTTGCCCATGTTTCTAGCGCTTTTTCTAACTCCTTGCTCACCATATCCGCCTCCTTTCTTACCATTTGTGTATGCAACTCGGGAAACAATGTGCCAAGGCATATGAATTCTTTTTTTCCACAAAAATGTGATAAAGTATAAGCGATACTACTTCGTTTAAGGAGGAAGTTCCATTGAAAGAGCTGCAAACGGCAGAACAATTCCAAGAGGTCATTTCAGGGGACAAACCGGTAATTGTAAAGTTTTATGCGACATGGTGCCCAGATTGCACAAGAATGAACATGTTTATCGATGATATCGTTCACGAATATTCGCAATACGATTGGTTCGAAATCAATCGCGACGATTTTCCAGAGCTTGCTGAAAAATACCAAGTTATGGGTATCCCAAGTTTACTCGTATTCCGAAATGGTGAAAAAATTGCCCATCTCCATAGCGCCAATGCGAAAACGCCAGAAGAAGTAAAAGAGTTTTTGCAGTCATTAACCGTATAAGTTTTTACAAACAGAAAAAGCCGCTTGTCGGATGAAGATTCCGCAGCGGCTTTTCCCATAAAGAAGTTGTATCCATATCACTTTTTTCGCATTTTCAACTTTTTATCAAAGAACAGGAATGCTTTTTAACGGTCGATGACCGTATCGGGAAAAATTTTTTCTAATACAAAAAATCATTGATCAATCATTATACTCGCCAACACGCCTGTTAATACTCAATCTCTTCCTCATCTTTTGGCTGGTACGTGACATTGTTTCCGCCGTGCATAAATTCGATCGATATTTCTTCATCCGTCGTATTGGCCCTTTGCACACGGTCGCTTTTTTTCAATTCAATCGTAATTTCTTCGTCGGTTGTTCGAGTTCGTTTTTGTTCCATTATGATGCCTCCCTTAGTTTCTTAAAAATGGCTCCACTTTTTGCAATAATGTTTGCATTTTTTCAGCGTTTGTTTCATATAGCTCCTTTGCTTCTTTTGACTCTGTTTGCAAAGCGAATAATTCCAAATCCGCTTGCACTTTTTTGATCGCTGCTAGCAACAGTTTTTTCTCTTGCGGCTCGGAAATTTGGATTTTGTCATCATACAAATCCAAAGTCAGCTGTCCGTAAGAATCAACTTGCGCCAAAAATACGTTTTCGATGGCAACCCCCTGCTTGTCCAGCTGCTGCTTGAGCCAGCCGCGGCTCAGCCCCATTGTCGCTAACGGCTCATCCAAAATCATGCCATCCATAATAACTGTTTGCGGCTCTTTTTCCGATGGCGGATTTGGAAATACGTCGCCGACCGTTAGCGGCTGTTTTTCCCGTTTCAACAGCACGTTTAAATCGCCATTTGGCTCCAAAACGGCAAATTCGACGTCTGCCACGCGAAATACATCTTTTTTGCGAAGTTGTTCAAGAAGTTCATCTACTGTATACTTTTCTCTCTTTAAATTTTCCTCTAATACTTTTCCATTCTTGATAAAAATAGTGGAATTTCCTTCCACAAAATTTCGGAATTTTTTATTTCGCAGTGCAATGCGAGAAGTGAGCACGGGAAATAACGACCAAATCAAAATACTTGTAATCCCTTCCTGCAAGCTAATGCCTAAATCCATTGACAACGTTCCAGCGATATCGCCGACCGTAATGCCGATGATATACTCAAAAAATGAGAGTTTGGATAGTGGTTTTTTTCCCAGTATTCGCGTAATGATAAACAAGCCAATGATGATGGAAATTGAACGAATTGCTACTTCTAACCATACAGGCATCGGGCATGCTCCTTACTTTCCATGGTATTGTGGCTCCTCTCGTTCCAGTTTGCCAATGCGATTTTTGATATCGGCAATGATTTCTTCCGTCATCATCATCGCTTCATGAAATGTTCGCTGCGCTTCTTCATCCCGCGAAACAAGGGCGAGTTCCTGCAATCCGGCATGAATGCTTTTTAAGCTTGCTAAACTTTGTTTTACTTGCGAAGCAACCGTCATCGCTTTTCCCTCCTATCCTTTCGGACGGAATAATAGTGCGCCGATAAAACCGAAAACAATGGCCGCGGAAATGCCGGCGCTCGTCACTTCAAACATTCCCGTCAGCACCCCGATAATCCCGTGTTTATCCGCTTCTTGCATCGCTCCATGGACAAGGGAGTTGCCAAAGCTCGTGATTGGAATCGTCGCGCCGGCGCCGGCAAAATCAATCAGCGGTTCATATAGGCCAAATCCATCCAAAATAGCGCCAATGACGACTAATAGGGTCAACGTATGGGCAGGAGTTAATTTAAACACGTCCATTAAAATTTGTCCGATGACACAAATCAGCCCGCCAACAACGAATGTCCAAAAAAACATCGCCAGCATCTTACGCTTCACCTCCATACTCAATTGCCACCGCGTGGGCAATGCAAGGAATCGATTCATTTTGCTGAAATGACAGCGGCGATAACAGCGCGCCGGTGGCAACCGCGAGAATGCGTTTAAATTCCCCGCGTTTCATGCGATTTAATAAATGCCCGTATACGACAACCGCAGAACAACCCGCACCGCTTGCTCCCGCTAGCACCGGCTGGCCTTCGCGGTAAATAATCAAACCGCAGTCTTGATAACGTTCTTCTTCTATTTTCACCCCGTGCTGATGAAGCAAATCGAGCGACACTTCACGGCCAATTTTCCCTAAATCGCCAGTGACAATAAGATCATAGTAAGAAGCATCTATCTGCATATCGCGCAAGTGCGCCTCAATCGTATCCACCGCTGCCGGCGCCATCGCTCCGCCCATATTAAATGGGTCGCTCAGTCCCATATCAACGACGCGGCCGAGCGTTGCTGCGGTGATGCGCGGCCCGTCTCCTTTCGGGCTAACGAGCGCGACCCCTGCTCCTGTTACGGTCCATTGAGCTGTCGGTGGTTTTTGTCCCCCGTATTCTGTCGGGTATCGAAATTGCTTTTCCACCGCCGTGTTATGGCTTGCCGCCCCTGTCAGTATATAGTCTGCCCCACCGTAATTCGTAATAAAAGCGCTTAATGCTAGACCCTCCATCGAAGTAGAACAAGCGCCAAACACACCGAGATACGGAACGCCAATCGTTCTTGCCGCAAAACTGGTTGGAGTCATCTGATTGATAAGATCTCCGGCGATCAAAAACTGCACCTTTTCTTTTTCTATTCCCGCCTTTTCCAGCGCTTTAAACATTGCTTCTTCCAACAGCACTTTATGGGCCTTTTCATAAGAATCTTCACCGAGCCATAAATCTTCATGCAGCATATCAAAGTCGTCGGCAATGCGTCCGTTTGCCTCAAACGGTCCGCCAACCGTTGCCGTAGAGACGATCACTGGTTGGTTTTCAAACATCCATGTCCGATGCCCTTTTAACATTATAAACCACCCCATTTTGTGGCGATTGTTTTGACTAAGGCAACGACAAATGCGGCAAACGTGCCGAATAAAATGACTGAGCCGGCAAGTTTAAACATGTTGGAGCCGACCCCAAGCACAAATCCTTCTGTTCGATGCTCAATCGCTGCTGAAATCACCGCATTCCCAAAACCGGTTACCGGAACAGCGCTGCCCGCTCCCGCAAATTGAGCGATGCGGTCATATACCCCAAATCCAGTTAAAATCATTGAAATAAATACCATCGTTGCTACGGTCGGATTTCCGACTGTTTGTTCCGTAAAATCAAAAAAGTACATGTAAAAATACGATATCGCTTGTCCAATGGTACAAATTAGCCCGCCAATAAGAAAAGCACGAATACAGTTTTTAACGACAGGGCGTTTTGTTTCTCGTTCCTTCTCAAATAAATGATATTCTTGTTGTACGGGAGTAAGTTTTTTTCGTTTCTCGTTTGCCATGGTGTCACCCCTTATGCGGAATCTTCGCTTAGCCGCTTAATTTTTTCGATTTGCTTGTTAGCTTTTGTTTCATCCCATTTTTTATTTTCCAGATTATCCACTAACTCTTTTGTTTTCCAAAATATTTTTAGATCACTGGATGAAACGATTTGATAATCTGGAAATAAGTGTTTTAGCTGATCGTGTATTTCTTTTTCAATTTGTTTTCGGTAAAAGCGATTCATGTGCTTGATTTGATAAGCAACAAGCAGTTTTTTGCTTGTGTTGACGGCAACGGCATCTTTAATATCATCCCTTGACCGCACGTACGCCACTGCCCGCTCTGCCGGCCGCTGGTCAATATTGGTGCGTTTGGCTGTTCCGTCCGTATTGGTGTGAATAAGATTCGTTCCTTGCATCGATTGTTGTTTTACCCCATTCTCTTTGGCGCAACCGCCCATCGCAATGCTGACAGCCAACGCCATTAGTAACCATTTTCTCATGTTCATCAACCCATTCATTTATGTATTTATTTTCGAAAAGGTTGGCCAATGACCAACCTTTTTCCCATCGTCCAACTTGCTCTTCCTGCGTTATTGTTGTTTATATTGTGGCTCTTCGTTTTGAATTTCTTGCACGCGCGAGCTAACTAAATCAACGATCGCTTGTGTTTGTTGTGCTGCTTGTTGATAAAGCTGTTTTGCAGCTTGGTTTTCTGTCTGCAATGCGAATGTTTCGAAGCTTGCTTGTGCTGATTTTAAACCTGCTAATGTTTGTTTTACTTGTGTTGCAACTGTCATGTTGGGTTACCTCCTAAGGTTGTTGTAAAATATAGCGATTACAATTGTTAGAATGTTTTTTTGACGGAAAAATATGATTGTAATTTTTTGCAAAAATAGACTGCCCATGGATTGGGGCAGCCTATTTTTTCCTATTTGTCTTTATCCACTTTGTCGGAGTAACCACGCCCAAGGGATGGATTGTTAATAATCCCTGCCACGACAAGAATACTTAAAAACGCTTCGTATAGCCGCTCGTATTTTCCTAAATCGATATCAACGCCAAATGTTTGCAATGCCAAGAGAACAAAAGAACCAATGGCAAGCCAAAGGCCGTAGTTTTTAAAACGCTCCACTTATGTTTCCCCCACCAATTTTCACGAAGTGTTTAAATCCAAGAGAAAGGTCTTCTTTCCTTTTCACGATCATCATGTTCATGATCATCACGCGATGCTTCTTCATGAACATCTTCGGTTGCTTCTACACCGGCGCGATGCGGAAATAACCATGGGTCGCGAATGCGGCCACGCGGAACAATCTCCACATCGTCAGCGTGAATAATTAGCTTATCAACATGAATGACACGAGATTTTTCACGAGATTTTTTACGATTGGACACTCCCATTCCTCCTTCCTGTCACCTTGTTGCATTGTTAGACTATGCAACTGGGCCGATGGAGGTATAGGCATTTTTCACAGTTCCTCCATTATTTCTTTGTTATCCGTCTGCCGCAGCCACATCCTCCTGCCCGCTTCGCAGGTGTCGCTTGGGGGGAAATCACCCTTTTTGCCTTAATTTGTTTGAGTGATTGAATCGGTTTTTTCATCGTTATAACCTCCAAGTTGTTTAGTGTAGTATTAGTTTATGTGGTGCGGACAGAATGTGTTTCTCCTTTTTCATCACGTTTTGCTTTTCGGATATAACATGCCAAAAAAAACAGCTGGCGAAAATCCGTGCAATGTAAAAGTAGAAACGGCATCAAATTACATTGCAGCTGCTTCTTGCTTTATTGGCATTCTATAACAAACGAAAAAAGAGCAGGAAACCTACCGTTTTCCTCGCTCTTTTTTACGCATCTGCTTTTTCAATCGCCCACTCGACCAGCGAAGCACCGCCAGCAATCGCCAATATGATCAACAGTGGTTGAAATAATACAGGGTAAAGCATATTGCCGATATAAAGAATAGCCGCACACCAAATTCCCGTGCACCAATAGCAACTTAACAGTTCGCCCATCCAATGTCGCAATCCGCTCCCTTTAATATGCAAAAACGATTGTACCGTTCCGTCGGGCAATGTTTCTTCGGTGATTTCATGGAAAGGCTTTCGTAAAAAAGACGTAATCGCATCATACATCACCAATCTCGTTAGGCGAAACGTTCCTAAAATAAAAAGGAAAAGCTCAGTCGCCGTCACGTTATTCTTCTCCCTTCCCCGATAACCCAATGAATGTAACAGAAACACCCTCCTTTCTCGAAATGACGAATGTTCCCAAAGCCGTATCGATGTGATTTCTGTGCCATCATATTTTCGAATAATTCTTTCCTTTTCTCCATCCATGTTAACGAGCTTGCATTCCCATGAGAGAGGTGCAGACAGGCTTTCTAAAAATGATCATTGCTCCTCTAATGACATCTGTTGAAACTGTTTTTCCTGCTGTTGATTTAGATTTTCTTGGACCATTTCGTCGTTCTCCCGTTCGCTTTTCTGCTTCATTTTTTGCTCGATCGCCGCTTTGCTTTTAAATGTTCGCTGCATATAAGCGACCGCACGCTCCAATTTGGGCTGCACAATATAAAGAAGCGGCTCATTTTCCATGATGTCACGCCGTTTCATCGGTAGTTCCCTCCTTTTTGACCGTTGCCTTATAAATGTATGCGATTCGTCTCGAGAATATTGCCAAGAAGTTGGGCAAAAAAAAAATCGAGCTGCTCCATGATCGATGGAACAGCTCGAACAATTAAAGACAGCGGCAGCTTACAATTAATACCCTAAAATATGATATCCGGAATCAACGTGAATAACTTCCCCCGTAATGCCGCGTGAAAGATCACTAAACAAGAATAGGGCCGTATCGCCGACTTCTTCTTGCGTCGTCGTGCGGCGAAGCGGAGCGCGCTCTTCGATTTGTTTTAAAATCGAGTTAAAATCACTGACCCCTTTCGCCGATAATGTACGAATCGGTCCGGCGGAGATGGCGTTGACGCGGATGCCGTATTTTCCTAAATCGTTAGCTAAATATTTGACGCTCGCATCGAGCGCCGCTTTGGCGACTCCCATAATGTTATAATTTTGGACAACCCGCTCGCCGCCAAGATATGTCAGCGTAACAATGCTTCCGCCTTCCGTCATCAGCTCTTTTGCTTCCCTGGCCACCGCGGTTAAAGAATAAGCGCTAATGTTATGGGCAAGCAAAAAGCCTTCGCGGCTTACTTTCATATACTCCCCACTTAAGTCTTCTTTGTTTGCATAGGCAATGCAATGGGCCACGCCATGAATGACGCCGACTTGTTCTTTAATTTGCTTAAAGCATTGCACAATTTCGTCATCTTTTGTCACATCGCAAGGCAGCAGAAGGGAGCTTTCGTCTTCGAGCGTATCGACAAGTGCACGCACCTCTTTTTCAAAACGCTCCCCAGCGTATGTAAAAATAAGACGCGCGCCCGCCGCATGCAAGGATCTTGCAATCCCCCAGGCAATGCTCCGTTTATTCGCTACTCCCATCACGACATACGTACGTCCTTTTAATGATAAATTCATTCGTCATCCTCCTATATCCATTCCAATTAATATTTGTTATTAGTACCTAGTGTTAACTTTATTATATGCTAAATTACCAGCAAAGTAAATGAGGCAAACCCCTTTGCAAAAATATCGTAATTCGCTAATATGATATATGGCATGTTTTTATTATGACGGAGAGGATCATCATATGGAACAAGATCGCTTATCACAGTTCAAGCTCGATTATAATTTGTTGTTTATTTTGTTTTTAATGGCTATTGTCAGCGCGATTGCGATCCATAGCGCAGAAGCTACCTTGCCAGAAAAATTGCAAAATGTCAATTTTGCCTATAAACAATTGCAGTGGTACGGAATCGGCGCTGTTGTGATCGCCTTAACGATGATTATTGACTATGACCGCTTTTTCCAAATTGCCTGGTATTTATATGGATTTGGCATGCTGCTGTTGCTTGGGCTCGCATTGCACGTTCCCGGAGCAGTCACCCTTAAAGGGGCAACATGCTGGTATGCTCTTCCAGGCGGAAACTTTCAGCCATCGGAATTGATGAAAATTTTTATGATTATCGTCCTTAGCCGCATTATCGTCAATCATCGCGAGAAATATCCAGAACCGACCATCAAAGATGATTTTAGGCTGCTTGGTAAAATCGCACTAACTCTTTTTCCGCCGTTAATATTGTTAATGAAACAACCGGACTTAGGAATGTCGATGGTGTTTGTCGCCGTTACCGGTTCGCTTGTGATCGTTTCCGGCATCCGCTGGCGCATTATTTTTGGCATCATCTTTTCCGGAATAACGGCTGCGGCGATTCTTGTGTTTATTTTCTTTCAATTCCCTGATTTTTTCCACAAATATATTTTGGAAGATTACCAGTTAAACCGCTTCTATGGCTGGCTTGCTCCTTATGAATATTCGAACGAGCAAGGGTTTCAGCTTATTCGTTCCCTGCTTGCGATTGGCTCGGGAGAATTGTACGGAAAAGGATGGGGCAAGGTCGATGTTTATCTTCCAGAGGCACATACCGATTTTATTTTCGGTATTATCGCCGAACAGTTCGGATTTATCGGCGCCAGCGTCGTTATTTCGCTCTTTTTCCTGCTTGTTTACCGCATGGTTCATATCGCTCTAGAAAGCAACGACTTATATGGAAGCTACCTATGCGCCGGCGTCATCGGCATGATCACGTTCCAAGTATTTCAAAACGTGGGCATGACAATCGGCCTTTTGCCAATCACTGGTTTGCCTCTCCCATTCATTAGTTACGGAGGAAGTTCGCTTGCAACTTATATGTTAGCCATTGGTCTTGTGCTCAATGTTCATTCGCGCACGAAAAAATTTATGTTTTCCACTGAAGAGTAAAAAGCCGCATGATCAGCGGCTTTTTACTTTATACTAAATATTGAGAAAGGAGAATAACCTCATGCAAATCGATATTATTGGCGATATTCATGGATGTTACACCGAGTTTGTCAAGCTTACAAAACAGCTTGGCTACCAATGGAACAAAGGCATTCCCATTCATCCGGATGGACGAAAGCTCGGATTTGTCGGTGATTTAACCGACCGCGGTCCGCAATCATTGCAAACGATAGAAACGGTCTACTCTCTTGTCAGGCAAAAGCTAGCCTATTACGTCCCCGGCAATCATTGCAATAAACTATACCGCTTTTTTTTAGGAAGAAACGTGCAAATTGCACACGGTCTTGAAACAACGGTGGCGGAGTATCGGGCACTGCCGCCGAGTGAGCAGGCGATGATTCGCAAAAAATTTATCAAGTTATATGAAACATCGCCGCTATACGCCCAGCTTGACAACGGCCGCCTCATTATCGCCCATGCCGGCATCCGCCAAGATTATATCGGGCGAACCGATAAAAAGGTGCAAACGTTCGTGCTTTACGGCGATATTACTGGGGAAACCAATCCTGACGGAACACCCGTCAGACGGGACTGGGCAAAACATTATCAAGGAAAAGCATGGATTGTATACGGCCATACTCCCGTAAAACAGCCTAGAATCATCAATCATACGATTAACATTGATACCGGCTGCGTGTTTGGCGGTTCGTTAACCGCATTTCGCTATCCGGAAATGGAAACGGTCTCGGTTCCCTCTTCTTTACCATACGTTGTAGAAAAATTTAGAACGTTTGATTAGCATCATCCCTTTATCGGATCCGCTCGATTAGCCGCTTCATATCATCGGGAAGCGGACAGGAAAACGTATATTGCTGTTTCTTAAACGGATGAAAAAAGGAAAGCTCTTTGCTGTGCAACGCCTGGCGGCTAATCGCTTCCCTGCTCCCGCCGTACAATTCATCCCCGGCTAGCGGATGGCCAATATGCGCCAAATGAACGCGAATTTGATGGGTGCGGCCTGTTTCTAATCGCAGCGATAAGTGCGTATACTCATGAAACCGCTGTAACACGCGAAAGTGAGTAACAGCACGCTGACCTCCTTCGCGAACTTCCCGCGCAATAATACTGTCGTTTTTCCGGGCGATGGGGGCATCAATGGTTCCTTCTTCTTCGTCGACATGTCCGTGACAAATCGCTTCATAACATCTTGTCACTTTTCCTTGTTTTTGCAAAGTGGATAAGAGATGGTGAATATGGCGGTGCTTGGCGATAAGCACAAGGCCGGAAGTATCACGGTCGAGCCTGGTGACAACATGAATCGTCGACTCCAGCCGCTGCTTCCGATAATGATAAAGCAAGGCGTTGGCCAGCGTGCCCCCGGGATGCTGGCGCGACGGAATCGTCGCCATCCACGGCGGCTTGTTGACCACTAATACATACTCATCTTCATATACGATATCCAGCGGAATCGCCTCCGGCGCCATTCCTTCGCTTGGAAGCTCCGGGGGAAATACAATTCGCAGCGTCTCCCCTTCGCCAAGGCGATGGCGGACCGTCACCGGCCGATCATCGACATAAATGGCGCCGCCATGAAATTTAATATCGGTCAATGCCGTTTTCGAAATGCCGTTTTCTTTTAAAAACTCGCGAACCAACTTGCCTTCCTCTTGTTTTGTAATACCCCAGGTGAGCGTAAACTGTGACAACGTTGTCTAACCTGCCTTTATGTGTTTATTGTCAATCGGCAATAAATGAATCACGCACCCGCTTCCAAAACGGAAACGGCCGGAAACGGGCAAACCGGATCTTTTCGTCTGCTACGCGGCACTGGATGGACTTCACATCTTTATGCAAAAGGGATAGATGATCAATCGTAATTTGAAAATCGACATCGTTTACCGGCTTTAACATACATGTATGATGGGCGGGGAGGACAAGCGGCGATTCGATCGTCCGAAATACGCGGTTGTTAATCGACGCCATCTCGGTAACTTGGATCGCTTCAAGCGACGGATGCAAAATCGCGCCGCCCAGCGCCTTGTTATAAGCCGTACTTCCCGTTGGCGTAGAGATGCATAACCCGTCGCCGCGGAACGTTTCAAATAGATCGCCGCGAATTTCCACATCAATGACAAGCGTACCGCTGACGCTTTTTACCGTGCATTCATTTAAAGCAAGGTATTTGGCCTCCCGTGCCCCGTTTATGTAGCGGATAATCACTTCTAGCAACGGGTATTCAACGACTTGATACGGCATTTTTGCAATAGCGATGACGAGCTTTTCAATTTCCTCCGGCACCCAGTCGGCGTAAAAACCTAAATGGCCGGTATGCACGCCAACAAACGCCGTTTTATCCAAACGACGGCAATAGCGATGAAACGCATACAACAATGTCCCGTCACCGCCCACGGAAATGACAAGATCGGGAGTATCCTCATCGTACTGTAATTCAAAATCCAATAGATATGTTTTAATTTTTTGCGTCAGTGCGTTTGATGTTTCATCTCCTTTGGAGGTGATTGCAAATTTCAGCGGCGCTTGTGTTCCTCTCATAATTGTTCCCCTTTTGCTTCCTGTTTTCGTGAAAAAGCGGCCTGCGCTTCTTGAATTTCAAAACGGATTTTCGACATTTCTTCATCTAACCGATAAGCTGCTTCAGCGGCGCGCTGCAGTCTTGCTTTAATATCTTCAGGGAAACGGCCGCTGTATTTGTAATTTAACGAATGCTCAATTGTCGCCCAAAAGTTCATCGCAAGCGTACGAATTTGGATTTCCGCTAAAATTTTCTTTTCTCCGTGTATCGTCTGTACGGGATAACGGATGACGACATGATAGGAACGATAGCCGCTTTCCTTTTTCTGTGTAACGTAATCCCGCTCCTCAACGATTTCAAAGTCGTTTCGTTTCCGCAGCAGCTCTACTACGGTCTTAATGTCATCAACAAATTGACACATCATCCGCAGCCCGGCAATATCTTGCATTTGTTCTTCCAATTTATCAAGCGGAATGTTTTTCTTTTGCGCTTTATCCAAAATGCTGGCGACTGGCTTCACTCTTCCGGTGACAAATTCAATCGGCGAATGCACCCCCAACATTTCAAACTGGGCGCGCATTCCCTTGAGCTTTACCTTTAGTTCTTCGACTGCCTGCTTATACGGTGCCAAAAATAAATCCCAATGCTTGACCATCGTACCACCTACCAATGTTATGTAAGAAAAATTTCCTTTACTGCCTGCTCCATTCGCTCGCCATAATTGGCGTTGCCGTCAATATTTTCGATCAAATAAGTTAGCTCTTCCTTAAAGCTTGTTAATTCCAATTCCAGCTCTCCGCTTTTTAGCACAACGGCATCCTCTTCTGCCAATGCTTGTTTCACATCGTTCCAACACTCATATGGAATCGAGACGTAAATAAAATCTTCGTCCGTTTCCAATATATAAATAAACGAAAGATGGTCGGAATCCACAAGCATATGACCTTTTGGCTTCGCTTCTTTAAGCGAAAATGGCGGATGATCGTTAATGAGATATAATTGTCCGTCTTTTCTTTCCACTTTTTCGATCACTAATTTTTTGCGCATGCCAAATCTCCTTCCACATCAACAATCCTTTTTTATTTTACCATAATCACCCTATGCGCAATAAATAATTGATATTCAATGATAAACATCCGATAATAAAATTGAAATGGATTTATAGAGGAGAGAAACGATGCGCCAAGAAGTCGAAATCGAATTTAAAAATTTACTGACCAAAACGGAATTCACACAAGTTCGCGAAGTGTTTCACATTGATGACCACGCTTTCGAGCGCCAAGAAAATCATTATTTGGATACACCACAATTTGCGTTAAAGGACAAACAGGCAGCTTTGCGCATCCGGGTCAAAAACGGTGGCTATACATTAACATTAAAGCAGACGAAGGCAGAAGGAGTGCTGCTGGAGACGCATCAACAGCTGACGAAA
Source organism: Saccharococcus thermophilus (assembly GCF_011761475.1). Taxonomy (NCBI): domain Bacteria; kingdom Bacillati; phylum Bacillota; class Bacilli; order Caryophanales; family Anoxybacillaceae; genus Saccharococcus; species Saccharococcus thermophilus. The sequence continues at coordinate 2,581,338 of NZ_JAASRS010000001.1, forward strand.
GAAGAAGCAGACGCTCTTTTAAATGGCACAGCGGTTGTTGAAGGCAAGGTAGCGGCTATTCTTCAAGAAATTGGCGTGCCGCCCTCAGCGCTTCGCCATTTTGGCACGTTAACGACCGATCGCGCTCAATGGGCATACAAAGGCGGAACGCTTTTTCTTGACCGCAATTATTACCTACATACAGAAGATTACGAGCTGGAATATGAAACGGAAGATGTAGAAAGCGGAAGACAGCAATTTTTACAGTTGCTTCATTCTCTGCATATTCCGATCCGGCCAGCACCAAATAAAATTCAGCGCTTCTATGCAAAAAAATATAAAACGGAGGGGTAGCAATGACCGTTCCTACGATAAAATTACTATTAGAGCTTCAGGCATTGCAAAATTTCTCCGCCCAGCGCCCAACCACGCCTGAGCAAAATCAATCATGGACATTTACGCAGCTATTGCAGCAATACATTGCACAACAATCGGAGCCGCAAGCCCCGCAAGCACCTGAAAATCAACGCACGTTTGCGCCAGCAAGCAACGAAGCGGTATCCAACGTTAAACATGCCGATATCGATACACTGATCGCCCAAGCTGCCGAAAAATATGATGTGGACGCGCGGCTAATTCGCGCCGTTATTCGCCACGAATCGAATTTTGACCCAAACGCGCGCAGCCATGCAGGCGCTCTTGGCCTTATGCAGCTGATGCCGAGCACCGCAAAGATGCTTGGAGTCGATAATCCATTCGATCCGGCGCAAAACATTGAAGGCGGCACAAAATATTTGCGCCAGCTATTGGATCGCTATAACGGCAATGTCTCGCTTGCCCTTGCCGCTTATAACGCCGGTCCCGGCAACGTCGACCGCTACGGAGGAATTCCGCCGTTTGCCGAAACAAAAGCATACGTGGAAAAAATACTTCGCACCTACTACTCTTAACGCGTTTGCATGTCATTCATTTTATGAAATAATTGTTTCTTTTTCTTCAAGTCACTTTGTTTGAGATAAATACACTTCATTGCTAAAATAGCAGTAAAATCATTGTACACAATATTTTAGGCAAAAAGGAGCATTTGCAATGGCTGAACAATGGCAAACACTTTACGAGGCGATCGGTGGGGAAGAAACGGTTTCAAGGCTTGTGGAGGCTTTTTATAAACGCGTTGCCAAACATCCCGATCTAATCCCTATTTTCCCGGATGATTTAACGGAAACGGCGCGAAAGCAAAAACAATTTTTAACTCAATATTTAGGCGGACCGCCGCTTTACACGCAGGAGCATGGGCATCCAATGCTACGGGCGCGCCATATGCCGTTTGAAATTACACCAACCCGGGCTGAGGCATGGCTTTCCTGCATGCGTGCGGCAATGGATGAAATCGGTTTGTCCGGGCCGGCACGCGAACAATTTTATCATCGCCTCCTTTTAACGGCCCAACATATGGTCAATACCCCAGACAATTTGGAAAGAAAGGAGCATTCCCTTGAATGACAAGTTAGCTGGGAAGCCGGCGCCGGAGTGGTGGCACGCTTCCCAGCCGCGTAGCAACGAGAATAAACCGTTGGAGATTTACTTGTTTATCGATCCTTTATGCCCAGAATGCTGGGGGCTTGAACCAATTATTAAAAAGCTGGTGATTGAATACGGACGCTTTTTTACATTGAAGCATGTCCTAGGCGGAAGATTGGCAACGCTCAATACGCGGAAGCGCCAAAAGCCGGAAACAATCGCCAAAGTGTGGGAGCGGACGGCGAGCCGTTCGGGAATGTCATGTGATGGAAGCCTATGGCTGGAAAATCCGATTTCTAGCCCGTTTGCCCCATCGATCGCTATCAAAGCGGCAGAATTGCAGGGGAAACGTGCAGGAATCCGTTTTTTACGCAAACTGCAAGAATTATTGTTTTTGGAAAAACAAAATGTATCCGACATCTCTGTGTTAATCGATTGCGCCACACGCGTCGGATTGGACGTGGATGAATTCGTTCGTGATTTACAGTCGTCAAGTGCCGCTAAAGCGTTTCAATGCGACTTAAAAATTACCTCAGAGATGGATGTTACTGAAATTCCAACCCTCGTCTTCTTTAACGAAAATATCGAGGATGAAGGCATTAAAATTTTCGGATGTTATCCTTATGAAATTTACGTCGAACTTATTTATGAAATGCTTGGCTTCCATCCAGAACCGTCCCCTCCTCCCCCACTCGAGTCATTTTTAAGACATTTCAAATTCGTCGCCACGAAAGAGATTGCCGTTGTTTATAATATGACCGTCCATGAGGCCGAAAGGGAAATGAAAAAGCTGCAGCTGAAGCAAAAAGTCAAAAAAGTACCGGTAAAACATGGGACATTTTGGCGCTATATTTGTGATGAAAACTAAAAAACAACGAGAAAAAGCCCGGCATAAAACCGGGCTTTTTCTCGTTGTCAAGACAACAAAGGGGATGGGAGAAATTTTTCACGGTCAAACAAAGGGGTATCAGGTTTTGTGATTTCATTCACGATATTATCTTAACAAATCACTGCAAGTTTTGACAACCACTTTGTGCTTTTGTTCACATTATTGTCATAAATGTAGAAAAGCGCATGTATTTCTTGGCGCCCTTCATATAATGAAAGTGAATCGGCTAAGGGAGGGGGAAATATGAAAAAGCGAATGGCGCTGTTTATTTGGGGATTCGCCGTGCTGGTCGCGTTTTGCTTAAATTTGTTCGGCCTCATGCATCTTATTCCTATGCTTATTACAATGCCGCTTTTATTTTTGACGATTTTCGGCTTTATCGCCACTTGGAACAGACGCAATCAATTTAAAGGATTTTATCAAAAACGAATGTGGCCTTGACGCCACATTCGTTTTTACTGACTTAGGATAACAGCTTTTCCATTTCTTCCAGTTTCTCAGCAAACACTTGGCATGCTTGACGAATCGGTTCCGCACTCGTCATGTCTACTCCAGCTTTTTTCAGCACCTCAATCGGATAGTCGGAGCTTCCCGCCTTCAAAAATTCAATATAGCGCTTCACCGCCGGCTCTCCTTCTTCAAGTATTTGTTTGCTTAATGCCGTCGCGGCACTGAAACCTGTGGCATATTGATATACATAATAATTGTAATAAAAATGCGGAATGCGCGCCCACTCTAAGCCAATTTCCTGATCAACGACAATGTCATCGCCAAAATATTTTTTATTTAATTCATAATACAGCGAAGTCAATGAATCAGCGGTCAGCGCCTCGCCTTCCTGCGCCTTTATATGAATCATATGTTCAAACTCGGCAAACATCGTTTGGCGAAAGACCGTGCCGCGAAATCCTTCTAAATAATGGTTCAGTAAATAAACCCGCTTTTTCTCATCATCCATCGTTTTTAATAAATAATCATTTAACAGCGCCTCATTGCATGTCGATGCCACCTCGGCGACAAAAATGGAATAGTCCCCATATGGATACGGCTGCGTTTTCCGCGTGTAATAACTGTGTACGGAATGGCCGAATTCATGGACTAACGTAAATAAATTGTTCACGTTATCTTGCCAATTTAGCAAAATATACGGATGGGTGCCATATGCTCCTGACGAATAAGCCCCGCTCCGTTTTCCTTTATTTTCGCGCACATCGACCCAGCGGTTTTCCAGCCCTTCTTTCACAATGCTGAGGTATTCTTCGCCAAGAGGGGTAAGCGCTTTTAGCATATATTCTTTCGCTTCTTCATACGTGACTTCCATTTTCACGTCTTGGACAAGCGGCGTGTATAGATCATACATATGGAGTTCATCAAGTCCAAGCACTTTTTTGCGCAGGCGGACATAGCGGTGCAACAGCGGCAAATGCTCATGGACCGTTTCAATCAAATTATCGTAGACACTTTCCGGAATGTTGTTGCTGCTTAATGCCGCTTCCCGCGCTGATTTATAGCGGCGGACGCGCGCGAAAAAGTTATCTTTTTTCACCGTGCCGGCGAGCGTGCTGGCAAACGTGTTTTTATATTTTTCATACGTGTCGTATACCGCTTTAAACGCATCGCGGCGCACACGGCGGTCCGTGCTTTCTAAGAAGCGGATAAAGCGGCCGTGCGTCACTTCCACTTCTTCGCCATTTTCGTCAATAATCGTCGGAAACGTTAAATCCGCATTATTCAGCATGCTAAAAGTAGACGCGGACGATTGCATTACCTCTGCCGCTTGGGCGAGCAGCGCCTCTTCCTCTGCCGACAACACGTGCGGGCGCTGGCGGTTAATTTCGTCTAACGCGTGTTCGTACAGTTTCAATTCTTGTTTCTCTTCTAAAAACGAACGCAATTTCGCCTCATCGATCGCTAAAATTTCCGGAACGATAAACGCCATCGCGCTCGACGCTTCGCTGTACAAACTTGTCGCCCGATCGTTGAGCCCTTGGTAAAAAGCGTTTGTCGTATCTTGGTCATAGCGCATATGCGCATATGTATACAGCTTGCCAAGCCGCATCGACACTTCGTCTTGATATTGGAGCGCTTCGTACAACGTATCCGCCGATTCTCCCAACCGGCCTTGATACTCCGCTAATTTCGGGATCATTTTTTTCACTTCTTGAAATTCTTGCTCCCACGCTTCGTCCGTCGGAAAAATGTCTTCTAAACGCCAAGTTTCCTCAACAGGAATTTCGCTGCGTAACGGCAGCGATTTTTTCGTTTGTTTCGCTTCCATTTCAGCAACCTCCTTTGGAAAATTATATCATAAATCATATTCGCTTTTTTACTATCATTTCCTGTTTTAGAGTAAATGTTTACGGCCAGTTCTTACCGCTGTTTTTGCCCAGTTCCAGTTCCCGCACGTAATCGCGAAGCGACGGCGTTATTTTTATTTGCTCGGCCATCTGCTTATCTTGCTTTATCACTTCATCCATGGTTGTCGGAAACGTAAGCGGTTTTACAAAACGAATCGCATGGCGGTTTTCCCACTGGATATAGCCTAGCCTTGTGAGCAATTGCAAATACTCATAAACCGCCTGTGTATAGCGCTGTCCTGTGGCAAGCGGCAGCACACGGAACGCAACCCGCCCCATCCGTATTTTTTCCTCGATGAAACGGTAAATAGAATGGAGCGAAATAGTCCGCCCTTCCGACCGCAGCAATGGAATCAACACATATGTTTGCCAAATAAACGGCGGGGTTTCTAACAAATAGCCATGGTGAAGCGGCCATCCTGCTTCCGTGGGAAAAAGGGAAGGGATGATGCCAGAACGGTAAAAATCGGCGCAAATTTGCCTCGTTGCTTTACTCGGGTATAAAGTAAACGTAACACGCCATTGCTTTTTATGATGCAGCCACTCGTCCCAAAATGACGGTGGCAGCGAACTAGCAGAAGAAAAAAGCAAATCAGAGAATGAAAGCGAATGTAACGGGAAAACGAGCGGAATGGCAAAGGCGCGGCGAACGGATAGCGGAATAAGATGAACAAGGCGGGTAAGCTGTTTGGTGTGCGGACAGTAGTAAAAAAGAAGCGGGCGGGGAACAAACGGAAAATGATGGGCAAACATCCACTGAAAGCGTGGGATTGTAACATGATGGGGCGTATTGGAATGGTGGCGCAAATGGTGGGCGCCGAGAATCCAAATCGGACGAATCCCTCTTGTACGATAGGAATGATTGCGTTTTTGAAACAACGGTTCACTAATCGTTGAACATTGATATTCCAAGGCATAAGCGTGGTGGCGATACGGAACGAAAATGTCTGGCCGCTGCTGGGCCGATGGCAAATATGGCTCCAATTTGGCCGGTATGCCTTGTTGCTTAAGCCATTCAAATAAATCCAACTTTCCGGTTAAATGGCGAGCGGACTCTGGTTCATGTTCATACGGACAAGCGGTGCCTTTTTTATGGGCAAAATGCGGAATTCGATGATTGCCGAGCTTTAATACTACTTCCTGCCGGCATGCGGGGCAAAAGAACGTTTCACTTTTCTTTAACGAAATCAGCCTTTCTTTTGTCCACCTTCCTGCTAACGAAACGATTTCCCCATTTTGCAACATCGCAATCAGCAAAGCGATCACATCCTTTCCTCATCAGGGATATGATAAATATTTCAACAAAAGCAGCGGTTTTTCCTATCGTCGAAATAAAAAATGCCGGGCATCACCCGGGCGCATGCCTACAGCAAAGGCGACAACAGCCGTGATATCGACTCCGCAATGCGAATCGATAACGGACGCCGCTGAAAGGCTTCATAATCGATTTCATTTGCATCGCTGAGGTCTTCCATAAAATCAGCGACAAGCTTGTTCGTGCTGTCAGTATGGTACAAGAACGCATTGACTTCAAAATTGAGGTGAAAGCTGCGCATATCCATGTTCGCCGTGCCGATGGATGCTAACTCGCCATCAACGATCATCACTTTGCTGTGCAAAAATCCTTTTCCATATTCATAAATTTTTACACCAGCTTCCAATAATTCAGGAAAATAAGACCTGGAAGCATAAAAGACAATCTTTTTATCCGGCCGCTTTGGCGCTAAAATGCGGACATCAATTCCGCTCAAAGCGGCAACCTTTAACGCCGTTAAAATGTCCTCATCAGGCACAAAGTACGGAGAAGCAATCCAAATCGACCGCTGTGCCGACGTAATCATGGCGAAATATAATTGCTTAATTACTTCCCATTTTTGGTCAGGCCCCCCAGCGATTAATTGAATCCCTCCTTGGCCTTCATAATGGACTAGTTCAGGCGATAAGTATTCTGGGGTAAATAACTTTTCTTCGGTCATATAATACCAGTCTTGCAAAAAAATAAGCTGCAGCGTCCGCACCGCTTCTCCGTGAATCCATAAATGCGTGTCACGCCAAAAACCAAAATATTTATTTTTCCCCAAATACTCATCACCGATATTTAATCCTCCAACGAATCCAGTTGTTCCATCAATGACGATAATTTTCCGGTGGTTACGAAAATTAATTTTATTGTTTAAAAATGGAAGACGAACAGGCGAGAACGGAATCATTTCCACTCCAGCATCACGCAACTCTTGAATGTACGACTTCGATAATTTCCAGCTGCCAACTGCATCATAAAGAAACCGGATATGTACTCCTTGTTTGGCCTTTTCCATTAAAATCTTTTTTAGTTGTTGTCCTACTTCATCGTGACGGACAATATAATATTCCAAATGAATATGGTGTTTTGCTTTTTTCAGCTCGTCAAAAATGGTAGAAAAAGTTTCTTGACCATTCGTCAGCACCTTCGTTTTTGAAGCGAGGGAAACAGGGCTTTTTCCAATATGGTAAGCAAGATGAAGCAATGGACGCTGATGCTCCGCAATTGGCAACTGTGTGATGTTCCATTTTGTCTGCACTTGAAATTTTAAAAATGTCTCTTCATCAAATTCCGCTTTCTTTTTAAAACGACGCTGTTGCCAGTAATTCCTTCCAAATAGTAAATAAAACAAAAAACCAACAAGCGGAAAGCTCCCTAACACAGCAAGCCAGGCAATCGTCTGGGCTGGTTTGCGATTTTCTAAAGAAATAACAAAGGCGATAAAAACGACCGAACAAGAAATCAACACACTTAAAACGCCAAGCAGCTTTCCTTCCCAATAATTTTTTGTCAAAAATAAAAAAATTGCCACTATTAACGCAAAAATAATAACCCTTAACGCGTTTCTCAACGAAGTTCCCCCTACCTATAAGCATGATAACGGAGAAAACGCCGATTCCAAGAACGAAATCGGCGGGCTTTTCAGGCGTCTATTTCAACGGAAAGTATGTTTTCAGCGTTTCTAGAGCATTGTCATGAATGATTTCTTTTCCATATTCCTCTAAACGATAAATGGTTACTTGCGAATCCGTTCCATATTCTAAAAGCAAGCTTAGTATATTGTCAATTTCATGCTCTGTATAATCTTCTTCATTAAACTGGACAAACAAGTAGTAACGATCCTCAAATTGGAATAAACGGTTAGCAAGTTCGGTGAAATCAGCGCGATGGGCAAGGGCAATAACATCTTCAATATCTTTGAAACAAATCGTAAACTGGAGAATTTCATGATCATTGCCGTCCGTGAAGGACTCATCCTCATGCGCAATATCGAAATGATGGTCTAAAAACGCTTCGATTTTTCCATCGATCGAAACGGAAAAATCGCGCAATTTGTCTTCTGGGAGCGGAAGTTCCAGTTTGCTGCCATCTTTTGATAACTGCGCTTTCGTCACCAACACTTCTAACCCTTTTTCTAACGCTTGTACTTGAATCCAAAGAGGACCGTCAAGCAAAAAATCCCCTTCACTATGGACCTCATCCATCATTTCCCAAAACAGTTCTTCGCTGCGCTCCCGGTTATACCAAATTTCTTCGCGGTCAAAACCGCGTTCCTCTATATCAACGTAAGAAATATAAAACTTGACTGTATGTTCGTTAATGCGTTCTATTTCCATTTATCAAGCTCTCCCTTCCGAAAAAAGAATAAAATGAAGGGATTTGTACCCCCAGAAATTCTACTTAAATACAAGATTATGTCTTGTACCTCTATTTTATGATAAAAAGCGAAAGAAGGGAAATAAAAAAACGCCTTTTTAAAAATTGGTTATGAAATAAAACATGTCCTACTATAATGATGATGAAGACGAATGAAACGAGGGACTTGCAAGATGGACGATTATGTGATTTCGATTCTGCTCATCATTGGCATCGATATTATTCTCGGTGGGGACAACGCGGTTGTCATCGCATTGGCAAGCCGAAAGCTGCCGGAACAAAAGCGAAATATCGCGATTATCCTCGGCACCGCGTTAGCCATTTTCGTTCGCATTCTTTTAACGGTCACAGTGGTGATGCTATTAAAAATTCCTTTTTTGCAGCTAATCGGCGGTTGTATTTTACTTTGGATTTCTTTCAAGCTGCTCGTGCAAAAAGAAGAATCACACGCATCGATCAAATCAGAAACATCGCTTTGGAAGGCAATACAAACGATTGTGACAGCCGATGTTGTCATGGGGTTGGACAATGTGATCGCGATCGCTGGAGCTGCTCAAGGCCATACTGTCCTCGTGGTCTTTGGCTTCTTGTTTTCTGTTCCTATTATCATTTTAGGCAGCAAACTCATTCTTTATGCGATGGAACGTTACTCCTTCCTTATTTACATTGGCGGAGCGTTATTAGCCTATACTGCCGGGAAAATGATCACTGCCGAACAGCAAATCCGCCATTTATATGACAATGATTTCGCATGGGAAACCGTATTCCCATTTGCTACGGCTGGACTGACGGTACTGCTTGGCTTCATGGTTAATCGGCGCAAGTTTCATCGTTGGACCTAAACCTCGTCCTCTTGGTCATTTAGATGATAAAAAACTTCTACATGGCGAACCATGTAGAAGTTTTTTATCTTTATTCGTTAACGAGGCGTTGTGCTTGGCGAAGCTGATATGCACGCACTTTGCGCGGCAAGAAACGGCGAATTTCGTCCTCGTTGTAGCCGACTTGAAGCCGTTTTTCATCAATAATAATCGGTCTCCGCAAAATTCCCGGATTTTTTTGAATCAGCTCATATAAATCTTGAAGCGGCAATGTTTCAAGATTTATATTCAACTTTTGAAACACTTTGGATCTTGTGGAAATAATCTCGTCGGTTCCCGTTTCTGTCATACGCAAAATTTCCTTAATCTCCTCAATCGTTAACGGTTCGGAGAAAATATTGCGTTCAACATAAGGAATATTATGCTTTTCTAGCCATGCTTTCGCTTTTCGGCATGACGTGCAACTTGGCGAAACATACAATTTCACCATATATCTCACTCCTTTTCAACAAGGATCACCTTGTCTTCTATACCAAATAGAACGAACTAACTATCATGATACATCAAACCTATGCACGATGGAAATCGGCACGTTCTAGCGTACCCTTCGTGTAGACGATCACTCTTGTTCAGCTAGAACCTTCATGGACAAACACCACATAGTGCTTTGCGTCCTACTGGCTCGGTCTAAAACCGCTTCTCATTCCAGCAAAATGACTCAAGCCATAGGCTTATTGTCAATTAATTGCAATTTGGAATTAGTCTAACATGATATATTATACAATAAATGCGTAAATAAAGATATAGTTTTTCAAAAAAGTCTCGTATTTTCCCCTTTAATTTTCGCCGCTTCTTCCAATAAACAGAAAAAACATCTACAATAACATTAGAACGATAATAAGGGGGCAGGATCATGGCGCAATATTTTACCGATTTCCTCATCGTTTCCGCATTCATCGTTGGACTTACGGCGTTAATGGGAGTAATCGCCAACGGCATTGGCGAACACATCTTTGGCGGTTCGAAGCGAAAAGAACACGTCAATGAATCAAAACATATCCAAACTGGCTGGAAGCTGGTCGGCGGCAAAAAATAAAACGATCTCGCAGTTGAGATCGTTTTATTTGTACATTGCTTGATATGTTTTATATTCCGCCTCCGAGCATAACACGAAATGGCCCGGGGTGATTTCGCGGAACTCCAGTTCTTCTCCTTCTTTATAATTGTGCTGCGACGGGTCGTAAATAATCCGTTTCCGCGTCCGCTCCGTTTCCGGGTCAGGAAGCGGGATTGCCGATAAGAGCGATTTTGTATAAGGATGAATTGGATTGCGGTACAATTCTTCCGCATCGGCAAGCTCGACCATTTTGCCAAAATACATCACGCCAATACGGTCGCTAATGTATTTGACCATCGACAAATCGTGCGCGATAAACAAATACGTCAATCCTTTTTCTCGTTGCAATTTTTTCATTAAGTTAACCACTTGCGCCTGAATGGACACATCGAGCGCAGAAATCGGCTCATCGGCAATAATAAACTCTGGTTCTACCGCCAGAGCGCGGGCAATCCCGATCCGTTGGCGCTGGCCGCCGGAGAATTCATGCGGATAGCGGTTCGCATGTTCACGGTTTAAGCCAACCGTCTCGAGCAGTTCGTATACACGCTGCATCCGTTCTTCTTTCGTTTTCGCCAGGCCGTGAATATCGATGCCTTCAGCAATAATGTCTGCAACGGTCATGCGCGGATTAAGCGATGAGTACGGATCTTGGAAAATCATTTGCATTTTTCGTTTTAATACTTTTAACTCTTTGGCTGAGTGTTTGCCATGGACATTTATACCATTAAAAAAAACTTCTCCATCCGTAGCCTTATATAACCCAATAATTGTTCGTCCCGTCGTTGATTTGCCACAACCTGATTCCCCTACAAGGCCAAACGTTTCGCCTTTATAAATGTCAAAGGTAACTCCATCTACGGCTCTAACGACATTTCCGCCACCCACTGGAAAATACTGTTTTAAATTTTTTACTTCAATGAGCTTTTGTTTTTCAGACATATTACTCACTCTCCCTTACAATAATTGGTTGAGGATAGTTAGTGGAGAGCTTGCGTAATCGACGTTTTACCGCTTCGGGTGGCTCTACTTTTGGTGCATCTGGATGAAGCAGCCATGTTGCCGCATAATGGGTATCAGAAATTTGGAACAACGGCGGTTCCATTTCAAAATCAATTTTCATTGCATATGGATTACGCGGCGCAAACGCATCGCCTTTTGGAGGATTCGTTAAATCTGGTGGCGATCCTGGAATCGACGCCAACTCTGCCTTATCATCGCTATCAAGGCTCGGCATGGAAGCAAGCAAGCCCCACGTATAAGGATGTCTCGGATCGTAAAAAATTTCATCAACCGTTCCCATTTCAACGATTTTCCCTGCATACATCACAGCGACGCGATCAGCCACGTTGGCTACTACTCCTAAATCATGGGTAATAAAAATAATGGCTGTCCCTGTTTTTTTCTGTAAATCTTTCATTAATTCTAAAATTTGCGCTTGAATGGTTACATCAAGAGCAGTGGTTGGTTCGTCGGCAATTAATAACTTTGGATTGGAAGCCAAAGCAATGGCAATCATTGCACGTTGTCTCATTCCCCCAGAAAACTCATGTGGATATTGATTTACGCGTTTTTCTGGCATTGGGATTCCAACCAATCGCAACAATTCAATTGCCCGCTCTTTTGCCGCTGATTTAGACATTTTTTGATGTTTCATTACCACTTCCATAATTTGATGCCCGACTTTCATCGTTGGATTGAGTGATGTCATCGGATCTTGAAAAATCATTCCGATATCTTTTCCACGAATTTGTTCCATTTCTTTATCCGTTTTTTTAACAAGATCTTCTCCATCAAATATGATTTGGCCATTTTTTATTTTTCCAGGCGGAGTAGGAATAAGACGCATAATCGTTTGCGAAGTGACGCTTTTTCCGGAACCTGATTCCCCTACAATCGCTAATGTTTCGCCTTTATTTAAATAGAAGCTCACTCCACGAACAGCTTGTACTTCTCCACCATATGTTTGAAACGATACCTCTAAATTTTTTACTTCTAACAGTTTTCCCATATTCTCACACCCTACTTGCGTAATCTTGGATCTAATGCATCACGTAACCCATCTCCCACTACATTAAAAGCAAAAATAGTTAAGCAAATAAATGTAGCAGGGAAAAACAGACGCCATGGATAATACTGTAATGCTTGTACCCCTTCTGAAGCCATTGTTCCCCAACTTGCTAACGGTTGTGGAACACCTAAGCCTAAATAGCTTAAAAATGCTTCTGTGAAAATAGCATTAGGAATCGTTAACGTCATCGTAACAAGAATCGCGCCCATGGCATTAGGAATCAAATGTTTAAACATAATCCTTGATGTACTCGCGCCAAGTGTTCGCGCTGCCAATACATATTCTTGGTTTTTCAGCTGCAACACTTGTCCTCGAACAATGCGAGCCATATTTACCCATCCAGTAATCGTCATTGCCAGGATCATTGTTCCTAACCCTTGTCCCAAAATAACCATCAATATGATGACTAAAAGCAAATAAGGAACCCCGTATAAAATATCAGCGATACGCATCATGATTTCATCCGTTTTTCCGCCACGGTAACCGGCAATTCCTCCCCAGAGCACTCCGATCAACAAATCGATAAGTGCAGCTGCTACCCCGATAAATAAAGAGATACGAGCACCATACCATGTGCGAGTAAATATATCACGTCCAAGTTCATCGGTTCCAAACCAATGTTTGGAAGAAGGCGGCTGGTTCGTATTCATTAAATCATTTGTCGCGTAATCGTATTTGGTCATATACGGCCCAAAAATGGCCATGATCACTAAAAGAATTAATAAAATTAATCCAAACATGGCTAATTTATTTTTCCGAAAACGTATCGAAACATCTTTCCAAAACGAAAGGCTCGGTCTTGATAATTTCTCCGCTTCTCCAACATCGGCTACCGCTGGCTGGAACATCTCTTTCGAAATCTGCTGCATGATTACTCCCCTTTCTTACCACCGGCTAACTTAATGCGTGGATCAATAAAGCCATAAGCGATATCAACGAGCAACACAGACAATAATAGTAGAATGCTGTAAAACACCGTGACACCCATAATCACCGTATAGTCACGGTTGGTAATACTTGTTACAAAATGTCCTCCAAGTCCGGGAATACCAAAAATTTTTTCAATCACAAAACTACCTGTTAAAATTTGTGCCGACAAAGGACCTAAATAGGTTACAACCGGAAGTATCGCATTGCGAATGGCGTGTTTCACTGTAATTTGCCCTTGTGAGAGTCCTTTCGCTTTCGCCGTGCGAATATAATCATTGCTTAATACTTCTAACATACTGGAGCGGGTTAAACGAGCAATAAATGCCATTGGCGTTGCTGCAAGAGCAAGTGCAGGCAAAACAGTATGTTGTAACGATTCCCAACGCGCAACTGGAAACCAACCTAGTTTGATCGCTAAAAAATACTGCAAAATGGACGCCATAATAAAGTTTGGAACAGAAATTCCTATAACCGCGAAAACCATCGCTGCATAATCTTGCCATTTATTGTGCTTCAAAGCCGCAATAACTCCTAATAAAATTCCAATACTTACGGCTATTAATAACGATTCCATGCCGAGGAAAAAGGAAACAGGAAATCCTTCATCAATTAAATCGTTAACAGTCTGTCCTTTATATTTAAATGAAGGCCCAAAATCCCATTTAGCAACAGAGACCAAATAATCAAAATATTGGATGTACCAAGGGCGGTCTAGTCCATAATATTCATTCAAGTTTTTCTCGATCTCTGGCGGAACTTGTTTTTCACTTGAGAACGGTCCTCCCGGAGCAGCTCGCATTAAAAAGAATGTCGCCGTTACAATTAAAAACAAAGACATGAGCATATAGAACAGACGTTTGCTTATATATCTCAACAAATTTCCTACACCTCCATTTTCTTGCAAATACCTTAACAGGAAACGAAGGTATATGAGAGATTGCTCTCATATACCTTCTTTCCTTTCATTACGTATGATTTTATTCAAAATATGCCCATTTAAATTGGACATCGCCAAGCCCCGACATTTCCACACCTTTTAAGTTATCTTTTTGAACCCACGTATTCGTGTAGAAATAGATTGGAGCAACTGGCATTTCATCCATTAAAATGGCTTCTGCCTGTTTTAGCATTTCTTTGCGTTTTTCAGGATCCGTTTCCTTTTGAGAATCGATTAATAACTGTTTATATTTCGGATTTTCCCAGTTTGTATCGTTATTTCCGCCCTTTTTATCGCGGAACAACTCTAGGAAGTTGATCGGATCGTTAAAGTCGCCTAACCAACCCATACGGCCGATTTGATAATCGCCAGAATGTAGTTTATCAATGTAAACTGCCCATTCAGAATTATCAAGTTTTACTTCAATACCTAAGTTTTTCTTCCACATATCTTGAATCGCCTGGGCAATTTTTGCATGAAGATCATCGGTGTTATACGATAGGGTAATAGGCGGCAAATCTTTCACATCTTTTAAACCAAGCTCTTGAAGGCCTTTTTTCAAATATTCTTTTGCTTTTTCTACATCGTTGTCTTTAAAATATCCTTTTTTGTTTTCAGGGAACATCGTCGGTGGTACAGCAGCCATAGCTGGAATTTGTTCGCCTTTAGCTATATTTTCAACGATCGCTTTGCGATTGATTGCGTACGCCAGCGCTTTACGAATATTGACGTTGTTCAACGGCGGTTTTTCCGTATTAAATTTATACCAGTAAACACCAGCAATTGGTTGAACGTGTAATTTACCTTCCGCTTTTAATTGTGATAAAGAGTCTGGTGGCAATTGACCAGTAGGCATACCAGCCCAATCTAGTTCTCCATTATTAAACATTGAAAGTTCTGTATTGGTATCATTCACCATAACCATTTCAATTTTTGTTAATTTTACGCTTTTCGCATCCCAGTAATTTTCGTTCTTTTCAAGAACGATTTTGTTATTGTGATCCCAAGTGACCATCTTGAATGGTCCGTTAGAAGTGTAGTCAGGACCGGCGTTTGTATACCATTTTGGATTTTTTGCAGCAATTTTGCTATTTACTGGAAAATACGTATAGAACGCTGTTAATTGTAAGAAATAAGGTGTTGGATTCTCAAGCGTAACTTGTAACGTTTTATCATCAATTGCTTTTACACCAACATCTTCTGCTTTTGCTTTTCCTTCGTTAAATGCTTGACCATTTTTAATGTAATAAAGCTGATATGCATATTGCGATTGATTTTTCGGATCTAGCGCCCATTTCCACGCATATTCAAAATCTTTTGCGGTAACTGGATCGCCATTGGACCATTTTGCATCACGCAATTTGAATGTGTATGTTTTTAAATCTTTGGAAACTTGATAACTTTCAGCCATCGCTAACTGAGGTTTACCGTCTTTAATACGGGTTAGCCCTTCAAATGTTTGGTATAAAACGTTACCGGAAACACTATCATTTGCTAGGCCTGGGTTTAATGAGAATGGTTCCGTTTTAATGTTAATATGCAACTCTTGCGGAACATTAGCGGTTTTGCTCCCGCTTTTTCCTTTCTCACCGGTGGATTCATCGCCCTTTTTGAAACCACCGCACGCGGAAAGGAAAAGGCTCAATACTAGCATTAAGCTAAAAAGGATAGAAAGCCTTTTCTTCATAGATTTCCCCCCTAAAAATATTTTTGTATTTTCAAAAGTTCTACGTAAAAACGTGGAACTTTTGTTTATGAATTAAATAATTTTTCTAAACAAAACAAAATTTTTCAATCTCCTTTATTCAGCAGAATATTTATTTTGACTTTTATAAAGTTATTAGTATATTTAAAAAAGGAATTGGTATTTTACTTTTCCGAATTTTTCTTATATTTTTATTATATTTTATATATTTAATCATTTATTTTTACTATCTGTAATTTTATACTTTTTTTCGACAATTGTAAATAAAAAATTTATTTTTTATAAATTTTAAAGCGCTTACACGTTAATTTTTTGTGTCGAGTTCATTGAGACAACTTTAGCATGTTTTTATCTTTTTTATTCGCTAATAAAAAGATAATTTTATTTTGAAATAATTTTAAAAATAACTTATAGATAAAAAAAATTATTAAATAACATTTTGAAATAAGAATAAATACTTTCTAACAATATTTTTGGTAGTGTCAAAAAAATTGGTGTAAGGCATGACAAATAGAGGAAATACATTTAAAATGTTAAGGGAAGGATTCATGCGCTTCAAAAAATCTTTGTAAATTTCTCTCTGCCCGCTTTTTATACATTATTATATTTAACTTTTTTCTTTCGTTGCCATAGTATAAAAAGAAACTTGCACATAGCAACTAGATATTTTACAATAAGAATCAACAAAACTGGAACGGAATATGCGATGAGAAAGAAGAGTACATATTGCGATGCCTTCAGAGAGCTTGTGGCTGGTGCGAACAAGCGGCTAGCAATATGGAATGGGCTTTCGAGCATCCGGCTGAACCGCAAGTAGTAGGCTTGGACGTTTGCCTTGCGTTATCAAGGCGCCATGTGCAAGCGCACATGGGCAAAGTGATTGCACGCAACGTGCAATAACTAGGGTGGCAACGCGGTCCTACCGTCCCTAACGTTTAAGGGGGTAGGACCTTTTTATATTACAACTATCTTAAAGGAGTGGTCGTATGAAAACAAGCTTTTCCGGCATCCAGCCGAGCGGCGTTATTACGCTCGGCAACTATATCGGTGCGATGCGTCAGTTTTTGGAACTGCAGCACGAGTACAACTGTTACTTTTGCATTGTCGATCAGCACGCAATTACCGTTCCGCAAGATCCAAAAGAACTGCAAAAAAATATCCGTAGTCTAGCCGCCCTCTACTTAGCGGTCGGCATTGATCCAAATAAAGCGACGCTGTTTATTCAATCGGAAGTTCCTGCGCATGCGCAAGCGGGATGGATGCTTCAATGCATTGCCTATATTGGGGAGCTAGAAAGAATGACGCAGTTTAAAGATAAATCGGCAGGCAAGGAAGCGGTCAGCGCCGGGCTGCTCACCTATCCGCCGTTGATGGCGGCCGATATCCTCCTGTATAAAACCGACATCGTGCCTGTTGGTGAGGACCAAAAGCAGCATATTGAATTGACGCGCGACTTGGCGGAGCGTTTTAATAAGCGGTATGGCGAAATTTTTACAATTCCGGAACCGCGCATTCCGAAAATCGGGGCGCGCATTATGTCGCTGGCGGACCCAACGAAAAAAATGAGCAAATCTGATGCAAATAAAAAAGCTTTTATCACCCTTTTGGATGACGCGAAAACGGTCGAAAAGAAAATCAAAAGCGCGGTCACCGATTCGGAAGGCGTCATCCGCTATGATAAAGAAAAGAAACCGGGAATCTCTAACCTTCTCAACATTTATTCCATTTTAGCGAATAAAACGATTGAAGAGCTCGAACAAGAATATGCCGGAAAAGGGTACGGCGTCTTTAAAGCCGATTTGGCCCAAGTCATTATCGATACCCTTACGCCAATTCAAGAAAAATATTACGATTTGCTGGAAAGCAGCATGCTCGATCAAGTGCTCGATGAAGGTGCGGAAAAAGCCAATAAGGTGGCAACAAAAACGCTCGAACAAATGGAACAGGCGATGGGGCTTGGCAGAAGACGTTAAAAGAAAAAGTGGCTGACGTAAACTCGTGTCAGCCACTTTTTCTTATTTAATCCTATCAGGCAGGTTGATGGAACTTAATAAAATCAATCGTCCACGGAATTAGCTAATAAAAAGTGAAAACATCTCATCATTGCTTGTGCTGTTTTTTAGTTCACTTTTGGTTCTTGTTCTATTTCCCAAAGCTTTTCAAAAAACGGCTGCCCTTTGATTAATCTTTCGCAAAGCTGCTCATGCCGCTCCGACCATCCGTATTTCGTCTCCTCGTACAAGTTCTGCCACGCCTCTTCAAATGACATTTTTTGAATGTCAGGATATTTTTGCGGCGCCCATTCCGTATACCAGTAGCGCATCTCTGCCACATTTTTCGTCGAATGCAGCTGATCAAGCGCCATAAATAAAATTTGCTTCAACTGCCGCTCTTTTCGCGTCAACCCGTGCATTAGCTCAGGGGCCGGAGATAAAATATGATACTCTTTTTCGTATGTCGGCAGCGGATATGGTTCTTCCTGCTGATCGGCTACCATTTCATACACAAGCTGTTCCTGTCTTGGAATGAGACGGCTTTTCCGAATTGGAATGTTGTAGCCAATGGTATCGACGGCAAGAATGCCAAAGCCATCTGTCACCACAAAACAATAATCGAGCTGAATGCGTTCATGATTTTTGCGCACATACGCCTTTTGATATACATCCTCCAAAAGTGGTTTTGGAATCTCTGACAAGCTGTTTTCAATATAGTCAAATAAAGCGGAAGAAACTTTTAACAACGGCACTTGATCGAGCAATTCGACTTGATCGTCCTTTCGCCACTCATGGAAATGACATACGTTGTATCCGTTCTCTTCCCCTTCAAACCAGTTCACCCAAATGTCATGCAGATACAGCATACGATACCCCTCACTTCCAAACCTGTTTGTCCATCAGTATAGGCAGAGGGGAAGAATTTTATTCCATGCGATCCTCTTTTCACCATCATGATTCTCGACCGGGAAAATATAAACTTCCCCACATAAGCAATACGCCAATGGGAAATAAATAACACTCGCCTCTCATGCAAATATAGAAAAAATATTCACTCCATCCCCGCTCTGGCGTGATGATGTTTAAATAAGTGATAATCATCATTCCGCCGACAACGGAAAAGCCAAACCCAACTAAGTAAAGAAATATGCGAACCATCGGGTCCCACTTCTTTCTTTTCAACTTGTCCATCCTAGTTTTACATATATGAACACCCGATGGTAATCATGACTATTCGCCGTCTTCGAAGGCGGCAAGCCGCAATATCCGCCCCGAGTCCATGTCCATCAACTCGGAAAAACGGACTTTCCGCTCTAGACAGCGGCGGACAATCGCATACCCAACCGCATACCCAACCATATCCGGATAAAAACCAAGTCCGTAAAGAATGCGGGAATATAACGGATGTTGCGTGGAAATCGATTGAAGCGGAGCTACATAGCGTTGCCAAAAACGATGAAGCTGTTCATCCGAGTAATAAGAAGTCCAGCTTGCCCGGTGATCGCTTCCGACATAGCAGTCGACGGCGTTTTCGGCAAGCCCTTCTAACACGACCGCATCTAAAAGCGTCATCTCTTCATATTTCTTTTTTTGTTTGTTTAAGCGGCAAACATGATTATATTCATGTGTCATCAATGCTTCGATTTCTTTATCGGTGTGATGCGGCAATAGAAAAAGAATCAACTTGTCATGAAAAGCGACGCCGCCTTTCCCATTAAATTCACGCGTTAATTTCCGGTTATAGACATCCGCTGGAAACAGGAAAACGGGGACGTCCGGACCGTTCCAATCTTTTTTTCGTTTCTCGTAAACCGCCTCGACCCGTTCCCACATATCATTTTGTTTCATTTGTTCCACCATCTCTTTTATATTTTTCGCTGGTCGATACATACCGTAAGGAAGCAAATAATGATAAATGTCCCGGGCGTTCGCGTCAGGGAAATAACGAGTAAGGCGCTCGCATAAGCGAATTGGCTGGCTACCATCTTTCTCGAGCCATTGGTCTGTTCGGAAAACGGCCACGTTCTCTCACCTCTTTTTTCACTATCGTATGACGCAGCGGAAAAAGAGGTGAAAAAAGAGGCTATCTCACCGTTTGGAGAGATAGCCTGACTGTCATTTTACATATTTTCTAAAAATCAATGTTGCATTATGTCCGCCAAATCCAAACGAATTGCTTAACACCGCGTTTACTTCCTGTTTTCTTGCCACATTTGGCACATAGTCCAAATCGCATTCTGGATCCGGAGTTTCATAGTTAATCGTCGGCGGAATGATTCCGTCTCTGATTGCCAAGATCGAAAAGATCGCCTCGACGGCGCCGGTCGCTCCAAGCAAATGGCCGGTCATCGATTTCGTTGAGCTGACAGGGAGTTTGTAAGCATAGTCGCCGAACACTTCTTTAATCGCCATCGTTTCATATTTGTCATTGTATTCCGTGCTTGTGCCGTGGGCGTTAATATAATCGATATCTTCCGGCTTCATTCCCGCATCTTGCAATGCCTGGCGCATCGCACGCACGCCGCCTTCCCCGCCCGGGGCCGGCGCGGTAATGTGATACGCATCCCCGGTTGCCCCGTACCCGACAATTTCCGCATAAATCGTTGCGCCGCGGCGCAACGCATGCTCTAGTTCTTCTAATACGAGAATGCCGGCGCCTTCGCCCATGACAAACCCATCCCGGTTTTTATCAAACGGGCGGCTTGCCGTTTTCGGGTCCGGATTCGTCGATAAAGCAGTGTTGGCGCAAAATCCGGCAAACGCCATTTTCGTAATTGGCGCTTCCGTACCACCGGTAATCATCACATCGGCATCGCCGCGCTGAATCACTTTAAACGCGTCGCCGATCGAATTGGCTCCTGTCGCGCAAGCGGTGACCGTGCAAGAATTGATGCCTTTTGCACCTAAAATAATAGATACTTGCCCCGCTGCCATATCTGGGATCATCATCGGCACAAAAAACGGGCTGACCCGGCGGTAACCGCGCTTTTGGAAAATTTCAAACTGCTGCTCAAACGTTTCCATGCCGCCGATTCCTGAGCCGATCCAAACGCCGACTCTCGCCGCGTTTTCTTCCGTAATTTCGAGCTTTGCGTCTTTTACCGCCATTAACGAAGCGGCGACTGCATATTGCGTAAAGCGGTCCATTTTCCGCGCTTCGCGGCGGTCTATAAAGCTTTCCGGATCAAAATCTTTTACTTCCGCTGCTACTTTCGCTGGAAAATCATCGGGATTGACGCGGGTAACAATTCCGATTCCGGACTGGCCGGCCACGATGTTTTTCCATGTTGTTTCCACATCGTTTCCAAGCGGGGTTACTGCCCCAAGACCTGTAACAACGACTCGTCTTTTTTCCATCGTTTCGTTCTCTCCTTTTTCATCCTTGAACTATTATCGGCCCCAACGCAAGGCAATTGCGCCCCACGTCAGTCCTCCACCAAATCCAACCATAATAATAAGATCATCTTCTTTGATTTTCCCTGCTTCCAACTCTTCCACAAGCGAAATCGGAATCGAGGCGGCCGATGTATTGCCGTATTTGCGGATCGTTGTCGACATTTTCTCTTCCGGCAGTTCAAGGCGTTGTCTTGCTGCTTCAACAATGCGAATGTTCGCCTGATGCGGAACAAGAAAATCGACATCGTTTTTCGATAGGCCTGCTTTTTCTAAAACGTTAATGCATGATTCCCCCATTTGCCGAACGGCAAATTTAAATACTTCCCTGCCGTTCATCACGATATATTCGTCTTTATATAAATGTTTTCCTCCTGTTCCATCGGCTCCTAGTTCAAATGACAAAATTCCGCGGCCTTGCGAAACAGGTCCCATGACGACCGCTCCGGCACCATCGCCAAATAACACTGCTGTATTGCGATCGGTCCAATCCATGATTTTGGATAGTTTTTCTGCCCCAACTATCAATATATAACGATACGTTCCATTGTCAATAAATTGGCTTGCAGTGACCATGCCATAAATAAAACCAGCACACGCCGCGCTAATATCCAATGCCGCCGCTTTTACGGCTCCAAGCCGTTCCTGCAGCATGCAGGCGACAGATGGAAACGCTCTGTCAGGAGTTACTGTCGCTACTAAAATTAAATCAAGGTCTTGCGGAGCAATTCCTGCGTCTTCCAATGCCTTTTTCGCCGCCAAATAGGCCATATCGGAAGTGTCCATGTCGTCTGCAGCAATTCTCCGTTCTTCAATCCCCGTTCGCGTCCGAATCCATTCATCGGACGTATCCATCATTTTCTCTAAATCGAAGTTGGTTAGCACTTTTTCCGGCACATACCGACCGATTCCAATAATACCTGCTCCCACGCCGAACATCTCCTTTAGAATTATATAACCAATTATTATTACTTGGTACTAATTTTATCGAAAAAATGAAAAGCGCGCAATAAAAACATGGTAATTTGTCTAGTCACTTTCTCTGCCTCCGCCATACAGTGTTAATAAGGAAAACGAAAAGGGAGGGCAGTACGATGGCAGATCACGAAGAGCAAAAGCAGCAGGACAAACCGCTAGACCGTTTTTCCCGCTTAATGTTCGGTTCCTTTCCACCGTCCCGCCAGTCAAACGATAGCCCATCTATGCAACATGATGCTCCTTCACAGCAAGGTCCTGATTTTATGCAGCTTTTCCAAAATATCGATACGCTCGTCGCCTCGTTTGATCAATTAAAGCCATTAATGAAAAAAATTACTTCCATTGTTGACATGCTAAAAAAATAAAAGGCGCCGCCTGCAAGCGCCTTTTATTTTTTTATCTATTAAAATAATTCCTCTATCGCTTCTGGCGAAGATAGAGGAATTTATGGAAGTTCGTTATATTTATGAAAAAATTGAGCAATTGCCTGTACCAATTGGTACTTCTTTTCCGGCAAGTAATAAACAACAAGAACATGATCGTTCGTCGCTTTCATCCATTGCTCATACTTGCGGCAATGAAGCGACGATGGATAATGGGTCACTCCTGATAATTGCCATATTTTAACCGGAACTTGGTGCGGGATGAGAAGCAGCGAAGGAACCGCTTTTTCGACGTTTGTTTCTTCTATGTCGTAGG
This sequence comes from Saccharococcus thermophilus, assembly GCF_011761475.1. NCBI lineage: Bacteria > Bacillati > Bacillota > Bacilli > Caryophanales > Anoxybacillaceae > Saccharococcus > Saccharococcus thermophilus. The sequence goes on from NZ_JAASRS010000001.1 coordinate 2,604,408, forward strand.
CATGCGCAATCTCCTTTACCATGCGTTTATAAAAAAATTGATTTTCCTTCTCATATTCGAGCTGGGCGCGCAAATCGAGACAAGGGGTCAGCATCACAACCGCACGGATTTGTTTCGGCATCGCTTCAAGAAGCTGCAAAGCTACGAGCGCTCCCATTCCTTCGGCAAGAATGTAAATGCGATTGTTTAAAATTTCACTTTTCAATACATAGTAAATCAGTTGCTTCGCCAGACGCACCGCTTTTGGACTTCCCCAATGCCGGCCATACAGATGAGAGTAAAATACCGTGTAACCATATTCGAGCATCTGATCAAGAAGATAGCGGCGGCCTTGATGCTCGATCCAAAAACTTGTATGTTCGTTAACAAAATGGTTCGTATCACCAATAATAAAGAGAGCAAATCCATTCGGGCGTTCCGGCAGATGCAGAATGCACCATTGGTCATCGAGCTGAAAAAACCGTTGTTGAACCGTCATATCGATATTCACCCTTGTTTTACGCTGCATAATTGTACAGTATACCATATGCGGTACATAAAAAAACGTATGGGTATATGCCTAAGTGATCAAGTTGTGGTAAGATAAGAAAAGGAATTTGAAATGATGGGAGGAAAGAAGATGCGGCTGTTTTGGACGTTTTTCTGGACGTTTCTATTAGTGCAGATGGCTACCTATGTGATGGGGTCCATGCAGGGAATCACCTATAATTTTTCTACCGGAGCATTGTTGGGCGTCATTGTGACCGTTCTCATCTTTATTGTCGCCAGCCTGATTCCGGATGAGCCGGTAGAACATCACCATCATTAATCACTTGCATCATACAACAAGGCTGTCCAAAACGAGGACAGCCTTGTGCTATGATTGCGTTTTTATCACAATTTGCCCGTTTTCGTAATCGACCACTACCGTACTGTAATCTTTCACCCGTCCGGCGATGATTTCTTTTGCGAGCGGGGTTTCAATTTGCTTTTGCATAAACCGTTTCAATGGCCGCGCTCCATAGACCGGGTCAAATCCAGATTCGGCGATATATTCTTTTGCCTTATCCGTCAAAGAAAGCGAAATATGGCGGTCGCTGAGACGTTTGGATAATTCGTTGGCAAATTTCGTGACAATTCCTTTTATTTCGTTCATCGTCAGCGGCTTAAACAAAACAATATCATCGATGCGGTTTAAAAATTCTGGGCGGAAATGGGCGCGCAGCTGCTGCAAAACTTGTTCGCGCGTTTCCTCTTTAATTTCTCCGCCTTCTGTCACCCCTTCTAACAGCAAATGGGAGCCGATATTGGACGTCATAATCACGACCGTGTTTTTAAAGTCAACGGTGCGTCCTTGCGAATCGGTGATCCGCCCGTCATCGAGCATTTGCAGCAAAATATTGAACACTTCTGGATGCGCTTTTTCGATTTCGTCTAATAAGATAACGGAATACGGTTTGCGCCGCACCGCTTCGGTCAGCTGCCCGCCTTCTTCATAGCCGACATAGCCTGGAGGAGCGCCGATTAAACGGGAAACGGCATGTTTTTCCATATACTCCGACATATCGATGCGAATCATTTGTTCTTCGCTGTCAAATAATGCTTGTGCCAATGTTTTCGCCAATTCTGTCTTTCCGACGCCGGTCGGCCCTAAAAAGATAAACGAACCGATCGGGCGGTTTGGGTCTTTAATGCCGGCACGCGCCCGCAGCACCGCATCGGCCACCAGTTCCACCGCTTCGTCCTGGCCGATGACCCGTTCATGCAACAGCTCATGCAAACGCAGCAGCTTTTCCCGTTCTCCTTCGACAAGCCTTGTCAGCGGAATTCCCGTCCAGCGCGAAACGATTTCAGCGATTTCCTCTTCCGTTACTTCCTCGCGAAGCAGTCTTCCTTCATTATTTTCGTTCATTTCTTGTTCTAATTGCTTTAATTGCTTCTCGAGTTGCGGGATGCGGCCATGCCGGAGTTCCGCCGCTTTGTTCAAATCATATTCATTTTCTGCTTCTTCTAACTCACGTTTGGCTTTTTCCAGCGCCTCGCGCACGTCGCGCACACGCCCAATCGCTTCTTTTTCTTGCTGCCATTGCGCTTTCATGCTGTTTGCTTTTTCCCGTAAATCCGCAAGTTCCTTCGTGAGCGCTTCAAGACGTTCTTTGCTCGCCTCATCCGTTTCTTTTCGCAGCGCCGCTTCTTCGATTTCGAGCTGCATAACGCGGCGCATCACTTCATCCAACTCCGACGGCATCGAGTCCATTTCCGTACGAATCGTCGCACACGCCTCATCGACTAAATCAATCGCTTTATCCGGCAAAAAGCGGTCGGAAATGTAGCGGTCCGCCAATGTCGCGGCGGCAACGAGGGCACGGTCATGAATTTTTACGCCATGATGGACCTCAAACCGCTCTTTTAAGCCGCGCAAAATCGAAATCGTATCTTCCACGCTCGGCTCTTCGACAAGCACTTGCTGGAAGCGGCGTTCAAGCGCTGGATCTTTTTCAATATATTGCCGGTATTCATCCAATGTCGTCGCACCGATGCAGTGCAGCTCCCCGCGCGCCAGCATCGGCTTCAGCATATTGCCCGCATCCATCGCGCCTTCCGCCCTGCCGGCGCCGACAATCGTATGCAATTCATCAATAAATAAAATAATCCGTCCTTCGCTTTTCTTTATTTCGTTTAACACCGCTTTTAAACGCTCTTCAAATTCGCCGCGGAATTTCGCGCCCGCGACAAGCGAGCTCATATCCAGCGCAAAAATCGTTTTGTCCTTTAATCCTTCGGGAACGTCTTTGCGGACAATGCGCTGCGCTAAACCTTCAACAATCGCCGTTTTTCCAACCCCGGGCTCACCGATTAATACCGGGTTGTTTTTCGTTTTCCGCGATAAAATGCGAATAACGCGGCAAATTTCGCTGTCGCGGCCGATTACTGGGTCGATTTTTCCCGCTTTCACTTCCGCGACTAAATCACGCCCATATTTTTTTAACGCTTCGTATGTAGCTTCCGGCGTTGGACTTGTCACGCGCTGATTCCCCCTTATTTCCATCAATACTTTCCATAATGAAGAGCGTTGAATGCCGTAACGGCGAAAAAGCTCGCCGATATCCCCCGTTTCTGACGCCATGGCAAGAAGCAAATGTTCGACGGAAATATATTCGTCTTGCATCTCTTTCGCTTCTTTTTCCGCATTCGTCAACACCCGCTGCAGCCGCGAAGACAAATAAACGTTTTCCGCACCTGCTCCTATCACTTCTGGCTTTTTCTTTAACAACACTTGCAGTTCATGAGTGAATGCGTCTATATGAACACGCAACAGTGTGAATATTCTTTTGGCAAGCCCTTCTTCTTGCTGCAATAAGGCCAGCAGCAAATGTTCGACATCAAGTTGCTGATGATGGTGTTTCACAGCGGTCGACTGGGCCGTCATCAATGCCTCTTGCACTTTTTCAGTAAATTTTTGAATATTCACCTACTTCCCTCCTTTTTGACCTTTTTTGACCTTTATGTATATTATAGCGAATGCCTCCTTGTTTTTTCAAATAGAAAGCCACTCCTTGACCGGAATGGCTTTGTGGAGGGCATAAAATCCATCTTCCCCCCCATTTTATATCCTTTTCACGTTTGGCAGCCAGTAGCTTTCTTGGCTTATCGCCGTTACGGTTTTCGCGCATATGTCCAATGACGATTTTGATTCGATGTTTCTGGAAACGCATCTCCTGCGTTGAGCTTGACCTTTTTCGGATTTTTGACATTATCTCCTGTTTCGCCAATTTCGATGTATACTCCGTTGTTTGGCGCTTTATCGCCTGGTTTAAAATGGCGTGGTTGACCCATTGTCGTATTCCCCCTTTATTCAGAGTGCATTTTTATCATTCCCTCTTCCTCGTTTATTCATAACCAGGCAAATAATGGTGACATAAAAAACACCGAGTATATTCCCGGTGCTGTTTCTTTATAATAAAGAAACTAAAATCGCTTTTTGTACATGGAGGCGATTGCCCGCCTGCTGAAATACGTATGAATTCGGCCCGTCAATCACATCCGCGGCCACTTCTTCCCCGCGATGGGCCGGCAGGCAATGCAAAAACATATAATCCGGTTTCGCATGTTTCAATAATTCATCATTTACCTGAAACGGCTGGAAAACAGTAAGACGCTGCTCGCTTTCTTGTTCCTGCCCCATGCTCGTCCATACGTCCGTATAAATAACGTCGGCATCGGCAACGGCTTCGATTGGATCGTGTGTCACCGCGATGGTTGCCCCGCTTTGTTTTCCAATTTGCACGGCCGCATTCACATACTCTTCTTTCGGTTCATAGCCAGACGGACAAGCGATGGTGCAGTCCATGCCGACTTTGGCAGCGGCTATCATCAGCGCGTGAGCGACATTGTTTCCGTCGCCGACATAAGCAAGTTTCAATCCTTTGAACATCTTCTTTACTTCATAAATCGTCAATAAGTCGGCAAGCGCCTGGCACGGATGATCATCGTCTGTCAATCCGTTAATCACCGGAATCGTCGCGTATTGAGCGAGCTCCTCTATTTTACTATGGGCAAACGTACGAATCATAATCGCATCCACATATTGTGACAGCACTCTTGCAGTGTCGGCGATCGTTTCGCCGCGTCCGAGCTGCAAATCATTGCTGTTTAAATAAAGCGCGCTTCCGCCAAGCTGAATCATGCCGACTTCAAACGATACTCTCGTGCGCGTCGATGGCTTTTCAAAAATCATCGCCAACGTTTTTCCGACAAGCGGAGTATAAGATTGTCCGACAAGCTGCTTTTCTTTTAATTGCGCTGCAAGCGTCAGTAAATAATGAATATCTTCTGTCGAAATATCCATCAATGTTAAAAAATCTTTTCCTTTTAGGGAAACGACTTTGTTCATATGATCACCGCTTTCTCCATTTGTTTTTTCTTTTCAAGCCACTCTTGAATCGACGAAACCGTAAACGAATTCACGCCGATCGCTTGCAAAAAGAGAGCAAATGTTTCTTTTTCAGTAAACACCATGATTTGGCGGGACAACGCAATCGTTCGATGTTCAAAACTTGTTTCATCTTTTTGCAAATCGAAAAACGCCAGTGCTTCTTTTCGTTTTACCCATTCGGAAAACGGCACGTCAGAAACAATGGTTAATTGTTTTCCTTTTATCTGCTCAAGCAATGGTTCGTCTATTTGTCCATTTACATAAATTTCTCGCGCCTCGCGCTTTTTCACTAAATACGAATAAAAAGCTTTTGCCGCTGCTTCCTCTTTTGTCGCTGCAATGCTGATTCCTTCACCGGTCGATTTCATTTCCGGACCGACAAGAGGGTCAACCCCTGGTAATTTATATGTTGAAAATACCGGATACTTCAAAACGATATACGGCAAGTTCGCCAAACGCCGCTGTTTTTCGCCAACAACATCGTTTAAACATTTCCCAAGCAATAATTTTGTCGCAATTTGCGCGAGCGGAATCCCCGTTGCCTTGCTGACAATCGGTACGGTCCGGCTTGCGCGCGGATTGACTTCGAGAACATAGACTTGCCCGTTGGCAATGACATATTGGATGTTCATAATCCCTTTAAATTGCAGCTTTTTCGCGATTTTTGCCGCATAAGTGATCATGTTGTTCTGCTCTTCTTTTGTCAGCGTTTGGGCCGGCAGCCATGCATAGCTGTCTCCGGAATGCACCCCTGCTTTTTCGACATGTTCTATAATAGTTGGCAGCAAAATATCATTACCATCGGTCACCACATCGACTTCCGCTTCTTTTCCATCTAAATACGCATCAATCAGCAACGGATACGCAATCATCCCTTGCGCTAACAGCGTTGCTAACTGCTGTTCGTCTTTGACAATAAACATTCCTCTGCCGCCAATAACATAGGAAGGACGAAGCAGGATCGGATAGCCAATTTTTTCCGCATTGGCAAGCAGCTCTGTTTCGTTATTGGCCATCATCCCCGGCACGTGCGGAATGTCGAGTTCTTCTAACAGCTGATAAAAACGGTCACGATCTTCCAACTGGTCAATGACATCGTACGTAACGCCAAGAAGCGAGACATTGGCTTCCTCCAACCCTTTCACCAAATTGATGGCCGTCTGTCCGCCAAATTGAACGATCACTTTATTGATTTGTTCCGCTTCAATGACGTTTAACACGTCTTCTAGCGTCAGTGGTTCGAAATAAAGCCGGTCCGCCACCGCAAAATCGGTGCTGACCGTTTCCGGATTGTTGTTCATTAGCACCGTTTCATATCCTTCTTCTTGAAGCGCATAGACGCTGTGGACAGAGCTGTAGTCAAACTCGATTCCTTGGCCGATGCGAATCGGTCCGGCGCCAATAATCAGCACCTTTTCCCTATCGCTTTTTTTCCGTTCGTCCTCGCCGAAATAAGTGGAATAATAATAATCCGTTTCCGAACGAAATTCGGCGGCACACGTATCAACCATTTTATAGGCTGGAAGGATGCCGAGCTGTTTTCGCTTTTCCCTCACGTCTTGCTCCTTCACGCCCCACGCTTCCGCTAAAAACGCATCCGCAAAGCCTTTTTCCTTCAAAAGGCGGAACGTCGCTTCGTCAATTTCGTCAAGATTTGTCTCTTTCGCTTTCTTTTCCAATTCGATGAGCTGATAAAACGAATGCAAAAAGAAGCGGTCGATTTTCGTTAGCGCATAGACGGCATCGATCGTTTCCCCGCGTCGGAACAGCTCCAAGATGGCAAAGAAACGGCGGTCATCCCTGTTTACAAGCAGCTGTTTCAGTTCCGCCTCTGTTTTTTCGGCAAGCTCCGGCAAATACAGGCCGTTATTTTTGCCTTCTAGCGAATAAACCGCTTTTTGAAATGCGCGTTCCATGTTGCGGTCGATCGCCATCACTTCTCCGGTCGCTTTCATCTGCGTGCCGAGCTGGCGGTCCGCAAGCGGAAATTTGTCAAACGGCAGGCGCGGAAATTTTACGACGACGTAATCGAGCGCTGGTTCAAAGCTGGCGTATGTCGTTTTTGTTACCGGGTTCAACAGCTCCGCCAACGTATAGCCGACGGCCAATTTGGCGGCAATGCGGGCGATCGGGTATCCGGTCGCCTTGGAAGCAAGCGCCGAGGAACGGCTGACGCGCGGATTGACTTCAATCAAGTAATAGCGCTTGCTGAACGGGTCGAGGGCAAATTGAATGTTACAGCCTCCAATAATGCCAAGCGCGGAAATAATTTTAATCGCCGCGGAGCGAAGCATTTGATATTCCTCGTCCGTCAGCGTCTGCGATGGGGCGACGACGATCGAATCTCCCGTATGGATGCCGACAGGATCGACATTTTCCATATTGCAGACAGTAATGCACGTATCGGTATGATCACGCATCACTTCATATTCGATTTCTTTAAACCCGGAGACGCTCCGCTCAATCAAACATTGCGTAATCGGACTTTCCGCCAGCCCTTTTTCAACGAGCGCCACAAATTGCTCCATATTTTCGGCAATGCCGCCGCCAGTTCCGCCGAGCGTGTACGCAGGACGAATAATGATCGGAAATCCGATTTTTTCGGCAAATGCGACCGCTTCGTCGATATTGGTTATAATTTCGCTTTCCGGAACAGGTTCGCCTAATTCATACATCAAGGAGCGAAACGCTTCGCGGTCTTCCCCTCTTTTAATCGCTTCAATCGGCGTTCCGAGCAGCTTCACCCCATATTTTTCTAAAATTCCTGCTTCATGAAGCTGAAACGCTAAGTTTAATCCCGTCTGTCCGCCGAACGTCGCAAGCAGCCCGTCAGGACGTTCTTTGGCGATTACCGCCTCGACGCTGTCGACTGTCAGCGGCTCAAAGTAAACGGCATCAGCATGGACGTCATCGGTCATAATCGTCGCCGGATTATTATTTACTAAAATGACGCGGTATCCTTCTTCTTTTAAGGCAATGCACGCTTGCGTGCCGGAATAATCAAACTCCGCGGCCTGGCCAATGACAATCGGACCGGATCCGATGATAAGAATCGACTGCAGTGATGTATCTTTAGGCATAGACTTTCTCTCCCTTTACCACCGTTTGTAGAAACTCGTCAAAAATATGATCCGTATCGCCAGGGCCTGGGTGCGCCTCCGGATGGTATTGCACCGATAAAATCGGTTTATGGCGGTGCACCATGCCTTCGACAGAACCGTCATTGACATTGGTAAAGCGAATATGAAACGGGGTGTTCGCCAAACTATCTTTGTTGACGACATAACTATGGTTTTGCGAAGTCATAAACACTTTTTGTTTCACCGCATCAAAGACAGGCTGATTGGCCCCCCGATGCCCGAAGCGGAGCTTTTCCGTGTCCGCCCCGTAGGAAAGCGCCACTAGCTGGTGGCCAAGACAAATCGCCAGCGTCGGATAACGGTCGATGAGTTGCCGGATGTTGGCTAAATGATGAGAAAGCTGTTTCGGGTCGCCCGGGCCGTTGGATAAAACGATGCCGTCCGGCTTTAGCGATTCGACTGCTTGCGGCGAAGTATGGTAAGGAACGACCGTTACTTTGCATCCGCGTGTGACAAGAGACTGTAAAATCGATTTTTTGTAGCCGAAATCGATTAACACGAGATGCGGCTGGCCGTCTCCGTACGTTTCGATGTTTGGCGTCGATACATCGCGGACCGGAAATAAATTTTCAGCAGGCATTAACGTGCACGACGGTGATACCGTCAACTTTGCCATCATCGTTCCTTCATTGCGGATTTCTTTCACTAATGCGCGCGTATCGACATGGGTGAATAACGGGATATTCCATTGTTGCAAATATTCTTTTAAGCTATACTTCGCTTCGTAATGATATCCTTGGCTGCTCGCTTCATAGACCACAACCGCCTGCACATGCGGCCGCTTGCTTTCAAAATCGCCGGCATTAATTCCGTAATTTCCGATGAGCGGGTACGTAAACACAATGATTTGATTTTTATAAGAAGGATCGGTCAATACTTCTTGATAGCCGGTCATGCCGGTGAAAAAGACGATCTCCCCGCTTACTTCCCCATTGGGCAGCGGAGATTCCAATTGTCCGGTAAACGTCTTTCCGTTTGCTAAATGCAAATACGCTTTCATTCATGACACCTCATAATCGAATTTTTATTTATATGATGGAATTTTTATTCATTTATAGAGAGAAAGATGCAGCTGGCGATCATTTCGCCGCTGCGACTCCCGCTTTTTGTATTGTTTGTTTCACGATCTGCACCGCTTGATCCAATTGTTCCTTTGTCACGATCAACGGTGGCAGCAAGCGGATGACATTTGGTCCTGCTGATAGGACAAGCAGCCCGTTTTCATGAATGGCTGGAAGCAAATTCGCAATCTCCCCATGGCATTCAATGCCAACTAATAAACCAAGCCCCCGCACTTCTTTCACGAACTCCAATTCCCCGAGCGCTTCTTGAAGCTGCGCTAAAAAGTATGTTCCCTTTTCATGGACATCTTGCAAAAAGTCCGGCTGGAAAATGATTTCTAACGTTGCTTTCGCGGCTGCCATCGCAATCGGATTGCCGCCAAACGTCGAACCGTGCACCCCGGCACTGAACGTATCTTTCAAAAACGCTTTGCCGATCATCGCGCCGACCGGGATGCCGCTGCCTAACCCTTTCGCGGTCGTAATAATATCCGGTTCGATATCAAAATATTGATAGGCAAACGGTTTGCCGGTGCGGCCGATGCCGGTTTGCACTTCATCGACAATGAATAAGGTGCCGTATTGCTGGCAAAGTTCAGCCGCTTTTTGGAGAAACGATGGATCCGCCGGTCTGACTCCGCCTTCTCCTTGCACGATTTCCACTAGGACCGCGGCGACCTCTTCGTTCATTTCTCTTTCGAGTGCCTCCACATCGTTAAACGGCAGATGAACAAATTCCGGCAAAAGCGGGCCGAATCCTTTATGCACTTTTTCCTGGCCGGTAGCCGCCATCGTGGCGAACGTCCGTCCGTGAAACGACTGCTGAAAGGTGATGACTTTATGGCGCCCCGTGTGTTTGCGCGCCAGCTTCAGCGCTGCTTCGTTCGCCTCCGCGCCGCTATTGCAGAAAAATACATAGTCGCCGCAGCTGTTTGCCGTAAGAAGCTGCGCCACTTCTTCTTGCAGTGGAATCGTAAATAAATTCGATACATGCCAAAATTGATTCAGCTGCGCTTCGATCGCTTTTTGTACGGCCGGATGGCGATGCCCGAGGTTGCAAACCGCAATTCCGGAAACAAAATCTAAATATTGCTTCCCATTTATATCGGTAATCGTTGTTCCTTCGGCCGATTGTACACAAATGTTCCAACGGTTATATGTCGGAAATAGCGCTCCCATTAATATACCCCCACTTCGCTTTGAATCGTCGTTCCGTACCAATTTCCATTTTTATAAAAAGATGCTTTCCCGCTGACGATCATCACTTCATGCAGCGATTCTGATAGCGCGGCTAGCGCTGCTTTTACCTTCGGAATCATCCCGCCTGTGATCACGCCGTCTTTGATCATCTGTTCAATCGCCTCGACCGTCGCCCTCTCGACGACTGCACCGTCCCGCAATATTCCTGGAACGTCTGTCACGAACAAAAGCTGTGTTGCTTTGATCGCCTTTGCCACCGCTCCCGCCGCCGTATCGGCGTTAATATTGTATTTTTGTCCGTCCTTATCCGCGCCAAGCGGCGAAATAACCGGAATATAACGCAACTGCAACAAGTGATGAATAAAAGTGGCGTTAACATCGACCACTTCGCCAACGTAGCCAAGCTTCATGAAATCGATTGGCGCCGCTTCGAGCAGCCCGGCATCGACGCCGGAAACACCGACGGCCGGCAAGCCATGTTGCTGCAAGAGTGCGACAAGCTGTTTATTCACTTTTCCCGCCAAAACCATTTCCACAACTTCCAATACTTCCTTTGTCGTTTTGCGCAAGCCGTTCACAAATTCACTATGAACTTGGAGCCGCTTTAACATCTGCCCGATCTCTGGTCCGCCGCCATGAACGAGAACAATATTCATGCCTTGTGCATACATCGCTTGCAAACTAGCAAAAAACGCTGAAGACAAATCACTTAATACGCTGCCGCCGCATTTAATGACAACCGTCTTTCCCATCTTTCTCTCCCCTTGTCAAGTGCGATAGCTTGCATTAATTTTCACGTAGTCATACGTTAAATCGCATCCCCAGGCAACTCCTTTGCCGCTGCCTAGATGCAGATCCACCTCAATAACAATCATATCATTTTGCAAATAGGCGCTCGCTTCTTCCTCGGAAAACGGCTGCGGTTCGCTTCCTTTTAGCATCAAAATCGGTCCAATCGCAATATCAACATTGTCCGGATTCACCATTGCTCCTGCGTAGCCGATCGCACAAATAATTCTTCCCCAGTTTGCGTCAGCGCCGTAAACCGCCGTTTTTACTAAATTGGAGCCAACGATTTGTTTAGCGATTTTTTTCGCATCCTCATCCGTTTTCGCCCCGTTCACACGCACTTCAATTAACTTCGTCGCCCCTTCGCCGTCTTTGGCGATTTGCTTCGCTAAATCCTCGCATGTTTTTTTCAGCGCTTCATAAAAATTTTTCCATTCTGGATGATTCAGCGTTAATTCCTTATTTCCGGCAAGCCTGCTCGCCATCACAATGACCATATCGTTCGTGGACGTATCGCCATCTACCGTAATTTGATTGAATGACACATCCGTAACCGAACGAAGCGCTTCTTGCAATAGCGGCGAAGAAATATTGGCATCGGTGGTGATAAACGCCAGCATCGTCGCCATGTTCGGATGGATCATTCCCGATCCTTTTGCCGCTCCGGCGATCGTTACGATTTTCCCGTCGATCGCCGTTTGGTAGCACGCTTTTTTCATCACCGTATCCGTTGTTAAAATCGCGGTTTGAAACGCCTCGGCATGGCCAAGCGAATCTCCTGGCTGCAACTTTTTAATTCCTTCGCGGATTTTTTCCATCGGCAACAATTCCCCGATAACGCCAGTGGAAGCGACAGCGACATGATGCGGGGCAATGCCGAATTGCCGAGCGCATAGTTCTCTCATTTCATAAGCATCTTTTAATCCTTGCTGACCCGTGCACGCATTGGCGCAAGCGCTATTGACAACCACCGCCTGCAGCTTTTGCTCTACGGAGATGCTTTGCTGCGTCACTTTGAGCGGCGCCGCTTGAAAATGGTTCTGCGTATAAACGGCGGCGCAAGATGCCGGCACTTCGCATAAAATAACGCCCAAATCTTTTTTCGTATAACGCAAGCCGGCATGTACCCCAGCCGCTTTAAATCCCTTTGGTGTTACTACCGTGCCTTCGCCTATGAAAACCACCTTTGCTTCTTGTTTTGCAATCTCCATCGCTTGCTCTCCTTCCTTACGGATAAATCGGCATGTACGTAAGTCCGCTTTCTTCGTTCCAGCCCATCATCACGTTCAAATTTTGAATCGCCTGCCCCGCCGCCCCTTTGACAAGGTTGTCAATGACGGAAACGACGGTAATTCTTCCTGTCCGTTCATCATAAGCAACGCCAATATCGCAATAGTTGGAACCATATACTTCTTTCGTCGATGGAAATTGCCCAGGCTTACGAATGCGGACAAACATGGAATCTTTATAACTCGTTTTATATAAATCTACCAACCTATCTACCGACAGGGGGTGCTTTGCTTTTGCGTAAATCGTCGCCATAATTCCCCTTGTCATCGGAATTAAATGCGTGCTGAACGTAATTGGTTGAATGCGTTCATTCCACGCTTGCAACATTTGCTCGATTTCTGGAATATGCTGATGCGAATTTACTTTATAAATTTTGACGTTTTCGTTCACTTCGGAAAAATGGGTGTTCAATGACGCCTTTCGTCCCGCTCCCGATACTCCCGATTTTGCATCGACGATAATCGAATCTTCTTCGATGAGCTGTTCTTTGACGATCGGCGCCAAGCCAAGCAATGTCGCCGTTGGGTAGCATCCCGGGTTGGAAAGAAGCCGTGCCTTTCGGATGTTTGGCTTATTCCACTCTGTTAGCCCGTATACCGCCTGCTGTAAATAATGATCGGAAGACGCCTGCCGCTTGTACCACGCTTCGTATACCGCCCCGTCTTTTAAGCGAAAATCACCCGATAAGTCAATTACTTTCGCTCCTTGGTCGATGAACGCGGGCGCGAGTGTACTAGAAACTCCCGGCGGAGTGGCGAAAAAGACGACCTCGCATTCATCGGCAATTTGCTCGACATCTATCTTTTTCAAAATCGCATCGTCGATTTCACCGACGTGCGCGAAGCTTTCCGAAAGATGAATTCCTTCTTGCGAAGATGAATAAAGATAACAACGGCGCACATGAGGATGGTTGCGTAAAAACCTTAGCAATTCCGCGCCACCGTATCCGGTTGCACCAATAATGGCGATATTCATGACGCTCCTCCTCAGACAAATTGTACTTTGTGTAGTAACCATTATAATACTGTATAAAAATAAAATCAAATGTATATTTAATTATTTTTAGAATATTTTTTGATATTTTTTAAAAAGCCTCCCTCCTCGAAATGAAGGGAAAGGGAGAAAGGAGTCATCATCGCTATAAGCTATTAAAAAACGAGGTGCGTCAACATGCGCACCTCGTTTTTATGAGTAAAGAACAATCATCGCAAAAAGAAAAAAAAGCAGCGCTTTGATTTGATCGCCATTAATTAACTGGTATGTCGCTAAGTACAGAAAAAAACAGTCGACAAATAGCGGGACATGAAGCCATGTAAATCTTCCTGCATAGGTGCCTAACAAAAATGGGACAATCAACATCGCCCAGGCACCGTGTTGTTTCGGAACTATCCATTTCTCATCCTCCGCTTACCGGTGGAATAAAGGCGACAATATCGCCAGGCTGAAGCGTTTGCTCATCGCGGGCATATTCCTCATTGACCGCGACCATCACTTGTTTTAGGCTAATATGGTAACGTTGCTTTACTTCTTCCTTTAATTCTTTTACCGTTTTCGGAAAATGAGGCAAGAAGACGCGTTCTTCGCCAACCGCCTCCTGCAAGTGGGCGAAAAAGAGCAGTGTAATCATCGCAAATCCTCCTCTTCCGGCTTTCCTGCCGGATACGATTTTGTCTCTAATTGATTGCCGACCCACTCCGTTCCATCTTCCCAGTGTTCCTTTTTCCAAATCGGAACAATTTGTTTAATGCGCTCAATCGCATACCGATTCGCCTCATATGCGTCATTGCGGTGCGGCGATGATATGGCGATGACGACTGCGGCCTCTCCGATATCCAGCCTGCCGATTCGATGGATAATCGCGACTTTTGCTTCCGGCCACTTTTCACGAATTTCCGCACCGATTTGTGCGAGCATTTTTTCTGCCATCGACACATATGCCTCATATTGCAAAAATAACGTCCGCTTTCCCTTCGTCCATTCGCGCACCGTGCCAATGAATGTGGCCACCGCGCCGGCTTCTGGACGCATCACTTTTTGGATCACTTCTTCCACGGAAATCGGCTTGTCCGTAATGACAAAAAGCCGTTCATTCATTCGTGCTTTCTCACCTCATCCATCAACCAACGTAAATAACTTTCTTCGTTATCAATAGAAAAGAAAGGATAGGAAAGAAAGGATGGCTGCAAAAAAGGTTGCCACGTAATAACGGCAATAATGTTCGCCAGCTGGGAAAGCGAATCTCAGTCCTCTTCGTTTCGCACCATTACTACTTTTGGATATCGTTCGCTTTTGTAACCCTCGACAAGGACAAAATCAAGCGGCAACAGCTGATAGAACGATAAAATTTGCGCGAGCGACCATGATGACTGCCGGGCGTGAATCTGTAGCAATCCGCCTCCCTCTACCGACACGCAAACCGCCCCGGCCCGTTCGTGGCGCTCTGAGTCAGTAGTCGCATATCGTCTTTCCGGCTCGCCGCCGTGCCCGTGATGTTTGATCGTTCCAACACGGTATCCTTCGGAAGAAGCGATTTTTACCCATTTTTCCATCAGCGTCGTTTTGCCGCTGTTTTTATAGCCGACTACTTGCCAGACGTTCATATGTCGCTCCCTTCTTCGTCTTCTAGCAACCACACCTCGACGGTATTTCCTTTGGCAAACCCGCGCGTCCCCCTTGGAAGCACCATCAGCGCGTTCGCTTTCGCCAATGATGTGACAATATTCGATTTATCCATGCCAACCGGCACCACCGTTAACCGTCCGTCTTCGACCGCTACGTAACTTCTGACAAAGCGGGTAAACGGATTTGGCTTTGGAAAGTCTGCCATTAACGTAGCCGTTGCTTTTTTCAAATACGGTTTCGCGGAAAATAGCCGCGTCCGTACGACCGGGCGTACAAACAGTTCATAGCCGACATAGCAGGCGGACGGATTGCCCGACAGCCCGAATAATAGCTTGCCGTCAAGATGCGCAACCGTCGTTACGCTGCCCGGGCGCATCGCCACTTTATTGAACAGCACTTCAGCGCCGAGACGTTCATAAATGATCGGCAAATAATCATAATCCCCGACAGAAACTCCTCCTGTTGTAATCAACATATCCACTTGATCGAGCGCGGATTGGATCGCGGCAAAACAAGCATCCAGATCGTCCATTAATTTGCCGAAATAAACTGGCTCCGCGCCGTTGCGGACCACTTGCGCCTGAATCATATACGCGTTGCTGTTGCGGATTTTTCCTGGCACAGGCGGATCGGATACATCCAAAAGCTCGCTTCCTGTCGCAAAAATGCCGATGCGCGGCTTACGTGCCACTTTTACCTCGGCATATCCAAATGTCGCTAATAGCGCCTGCACGCCGGGGTTGATCCGCGTGCCTTTTGGAACAAGCGCATCGCCCTTTTTCGCATCCTCCCCTTGAAATGAAATATTATCTCCCGGACGAAACGGACGTTTGATCGACATATACGTTTTGCCATCCCGCTCATATTGTTTGGCTAGCTCCAACATGACAACCGCGTCGCATCCATCGGGAATTGGCGCCCCTGTCATGATGCGCACCGCCTGAAACGGTTTCACCGCTTTTGTCGCCATCTGTCCCGCTCCAATTGTCTCAATCACTTCAAATTCCACCGGATTGTCCAGCTTCGCCTGCGCGGAGTCCGCAGCGCGGATGGCAAAACCGTCATATGGAGAGCGGTCAAACGGTGGAACGTCATGATCGGCGCGCAATTCTTCGGCCAAATACCGACCGTATGCTTCCTCAAGCCGAACCGTTTCCGCTTCCCCTTCCCGCGCATATTTCATGACCCTTTTGATCGCTTCCGTTACCGGAATCGGAGTTCGCTTTTCCAACATGCTTTTCTCTCCCTTTCTCATTTAATAGCTACCCATAATATCCATTATTTTACTTTTTTATATTTAGAAGAGCAAGCAGACTGCCAAAGAAAGCAAGTTTTTATTGGTTCATCCGTACTGCTGATGATCGGAAGTTTCGCGTGAAGATTTGCTTAATGCATTGACATTATCAACCTTTTCCTTTATTCTTTCAACTAATTCGCCTAAAGCATGATGCTGGCTGTTGACGAACTCATGCTGCTGAATCGCTGCGCCGAGTTCTGCAAACAAATCATCAATCAACTCCTGCATCATTTCTTCCTTTTCGGCAAGCTGCTTCTTTGCTTCTTCCAAACGGCTTTTTAACTGTCGATTTTCGCTTTCCAACTGTTCAGCCTTCAACAGCCGAAACATCCCCATCCCTTCTTTCCTTTTTTCTTATTTTCATTGTACGGAAATGAATCAAAGCTAGTCGTGATGTTCATCACATTTATCCGTTTCATTTCTTTCCTAACACAATTTGTTCAAAATTTCTTCCCTTATGTGATGTACATCACGACATGCAAAAGAGAAAAGAAATATGCTTAAGTTGTAACGATTGATTAAGATGGAGGTATCAGCCATGGAAAAATGGTTTACAGAACAATCGCTCATCGGGGACATCGTAGCACAATTTCCAAAAGCAAGCGATCTTTTCAAATCATATAGAATTGATTTTTGCTGCGGCGGGCAGCGCCCATTGCAGGAAGCAATAAAAGAGCGCGGTTTGGACGGAGAAGCGATTTTAGAAGAGCTGAACGCGCTTTATGCCCAATCGCACGAAAAAGTCGATAGAAATTGGAAGGAAGCTTCTTATCGCGAGCTGATCGATCATATTATCGGAAAACATCATCGTTACTTGGCGGAAGAACTGCCGCAGCTCAGCCCTTACGTCACAAAAGTGCTGCGCGTCCACGGAATGCACCATCCGCATCTTGCGCAAGTTCATAAGCTGTTTAACGAGCTGAAAACCGAACTGGAACAGCATACGGTGAAAGAAGAAACTTACGCTTTTCCGCTTATTTTGCAATTTGAAGAAACTCCGACTCCAGAAAACAGAGAAACGATGAAACAAGTGATTCGCGAACTTGTCAATGAACATGACGTTGCTGGCGACATCATCAAAACGATTCGTGAGATTACGAATGACTTTACCCCGCCGGAAGATGCATGCCGGACGTACCGTCTTGTCTACAACCGATTAGAAGCGCTTGAAGAAGATTTATTTAAACATATCCATTTGGAAAATAACGTGTTATTCCCGCGCGTCCTCGCGGAAGCAGAGCCATCGGCCGAAACGTCTCAATAAACTAAAAACACTGGACCGTTCCACTCGAAGGAAACGGTCCAGTTTACTTATCCGCCAATATAAGACATTTCAATTTTCTTCCGCGTTTTTGCCGTTTGCTCCGTCCGTTCATCCGAGTAACGGTCTGTCCGCATGTTCCATGTGGATGAAATCACTTTCTTGATTTCCTCTTTATCTGCCCCAGAACGCAGTTTTTCTTTTAACGAAACACCGCTTGTCGCAAACAAGCACGTATACAGCGTACCATCGGCGGAAATGCGCGCCCGGGTGCAGCTGCTGCAAAACGATTCCGTCACCGAGGAGATAAAACCGACTTCCACGTTCGTGCCAACATAGCGGTAGCGGTTTGCCACCTCGCCGAAGTAGGCTTTTTCCACCGGCTCAAGCGGATGCATTTGCTGCAGGAGTTCATACATTTCTTTTTTCGTAACGACATGGGAAAAATCCCAACCGTTTGTCGTGCCGACGTCCATATATTCAATAAAGCGGAGGGTAATGCCTTGTTCTTTAAAATAGTTTGCCATCGGAATGATTTGCGAGTCGTTCATTCCTTTTTTGACGACCATGTTCACTTTAACGCCAAGCCCGGCTTCCCGCGCTGCTTCGATCCCTTTTAGCACCGGCTTGACCCCGACCCCAACACCGTTCATCTTTTTAAATACTTCGTCATCTAACGCATCCAAGCTGACATTGACGCGCTTTAGTCCCGCTTCTTTCAAACGTTTCGCCCATTTCACTAAATGAATCCCATTCGTCGTAAGAGCGATATCGTGAATGCCGGGAATGTGCGTCAACCGTTCTACGAATAAGTCCAAATCGCGTCTTAACAGCGGTTCTCCCCCTGTGATACGAATTTTTTCCACCCCAAGTTCCGCAAAACTTTCGGCAAGCAGCACCATTTCCTCGATCGTTAATAATTCGTCTTCACGCAAAAAGCGAAAATTGGGTCCGAATATTTCCGCCGGCATGCAATATACGCAGCGGAAATTGCACTGGTCCGTTACCGAAATGCGCAAATCGCGAAGCGGACGGTTCCAGCGGTCGACAACGGTCGACGGTTTTTTTTCCTCCATTCCGCTTTCTCCTTTCAATAAGATTTAAACACTGTCGCACACAATGACGATTTTTCCTTTAAATGGCGGCGCGCCATCCACTTAGCCGTGATGATGCCAAGAAGCACAACCATTACTCCAGAAACAAACGAGACCTTTATCGATAATAACCAAACCGGTGATCAAAATTCCATCATCATAAAACCTCTTTCAACAACACCTTTCTGTTCCACTATATAAAAAAAAGAAGAAAAATGTTGTGACGTTACTCAGATGATGTATAAAATTTTGTGTAAAGCATTTTACTAGATCAAAATAAAAAAGGTAGGGTATTCTCTGATTGAACCCAAACATTCCAGAGAAAGGAGAACCCTACCTATGTCTAAAAGTATACCGAATGTCGACTGGGCAAATCAACTGGAAAGTGTCATTCGTCAGTTTGTAAAGGAAAAATTAGAACTGATCATGCGGGAAGAAATCAAGAATTTCCTCGAAATAGAACAGGCCGGAACATCAAATATGAGAAACGGCTACTATCAACGAAATCTAGATACGCAATATGGCCGGATTGAAGGTCTTTTGGTCCCTAGAGACCGAAACGGAGAATTTCAAACACAGTTGTTTGCCCCTTACCAACGGCACACCGGCTGGCTGGAGGAAGCAATCATTAGGATGTACCAAAGTGGCATGAGTACACGGGAAATTGGCAAGTTTATCGAACGAATTCTAGGAAGCACCTATTCTCCTGCGACGATCAGCCGTATTACCGATGTCGTGAAGGAAGACATCGAGAAATGGCACACTCGTCCACTGCACAAGCGTTATTCCGTCTTATATTTGGATGGTTTATACGTAAAACTTCGTCGCGAAACCGTGGAGAAAGAAGTCATTTATGTGGTGTTAGGGGTGAACGAAGAAGGATATCGCGAAATTCTTGATTTCTTTGTGGGAGGACAAGAAAGCGCCTATGTATGGCAGGAAATTCTTCAACACCTCTACCAAAGAGGCGCCAAGGAAGTGCTTCTGGGCATATTCGATGGACTACCAGGGTTGGAGGAAGCCTTTAAGGCGGTTTATCCGAAAGCCGATGTGCAGCGTTGTGTCGTTCACAAAGTCCGTAACACGCTCCATCGTGTTCGGAAAAAAGACCAATTTGAAGTGGCCGAGGATCTCAGGCTGATTTATCGCGCGCCGAATAAGGAGATGGCGTTACAGATGTTTCAACAGTTTGAGTCGAAATGGTCAAGCAA
Organism: Saccharococcus thermophilus; assembly: GCF_011761475.1. NCBI lineage: Bacteria > Bacillati > Bacillota > Bacilli > Caryophanales > Anoxybacillaceae > Saccharococcus > Saccharococcus thermophilus. The sequence continues at coordinate 2,624,288 of NZ_JAASRS010000001.1, forward strand.
GTATCCGAGAGAAGTTCAATCTTGGGCCAATGAGTTGGATGTCCTCCTTACATTTATGGATTATCCAAGCAGTATTCGAAGTGTGATTTACACGACGAATGCCATTGAACGAACGATCAAGGAGATTCGGAAACGTCTAAAGCCGATGAACAGTTTGAATAGTTTAGAAGCCGCTGAAAAAATCGTATATTTGACCATTCAAGATTTTAATGAGAAATGGGCAGGGCGAAAGTTGCGAGGATTTGCCGAAGCACAGGAAGCCCTCGAGCGAATGTTTGAAGAACGTTATCATTAACCAAATACTGTAAATAAACAAAATAGGGGGATTCTCCCTTTCCACACAGGAGACTGAATATTCAGTCTCCTGTGTGGAGGAAACTAGTTCCCTATTCATTCCAAATCCATTTCAGAGAAACCCTACCCCCATTATATTACACAAAATTCTTGACGGTACCGTTACTCACATTGTAACATAGTAAACATGAAAACAGTTTCAAAAAAATTTGCGGCATTATCGTGACAATCATCACAAATATAAAAAATTGTGATTTTCGTCACAACAATGTCAATCAGTTATCCTCTACAATGGAAGTAACGACGATCCATTGGGGTGAAACAGATGCTTGCAGCCAAAACGTTCAACCGTCGGGACCGCTTTGACCATTTATGCGAATTGCTTCGTTCCGCCAAAAGTACCATCAAAATACGAAAAGGAACGTTTTTATTCCAAGAAGGAATGGCCGCCGCTGAACTATATCTTATTCTTTCGGGGAAAGTGCAGATGAGTAAAATTGGCGCTGACGGGAAAGAGATGTGTTTCCGTATTTGCGGTCCTGGAGAAATTATCGGAGAGCTAACATTGTTTACATCCGAACCGCGTTATTTGCTAACGGCAAAAGTAATGGAAGATGGCGAAGTAGCAGCCATTAAAAAAGATGATTTAGAGAAACAACTCTTAACCAATCCTTCCCTTACCTATGAATATATGCAATGGGTCAGCACGCATGCGCGACGGACACAAACAAAATTTCGCGATTTAATTATGTACGGCAAAAAAGGAGCGCTGTATTCTACGCTCATCCGCATGTGCAACAGCTACGGCGTCAAGTTGGATAGCGGAAGCATCCTCATCGACTTAACGCTGAAAAACCAAGACTTAGCCAACTTTTGCGGCACCACCCGCGAAAGCGTCAACCGTATGTTAAACGCGTTAAAGCAGCAAGGTGTTCTTTCCATTAAAAAAGGAAAAATTACAATCCATGACCTTGACTATTTAAAAAAGGAAATTCAATGTGAAAACTGTCCGGTGGATATTTGTTGCATTGAATAAAAACATCCCTCCTTTTCGATGGAAAAGGAGGGATGTTTTTAAATCTTCTTTGCACGCATGCGGCGATATACAACATAATGTCTATTTAAATACGTCAGCGGAACGCTCCAAACATGGACAAGACGGGTAAACGGCCAGATGCCAAACAGCAATAAGGCGGTAATAATATGAATTTGGAATCCTAACGGGGCATCGCTTACTAGTTGCGGCAGCGGCCGAAACGTTAAAATGCCCCGGAACCATGGGCCAATCGTATCGCGATAGTCAAACGTTCCGCCCGTAGCAGTATATCCTACTGTATTGGTAAATCCCGTTAAAATGACGATGGTTAACAGAAACAGTGCAAGGAAATCACTTTTGCTGCTGTTGCGGAAAATACGGCGAACGCTTAATCTTCGCCATAGCAGCAAAAGAACGCCAATGACCGTCGCGGCCCCGGCTGCGCCGCCGAACCAAACCGCCCCGAAGTGATACATCTCATCCGTAATTCCGATTGCTTCATAAAATGGTTTTGGCACCAATATCCCAGCTACGTGCCCGAAAAAAACAAATATAATTCCCCAATGAAAAAGAATGCTTCCCCATCGCAGCCGTTTGCTTTCGAGAAACTCGCTTGATTTCGCCGACCAGCCAAATTGATCGGTATTATAACGGTAAATATGACCGACGACAAATAACGTAAGCATGAGATACGGATAGATTACCCAAAGAAATTGATCAAGTAAACTCATCAGCCGTCCTCCATTCGTGTTCGTATTGTTAAGAGGCTTTTTTCTCCTCTAAAAATGAAACGATCCCGGTTACACAGCCATCCATGACAAGATAATACGGATTATTCGCTAACTTTAGTTCCTCCGCAATTTTATCAATGGTTGTTTTATGAATGAGAAGCATCTTCTTTGCCTGCTCTTCGGGAGCGACAGACGCAAATTCTAAAACGACTGGCAAATAGTCTGGCAGCTCCTCGTCCAAAAGATCAAAACCGGCGTTGCGAAACTCCTCTTTTAGTTTTAAAAAGGCTTGGCCGCGCTCTTTCTGATCGCCAAATAGATGGTATGTTAAATACATTGTGGTTTTATCGCTAAAATCAAACGTATTCACATATGTTTCGCATAACGTCTCTATTTCGTTTGTTGTTAAGTAGTCCAGAAACTGCAGAAACAGTTTCCGGACGCTTTCATTGCCTAATGAAGAAATTTCATGGAACAATTGCTTATCTTCCATCCAATCTTGTTCCGGGTACTGCAGCAAAATCGAAGCGATTTTAAAAATTTTCCGGTGCTCTTCCATCGACATCACTCCAATAAAATTGATGAAAGTTTTCCGCGTCATATCCCGAACAGCCGGAACAAGATTCCATAAATTCATAACCGGCTGCTCCTTGTCCGTAAAACATATTGTCTGCCTTCTCGCGATGCGAAGATGGAATCACATAGCGGTCGGAATATTTCGCAACAGCGGAAAGCTTATACATTTCTTTCACCGTATGTTCATCCATTCCCACTTTATCTAATATGCTCTTATCCGGTTCTTTCCCTAAGTTCACGGCGCGCATATAACTTCGCATCGCCACCATTTTTTTCAACACCGTGCGAATCACTTCCGTATCTCCTGCTGCAAGCAAGTTCGCCAAATATTCAATCGGAATGCGCATTTGATCAATCGCTGGAAAAATGACGTGAGCATTAATGTCGTCCAATCCGCCGTCAAATGCTCCCATGATTGGGCTTAGCGGCGGAATATACCAAACCATTGGCAATGTGCGATACTCAGGATGAAGCGGAAGCGCAATTTTTTGTTCCACCGCCAATTTATAAACCGGGGAGCGCTGTGCCGCTTCAATCCAATCATCGGTATATCCTGCTTCACGCGCCGCTTTGATCACTTCCGGATCATACGGATTAAGAAATACATCTAAGTGGGCTTGATATAAATCTTTTTCATCCTTAACCGAAGCAGCAGCCTCCACTTTATCTAAGTCATAAAAAACAATGCCGATATAGCGGAGCCGCCCGACGCATGTTTCTGAACAGATCGTCGGCTGACCGGTCTCAATGCGCGGAAAACAAAATGTACATTTTTCCGCTTTATGTGTTTTCCAATTAAAATACACTTTTTTATACGGACAGCCCGTCATACAAAAACGCCAGCTTCGGCACGCATCATGGTCAACGAGCACAATGCCGTCTTCATCCCGTTTATAAATGGCTCCCGATGGACAGGAGGAAACACAAGGCGGGTTTAAGCAATGCTCGCAAATACGCGGCAAATACATCATAAACGTTTGCTCAAATTCGAACTTTACTTTCTCTTCAATGCCTTTTATGTTCGGATCGCGTTTTCCTGTTTCATATACTCCCGCCAAATCGTCTTCCCAGTTCGGCCCCCACGTAATTTCCATATATTCGCCTGTCAGCTGCGATTTTGGTCTGGCGACAGGCTGATGTTGTTTTTCCGGGCTGTTAATTAAATTTTCATAGTCATATGTCCAAGGCTCATAATAATCGTCAATCGGGGTCATGTCCGGATTGTAGAAAATATTTAACAGTTTATTCACCCGGCCGCCGGCACGCAGCTCGAGCTTCCCGTCTTTGAGCACCCAGCCGCCTTTACGTAAATCTTGATTTTCCCACTCTTTCGGGTAACCGATTCCCGGTTTTGTTTCTACGTTATTCCACCACATGTACTCCGCTCCGGGACGATTCGTCCACGTATTATTGCAGGTAATGCTGCACGTATGGCAGCCGATGCATTTATCTAAATTCATCACCATCCCAAATTGTGCCCTAATCCTCAAGCCAGTTCACTTCCTCTTTTTTAAGTTTGCGAATAATGACTTGTTCATCCCGTTGGTTTCCTGTTGGACCATAATAGTTGAAGCCATAGCTTAATTGCGCATAACCGCCAATCATTTGTGTCGGTTTTACATGAATGCGCGTCGGGCTGTTAAACGTTCCGCCGCGAAGTTTGCTGATTGGCGAACCCGGAACATTCATATAACGGTCTTGCACGTGATACATAAACGCGACTCCGCGCGGCAGCCGGTGGCTGACAACCGCCCGTGCGACGACAACACCGTTGCGGTTATACATTTCAATCCAATCGTTATCAGCAATGCCTGCTTCTTCCGCGTCATCTTTATTCATCCATACATGCGGTCCGCCGCGAAACATCGTTAACATCAGCAGGTTATCCCAGTAAGTGCTGTGGTACGACCATTTAAAGTGCGGCGTTAAATAGCGAAGCGCAATTTCTTTGCCGCTTGCCTTCGGACGATGGTCTTGTTCATAGAAAGCCAGTTTTCGCAATGGTGCTTTAAACGTCGGCAATTCCTCACCAAACTCCAGCATTAACTCATGGTCAAGGTAAAAATGCTGCCTTCCCGTTAACGTCCGCCATGGAATAAGCCGCTCGACATTGGTTGTAAACGGGGAGTACCGCCGGTTTCCTGTTTCGCTCCCGCTAAATACAGGAGTCGTCAACACTTGACGCGGCTGTGATGTAATCGCTTGGAACGTAATGTGCTCTTCCGCCCGTTCTTCCACTAAATCTTTTAGCTTTTGCATCGTCTTTCTTTCCATCTCTCCCCAAGCTTTCAGCGCCAGCGAACCGTTTGTCGCGCTCGATAACGCCAATATCGCCTCCGCGGCGTCACGGTCGGTCAACAGGCTTGGACAATCTTTATACGGCCCTGTCAGCGAGGAAGAACCGGCTGTATCAAGCAGCCATTTGTATTCTTCATTGGCGTTCCAGCTGAGCCCTTTCGCTCCGATTCGTTCCCGAACCACCGGGCCGAGAGCCACAAATTTGTTGTACACTTCGGCATAATCCCTTTCCACGATGTGAAGACGCGGAAAATTCACCCCCGGAACCGGGTCGCCCGCTCCTTCTTTCCAATCGTTCACGATTCCAAACGGCTGGGCGATTTCATCTGGTGTATCATGCAAAAGCGGCGTTGCAACGACATCTTGGACTGGCGCGGAAAAATAGTGTTTCGCCATTTCCGAAAATGTTTTCGCTAATCCTTTAAAGAAATCCCAATCTGATTTCGCTTCCCACGGCGGGGCAATCGCTGGATTAAACGGATGCACAAACGGATGCATATCGGTGCTGCTGATATCATATTTTTCATACCAGGTGGCTGCCGGGAGGACGATATCGGAATACAGCCCTGTTCCGTTCATGCGAAAATCGATGTTTACCATTAAATCGAGCTTTCCTTCGGGCGCATCCTCATCCCAAACGATTTCGCTCGTCTTTAGCTCGTCGTTTTGCCCGCTTAAATTTGCGTGATGCGTCCCTAACAAATGTTTTAAAAAGTATTCATGGCCTTTTGCCGAGCTGCCGATCAAATTGGCGCGCCAAACAAACATCACTCTCGGAAAGTTGATCGGGTCGGACGGATTTTCGATCGCAAACGTGATATTTCCTTGTTTGATTTCATTGACCACATATTGAATCACTTCTTCGTTTGTCTTTGCGTTCGCCTTTTCCACTAGCGTGATGCTGTTCGTATTAAACTGCGGGTAAGACGGAAGCCAGCCTAAACGAACCGCTAAATAGTTATAGTCGCCGCCATGCTGATAACGCGGCTGATCAAACAACGGAGAAATATGTTCGTCCATCTTTTGATCTTCGTATTTCCACTGCTCTGTTACAAAATAGAAAAACGATGTTCCGTTTTGCAGACGCGGCGGTCCTCCCCAGTCGCGCGCCATCGCAATCGTCTGCCAGCCTTCCAGCGGCCGCACTTTTTCCTGTCCGACATAATGCGCCCATCCACCACCATTTACTCCTTGCGAACCCGTTAACAAAACAAGGTTTAAAATCGCACGGTAGATGGCATCAGAATGATACCAATGGTTGATGCCCGAGCCCATGACAATCATCGAACGACCTTTCGAATCGATCGCGTTTTGCGCAAATTCGCGCGCGATTTGCGCCGCCGTGTTTCGATCAATGCCAGTAATCGCTTCCTGCCATGCCGGTGTATACGGTTTCGGATCATTATAATCGACAGGATAATCACCCGGCAGTCCGCGGAAAACACCGGTTTTGGCCAGCAATAAATCAAAAACGGTCGTTACATACAGCGTATTTCCGTTTTTCTTGATTGCTTTTACAGGAACGCCGCGTTCCAGCACCGTCTTTTTTTCTACTTCAAAATGCGGAATTTTAATCGTAACAATATCATCTTCTTTTCCTAAAAACGTTAATGCCGGATCGAGGCCGATTCGTTTATTGTCCATGTCATTGAGCTGCAAATTCCAATTCCCGTTATTTTCCCACCGATGCCCCATCGTTCCGTTTGGCACGGCAAAAGTCTTTGACTTTTCATCCCATACGACCGCCTTCCATTGTGCGTAACGCAGCGGCATGCCAATGTCGCTTGCCCGTAAAAAGCGGTCTGCCACATAATCGTCTCCATGTTTTTTAAGCGTAACTAAAAACGGCAAATCCGTATATCTTTTCACATAATTTGTAAAGTAATCCGTTTGCCGATCGACATAAAATTCTTTTAAAATGACGTGCGTCATGGCCATCGCCAGCGCCCCGTCCATTCCCGGCTGAACAGGAAGCCAGTTGTCGGCAAATTTAACAAACTCCGCATAATCCGGGCTCACAGCTACCACTTTCGTTCCCCGATAGCGCGCCTCTACGTAAAAATGGGCATCCGGAGTACGCGTCTGCGGCAAGTTCGATCCCCACACAATCATATAGCTAGAGTTGAACCAATCGGAGCTCTCAGGAACATCCGTCTGTTCTCCCCATATTTGCGGGGAAGCAGGCGGAAGATCGGCATACCAATCATAAAAACTAAGCATAGCCCCGCCGATTAAATTCAAAAATCTCGCACCGGCGGCATAGCTCACCATCGACATCGCCGGGATAGGAGAAAAGCCGAAAATACGGTCCGGACCGTGCTTTTGAATGGTGTAAATCAGCGAAGCGGCGATCATCGTGTTGACTTCATCCCAATTTGCGCGGATAAATCCGCCTTTTCCACGTGCGCTTTTATACCGTTTTGCCTTCTCACGGTCTTCCACGATCGATTTCCAGGCAGAAACAGGGTCGCCTTCTTGTTTTAACGCTTCCCTCCATAGCTTTAAAAGCGGTCCGCGCACATACGGATAGCGAACTCTTAGCGGGCTATATGTATACCAAGAAAAACTTGCTCCTCTTGGACAGCCTCGCGGTTCATATTCCGGCATATCCGGACCTGTTGTCGGATAGTCTGTTTGTTGTGTTTCCCAAGCAATAATGCCGTCTTTCACATGCACCCTCCAGCTGCAGGAACCGGTACAATTCACTCCATGGGTTGTACGAACTACTTTGTCATGCTGCCAACGACGGCGGTACACTTTTTCCGAATCGCGTCCATACGGCGATACCTCGGCATGACCAGCGGTTTTTTCGGATTTGCCAAAATACTTTAGCTTTCTTAACAGCGGTGAAGGTTTCTTATTCATGTCAGCATGAAGCTCCTTCCTTTGCTTTATTAGCTAAAATAAAAATTTTTCTTCGTCGTCACTATGCATACGGTTAATATGCAAAAGCGCATGAAATCGGGTGAGTACGTCTTGATCAATTCGTTGCGCTAATAATTGTTTCACTTCTTCAATCAAATATCTCATTAAGTCATGGTCACGCTTTAACATCGCCACTTTTTCAAACAAATGATGGTCTTCCTCTACTTTTTCTTGATAAAATCCTTCTTCCTCTGCTTGCGCATGGGCAATGACTCTCTTTTCCCAATGTTCCACAAGCGCGTCGGCAACCTCGCCAAGATGCTCCTGACGCCCATCGTTATATAGCTTCTCAAGCAACTCAGTCAGATGTTTTGCCTCGATAAATGCGCCGTTATGAATGGAACGATGAGCCTCTAATTTCTTTAAGGAAGGGCCACTCATTTAATCACCTCTTTCTTCCTAATACAGCATCATTTATTCATATATTTTTTCTATAATTTTCTAGTATTATGCAAAAGAAACAAAAAAGGAGAGTGATTTCTCTCCTTTGTCCATCTAAAACTATACCTATGATGCGCATCACTTACATTTTTATAGAAAAGAGGAAATTTTGGTGGACGGCATATCATTTCTTTGTTTGGCAGTACAATGATTAATGTCCATTTGTTTCTGCGCCGTCATCTTCACCTGTTTCCGTTACTTTTAATATCGCTACCGCTCCTTTTTGCGCTTGGTTGAACTGGTGGGAGACGATCGAGTAGCTGCCTGGACGTGTAACGGTAAACTCAACGACTGCGCCGCCGCTCGCCGGAAGCATCACTGTCTGCAAACCTTTTAGATGGTTGTTTGGATTACCATCGATATAGACATCATCCAAAACGGTTCCAACGACATGGAATGAGCTGACTTCGTTCGGACCAACATTTTCGATATAAATTCTGACTTTGTCGCCAACTTTGGCAACGAGCGGCTTCTCTTTTAGCGTAAATGTATCTCCGTTCGTATTTCGATCGCCTGCTTTTAACGCTTTTGTCGAAAAAACAACATAGCTTGGTACCCCGTTTTGGAAATCATCCATGTCATTATACTTGTACCACTCGTTTTGGATTAAGACAAATTCGCGGTCCACTTCTTTATCGGTCGGATAGCCGCTTTTCGGCTTGACGATAATCATCCCGTGCATGCCGTTGGCGATATGGGCGAGCACCGGCTTCGTGCCGCAATGGTACATAAATACGCCTGGGTTATTCGCTGGGTACGTAAACGTTCCCGATTTATTCGGCATGACGTCGGCAAAATCTTTCGACGGCGAAGCGTGGACGGCGTGGAAATCCATGCTATGGGGCATCGCTGGGTCCATATTTTTTAACGTAAAATGGAGCGTATCTCCTTCATTGACAACAATGAGCGGTCCAGGTGCTTGACCGTTGAACGTCCATGCTTTATAGATTTTTCCTTTACTGTAGTTGAGCAATTTTAATTACAATAATTACCATGTAAAAGAGACAAACAGGGTACCCCTTATGCCACGTGGAGCTGTTTTTTCACGGTATCAATGGGAATATTTTGTTTCGCTGCACGGTAAATGAACTCCACGAGGCTATGTCCTTTTCTCTTGCGCAGAAGATCGAGCCCATCAGAAAAATCGCTGTTCGACTCGAACATGCTGTACACGTAAGCAAGCTGCACCAAGATCCAGTAGCGTTTCACCGCCCGACGTCCGCGAACGCGGTATCCATCGAGTTTCAGCTGGTCTTTCGCTTGACGGAAAAAACATTCGATCGACCAACGCTGGGCATAGTAGCGCAAGATCTCTTCATCGCTTAGATCCCGGTCGGTGCTCAAGACGCAGTGAAGATGTTCCGATGTCATCGGCTGATCGGCTTTCCAAGCGAGCAGCACCACGGCATCATCGAGACCTTTGAGAGAGCCTTCGTAGCGATAAACCCGATAACGCTCTTCTCCCACCGTGACGAGGTGAGTGTCTTTCGGTTCGATGTAGCGGGCAAACTCCCTCACCTGAACCGCAATGCCTTTTGGATAAAGAAGCCGATTGGCCTTGAGCATTGCGATTACGTGGAATCCCTTTTTCAGACAAGCTTCCACGAGCGTTTGCGATGGATACCAAGAGTCCATCAGCACATAAACAGGACGGTGTACATCCAAAGAAGAAAGCATCTCGATCGCGAGTTCCCCCTTGCTTTTCCCAGCCGCCTTGTCGTAGAGGCGGAACGCAAAGGGAAAAGCCTGGGTCATCGTATGAACCATGAGCCAAACGAGAGAATGTCCCCAGATCGACTTTTTCTCTGTGTGAGAATAGTGCCAATCACACCCTTGAATGGCGTGCGTTGCCTGTGACGAAGGCTTGGTTTTTTGGCAAATCGTATCATCGATCGAAACAAAAAGGGGTTGACTCTCCTGTTTGGCGATGCGTTCGACACGACGAAGCATCCACTGTTGAAGTTTGCGAAGCAGCGTCTCTTCATCCCAAGGGCTTTTCGTGAAAAAATGGCTGAGTGTCGTGCGGTGGTTCGGATGAAAGCTCCAATGATGAAGATCGGTCAATGTTCCCGCAAATCCTTTGGTGGTCAGCGCATCCACGATATGAACGAGATGCTTCATGACAGGTTTTGAAAAATAAAGGGCCAACCCCAACATCGTGAAAAACTTGTGGATTCCTTGATGATGTGCTAATCTATTCATGAGACATGAACCTCCTTGTGAATAGTTTTGGTGACACATCTATTCTAATCAAGGAATCGGGTTCATGTCTCTTTTTTTGTTTGGTTGTAAATTTATGTTAGCGAATTTGCTCATCTACAGTCCTTTATCAATTTCGATGTTAGTTACTTGTGCAGTCATCTCGATTTTGACATCATGCGGACCGATGCGTTCCATTTTCAACGGAACCGGTTTTTGGTTAAGACCTTCGTGAGCAGCAATGACATCCGAACTTGCGTGATGGCTTTCTATCTTCACCGTTTCCTTGGCAGTTTCTTTCTCTCCTGCCCTAGCATTTCCACAGGCGGCTAAAAGAGAAATAGCCGCGGCGATCGACATAAGCGTATAAAACTTACGCCCCATTTTTTCTCCCTCCGTATTTATTGATTTATTACACTTTCAGAGTACCGAGTGCATTCGTTCTCCCTAGTGATTTGTATCACGAATCATCACCAATGTTTGAATTGTTTGTGAAATAGTGAGCAATATTACTTATATTTACGGTAACAATTATTTCCGTAGAGAAAATGATAAATGGAGTCACAGCCTGGTTTCGTTCCGTAAACATCGGAAAAACATTTCACTATGCTGAATCAGGAAGGAAATGCTTCTCAAAAACAAAAAGCGGACCGCTGCAAACGATCCGCTGTTTCACCACCGTTACGATATATATGGATTTGCCGGTTCGCCCACTTTTTTCCCGAAAACCATGCGGTTGAGCAGGAAGCAAATGAGAGCAAACAAACTGAGCAGAATAAACCCGAGCATGTAAGAACCAGTAGCATCTTTCACCATTCCCATCAAAATCGGTGGGAAAAAGCCGCCAAGTCCGCCCCATGCGCCAACGATACCGGTGACGGCACCTGTTTCCGCCGGGAACAGCTGCGGGACGAGTTTAAACACCGCACCGTTTCCTAAACCAGCCATAATTGCAATAAACAGGCAAGCAGCTGTCATCACAAACATATTTTCCATTCCAAACGCAATGACAAGCGCTCCAATCGTAATTCCGGCATAAACGAAAGTCAATACCCGTTCGGCACCGATTTTATCGCCAAGGTTTCCGCCAATTGGTCTTGCCAGTGTCGCAATAACAGTGAAACCAGCAGCGCGAAGACCCGCATCAACCGGAGTTAAACCATATAAATCAATGAGCAGCGATGGCAAATAAATGCCGAATGCGACGAATGCTCCGAATGTAACGAAATAAAAGAGCGATAAAGTCCACGTATGTTTATATTTCAACACAGATAACGAATCGAGCATCGTTTTTTGCTGCTTAGGCTTTGGCATATCCGGAGTAAAGAACCAAACAAGAAGGAGCATGATGACAACTGGGATAATCATTCCCCAAAACGCCCATTTCACTCCAAACGCTGCCGCGATCGAAGGAACCGAAAAGCTTGCCACCGCTGTTCCAATATTGCCCATCGCGTTAATACCGAGCGCTGTTCCTTGTTTTTCTGGCGGTGTTAAGCGCGATACGAACGTAACAGAAATGGCAAACGACGTCCCTGCCATTCCGATGAAGAACGCCCAAAACATTAACATGGCATACGAATTAGCAAAACCCGCTCCAATTAGCGGAATAATCAAAAACAATAACAACAGCGAAAACAATCGTCTACCACCAATCCGATCCGTCCAAATTCCAAGCGGAATGCGCATGACAGAACCAAGCAGCACCGGGATCGCAACTAAAATGCTTTTTTGTGTCGATGTTAGTCCGTACATTTCTTGGAATGTATTCGCCAACGGAGAAAATACAGCCCATACGGCAAACGCAAACGTCATCGCCAATGTTGTGATTGGTAAAAGTGCTTTTTGCTTATTCATCCAAAAATCCTCCTTTTTGACCACATCTATATAACTAAATTTATCTGCTTTTGTGTCCATCATACGGAAATGAAAAAAGAATGTTTGTGAACTTTATCACATTTTTTTATAGTGTCACATAATTGTAAAAAGTGGATTTCCATCTTTATTATTTCTTGTTTATTTATAAACATGTCTAGAAAACCATTTCCATAAATGCGTAAATAAAAAACTGGCTCCCTAATAAAAGAGAGCCAGTGAAGATTATGATTAAGATAAGCGCTTTCCTTTTTGCCGCAATGCTTTTGGAATGTATACGCAATACGGTTCACTTTCTAAGTAATCGCCGGTAACAGCATACGCCCGCGAGCGTGAGCCGCCGCAAACGTAGCGAAATTCGCATACGCCACATTTTCCTTTATATTTATCAGGGTTACGCAAGTCTTGGAAAATCGGCGAATTCCGATAAATTTCCGCGAGCGGCGTTTCACGGACGTTTCCGGCTTTTACCGGAAGCAGTCCGCTCGGGTAGACATCGCCAATATGAGAAATAAAAACAAATCCATTGCCGTCGTTGACTCCTTTTGGCGCACGGCCAAGACCGTCGACTTGTCCAGTCAGTCCTTTCATCAGCACGTCTTCATAGCGGATTCCGTCGCCGGTTATTTGATTTTCCCGCATTTTCGCTTGCAAAACAACACGACGGTAATGCTGCCCTGCCGTTGTTTTTATGTCAAATGGGACGCGCTTGCTCGTTTCATAAAGCCAGCGAAACACTTTTTCATGCTCTACTGGGGAAATCATGTCCGATTCTTTTCCCCGCCCGGTCGGTACAAGGAAAAAGACGCTCCAAAGCACACATTTTAGTTTTTCAATCAACTTTACCATTTCATCAAGGACATGAACATTGTAACGGGAAATAACGGTGTTAATTTGCACTGGGATATCAAGCTCATGCAAATATTCAATCACCTTGATCGTTAAATCGAAGGAGCCAGGCGTTCCGCGAAAATGGTCATGAATTTCCGCATTTGGCCCGTCCAAACTAATCGCCCAGCGGGAAAGGCCGATTTCCTTCGCCTTGCGAATCGCCTCTTTTGTCACGTTTGGCGTTGCGCTTGGCGTCATCGAGACACGCAAGCCTTTGTCAATCGCATATTTCGCAAGATCATATACATCCGGGCGCATGAGCGGATCTCCGCCGGTAAACACGAGAAGCGGCTGATCCATCTCATATATATCATCAATTAACTTTTTCCCTTCTTCAAATGTCAATTCGCGTGGATCGCGATGATATTGCGCCTCGGCCCGGCAATGAAGACATTTTAACTGACATGCCCTTGTTAATTCCCAAATCACAATAAACGGATTTTCGTTAAAGTCTCTCACTATGTTCCCCTCCTCGCTTTCATTGTACTGCATAGGGGGAAACACTCATGTGACATATATCACAAAGCGATTTATGTCACAATATCGTCACACTCATTCGGTTTATTTACATTGCGAAACACGACCTCATTTTCCCAAAAATCTTGCTCCGTCACATAGCGAACATGACAACGATGAAGCAACGACTTCATCCTGTTATCCTTTGCTTGCAGCAGCTTTTTGATTTGCCCGAATGTCCGTCGATGATACATGCCAACTAACGGTTGAATTCGGCCGAAATGCGCACATATAATCGCATCAAACTCCTCGTTCGCATATTTAGCAAGTTTTACCGCTACTTCCGGTCGCATATACGGCATATCGCACGGAAGCACAAAGATCCATTTCGCTTCGCTTTCTTTCATAACCGTATAGATTCCCGCCAGCGGTCCTTGGCCACGATACCGTTCATCGTCCATGATCACTTTTTCCACTGTCTTTTGCCGAAAACAATCTACTAGTGAAGGATGGCTAACAATATAAACATCGTCTACTACTGCGCGCAACGTTTCCACAGCAATTTCAAAAAAATATTTTCCGCTAAACTTGGCAAGCGCTTTCGGGCTGCCAAAACGCCGTGACTGCCCTCCTGCAAGAACAACCCCTGTCATTCCTTTCACCGTCTGTCCCCTTTCTCCAACTCTCTGTTTCACTGTATCATGAAGGCAACAAAAAGAAAAGATTCCCGTAATTTTTCGGGAATCTTTTCTAAAAATCTGATTTATTTTTTGCCGATGGCAACTCGCCAAATTTCCGGTCCTTCTTCTAAGTACTCCCAAGTAAATTGATCTGGACGTTCCATCATAAACTGATAATGCAACGGACGCGGATCATGATCGTTTGTTAATTCCATTACTTCACCTGGTTTCAAGCTATCGAATAAACGAAAAATCGCAGGATGTCTTTCTCTCGGTTCATAATCAGGCGCATGAATTTTTGCGGCAAATTTGCTCATAATTGTCGCCTCCTTTATAGTATAATAAATTATATACACATCATAACCGCTTTTGTCGTTTGTCGTAGTGATGCACATCACAACTTACAAATGATAATTTTCAATCGTTTATGAAAGGAGAAATGATGATTGGAAGAGCTTGTTGGCTTTTGTTCGCAGTGCGGCAAACCAATTCATTGTTTGCATGGGTTTTTAAACGGCATCATTAGCGACGAAAAAGAAACGTTGTATTGTTTTCAATGTTACGAAAAAAAGAAGAAGCGAAAGGTAGCTAACAATAAATAAGATAGAAAGCGCTATCATATAACGATAAAAAAGAATCACAGCCATTGTGCTGTGATTCTTTTTTATTTATTCTTCTTTTGCCAAATCGACCACCGGAAGCGCTTCTTCCTCGCCGTGTGTCGGTTTACGCAAATGGAATAGCGATTTGACGCTGAACACCATGATTATAATGACACCTATTAAGAAAATCGTATCTGGAACAGCACGGAGCGTAAGCAAGGTTCGTACAAGATTCTGTTGTAAAAATGCCGGAGAACGCGATGCCCAATAACCATGTTCAAACGCTTCTTTCATTTGCAAAATACCGATCGGCAGCAGCGTCACCGCAATCATCCCCGCAAGCCCGATATTGAGCATCCAGCACGCAAATTTTAACCATTTATCGTTCCATGCTTCCGGCTTGACGATATTGCGCAGTGAATACAGCAACACCGCAATGCCGAACATGCCGTATACTCCCATCATTGACCCATGGCCGTGAGCCGGCGTTAAAAATTGTCCGTGTTCGAAGTAGCTGACTGCTGGCAAGTTAATTAAGAATCCGAGCACACCCGCGCCGACTAAGTTCCAGATCGCTGTAGAAATCAAAAACCAAAACGTTGACTTATAAGGAAAGTTAACCCCGCCGTCGCGCATCATTTTGTATTGTTCATATGCTTCTAAAATAAGCAATGTAAGCGGAATGACTTCAAGCGCCGAGAAGACGGCACCAAGCGCAATCCATATTTCCGGCGCACCGTTGTAATAGTAGTGGTGACCGATACCAATGACCCCGCTGCCAAGCAAGATCGTAAATTGGAAATATAACGCTCTTACTGTAGAATTTTTTGTGACAAGTTTCATTTGCACTAACAAAAAGCCGATAACAACAACCGCAAACACTTCAAAAATTCCTTCTACCCACAAGTGGATGATCCACCAACGCCAGTAATCAGCCATCGTAAAGTTCGTATCCGGTTTTATAAAGAACGCAAAAATATAAAAGAACGGAACTGCAATCGCCGAGTAGAACAATAAGTGAATCAATCCGCCTTTATCGCTTTCTTTCTTTAATCCGCTCTTAATGCCGCGGAAGACGATAAACAGCCAAATAAGCATACCTACTACTAAGATAATTTGCCAAATGCGGCCAAGCTCAATGTACTCCCATCCTTGGTCACCAAGCAAGAACCAGTTGTTTCCTAAATACCCTTTCACACCGAGCCATTCGCCGATCATACTGCCGCCGACAAGAACAACAAGCGCCCAGAACAAAATGTCAACGAGAAGCCCTTGTTTTTTCGGCTCATGTCCGCCAACAAGCGGTGCGATAAAAATCCCCATGCCGAGCCATGATGTCGCAATCCAGAAAATCGCTAACTGTAAATGGTAGCCTTTCGCAATGTTAAACGGCAATAAATCATGAATCCATTTGATGCCGAAAAAGCTGTCCGGCTCTACATAGTAATGGGCAAGCAACGCGCCAAACATCGATTGAACGAAAAACAGCACAGCAACGATCGTAAAGTATTTTCCTGATTTCACTTGCGAAGGAGTTAATGGCTGCTTACGCAAATCGATAACCGGAAATTGTCCTTCTTTATATGCTTCCTGCATGCTCAATTGATAACGGTAGAAGAAGAACAAAATGATCCCAACGAATAAAACTAAGATGGTCACACTTGCTCCGCTCCACCACATAGCGGAAAACGACATTGTATTTCCTGCGTCTTTATAATATGGCCAGTTGTTTGTATACGTAATGTGGTCCCCAATTCTTGGAGTGCTTGATAACCAAGCCGTCCAGAAGAAGAAATCGGCAATTTGTTTAATTTGGTCGCCCTTAGCTACCCAAGCGCGGTTTGTTTTTGGCATATCCGACTCTTTAATCAACCCTTTTGACAAGCCCCAACCATCACCATTTGTAAATACTTTATGGTAATAGTCATGGACTTTTTCTAGTCCATACACTTGTGCATCGGTTAGCACAAGCACATCAGTAACAGGGTTGTAGCGGTTTTTCCGTATTTCTTTCATTACTTTATCACGAATGATCATTTTTTCATCATTGGATAGTTGCGAGAATGGCTTATGATAAAGTTCTTTTGCTTTATAGTCTTGCATTCCTTCCGTGTAAATCTTCAATGCCTCTGCTGTATAATCTGGACCCATGTAAGATCCGTACCCAAGTACGGTACCGTAATCCATCAAGCCATATTTTTGCAATACTGCCTGCCCGCCGATAATCGTTTCTTTTGTCATCAACACCTTGCCGCTTTCGCTCCGCACTTCTTTCGGCCGCGGTGCCATTTCTTTAAAAATCCAGTATCCGCCGGCAAGCAGGACGGTAAAACTGATTAAAATCGTAAAAATTAATATTGATTTAAGGAAACTATTTTGTGTCCTCCGTTCAGGACGTAAAGACGGACCAACTGATGGATTCACTTCCATCTATCTTCAACCTCCTATCTTTGAATTCAACCTCATTGTAACGCTGCAAAAATAAAAAAAATGTGAGTCATGACAAACGCATACTATGATTTATGTCACAGCTCGCATATGAAGAAACTCATAAAATGGTAGTATAGAAATAGCGGAAAGCCTTGCAGCTTCTTTATCCTTGTCAAAAGGAACTTCACTTGGCGAAAGACACATTTTCGTAAAATTTATGTAAGGAGATGGAATAATGACAAATGATTGGATGAAAGAAAGGCTAAAAAATGTTCCGCTTTTTCGCGAGTTATCCGATCATGAACTGGAATCACTCGTATCGATTTCCCACGTACGCGTTTATAAACCGCGGACATTTGTTTTTATGCAAGGAGATCCGTTAGAACGCGTCTATTTCATCCATTCCGGAACAGTAAAAATTTACAAAACCGATATGAGCGGAAAAGAACAAATTGTTTCGATTTTGCAGACAGGTGAAATGTTTCCGCATACCGGTTTTTTCTTAAAAGGTACGTACCCTGCGCACGCGGAAGTCATCGACGAAGCAACGTTAATTGCGATTCCAATCGCTGACTTCGAACAAACGTTAATTTGCTATCCCGAGTTATGCATTAAATTATTTCGCGTCATGGGCGAAAAAATCGTTGACTTGCAAAATCGTTTAGAAGAACAAATTCTTCGTAACACGTATGAACAAATTATTATGCTTCTGTTGCGCTTAACGAAAACAAATGCGGTGCGTCAAGGTAAGCTTTACCGTTTGACTGCTCATGTGACGAACCGGGAGCTTGCCAATATGATCGGCACCTCGCGAGAAACAGTAAGCCGAACACTCAGCCAATTAAAGCGAAAAGGATTGATCGATATTAATGAAGATGGATTTTATCTTATTGATAAAGAAGGATTAGAAAAGGAAATCTTTTTCTAATCAATGTGACGCAAATCACAACATATGAAAATGAAAATTACTATCATAACAGTAAAGGAGGGATAATGGTGGGAACGATCGTAGAGTTAGATGTCCGTGAGGATTTACAAAAGAAAATCGAACCATTTGAAAAAATTATGAATGCCGTTAAGCCGTTGCAGCCCGGAGACATCTTTATTTTGCATGCGCCATTTAAACCGATCCCGCTGTTTCCGATTATGAAGGCAAAAGGCTTTACGTATGAAGCGGAACAGATCGAGAAAAAACATTGGAAAGTCACGTTCGTCAAACAGGGGTGAGAATGATGATTCTTGATAATCGCGGACTAGAGCCGCCACAGCCGATGATGCGGACATTAACCGCGCTTTCGAAACTCCAGCCTGGAGAAACATTAACGATTATTAACGACCGCCGTCCAATGTTTTTATACGAACAGCTTGACGAACTTGGCTATAAATATGAAACAGTGGAGCGACAAGACGGCAGCTATCAAATTACGATTACAAAAGGATGACAGCCATGATTCCAACCAATACGGCATATGAAACGAATATCCGTCTTCCCCTTTTGTTCATCGTGTTCGGCGTCGTTGCCTTTGTTGCGGCACAGGCGATATTGCTTGCCGCCGGGCCGGCGGTGGTAAGCGGCGTGTTTCGCTTGCCGAACATCTGGGCGGCAGCTCATTTGGCAGTGCTTGGCTTTGCGTTAATGATCGCGATGGGAGCGATGTACCAGCTCGTCCCAGTTGCGTTTTTGACGCCGATTTGGAGCGAGCAGCTAGGATTTGTGCAGTTTTTTATCACAGCAGCCGGAATCATCGCATTTTCCGTGAGCTTGGCATTTTATGCACATGTGGCATTGTTCCCTGGGATACTGCTTGTACTCGGCATCGTTCTTTTCCTTTTCCAAATGGGAATGACGCTGCGGAAACAGGCGAAAAAAAATATCATGACATTGTTCGTCGGTTCCGCACTTGCGTTTTTACTATTGACCATCCTGTTTGGGCTGACGCTTGCCCTTCATTTTTGGAGCGGCAGCGATGCGACCGATCACCTTTTCATCCTGAAAACACACATTTTACTTGGTGTGTGTGGATGGTTTTCCCTACTGATTATGGGATTTTCATATAAAATGGTGCCGATGTTTTCCCTTGCGCACGGATTTTCGATGAAGCTGGCGCGATATGTGTACGCTGTTTATGTAACGGGACTGATCGTCACTTTCATCAGCTTTTTCCAAAATGGGCGCGGCCTGTTTGCCGCTGGTGCCGGTCTTTTATTGGCTGGATTTGCCTTGTTCGCTTACCATATATGGTCTATTTTGCAAAAACGGGTAAAGAAAAAACTGGACCGGCCGTTTCAATTTGCTTTACTGGCGATCGGCATTGGCTTAACGTTGCACGCGGCGGCATTCCTCTTGTCGCTTTCCGGCAGCGATCACGGCATGGCGACCGTCATTTACGCTTATGTGCTCGGCTGGATTATGTTCAGCATTATCGGCTATCTATATAAAATCGTCCCGTTTTTATGGTGGACGCACCGCTACAGCAAAAAAATCGGACAAGAAAATGTGCCGACGCTTAAGCAAATGATCAATGAAAAATGGACAATCGTCCAATGCCTATTATTTACCGTTAGTCTCGCCGGGGTGGTCATAGCGTTAACGGTTTCCAGCCTGCCGCTCTTTTACGCTGCCCAATGTGCCATGACATCATTTTCACTTTTCTTTGCCGGTACAATCATCTCTGTTTTATGGAAATAACAAGGAGGCTATCAATGATGGATATTCGCGAATTAGTACTCAAGCAACTGCGAACGGTGATTGACCCGGAATTAGGGATCAATGTCGTTGATTTAGGATTAATTTATGATTTGCAAATTAACGATGGCAACATATATATTTTAATGACGCTTACGACACCGGGATGTCCGCTGCACGACTCGATCGTCGGCGGTGTGAAACGGGCGCTGGAACATATCGACGGAATCCGCGATGTACAAGTGCAAATTACATGGAACCCGCCTTGGACACCGGAACGAATGAGCGAAGAGGCGCTGCGGCAATTAGGACATTTTTTATAAAAATATATTGAGCTTTTCTTTGAAAACATGTGTTAACGGCTATGCCCTAAGCATAGCCTCTTTTTTTACACGTGTTTCGTAAACCATTTCACCGTTTCTAAAAACGCTTCCCTTGTCACCTTATGCCCGGCCGTATCGTCGGAAATAAATTTTAAATTTTCTTCTTTTCCTTGATAAAGCGGTTTTATCTGCTTATAAAACTCATATGTATAAGAATAAGGCACAACTTGGTCACACTTCCCATGCCAAATCAGAAGCGGGCGATCGGCTAATTTCTCCGGCTGTTTGGAAAGGTCATATTTCATTAATCGCGCTTTTTCCCGCTCCAGCTGTTCATCGGAAAGCGGAATCGTCACTCCCATTTTTTTGCCTGTTTCAATTAAGGCGTCAAAAAACGCTTCATACATTGGATTTCCCATCAGCGAAACGGCCGCTTTAATCCATGGATACACAGCAAGCGCCCCAAATGTGACAATTCCGCCCATCGAGGTGCCGGCAAGCCCGACTCGGTCAGGATCAATTAATTGACGTTGCCCCATCTCTTCTTTTATTAATTTCACTTCCGTAATCGTCTGTTGGACGATATGCCAAAACCTCAATTGCAACTCGCGTTCGGATAAAGACCGATCTCGTTCACCGTGATAAAGGGCATCCGGTAAAATAACACGGTATCCTTCTTCAGCAAGCAAATACCCAAAATGCAAATTATGTTCTTTCGCGCTTGTAAATCCATGAATAAACAAAATGAACGGCAATCGTTCTTTTCTCTTTTCTTTTTTTACGACATGCAGCACAGGCACTTGGGCGATCTCCTCTTTTTCAATAATCACCATGATTGGCAAAACCCCTTTTTTCTTTTTCTCATAATGTATAGTAACATGTAGACAAAAATTTTGGAAAAGAGTTACACTATAATGTAACAAAAACTAAAACCACCGCAACAATATCGCCAATCATACGGTCATTCATTAAAAAATGAAAGTAAAGGAGTCATTATGGAACAATATTTAATTGCCTTAGATTTAGACGGTACATTGTTAAAAGACGACAAAACGATTTCCCCGTTTACGAAGGAAATGATTTTGCGCGCCAAAGATGAAGGGCATCTTGTCGTGATCGCCACGGGAAGACCGTACCGCGCCAGCAAAATGTATTACGAAGAGCTTGGACTGACAACACCGATCGTCAACTTTAACGGCGCGTTTGTGCACCATCCCCGCAACCATTCATGGGGAATCCGCCATTTTCCGCTCCCTCTCCCTACGGTGAAAGACATTATCGAAGCCAGCGAAACGTACGCGATTAAAAATATTTTAGCTGAAGTGATGGATGACGTATACTTTCATGAACATGATGAAGTGCTGCTTGATATTGTCCGACTTGGCAACCCGACCATCAAAATCGGCGACTTGCGCTATTCCTTAACAAAAGACCCAACAAGCATTCTCATTCATACGGACAAACAACATATCGAACAAATTCAATCGTATTTATCGAACGTGCATGCGAACGTATTGCACCACAGACGCTGGAATGAGCCGTGGCATATCATTGAAATTGTCCGCAACGGCGTCCATAAAGCGTTCGGTCTGAAACAAATCGCTGATTATTTCCAAATTCCACAGGAACGAGTCATCGCCTTTGGCGACGAAGATAACGATTTAGAGATGATCGAATGGGCAGGTCATGGCATCGCGATGGGCAACGCTATTGAGCCGCTGAAACAAATCGCTAACGATGTAACAGCCACCAATGAGGAAGACGGCATCGGCGTGTACTTAAAATCGATGTTAAAGCTGTAACGAATTGCCTTATTACAATTCCCCTTATGCGGTTACACTATCCATGACGCAACGCTGCGTCTTTACTTTTCCAAAGGGGGAATACGTCTTGGGCAAACGGAACAAATCGAAACGCTTCATCCAGCAAAGCGTCGATGCGGTAGAAAAACATGACGAACGAATCCCTTATCATATGACATACGCGGAAGCAGAAGAGCGCAAGGCACAAAAAGCGGTGGAAATATCGCTTGGAGGCGAATAATGATGGGCAACCGATTGTTTCAGGAAGCACGCAAAGCGGTAATGCAGGCGAAACAAGCGGCAAGCGGCCAGGCCGATATACACTTAGACCTCGCGATTGCCATCGCCAAAAACGCCTTATCGTCGGCCTATGCGCATTCCAATACGGCGGAAAAAGCACAGTTGCGTCAATTTCAAGAAGAACTTGATCAACTCACTCAATAACGGTTGCGGCGCTCGCCCGCAACCCTTTTATATGACAGAAAAATTGTCTTTTTTCCTCATCATCGCTACACTAAAATATGTTCTTATCTTAACTTTGCAAGAGGTGGATGCAGTGTCAATTCAAATTATTACGGACAGCGGCTGTGATCTTCCATATTCTTATTTGCAGAAGCACGACATCGCGTTTCTGCCGCTTCTTGTCCATTTCAATGGCGAAGAATACGAAGACTTTATCACCATTGAACCAAAACAAGTATATGATGCGATGCGCAACGAACAAATCGTGAAAACCGCGCAAGCGAATCCGCTGAAAATGAAAGAACTGTTTACCAAATACGCAAAAGAAAACCGCCCTTGCCTATATATCGCGTTTTCTTCGCAATTATCCGATACATATCAAACCGCGATGGCGATTCGCAGCGAAGTGCTCGAGGAATATCCTGAGTTTCAGCTCACGATCATCGATTCGAAGTGCGCTTCGCTTGGCCAAGGGCTGGCGGTCATAAAAGCGGCAGAGCTTGCCAAAAAAGGCACACCGTACAATTTGCTATGTGAAACGATTGCTTCTTACTGCCATCATATGGAACATATTTTTACGGTCGACAATCTCGAGTACTTGGCGCGCGGCGGCCGCATTAGCAAAACCGCAGCAATGGTCGGCGGCCTTTTGAACATTAAGCCGCTTCTTCATGTCGAAGACGGCAAACTCATTCCGCTGGAGAAATTACGCGGCCGCAAAAAAGTGTTAAAGCGCATGGTTGAAATCATGGGCGAACGCGGCGACGACCTGCAAAAACAAGTCATCGGTATCAGCCACGGCGACGACGAAGAAGCCGCATTGGAGTTAAAACAGCTTATCGAAAAAGCATTTGGCTGCACGCGCTTCTTTATCTCCGAAATCGGCGGCGCGATCGGCGCCCACTCCGGTCCTGGCACATTGGCGCTTTTTTTCTTGAACAAATATATCGACGTATAAGTCTTTCTTTTCCACGCATACTAATGGTGTACACCGTGGATAAAGGAGTGCACAACGCTATGTCACATACAAGCGATAACGATAAAAAAGCGCGTGACAACAACGCGAAACACCACGAAAAAAACATGCTTCGCGAAAAAAACCGCCAGGCGGGGAAATTTGCGTACTCGAAGAAGACGGATCATTTGTAAAAAACAGGCTGTCCTTTTATGCAGGACAGCCTTTATTTCATTCCATCCGAAACTTCGCCATCACCTCATGCAGCTCATCGGTCAATTGTCTTAGTTTCGTCACTTTCTCCACCATTTTTTCAAACGCCGTCAGCTGTTCCGACATCGAAGCGGCGATTTCTTCGCTGCCGGCCGCCGACTGTTCGACAACTGCGCTAATGCTTTCCACATTTTGTAATACTTTTTCTTCTAGCTGTTTGGATGTTGCCATATTGACGACAAGTGCTTGAATATCGGCGGAAATGCCAGCGACTTTGTCCTCGATTTCGGCAAACGCCTTTGTCGTTGTTTCAATCGACTGCGATTGCTGCTCGGCGATTGTTACTCCTTGGGCGACAGCTGCGGAAACCGAGGAAATGCCGTGCTTAATCAGCGAAACGGTTTCAAAAATTTGCTTTGTCGCCTGCGCGGATTGTTCAGCAAGCTTGCGCACTTCGTCTGCGACAACGGCAAATCCTTTCCCTGCTTCTCCCGCTCTTGCTGCTTCAATCGCCGCATTTAACGCCAGCAAATTCGTTTGTTTGGCTATATCGGATACCGCTTTTGCCATTTGTTCAATGTTGGCCGCATAGCTCATAAATTTATTCGTCGCCTCTTCAATGGACAACATCGCTGCATTGCTTTCCCGGATCGCGTGCAGCTGCTTCTCCATCGCCTGCTGGCCATGTTGAATCGCTTCGACCGCCGCTTCGCTGTAGCGCGCCGTCTGTTCGGTTCGTTCGGCGGTTTTCATAAACGTATCGTCCATTTGTTCAATGAGCTGGACGGCTTGCTGCAGATCTTCAGAAATGCTTTGCGCCCCCGCGGACAGTTCATTCGTCGATACCGCGACTTGCCGGTTAATCTCCATAAGCATTTGGTCATCTGCTTCAATTTCTTTAGCAAATATTTCGACTTGTTGACTAACCACCTCTACGGAGCGAAGCAACCGTTTCAACTCCTCGACCATTGTATCAAATGCCACATTTAGTGCGCCTAGCTCATCGTTTTGTTTATAATCAATGCGCTCGACAAGCAAATTGCCTCCTGCAATTTCAACCGCATTGTTGGCAAGCCGCTTGAGCGGATTCGTAATCGAGCGCGTCAGGCGCAGGCTTATCACTCCCGACAGCACGATGAGGGCAATGCTGCCGATGATCGCCGTCCAAATGATAAAACGAATTTGCCCTTGCAAATTGTGCTGAAGCTCGTTGTAGTAATCGTTTGTATACAATTGCAGCGTATAGATGTCATTAATCGCGCCTTCAATCCGCATCGCCTGCCGTCTTGCCTCTGATGCGTCGCGGCGGTCAAGCGCGGTAAGCGACTCCGTATGCACTTCGGCAAATTTTTGTTTCGCTTTCGCTAATAGAGCGCGAAATTCCTTTTGTTTCAATGATTTTTCCAACTTGCTAATCAGTTTTTCTGTCGCTTCGATTTGCGTTAGCACTTCCTGTTTATTTCCTTCCGTCATATTGTAGGCGGCGTTGTTTAGGCTCTGCTTTGCCGATTTCATGCTTGATTCGAGCCGCTCGACCGTCAGCAACACCGGTACCATATCTTTGTTCGTCGCCTGAATCGACAACATATTGACAATAATAAATCCCATCAATATGATCGATGCAAGAAGTGAAAGAAATGAATGAAGCCATAGTTTGTTGCGAATCGTCATCGTAATCCCCTTTTCTCTATCTTGTTGCCACTTCACCATCAATCACTTTTTGTTTCCATTGTTCTACAAGCTTCTGCTTTTGCTCGTCCCAAGGAATGACGCGGATTGGAGCCAGTCCGACGCCATTTTCCGCAAGGCCAAGCTCCACCGTTCCCTCCGGCAGCTTTCCGTTTTGTACATATTCCTTCAACACGTTGAACAACGCGACATCCACATTTTTGACCATCGATGTCACGACTGCCTTTTCCGCGTAAAAATATTGGTCGCTGTCTACACCAATGGCATACGCGCCGCGCGCTTCCGCTTCCCGAAGCGCGCCGACTCCGGTAAATCCAGCCGCCGTATACACGACGTCGCACTTTTTGGCAAACATGTCTTTGGCGATATTAGCGCCAAGCTTGTCATTGCCAAAATCGCCGGCATAGACAATTTGAACAGAAGCGGACGGCTTTACGGCGTGAACCCCTTTTTCGAACCCCGTCGCAAATTTATGAATCAACGGTACATCCGCCCCACCGATAAACCCGAGATGGTTTGTTTTCGTCGCCAGCGCCGCCACCACTCCGGCAAGAAAGCTTCCTTCATCTTCTTTAAACGTAATGGACGTCACGTTTGGCAAATCAGAAACAGCGTCAACTAAAATAAAACGCTGCTTCGGATATTGTTTCGCCACTTTTTCCAAATCTTTTTGTACCATGAAGCCAAGGCCGATGACGATATCATTGCCGTCTTCAATAAGCTCCTTTAAGCCTTGTTCATACGTTTTCGTATCTTTCAATTCCCGGTAATCAAAAATAATGCCTAGTTCATCTCGCGCTTTCATTAATCCGTGAAACGCGGAGTCGCTAAACGATTGATCTCCTAGTCCGACGTCCGACAACATAATCCCAACTTTGATTCTATCCTTTTTCGTTATTGCCTCTTCCGTCGAACAGCCAGACATCATCGTAAACATAGCCAATAGCGCGATAACAAGATGCCATATACGTCTTTGCTGTTTCATGGTTCGTCTCCTTCTTTCATGGTGTCCATTATTGTTTATCGGCACGGTTCGGTATTTGTTAAGTTTTTTGGCAGAAAAAAAGCAAAGCCGGACTGGCTCTGCCCTCTTTATTCCTTCTTATACGTCCAACCATTTTCTTGATATACTTTTCCTTCCTTCATCAAACGGCCTAATGCCCGTTTAAATGCAGCTTTGCTCATATGAAAGCGCGCTTGGATATCATCGGGATCGCTTTTGTCGTGATATGGCATCGCTCCGCCGCGGCTTTCTAAGTACGCATAAATGGCCGCCGCGTCTTCGTCGATGCTTTCATGCTTGCGCGGCAGTAAGGAGACATTGACCGTCCCGTCCTCTTTCACGGCGATGATTCTCCCTTCCACCGCTTCACCAAGGCGTGGTTCGCGGCGCCACTGCGATTCATGGACAAAACCGAGATAGCCGACATCGGAGATAAGAAACGCTCCGACCTTAATCACACGGTAGACGCGGCCGCGAATGTTTTGATTGAACGCTGATTCCGGCGCTTTCACGGCGATTTGTTTCATCGTTTCATCATCCGCTAGTTTAGCAAGCAGCCGTCCGCGTTTATCCGTTTTTAGCGAACAATATAATTGATCCCCGCGCTGCGGCCATAGCGAGCGGAGCGACGGCAAATCATCGATGGACACAAGCACATCTTTGGAGATGCCAATATCGACAAAGACACCCAATTTCGGAACGACGTCCACCACTTCGACCCAGTCGTAGCGATTGTTCGTGATTTTCGGCATTTTCATGGTGGCGCACAGCCGCCCGTCGTGATCATGATATAAAAATACCGTTGCCTCGTCGTCCACCGCAAGCGTTTCGTTCGCTTCGCTTTTATGCAGCAGCACTTCTTCCGTGCCGTTCGTTAAAAAGTAGCCAAACGGCGTTTTCCGTTTTACCATTAATGTCATGATTTCTCCAGCGATTAATCGTTTCATTGCAACCTCTTCCTTTATCTATATTTTCACGCTTATTATTCCCCACTCCAATTGACAGCTCCGCGCAAAACATCATTTTCCCTGCATCACAAGGATACTCGGCTCCATCCCTCCTTTTCTTGTTGTGCCCCTTGCCACATTTTACTATAATAAAACTAAATAACGAAGAATGCTGGAGGTCGTGTATGTCGAAAGAAAGTTCCTTTGATATTGTATCGAAAGTCGACTTATCGGAAGTCACCAATGCGATCAACATCGCACTGAAAGAAATTAAAAACCGCTATGACTTTAAAGGCAGCAAAAGCGACATTTCGCTAGACAAAGATGAACTCGTTCTCATTTCCGACGATGAGTTTAAATTGGAACAGCTCAAGGACGTGCTAATTGGCAAGCTCATTAGACGAGGCGTGCCGACGAAAAACATTCAATACGGCAAAATTGAGCCGGCTTCTGGGGGGACGGTGCGCCAACGCGCCAAACTTGTGCAAGGCATCGACAAGGAAAACGCGAAAAAAATCAACACGATCATTAAAAACACCGGCCTGAAAGTGAAAAGCCAAGTACAGGACGATCAAATCCGCGTCAGCGGCAAAAGCAAAGATGACTTGCAAAAGGTCATCGCCGCAATTCGCGAAGCTGACCTGCCGATTGATGTGCAATTTGTCAACTACCGATAAAAAGATGCAACGGGCACTAAGCGCCCGTTGCATCTTTTTTCATGCTCTTTTCCTCTATTTTCACATTAAGTTTTAGAAGCAATTATTCAAAGAAAAAACCTAACCCAACAATACTAGACATAATGATCAGCAAAGCAGCAAAAGCAATCGGAAGAATGTCCCGCACAAATTGCCCTTCCTGTCCAGACCGGTTCGTGATGGAGGCCGCTAAAGCGATTCTCGATGGAGATGCCATGGTCATGTTCGAGGCGGAGACGTTTTGTGCGGTGGCATATAATAGCGCTGGATGATGCAGCTGCTCGGCCATCGTGCTTTGAAAATGGGAAAACATGGCGTTCGCCGCGCTGTTGCTGCCACTCATGAATCCGCCGATCGCGCCGATGAGCGGAGAGGCGATGATAAACCACGAACCTACTAACGCGGCAATATGGGCGGCCAGGAAATGAGTCATTCCCGATCCTTCCATCACGCTCGACATTGCGATAAAGCCCATCGTCGCCATTCCCGCTGGATACACTTGCCTCAACGTTTTCTTGATGCAGACTGCCAACCGCGCAACATTGATTTGATATAGCCACACTGCTATGAGCGAAGCAATAAACAAGGCAAATCCAGGACTATACAAAAGCTCCAGATGAAAACGATATTCCGGCAATTGAATAACTAGCGCATCCGTAACAATCCGCTTGCACGCAGCAGAAAAATGAGAAACAAATATATACACTGTCAAAACAGCGTACGGTACTACCGCCTTATAAAAGTTTCCTTTCAACATCTGTACATGGCTCGCAAAAGTCTCGATCTCCCTGTTGCTTATAAACGACTTTAATTTCCAATAGGCAATGAGCACACAACCAGCGGCACCCCCTGCCAATACACCAGCCAGCTCTGTAGATACATACGCGCTTGTCGCCCATGTAACGAGCGATAACACAGAAGAAACGAGAAAAATGGAATCGAGATGCTGTTTGACCGACTTTTTTCCGCCGCTAACCGCCACGACAATGAATGTATAAAATATATAAAGCGGGATGCTTGCCATCGCGCTATACTCCCCCAGTTGATGCAATGGAACTCGAGACAACTCCGCATTAATGACCGTACCGATGGCAAGCGCTCCCCACGGCACAGCCGACTGCGTCAATAACGATAACATCATTGTCTTCTTCGCTGAAAATCCGAGCGAAAGATATAATGGGGCAGCGATCACGACAGCAATGCCAAATCCGCTGACCGCTTCCAGGAAAGGACCTAAAGCGGCAGAAATAAGCAGTCCTTGCTCTGCCGGTGAATGGCAAAAGCGGAATAAACCATAAGCAATAATATTCATCGCTCCGCTTTCATTCAGCAAGTTGTACAAAAGCAGCCCAAACACTAATACATAAATGACCGTCACCGACAACAACATTCCGTGAATCGAGGAATGAAGCAAATCCTGCACCGACGCATCAAAAGAAAAAAAGGCCAATGCGAAAGCCAATCCATACGAACAGACAGCGGTATACAGCGCCGGCATTTTCAGCCAAACCAAGCAAATGAGAGCGAATAAAATAGGCAATCCTGCTAATAAGAAATGAATCGCATCATGCATAAAACATCCCCCTCTCCCCTTTTATCCACTATAGTGGATATATATAATTATTCTCTACAAAAAACTGTAAGTCAAGACAAAATTTCCACTATAGTGTAATATATGAAGAAAGGAGGAAGACAGTCATGAATTTTGGAAAAAACGTACGAGAAGCTAGAAAGCGTAAATCTCTTTCGCTACAGGCGTTATCAGAGCGCTGCGGAGTTAGCCGCTCCATGCTGTCGCAAATCGAGAGAGGAGAAAAAAACCCGACCATTCAGGTAGCTTGCCAGATCGCTGAAGGGTTAGATATGACTCTTTCACAATTATTAGGGGAAGATGATCAAAGCGAAGTCATTATCATTAGAAAAGATGAGCGATACGTATATAAAGACGAACGGAGCGGCTTTGAACGCCATCTTTTGTCCCCTTCTTTTCCGTCAAAAGGGATTGAGTTTGTTTTCAACCGGATCCCGCCAAAACAAGAGTCGGGTGTTTTTCCAAAGCATAAAAAAGGAGTAAAAGAGTATATCTCTGTAGCTAAAGGAAAGTTAAGAGTCGTGCTGGGAACCCAATCATATGACTTGGAAGAAGGAGATTCGATATACTACGAAGCCGATATAGAACATCGTTTCATCAATATCGGGGAGGAAGAATGCCACTACTACCTAGTCATTGATTCCAATTATATACATTCACTATAGTGAACAACACTGCTTTTTAACATGTCCACCGAGAAGTCTCCCACCTCTAAACAGAGTGTAGGTGGGAGAGGTTCATGCATTAATGCTTTTTTCTATTGAGGATGGAATATTTTCTTGAAAACGATTTTATTATATTGAATATTTTCAGAAAATGCTTTACATTATATATTAACTATAAACGTTTGGCTACAACTTCATAGCGAATTTCTTATCAAGAGAGGGGGAGGGACTGGCCCGGTGAACCCTCAGCAACCTGACGGATGTCAAGGTGCTAAATCCAGACAGGCAAAACGCCTGGAAGATAAGAAGAGACGATACATAAAAAGTCTTCTTCTTATAGAAGGCTTTTTTCTTTTACCATTTTCATAGAACGGGGGAATGAGCGTGGGGCTTTTGCAAGACTTAAAAGAACGCATCCTTATCGCCGATGGCGCGATGGGAACGCTATTATACTCGCACGGCGTCGACCGATGTTTTGAAGAACTAAACTTATCGAAACCGGAAGACATCCTTCATATTCATGAAGCATATATCGCCGCGGGTGCCGAGGTCATTCAAACGAATACATACGGCGCCAACTACGTCAAACTCGCCCGCTATGGACTCGAAGACGAAGTGCCGGCGATAAACCGCGCGGCGGCAAGGCTCGCCAAACAGGCGGCGGGAAATAAAGCCTACGTGCTTGGAACGATCGGCGGATTGCGCAGCATCAATAAAAGCGCCGTTTCCATCGAAGAGGTAAAGCGGACGTTTCGCGAGCAATTGTTTGTGCTGTTAAATGAAGACGTCGACGGCTTGTTGCTCGAGACGTATTACGATTTAGAAGAATTAGAGACGGTTCTTGCGATCGCGCGCAAAGAAACGGATAAACCGATTATCGCGCACGTCTCCCTCCACGAAGTCGGCGTTTTGCAAGACGGCACTCCGCTTGCTGAAGCGTTGGCGCGCTTGGAGCAGCTGGGAGCCGATGTCGTCGGGCTGAACTGCCGCCTCGGCCCGTACCATATGATCCGCTCGCTGGAGGAAGTGCCGCTGCCAAACAGAGCGTTTCTTTCCGCGTATCCGAACGCGAGCCTGCCGGATTATCGCGACGGACGGCTTGTCTATGAAACAAACACCGATTATTTTAAAGAAACAGCGCTCGCCTTCCGTGAGCAAGGCGTGCGCCTGATTGGCGGCTGCTGCGGCACGACGCCGAAACATATCGAAGCGATGGCGGGCGCCTTAACCGATCGGACGCCGGTGCAAACGAAAACGGTGAAGCGGCGCCATATTTCCATTTCCCTTCAATCGAACGAACCAAATGCCGTCCCGCCGCTGCAAGACATCGTACGCAAGCGGCGTTCGGTAATCGTCGAGCTCGATCCGCCGAAAAAATTAGGAATCGCCAAATTTTTAGAAGGTGCCAAAGCGCTGAAAGAAGCGAATATTGATGCGCTGACACTGGCTGACAACTCGCTGGCTACACCACGGATCAGCAACATGGCGCTCGGCTCCATCGTCAAAGAGCATCTTGGCATCCGCCCGCTTATTCATATCACCTGCCGCGACCGCAACTTGATCGGGCTGCAGTCGCACCTGATGGGCTTGCATACGCTTGGCATCACCGATGTGCTCGCCATTACCGGCGATCCATCGAAAATCGGCGATTTTCCTGGAGCGACATCGGTCTACGACTTATCGTCTTTTGACTTGATTCGGCTCATTCGCCAGTTTAATGAAGGGCTGTCGTATTCAGGAAAACCGCTCGGTCAAAAAACGAATTTTTCGATCGCCGCGGCCTTTAACCCGAACGTCCGCCATTTGGATAAGGCCGTAGAACGCTTAGAGAAAAAAATTCAATGCGGCGCCCACTATTTTATTACCCAGCCGCTTTATTCCGAACGGCAAATCGAGGAAGTGTACGAAGCGACGAAGCATCTTGAGACGCCGATTTACATCGGCATTATGCCGCTAGTGAGCGCGCGCAACGCCGATTTCCTTCACCATGAAGTGCCGGGCATCACGCTGTCGGAAGAAATCCGCTTGCGCATGGCGGCATGCGCCAACGACCCGGTACAATCGGCTCGCGAAGGAATTGCGATCGCCAAATCGCTCATTGACGCCGCTTTTGACTTATTTAACGGCATCTACCTCATTACGCCGTTTTTACGCTATGAAATGACGGCCGAACTCGTCCGCTATATTCACGAAAAAGAAAAAGCCGCGCAAGAAAGGAAGGTGCTCCATGGCTAACGCAACACTCGAGCAACAGCTTAAAAAAAAGATTCTCGTCATTGACGGCGCAATGGGAACGATGATTCAAAGCGCAAAGCTCTCGTCCGATGATTTCGGCGGCGAACCATACGAAGGATGCAACGAATATTTGACGCTCACCGCCCCTCATGTGATCGAGCGCATTCATGAAGCGTACTTGCAGGCTGGAGCGGATATTATCGAAACAAACACGTTCGGTGCGACAAGCATCGTGTTGGATGAATATCAGCTTGGCCATTTAGCGCTCGAATTAAATATCGAAGCGGCTAGGCTTGCCCGCAAAGCCGCCGATGCCTACTCGACTCCCGAATGGCCGCGCTTTGTCGCCGGTTCGATGGGGCCGACGACAAAAACGTTGTCCGTCACCGGCGGTGTGACGTTTGAACAATTAGTCGCCGCCTATGAAGAACAAGCACGCGGGCTATTGCTTGGCGGCGTCGACTTGCTTTTGTTAGAAACGTGCCAAGACACGTTAAACGTCAAGGCCGGCTTTATCGGGATTACGAGAGCGTTCGAACGCGTCGGAAAAAAAGTCCCGATTATGATTTCCGGAACGATTGAACCGATGGGAACGACGCTGGCCGGACAGACGATTGAATCGTTTTTCATCTCCGTTCAGCATATGAAGCCGTTTGCGGTCGGATTAAACTGCGCGACCGGTCCGGAGTTTATGACCGACCATTTGCGCTCGCTCGCTTCCTTAGCGAATACCGCTGTCAGCTGCTATCCGAACGCCGGGCTTCCTGATGAGGAAGGACATTACCATGAGACGCCGGAAATGCTGGCGAAAAAAATCCAGCGTTTTGCCGAAAAAGGCTGGATCAACATCGTCGGCGGCTGCTGCGGGACAACGCCGGAACATATTCGCGCCATCGCCGAAGCGGTCCGGGATATTCCGCCACGGCCGATTCCGAAGTCTTTTGGCGTTCATGCCGTCTCCGGCATCGATCCGCTTATTTATGACGAAACAATGCGTCCTTTGTTTGTCGGAGAGCGGACGAACGTAATCGGCTCGCGCAAATTTAAACGGCTCATCGCCGAAGGAAAATACGAAGAAGCCGCGGAAATCGCCCGCGCGCAAGTGAAAAACGGCGCACACGTCATCGACATTTGCTTAGCTGACCCAGACAGAAACGAACAAGAAGATATGGAAAAGTTTATCCAACAAGTGATCAAAAAAGTAAAAGTGCCGCTTGTCATTGATTCGACCGATGAACGCGTGATTGAACGGGCGCTCACCTATTCGCAAGGGAAAGCAATCATTAACTCGATTAACTTGGAAGACGGCGAAGAACGGTTTGAAAAAGTCGTTCCGCTCATTCACAAATACGGCGCCGCCGTTGTCGTCGGCACGATTGATGAACAAGGAATGGCGATTCGTGCCGAACGGAAGCTGGAAATCGCTTTGCGCTCGTATGACCTGCTTGTCAACAAATACGGGGTGTCCCCGCATGACATTATTTTCGACCCGCTTGTGTTCCCGGTCGGCACCGGCGATGAACAATACATCGGCTCCGCTAAAGAAACGATCGAAGGCATCCGCCTTATTAAAGAGCGGCTGCCCCACTGTCTAACGATGCTCGGCATTAGCAACGTCTCGTTCGGGCTTCCGCCGGTCGGACGCGAAATTTTAAACTCTGTCTTTTTATATCATTGCACACAGGCTGGGCTTGATTACGCGATCGTCAACACGGAAAAATTGGAGCGCTTCGCCTCGATTCCGGAAGAAGAAGTCCGTTTAGCGGAAGAACTGCTGTTTAACACCAACGATGAAACATTAAATACGTTTATCCAATTTTACCGCGACAAAACAAAGGAGCCAAAAAAAGCAAAAACAGAGCTTAGCTTAGAAGAGCGGCTCGCCAACTATGTCGTCGAAGGCACGAAAGAAGGATTGTTTGCCGATTTGGAACAGGCACTGCAAGTTTATCCCGACCCGCTTGCCATTATTAACGGCCCGCTGATGGCCGGAATGGACGAAGTCGGCCGGCTCTTTAACAACAACCAGCTCATCGTCGCCGAAGTATTGCAAAGCGCGGAAGTGATGAAAGCGGCGGTCGCCTTTTTAGAGCCATACATGGAGAAAAAAGAAAGCAGCACAAAAGGAAAAGTGCTTCTCGCCACCGTGAAAGGCGATGTACATGACATCGGCAAAAACTTGGTCGACATTATTTTAAGCAACAACGGCTTTCACGTCATTGACTTAGGCATTAAAGTGGCGCCGCAGCAGCTCATTGCAGCCGTTCAGGCGGAAAAGCCGGATATCATCGGCTTATCCGGACTGCTCGTCAAATCGGCGCAGCAAATGGTCGTCACCGCGCAAGATTTGCGGCAGGCGGGCATTTCGACGCCGATTTTAGTCGGCGGCGCGGCGCTGACGCGCAAATTTACGGAAAACAAAATCGCTCCGGAATACGATGGGATTGTCCTATACGCCAAAGACGCCATGGAAGGGCTGGCGCTCGCCAACCAGATCCAGCAGCACGAAATCGAATATACAAAGACAGAAAAACGGGAAGTAGAACGGGAACAAGCCGCACCTGCCGCCACGGCAGCGAAATCCAATGTTTCTATGGACGTGCCGGTATTTGTCCCAACCGATTTGGAGCGCCACATCTTAAAAGAGATTCCGCTGTCTCATATTATTCCGTATGTCAATTGGCAAATGGTGCTCGGACACCATCTCGGATTAAAAGGAAAAGTGAAGCGGCTTTTGGAAGAAAAAGATGAAAAAGCGCTTATGTTAAAGCAAGTCGTCGATGACCTGCTTCAACAAGCCCAGCAAGAACAATGGATCACGCCAGCGGCTGTCTATCAATTTTTCCCGGCGCAAAGCGATGGAAACCGCATTTACATTTATTCTCCGGAAGACAAGAAGACGGTGATCGAAACATTTGAATTTCCGAGACAGCCGCGGGCCCCGTATCTTTGCCTCGCCGATTACGTAAAACCAATAGACAGCGGGCAAATCGACTACGTCGGCTTTTTCGCCGTCACCGCCGGCAAAGGCATCCGCGAACTGGCGCAACAGTGGAAAGAAAGCGGCGAATTTTTAAAAAGCCATGCGATTCAGGCATTGGCGCTCGAAATCGCGGAAGGATTTGCGGAACGCATTCACCAAATTATGCGCGACCGCTGGGGCTTTCCGGATGACCCGGATTTTACGATGGAAGAGCGCTTTGCCGCCAAATACCAAGGGCAGCGCTACTCGTTCGGCTACCCGGCCTGTCCGAACTTAGAAGACCAAGAAAAGCTGTTTCGTCTTCTGCGTCCGGAAGAAATCGGCATCCATTTAACGGACGGATATATGATGGAGCCGGAAGCCTCCGTCTCCGCGATCGTCTTCGCCCATCCAGAAGCGCGCTATTTCAACGTGTTGTAAAAAAGCTGGCCAAAACGGCCAGCTTTTTATGCAATGTGATCAGGTAAATAATATTCTCCTTCTAACTTTTTGAAATCTTTTTCATTCCATTTGACACTCCGCACGACTAAAGTCGTGGGATTCTTGGGTGGTAGTCGGAAGTCCATTTCTGGTATCCGTAGTTCCCCCAAGTTCAGGGGTGTGCCATCGCCCCGTCCTACGGCAGAGCCTATAGCTCCGTAGGCTGGCAGACTTTCGCTTACGCTACTCCATCTGCCACAGGTGCTTTCATGATATTCCACGCACCCACTCGATCCCGATGCGTGACGTACCCACACCTACATACATACTTGCGGTCTCTGGCTTTATTTTTTGTTCCGCATTGCGGACAATGTTGAGAGGTGTATTTCGGGTCCACATACACGACCGAAATTCCAGCTAACTTAGCTTTGTATTCAATAAACTTGGAAAGCTGATAAAAACTCCATGTATGCAAGTGCTTTTCGTTTTTACGGCTTGTTCTTGCCGTCTGACGAATGTTCGTCAGCTTTTCCAGTTTCATAACCGAAACCTCTTCCTTGATGGCCATGTTGACAATCTGGCGGCTGATTTTGTGGTTGATGTCTTTCATTATGCGCTGCTCTTTATTGTTCATTTTGCGAATAGCGGACAACTTCTTGAGTTTCCCTAACTTTCTTCTTCTTTGCTGATATTTACGGCGAATATATTTGTTTTGCCTTCCATTTCCGAAGAAACGAGTTTTTCCATTCGAAGTCACCGCTACCGCAGGAACTTTTAGTCCGAGATCCACACCCATGACCTTTTCATTTTTCTTTTCGGTCACAGGGATGCTTAACGAAACTTGTGCATACCACTTTCCTGCCTTTTCCACAATGCGCATCAGCCCAAGTTTGGCATGTTGGATCAGGTTTTTATCCCGCTCTGTCACGATCGCTTGAAATCTTGTTTTTTTCGTTTTTCCATCCAACATAATCGGAAATGCGATCATTTGCTCGCCAATGGTATAGTTTTGATTATTGACGAAATATACAGGTTTTTTGAGGATGGGGCGCTTCCCTTCTTTTTTCATCTTCTTTGATACACTTTTCGCATCACGAATCGCTTGATTCAGAACAGCCGAAGGAAGATGGGCGTCCACATCTTTTGTCGTTACTTTCGGGAAAGAACCTTCTTTCTCGGCTCGTTCGATTAAAGCATTTACGGTATGGATATATTCTCTGCACAACTGACGAAGAAGTTTAGGGGTATCTGGAAAGAATCGAATTTTAATCGTTAATACCTGCACCGTTTCACCCCCTTCTTTTTTGTTCTTCCACCTATCGTTGGATGGTTTCAATGGATACATTTCCTGCGGTGCTAACAAAGAAGGAACGTGTCCATAGACTAGGCAAATGAGCGAGATGGGGGAATTCTTGCCTTAAAATCTGAGAAGTCACTCCTTTCACTTTGAACATGATGCCTGATGGAGAATCCGTAGGAAGGCAGTTGAAGAACAAATGGCAATGGTCTGGCATCACTTCCATGGCAAGGATGTTCCAATGATGTTCGGAACCAATCTCTTGGACAAGTTCTTTAAACCGAATTTCCACTGGACCTGTTCATATCTTTCTTCGATAGCGCGGGCAGAAAACAAAGTGGTAGTTGAGGAGAGAAAGGATGGTTTTGCGGTATTCTTGTCTCATACGTTGATTGTATCAATTGTATCAACAAAATCCAACAAAAATGAATGATTGAAAAAATAAAGGCGTTTCATCCCACCTCTAAAGAAGTGGGGCTTTCACGCCTTCTCTTTTGTAATACAAGCGTCAATTCTTCATTTACAGCTTTTTCAAATATTCGGTAGGCAATCGGTGATTGTATTTCATCATCATTAGCCAAAAATCGAACAATGACGTTTGCATCTAAAATGTACATGTGTCATCTTCTTTCTTCCATCTGCTAGAAATCCGTTCTTTCCTCGCCTGTTTCCGAATCTTGTCCCAATCCAGTGCACTTTTATCTCCTTTTGGCGGCATGCTGCCAAATAATGATAGCAGCGAATTTTTCTTTCTAACCTTCAACGTCACCTCTCGATTTTCTCCATAAACAA
Organism: Saccharococcus thermophilus; assembly: GCF_011761475.1. Classification (NCBI taxonomy): domain Bacteria; kingdom Bacillati; phylum Bacillota; class Bacilli; order Caryophanales; family Anoxybacillaceae; genus Saccharococcus; species Saccharococcus thermophilus. Next base: position 2,662,480 of record NZ_JAASRS010000001.1, read on the forward strand.
ACATTACTTGATCACCCGGTTCTGCACCAAGTACTTCCCGCACTTTCATCGGAATCGTTACTTGGTTTTTTGAAGACAGCGTCGAGGAATAAACATATGTCTTCATTTTATCTGGGGTTGATGTCATCCTATCCCCTCCCATTTCCTTTACTTATTATTATATCTTTACCATATAAACAAGTAAAGAAAACAGTATTTTGATGACTGTTAATTCACATTACATATTTCCCTCCCCTCATCCCATACTAACGGTGACAAATGATGCGCAGGGAGGAATGAAAGATGGTCACAAAACAACAAGCAACGCTGCCGCCGCAGCACCAAAACCGCCAGCCCGGACTGCAAACGGAAATGAACCCGCAGCCGGTCTCGATCAGCGAAACGTATAAAGGAAGCGGGAAGCTGCAGAATAAAGTCGCCATCATTAGCGGCGGCGACAGCGGCATCGGCCGGGCGGTCGCGATTCACTTCGCCAAAGAAGGCGCGGATGTAGCGATTATTTATTTAAACGAACATGAAGACGCGGAAGAGACAAAACGGCTTGTCGAGCAGGAAGGAAAAACATGCTTGCTGATCGCTGGCGATGTCGGCGATGAAAACTTTTGCAAGCAGGCGGTCAAACAAACGATCGACCAATTTGGCAAACTAGACATCGTTGTCAACAACGCCGCCGAGCAGCATCCGCAAAAAAGTCTGCTCAACATCACGTCACAGCAGCTGGAAAAAACATTCCGCACGAACGTCTTCGGCTATTTTTATTTGACAAAAGCGGCGCTTCCGTACTTGCAAAAGGGCAGCTCTATTATTAATACGGCGTCGATCACCGCTTACGAAGGCAATGAGCAGTTGATTGACTATTCGGCCACAAAAGGCGCGATCGTCGCCTTTACGCGTTCGCTGGCAAAATCGCTTGCCGGGCAAGGCATCCGCGTCAATGGCGTCGCGCCGGGACCGATTTGGACGCCGCTGATTCCATCGACATTCACAAGCGACCAAGTCGCCACCTTCGGCTCCAACACCCCGATGAAACGGCCGGGACAGCCGGGCGAAGTCGCCCCAAGCTACGTCTTTTTAGCAAGCGAGGAGTCATCCTATATTACGGGGCAAATGATACATGTAAATGGCGGAAAGATTGTCAACGGGTAGAAAACTGCGGAAAACAGAGCATTCTTCATCACTATGTAAATTCCATGTAATATTTTCTGACATATTTGTTGAGCTGTCTGTATATAGCCGCTATGATAAAAATACATGCTGCTTCTGATCCAAGTTCCTCAACCTTTTGCACGTATAGCAAAAGGTGCCCTCTCTTTCCTTGACTTGCAACAATTTGTTGCAAGTTTTTTTGTGTATGGCGATGACTCCAATTATCACATAAATGAAATGCCGCATTATTAAAACACGTTTTAAAGCTATTGGAGAATAATATATTATTTCACTACTGTTGATACTTTATATAAATATTAATATTTTAGACAAACATTTTCGAAAGCTTTTTGAACTTGTCGTACTGTAGCTTTATGCAAAAAGCCAAATCTCTTATGATAATTTACGAAGGATTTCCTGTTGGAAAGCACATGGGAGGGGAATAGTTATGAAAGCTGCTGTAGTGGAACAATTTAAGGAACCATTAAAAATAAAAGAGGTGAAAAAAACAACCATTTCATATGGAGAAGTATTAGTCCGCATTAAAGCATGCGGTGTATGCCATACGGACTTGCATGCCGCTCACGGTGATTGGCCAGTAAAACCAAAACTTCCTTTAATCCCTGGTCATGAAGGAGTTGGGATTATCGAAGAAGTAGGTCCGGGTGTTACCCATTTAAAAGTGGGCGACCGCGTTGGAATTCCTTGGTTATATTCTGCTTGCGGACATTGTGAATATTGTTTAAGCGGACAAGAAACATTATGCGAGCACCAAGAAAACGCTGGCTACTCAGTCGATGGGGGGTATGCAGAATATTGTAGAGCTGCGGCAGACTATGTGGTCAAAATTCCTGACAACTTATCGTTTGAAGAAGCTGCTCCAATTTTCTGTGCCGGAGTTACTACCTATAAAGCGTTAAAAGTAACAGGTACAAAACCTGGAGAATGGGTAGCGATCTACGGTATCGGCGGCCTTGGGCACGTTGCCGTTCAATACGCTAAAGCGATGGGACTTAATGTCGTTGCAGTGGATATCGGCGATGAAAAACTTAAACTTGCAAAAGAGCTTGGCGCTGATCTTGTTGTAAACCCTATGAAAGAAGATGCGGCGCAATTTATGAAAGAGAAAGTTGGCGGAGTTCACGCGGCAGTTGTAACAGCTGTATCTAAACCAGCCTTTAAATCTGCGTACAATTCTATTCGCAGAGGCGGTACGTGCGTTCTTGTCGGATTGCCGCCGGAAGAAATGCCTATTCCAATTTTTGATACCGTACTAAACGGAATTAAAATTATTGGCTCTATTGTCGGTACACGGAAGGACTTGCAAGAAGCTCTCCAATTCGCTGCGGAAGGTAAAGTAAAAACCATTATTGAAGTGCAACCTCTTGAAAAAATTAATGAAGTATTTGACAGAATGCTAAAAGGTGAAATTAACGGACGGGTTGTTTTAACGTTAGAAGATCAATAAAATAATAAAACTCTTTTTTTCAACAATTAATATAATTTTACATTCGGCGTTCTGGGGCTGTCTCTTAAAGATGAGATAGCTCTTTTTTATATAATGAACTGTTCTTGTTCTTTTGTTAGATACAACCGCAATTGATAACATGTCCAATCCTCTTCCCCCATCCCCTTACTTTTTTTATGTATTTTTGGCCATTTCAAATAAGGTTACATCAACTCAAGTAAAATCCCGCCTCATCGGCATTCTTCTCTCGCTTTCGTTTTGGTTAGAAACGGGAGACTCTCTTCCAAGTTACATGAAAAAGTAAAAGAGTATAAATCATAACCAATAGTATATTTTTTGACACTATGTAAAAATAAAGTGCGTACTTCTAAAGATAAATCATACATAGTATACTCATCAGTGTGTAAGAGATAAAAACACAAAAAATACTACTACTTATACAACCAACAATAAATTTTTTGAGGGGTGAAGAATTCATGGAATTACAATTAGCATTGGATCTTGTAAACATTCCAGAAGCGAAAGAGCTGGTAAAAGAGGTCGAGGAGTATGTTGATATTGTAGAAATCGGCACTCCAGTTATTATTAATGAAGGTCTTAGAGCCGTAAAGGAAATCAAACAAGAATTCCCTCACTTAAAAGTATTGGCAGACTTAAAAATCATGGATGCAGCCGCATATGAAGTCATGAAAGCATCCGAAGCTGGTGCTGACATTATCACTATACTTGGAGTTGCTGAAGATTTGTCCATCAAAGGCGCCGTGGAAGAAGCTAAAAAACAAGGCAAAAAAATCTTGGTGGACATGATCGGGGTGAAGAATTTAGAAGAACGAGCGAAAGAAGTAGATGAGTTTGGAGTCGACTATATTTGTGTACACACAGGTTATGATCTTCAAGCAGTCGGAAAAAACTCTCTTGAAGACCTTGCAACAATCAAACGTGTCGTGAAAAACGCAAAAACTGCGATCGCAGGCGGCATTAAATTAAACACATTGCCTGAAGTCATTAAAGCAAAACCTGATCTTATCATTGTAGGTGGCGGTATTACTGGTCAAGAAGATAAACGAGCTGTAGCTGCTGAAATGAAAAAAATGATCCAACAAGGTGAATGAAATTATGCAGACTACGCAATATTTAGGTGAAATCATAAAAGAGTTAAATCGGACAGTCGATTTCATCGCTGATGAAGAAGCTGAAAAATTGGTAAATGCGATTCTCGAATCAAAGAAAATTTTTGTAGCCGGCGCAGGTAGATCTGGATTTATGTCCAAATCTTTTGCGATGCGAATGATGCACATGGGGTTAGACGCTTATGTAGTAGGCGAAACCATAACCCCTAACCTAGAACAAGATGACATTTTGATCATCGGATCGGGTTCAGGGGAAACGAGAAGTTTAGTTTCCATGGCCGAAAAAGCCAAAAGATTAGGTGCAACAATAGCGTTAGTGACCATTTCCCCTGAATCGACCATTGGACAATTAGCTGATATCACGGTCAAATTACCTGGCTCACCTAAAGACCAATCAGACAATGGATACAAAACCATACAGCCGATGGGATCACTATTTGAGCAAACCCTCTTACTATTCTATGATGCTATCATATTAAGATGTATGGAGAAAAAAGGATTGGACTCCAATACCATGTTTAAAAGACATGCCAATCTGGAATAGAGTATAAGGACTCTTGCGCAGACAATCTTAAACCATTTAAAATTTTAAACTATTCAAACTGAATTTTCAACTTAAAAACCACGGGGGAAAGGGGAAAAGACCGCAGAGCTTTCCTTAAAAAACGCTTTGCGGTCTTTTTATGAACTGATTTTTGAGCGGGAGATTGGATTCATGCCAATGCCAACCATGTGTGATCATATAGTATCAACCATTTCCAACAGTTTGATCATCATCATTCTCTGCGTATACATAAGATCGCTCTCCCTCGATCAGCGGTACCTCCATCATCACCTGCATTCTTAAAGGATGCAAATAAAATCGGTTACAGTTGGAACGATCTTTTGTCAGAACTCTTTCAAAATCGATGATCACTCCCTTAAGTAACTATGGAATTACACAACGAGAGAGGTTTAGAATGGAGATGATCATATCTTCATGTGTGAAGTTGTATCCATAAACATCTTATCTTTGAAGTCATACTTTTGGAAATGGGATAGTAAAACATATTATGTTGTTAACACTAACCTACAACGTATACGCAGAAACTAAGGGACATTGTACAACAGCAAGTACGAACTCACCTGTAAAAAGAAGGAGCTCATCCCGGGAATAACTTTTAGGATCTCTCTCCCAATTAGTCAGCGGAGATTAACCTTTCATCCAAGTACTTTAAAAAGTCTGTTGCCTGCCATAATACATCAGTAAAAGCCTGTGATAAGGTTCATTCATTAACCTTGAAGAACGCAGCTCCTTGTTGTGGGTGTCGGAAAACGGCGCCCGAACGCAAGCGCCCCCGGCGGCGGGAACACCCGCTACCGGGGGCGCGCAGCCTTTGGAGGCTATTCTTGCAGGGGAACGCAGAACTCTTCGTCGTAGTAGAGGTCCTGCCCAAGCTCCACTCGGCCGAAAAAGAGGGGCTGAGGCTCCTCGACCAGCTCCAGGCGGTAGACGGTGCTGACGTAGAAGGGGATATCGGGCTCCTTGACCGGCACCGGTGCCATGCGTGCCCAGTCTAGGGCCACAATGTCCTCCAACAGGTAGTCCTGGAAGGCGCCCAGCATGTCAGTGATGGCATAGCCCATGTCGAGAATGCCCTGCTGGATATGCCGCCACTTCCGCCAAGAGGCCTCCAGGTAAGAGAGGCCAAAGTAGCCCGCGGCACCGGGCCCACGCAGCCCCTCTGTGCAACGGCTCAGGAAGAGCAGGAGGCCCTTGATGGTGTCGACCGGGTCCGTGAAGAACACATCAAACTGGCCACGGAAGTGGGACGGCAGTCCATCCCGCGCGTCGTAAACTTCGGCGTGAACGTGGTCCCAACCACGGTCCCGAGCCACGTCGCGAATGAAGGTGATGATGCGCTCGTCCACATCCAGGACGCAGATGCGCCGCGGCAGCCCCGAGAGCGCGGCCGCAATGCCCGTGAGGTCGTCGTCTCCCAGCAGCAGAATGTCGCGCCCCACCAGATCTCCCCGCTGGGCCATCAGGGCCAGCCGTCGCACGGTGGTCTCGGGCGTCACGTATCCCTGGTCAAAGTCGGGCGTCGCCTTGGGCCGCACGGCCACGATATCCTGGAAAGCCGCAAGGACGCGGTCGAAAGGTGGTCGCAGAACGATGCCGCGACCCGCGCAAGCCTCACAACGCTGTTCGGCCACCCGTTCCAGACTCAGAGTTTCCGCCTGCTGACGCCCCGCCTCGGTGATCACGAAGCGATCGCCGTCGTAGACCACCAGTTCGCCCTCCAGGAGCGACTGCAGGGCCTTCAGCACCTGGTGGGTCTGGGCTTGCGCTGCCCGCATCAGCTCCCAGTAAGATTTGGGACCGAAGTAGAGTGCACGAAGCAGAAGCGCGTCGATCCGACGGTTTTCCGCAGCAATACCTATTGTCGACATAGGTACCACTCCTTTCGCTCTAAAAGAGTAAAAGAGTAGAGACGCATTTCGCCACGACTTCCTTAGTTTTCAGCGATCGCCGAGAAAACATACGTGGTGGTTCAAACGTTTTTGGAATGTTTGTCTGTTGTCTTCTTAGTGTGGGTCTAACAAGCATCCGGCTACATGTCTTCAATGGTTTTTTTCTTCGTGACCATCACGATTCCCATTCAGATCATTTTTCCATAAAACTGCTTGCGACCGCTCTAAGTCGCTGCTAGCATCAATATATACGTTTCCCGAGCATGTCTCATCAAAGCGCACTTATTTTCTCTCCACAGTGATCAACTCTTGCACGAACACAGGCAACTGGAAAAGGGCTTTGTGCATTCTCGGATGATAATAGCGGGTATCAACTTGATGGAACCTCGTCTCATCCACTTCCATAGGATCATACTTTTTAGAACCAATCGTAAAGCTCCACAACCCGCTTGGATAGGTAGGAATGCTCGCAGTATAAAGGCGCGTAATTGGGAAGAGCGAAGAGATATCCTTAAATACTCGACGAATCAGATCACGGTTAAACCAAGGAGATTCCGTTTGTGCAACCATGATTCCGTCTTCTTTTAGTGCTTCAAAAATCGATTGATAAAACGGCTTTTGGAACAAGCCAACAGCTGGTCCCACAGGCTCGGTGGAATCCACCAAAATCACATCATATTTTCCTTTGTTTTCTTCAACATGTTTAATTCCGTCAACTACTTCAATTTTGACGCGTGGATCATCTAAAGCACCCGCGATTTTGGGGAAATAAGTTTTGGAAGCTTCGATCACTTTGCCATCAATCTCTGCCAAAGTAGCTGTTTTTACCGAAGGATATTTTAAAATCTCACGAATGGCTCCCCCATCTCCACCGCCAACAACAAGCACATGTTCCGGATTAGGATGGGTATTCATCGCCACATGGGTAATCATTTCATGGTATACAAACTCATCAACATCGGTAGTCATTACCATGCCATCTAAAACAAGCATGTTGCCAAATTGGACTGTTTCAATTACATCAAGGGTTTGAAATTCCGTTTTTTCATGGTGTAAAGTACGACGAATCTTGGTTGTGATTCCATGATCGAGAGTTTGTTTTTCTGTATACCACAGTTCCATCTCCATCCTGTAAAAGTCCTCTCTCCTTTATTCGAATTTTGAAATAAGTTCTAGTTGTAATGTGCTATTAAGATAAAGCATCCTTCATCTTTCAGATACCGAATAGCATTCTTGCTGCTTTCGATAGAGAAACAATAAAGGATGCCGCTAAATCCGGAAAAATTTTTTAAGGTTTCATGAGCATTGCGTTTCTATAGGGTTTAAATCGGTAATAGTGTGACGGTATCTTTCGCTTCCAGATTTTCAATCATTTCATACCAAGAATTCGGTTTATTCGATAAGACAGAATAATAACGTTTCAAAAACTTCACAACAAGATCTGCTGGAAGTTCATTCACGCTATCGTCCATCGGAAGAAAACAAAGATCAAGACCAGTTACGGCTTCTCCATCATTGTTCCAAGATGGATGGACATAAGGGAAGTCAAGCCGCTTATATCCCAAATGAGATAATACCTCACGACGAACATATGGATCCATCGGCTTAATCCCGCCAAATTCATAATGCTCTACCCGATAAGGATCATAAATTTCGGCGAACATGCCATATAACTGCTTTCCATTTGCTGCAGCCCAGTTGTTCAAATCTTCTAACCGCTTTTTGGCTAAAAATCGACCGATCCCTAGTCCTGCTTGGCCGATAATGGTAAAATCTGTCATTGCGACATTTAAATCTTCATAATAGCGATACTCTGTCGCACCTACTACCTCTCCTTCGTGAACAGCAACACACACACGAATTCCCGGATCTTCCAGAGGCTCTTTCCATAAATCGAATGCTAATACTTCTTCAGGAGGAAATACATTTTGCATCAATTGGTGCATTTTTTTAAACAAAGGGTCTTCAATACTCGTAATTCTGCGATATTCCATCTTCATCATTCTCCTTGTTAAGATTTTGGTCTATAAAAAGGATTTTTCCATTCCATCAGTGCTGCATAATTGCACGATTCTTCATCCTCTAAATAGTTCGCCACCACTTTAACAGGTGTACGGCCGCAACGGAGCAGGAAGGTAATAACAGGGTCCTTCAATTCGCCTTTTACTACAGCTTCGAGATATTGTTCCGCTGTCATCTCATGAGCTTTTTTATGATAGCCAGGCATTCTCCCTCCGCCTAACAGCCGTTCTAATCCCAAATGAACAACCACTTCATACATGGATAACATCAGCCATTTTCCCAGCCCTAATTTGCGGTAGGCAGGACGCACGCCAATATCAACAACATAGAGCGTATTCCCGTTTGGGTTATGGTTACGGATATATCCATTATCCGTGATCTCTTCCCATGTATGATCCGGATGGCTGGGATCAAAGTCAACAATAAGTCCCGTCATCGACCCCGCAATTTCACCATTCACCTCAACACATAAGGCTCCCTCTGGAAACAGTGTAACATGATTTTTCAGCTGTTCCGTATTCCACCATAATTCAGACGGGAATGGTGGAGGAAAACTTTCCTGTTGAATGCGGATTAAGCCAGGGAAGTCCTTTTCTTCATAATTTCGGATTACCGCTGGGACAGGACGATCTTGGTCAAAGACGTAAAACTCCTTTCGATACATTCTTCACCCTCCTCATAGAGCAGCTAGTCACATCTTATTTCCAGTCCGGATAAAGATCCGTGCGCCGATCACGCCACGTAGTGACGGAACCACTTTCGCGAACCTGATATAACAGCTCTAAATCGAGATCAGCGGTTACAATCATATCATGGTTGATTTCCCCTTCTACCAAGATGCCGCGTGGAGGAAACGGGATGTCGTTCGGTGTAATCACCGCCGCTTGCCCAAAATTTGCCCGCATAAAATCAACCGTAGGAAGGGAACCTACCGTACCAGTGGTGACGACATAGACTTGATTTTCGATTGCTCTCGCATGACTGGTGTAACGGACACGATGAAATCCGTGACGATCATCGGTGCAAGAAGGACAGAAAATGACATCAGCACCCTTGGCCTTTGCCATTCGAACAATTTCTGGAAATTCGATGTCATAGCAAGTCAACATCGCAATGGTTCCTTTGTCGGTCTCGAACACCTGCAGGCTTTCTCCAGGAGACATGTTCCATTCTTTTACTTCCGTCGGAGTGATATGAAGCTTTGGCTGTTCGGCGACTCTTCCGTCTGGATAGAATAAATGAGCCACGTTGTATAATCGTCCGCCTTTACGGATGACATGGGTTCCTCCAATAATATGCATCTTTGTTTGTTTAGCCAAATTAATAAATAAAGACCGATATTGTTCTGTAAAATCAGGAAGATCTTGAATGGTCAAAGGCTGCCCTTGCTGGTTGCCAATAGACATTAGCTGGGTGGTAAAAAATTCTGGAAACAAGACAAAATCCGCTCCAAACTCTTCCGCTGTTTTAATATAATGTTCTACTTGTTTGGCAAATTCCTCAAACGATTGGATGGTATGGAGATGATATTGAACCGCTGAAACCCTCAGTCTCATAGTATCCCCCTCTCTTGTTATCCATCTAGTAACGTTTCGCCTCAGTCATGTGGCGTTACTGATATTATTAGACACATCATTCAATTTAACAAGTACACACTTTCTTGTTACATAGTGTGAAAAAGTATACTAAAAGAGGATAAACGAAAAAGGAGAATAAAAAAAGAAGTCTGCAGAAACGATGAGGGATCTAATGATGGAGATAATGTTTTGTGAGCTGCAACCACTCTTAACCTACTGCCGCTTCTATGGGAATCCCCCGCACATTAGAAGCAGGAGTCTTCTCTCCTTAACTTATGTAAATGAATCCCCTACTGACGAAATTTCAGGAGAGTTTCTGTCAGACCGGTCTCACATCCAAACAGTCATCAACGTACATACAGAAAAACCAACGGACAGCGGATCTTTCATAAAAGATTGTTGTCCGTTGGTTTTTAGCGTCTAATATAACATAACTTATTGCTTTCTTCATCTCTATCTTGATGAGCGTGTATTTTCTATGAAATTTTGTCTGCCAGTAAAAGTACATAATAATTAAAAAAGAATGCAAGCAGGGAGTTTTCGAAGCTTTAAAGGAGGAAGTGTTTTTTTCTATTTGGCGGCCTCATCATTGATTTTTACTTGACCCTTTACGACAGTCTCCATATAGTTTCTGCCCCATTCATACATAGCATCAAGAATTGGCATCAGACTTTTTCCATGCTCGGTCAGTGAATATTCCACTTTTGGTGGAACAACAGGATAGACTTCACGATGAACAATTTGATCTTCCTCCAGCTCTCGCAACTGGTTAACAAGCATTCTTTGGGTGATCCCCGGCATGAGAGCTTTTAGTTCACTAAACCGCTTCTTTCCCCCTTTTCCTAGATGCCATAAAATAAGCATTTTCCATTTACCGCTAATAACAGCGAGCGTTAATTCTTTTTCACAGTTATACGTTTTGCCACAAACGTGTCCCATCGTTTCACCCCCCTATGTTGTTTATTATAACCTATAGTATACTCTTTGTCACTTTATGATAATAAAGCACCTACTCACAAATAAATGTTATACATATTCATTTACACTCATTGCAGACCGCATTCATTCCTTCTGGATGGTAACAGTCTTTTCATGATACATCCCGTTCATTGTATCTATATACCTTTATACCTTTTATATCATTAAGTATATTTTTTTACACTATATTATATTTTTATCACTACATGATAATAAAGTGCGTACTTCTCAATAAGTTTTATACACATTATACTAGCATCTGTAAACAATCACGAGTACTGGAGGGAGCAGCATGAATCGTTTTACTATTCCTCGCGATATTTATTTTGGAGAGAATGCTCTCGATGTTTTAAAAACACTGGAAGGAACAAAAGCTGCCCTCGTCATTGGCGGCAGCTCCGTCAAGAAAAACGGAAATCTTGATAAAATTCAGCAACTTCTTTCAGAGGCCAATATAGAAACAAAAGTGATTGATGGAATTACGACAGAACCAACAACCCAAATGGTAAAAAAAGGAGTGCGCATTCTTAATGATTTTCAGCCAGATTGGGTGATCGGGATTGGCGGCGGGTCAGTAATGGATGCGGCAAAAGCGATGTGGTTGTTCTACGAACATCCAGAATTGACATTTGAAGAAGCGACACGTCCATTTAGCCTGCCACGCTTACGCACAAGGGCAAAGTTCGTGGGGATCCCAACGACAAGCGGAAGTGCATCAGAAATATCCAATTTATCGGTTATTACTGATGCAGAAACAGGGGTCAAATATCCACTGGCTGATTTTGAACTGACGCCAGACATGGCGATTATTGATCCGATTATGGTCCAATCCATGCCGAAGCACGTTACAGCCTACAGCGGGATGGACGCAATCACACATAGTATTGAAGCATACGTAGCAAAGCCTCGTACGATTTTCACAGATTCCTTGGCTATTGAAGCAGCTCAAGTACTGAAAGAAAATCTTCTTGCTTCTTACCACGGAGATGCTAAAGCCCGCGAACAAGTTCATTACGCTCAGGCGATGGCTGGAATGGCATTTGCTAACGCGGTGCTAGGAAATGTGCACAGTCTTTCACACAAAAGCGGCCCAATATTTAACATTCCGCATGGATGTGCCAATGCGATTTATTTACCATATGTAATCCAATTTAATCGCACGGTAGTCGAGGAACGTTATGCAGCAATTGCCAAACGGCTCGGTCTGAATGGGGAAAACAACAAAGAATTGGTGGATTCACTCATTGCTTGGATTCGTGACTTGAATAATAAGATGAATATTCCAAATACACTTCAAGAATACGGAGTGTCCGAAGAAACGTTCACCGCACACGTGGATGAAATGGCGGCCAATGCCGTAAAAGATCCTTGTACAAGCACAAATCCGCGTGAAACTTCTGTAGAAGAAATGAAAAAATTATATATCGCAGCGTTTTATGGTCTAGATGTCAACTTCTAAACAAATAAAAAAAAGCAAAGCCTGTCACTAACATTCTTACCAGCGATAAAAAGATCGGATTCCATTGAATCTGATCTTTTTATCCCACCGTTTGCTTTTATATTTATATTACCATAGATGCCTTAAAAAAGGTACTAGGTTATTTTAATCATTGCCTTTTAGCGGATGTATTTTGTTTAAACGTTCATGAACGACAAATACATGGACAAGATTTTCTCCCTGAAATGGGCATTATTCATAAAAATACCAATTCGTGCAATGTAGTAAACCTCGTTACATCTGCTCTATCAGCTTTATTCTTTTTGAAAAATGTTTCAAAAAGACAGGGGGGATAACATTGGATTCGATGACCTTTGTCCTGTTTGGGGCAACAGGTGATTTAGCTAAACGAAAAATTTTCCCTGCATTATATAATTTATTTCTCGATCAAAAAATGCCTCAGTCGTTTTCCATTATTGGCGTAGGCAGAAGAGAATTATCCGATGATGAATTTCAAATATATGTGGAAAATTCGATAAAAACCTTTTCCAGACGTTTAACAAATGACCGTTCCAAAATGGAAGAGTTTCTCCGTGCGTTTCGTTATACTTCTTTAGATGTAACGAATGCACAAGGGTATAAAAAGTTGCTTGAAATTGTTCAACAACGTGAAAAAGAATTGAATATTCCTGAAAACCGTATGTTTTATTTATCTGTTGCGCCGGAATTGTTTGATGTGATTGCGTCGAACATCAAGGAAAGCGGATTAGGATCCACCAATGGTTGGAGACGTCTGATTATCGAAAAACCATTTGGTCACGATATAAAATCGGCCCAAGATTTAAACGAAAAGTTAAGTCAAGCTTTTGAAGAAGAAGAAATTTATCGGGTAGATCATTACCTTGGAAAGCCGATGGTCCAAAACCTTGAAGCTTTAAAATTTGCCAATCCTGTGTTTCAAGCGATATGGAACAATCAATATATAGCCAATGTGCAAATTACGGCAAGTGAAACGGTTGGAGTAGAACAAAGAGCAAGCTATTATGATCAGGCAGGAGCCATTCGCGATATGTTTCAAAATCATATGCTGCAATTGTTAATGATGACAGCCATGCACCTGCCAAAACAGATTAGCGCAAAAGAAATCCGTAATGAGAAAAGAAAAATCATGGAATCTCTTCGACCAATACAGAAAGAAGAAGTAGGTTTACACGTCGTTCGTGGTCAATACGGTCCTGGAGAAATCCATGGTAAACCAGTTGTTGGATATAAAGAAGAACCTGGAATCAATGCTTCTTCAACAACGGAGACATTTGTTGCTGCTCGTTTGTGGATTGATGATGAAAATTGGAGCGGGGTACCATTCTATATTCGTACAGGTAAAAGAATGAAGGAAAAGTCCACACGTATTGTGATTGAATTTAAAAATCCATTAAAGGAATGGTACTTACCGAAAAATGAGGAAACAACTCCTAATCTTTTGGTGATTCAAATCAATCCGAACGAAGGTGTTTCGTTGCAATTCAATAGTAAAAATATATTCAACAATGGAAAGATGGAACCCGTTCATATGCACTTTACAACTAATCAGAAAGAGGTACCCGAAGCCTATGAACTCTTAATTTTTGACGCTTTACATGGCGATTCGACTTTCTTTGCTCATTGGAAAGAAGTTGAACTATCTTGGAAATGGATACAACCTGTTTTAGAGGCATTTGAGGAAAATCTCCTTCCACTCCACTCATATCGTTCAGGTTCGATGGGACCGGCGGCTTCTTATCAATTATTGAAAGAAGACGGATTTTATTGGCGGTAGGTAATCACTTTCGGAGCAAACTTGAAAACATAATTTCTGAAATGTGAAATGGGAAGTACATTATTCTACCAGCCAATCTCCTTTGATCAAGATATTTTATTTTTAGGAGGTAATCGGCATGAGAGTCGGGTTAATCGGTTTAGGAAAAATGGGATTAAACTTAGGTAAAAACCTCATTGACCATAAGCACGAAGTAGTGGCGTTCGATGTAAATGCAAATGCGGTTGAAGAAATAAAAAAAATACGGGGCCAAAGGCGTATCCAGTTTAAAGGAGCTCGTTTTATCATTAGAAAACCCAAGAATTCTTTGGGTGATGGTTCCACATACAGTTGTTGATTCAGTGATTAGTGAGATTACACCATTTTTAAGCAAAGGAGACATTGTGATTGATGGAGGTAATTCTAACTATAAGGAATCGATTCGTCGTTATAACGAGCTAAAGGAGATTGGAATTCACTTTATGGATGCTGGAACCTCTGGTGGGGTGGAAGGTGCTCGCAACGGAGCGTGTTACATGATTGGAGGGGATCCTGAAGCTTGGAACATTGTCGAGCCTCTTTTCCGAGATACCGCTGTAGAAAATGGGTATTTATATACAGGAAAAGCAGGTAGTGGCCACTTCTTAAAAATGGTCCACAATGGGATTGAATATGGAATGATGGCTGCCATTGGCGAAGGATTCGAAATATTAGAGAAAAGCGAATTCGATTATGACTATGAAAAAGTTGCAAGAGTGTGGAATAATGGTTCGGTTATTCGTTCATGGCTCATGGAATTAACAGAACGCGCATTTTCAAAAGATGCAAAATTAGAGGAAATCAAAGGAATTATGCATTCTTCCGGTGAAGGGAAATGGACAGTAGAAACAGCATTAGATCTGCAAACTGCCACTCCTGTCATCGCCATGGCCTTATTGATGCGGTATCGTTCATTAGAAAACGATACATTTACAGGCAAAGTGGTAGCCGCTCTACGCAACGAATTTGGTGGACATGCTGTAGAGAAAAATGTGAAGAAATAAACCGTTATAAGCATTAGAAGCATCTCCAGAAAAAACCTTTAAGGAAATAACATAAAAGTCCTTTTCATATGTAAGGTCAAAAATGATCAATGGACGTGCACAGCAAAATTAGAAGAGAAAGGAGAAGTATTATATGGCTATCTCTTTTGATTACTCTAATGCGTTACCATTTATGCAAGAGAATGAACTAGATTATTTAAGCGAATTTGTAAAAGTAGCTCATCATATGCTTCATGAAAAGAAAGGTCCAGGATCCGATTTTCTTGGCTGGGTTGATTGGCCGATCCGCTATGATAAAGACGAATTTGCGCGAATCAAACAAGCTGCTGAAAGAATCCGGAATCATTCAGACGCTCTTGTGGTTATCGGCATTGGCGGGTCTTATTTAGGTGCAAGGGCGGCTATTGAAGCATTATCCCATACATTTCATAACCAAATGAACAATACGACACAAATTTATTTCGCTGGTCAGAATATCAGTTCCACTTATATCTCTCATTTATTAGATGTGTTAGAAGGCAAAGATCTGTCTATCAATGTCATTTCTAAATCTGGAACAACGACAGAACCTGCCATTGCTTTCCGGATTTTCCGTGACTACATGGAGAAAAAATATGGAAAAGAGGAAGCAAGAAAACGGATTTACGTTACTACCGGCCGAGCAAAAGGAGCTTTAAAAAAGCTCGCCGATCAAGAAAGATATGAAACTTTCGTTATTCCGGATGACATAGGCGGAAGATATTCTGTGCTGACAGCAGTTGGCCTATTGCCAATCGCCGTAGCTGGACTGAATATTGATCAAATGATGGAAGGGGCAGCATCAGCATATCATAAATATAACAATCCTGATCTTTTAACCAATGAGAGTTATCAGTATGCCGCTGTGCGAAATATTCTGTACCGCAAAGGCAAAGCGATTGAATTATTGGTGAACTATGAGCCATCCCTTCATTATGTATCTGAGTGGTGGAAACAGCTGTTTGGAGAAAGTGAAGGGAAAGATCAGAAAGGACTCTTTCCTGCGTCCGTTGACTTTACAACGGATTTACATTCCATGGGACAATACGTTCAGGAAGGCCGCCGCAATCTGATCGAAACAGTGCTGCAAGTCAAGAAACCGCGAATCGAACTGACGATTCAAGAAGATCCAGAAAATACCGACGGATTAAATTTCTTGGCCGGTAAGACACTGGATGAAGTAAACAAAAAAGCTTTCCAAGGCACGCTATTAGCACATGTAGACGGCGGAGTACCTAACTTAATTGTTGAACTGGATGAAATGAATGAATACACCTTTGGTGAAATGGTATACTTCTTCGAAAAAGCTTGCGGCATCAGCGGTCATTTACTGGGTGTGAATCCGTTTGATCAGCCGGGAGTGGAAGCTTACAAGAAGAATATGTTTGCCTTACTTGGCAAACCGGGTTTTGAAGATGAAAAAGCGTCTCTCATGAAACGGTTATCTAAATAACGTTTTCTTACCTGTTATCGAGCAGCTATCTTGAAATGAGGCTCTACATCTAAACTACCTGTTTTCCTGAACTCTACAGGAGACAGGTAGTTTCATTTTTCCTGAATTTGATTATAATCCTTTTTCGTATGCAGATCGTTTTCAACAAGTAAAATCAGTATGTCTATGTCTAATACAGATCGATAGAGTGTAGGTACATGTACTTTCCAATTTAAAAAAGCCGACTCCAAACGATCACGTGTAGGGTGATCGCTTGTGTCAGCTTTTTATTTCTTCCGATAGTAATCACACGAAAACCGTTCGACAATCCGATGCGGAATAATAATGCGCTTGACTGGTTCGTTTGGATTGCTGATTTTTTCAATTAAACTTTTCGTCGCTTCATAGCCGAGCTGGAAAATATGAATGTCGACCGATGTCAGCGGCGGGCGCGACATTTCGGCTAACAGCGTGTTGTTGAAGCTGACAATCGAAATGTCATCGGGAACGCGCAGGCTCATTTCATCCAACGTTTTCAGCACGCCTAACGCCATTAAATCATCGGCGACGACAAGCGCGGTCGGCGGGTCTGCGAGCGAAAGCAGCCCTTTCATCGCTTCCTGGCCGCCTTCTTGCAAAAATTCTTCGTGCATAATATAGTCTTCCCGGTAAGGAAGGCCAGCTTCTTTCAACGCCGCCTCATACCCACTCAGGCGGTCAACGGTCACTAAATATTTTTTGCTTCCGCCGACAAAAGCGATTCGCTCATGGCCGCGTGCGATTAAATGCTGGGTTGCTTCTTTTGCAGCCAGATAGTTGTCGTTATCGACATGGGTGATTTGTTCCGCTTTTTGATGCGGCTTCCCGATGACGACAAAGGGAAATTTATTTTTTTGCAAGTATTTCATCAGTTTATCATCCATGCGCGAGTATAACAAAATCACCCCGTCTACGCGGCGGCCTTGAAGCATGTCCACGACCCCTTCGTAAATTTCCTCTTCTTTTTCGCCCGTGGACATTTGCAGCGCGTATTTTTTCTCATACGCTGCCTTGCTGATGCCGCGGATGACTTCTGGAAAGAACGGATTTTGCAGCGCCCGTTCCGCCGCGCTCGGCATGACGATGCCGATGACTTGCGTCGCTTGGTTTGCCAAGCTGCGCGCAATAAAATTTGGGTGATATCCAAGTTCTTTCATCGCTTCGCGCACTTTCCGCTTCGTTTTCTCGCTGATGCGCGGACTGTCGGCAATAACGCGGGAAACCGTGGAGGGAGCCACGTTTGCTCGTTTCGCGACATCTTTGATCGTGACGGTCATCTTCACTCCCCCATTCGCTTTTTATCCATAGTATACGTTTTTATCATGCTATGCCGCGCATAGTCATCATTTTTGCTGTTTGGAAACGCTGGGCTTACGTCGCCTGTTTCGACCGCTTTTTGGCGAAATATAAAAACAGGACGAATAATACATAAATAGCAACAAGTGTAGCAATAAATGGAATATTTATGCCTGTTTTATCGGCAAGCGCGTAAATTTCCGCTGTCTCGCGGTTGAGAATGATGTCATAGCCGTCGCGGTCGCTCCGCACTAAATCCCCAGCAAGCAGCCCGCGCAATTCTTTTCCTGGCGTCAGCTGGTCATTCGTGATATGCACCTTTTGCGTTTTTCCCGTATTGTTAATCGCGATTACCGTTGTTTCCTTTTTATAATGCCGCTTGAACACCGCCATGCCATTCTTTTCGTATAACAGGGTAAAATCGCCGCGCCGTAAAGAAGGAAGTTCTTTGCGCAATTCGCCAAGTTTTTTAATGTAATCAATGATTTCCTGATTAGCGCGGAAATCCATTAAGCGGCGGTTATCCGGATCTTGTCCCCCGTTCATGGCGATTTCCGTTCCGTAATACATCATCGGAATGCCAGGAGCGGAGAACAAATAAGACATGGCCAGCTTGATTCGTGAAATCGGATTTTGCCGATTGTCAATAGCCAACTTCGTAAACCGGACCGTGTTATGGTCGTCTAAAAACGTGCCAAGCAAGTACGGACGGCCATAAAGTGTTTTATTATATTCCCATACGTCATAAAGCGGGCGCAACGATTGATCGCGCTTCGTCAATGTTTTCGTTACCGCGTTATAAAACGGATAATCGACGAATCCGTCAATGCCATATTTGCCGTAATCGGCGATATAGCGCGGATCATCGCTCCGTACTTCGCCAAGAAGGAAGAAGTCTTTTTTTACAGACTTCACTTCCTTAGAAAATTCCCGCCAAAACGACTTTGGCACATGGCGAACTGCATCTAGGCGGTAGCCGTCGATGTCGGCCTGTTTGATCCACCATTTCGCCGCATCAATCAAATAGCGCTTCACTTTCGGATTTTCCTGCGCCAGATCAGGCTGGCCGTACACCCAGCCGTTTTCCACTTGTTTTTGATCATTCCAGTCGAAAATTTCCTTTTTCTCATGGAACCAATCCTTTTTTGTCGGATCATTCAGCCATGGATGATGATAGCCCGTATAGTTGGCGACAAAGTCTAAAATGACCTTCATCCCGCGTTTATGCGCTTCTTTGACTAATGTTTTTAAATCTTTTATCGTGCCAAAGTGCGGATCGATTTTGTAAAAATCTTCAACCCAATAGCCATGATAGCCGCCCGATTCGTTTTTGAAAATCGGCGTCAGACAGATCGCCGTAAACCCCATGTCTTTAATGTAATCCAGTTTGGCGGTTACTCCTTTTAAATCTCCGCCGAAATAGCCTTTTGGATCATTGACATTGACACCATAGTCATTGCTTTGGTCCATGTTGTTAAAGCGGTCAACCATGATGAAATAAATTGCTTCATCCTGCCAGTTTCGTTCTTCTTTTTCAGCGGCTTGTACCGGAAACGCATAAAAAAGAAGAAACGGAAGTATAAACAGAACGAACACTCGATTCCCCATTTCCGTTTCCCCCCTTTAATCGTAATATCGCTTGCCTTATCGGAAAGGGGTAATACCACTTTTATCATAACGGTTATTCCCTTTTTGTGCCACCCGCTGTTAAACCGGAAATGAAATAACAAGAATAAAAATACAATCCCAATCGGCGCGGCAATTAAAATCGAACCGCACTCGTCTGGGAAAACGGTTGCACTGTCGATTTTCATTATACCACCCATTTTTTATTTTAAAAGCTTTTGCTGCGGAAACCGAAACATTGCACGCTGCTATTCCCCCATATAGCTTTCTCCTTTATCAAGTAAAAAAGAGCCGCGCTTGTCGCAGCTCCTCTCTATTCCTTTATCGTAATGCCGTAGTGTTGGAACCATACGTGCACTTGGCCGAGATACGCCAACAACTGCGGTCCTGTCATTAACTGCCCGAACCAAGGTACTTGGAATGATTTTCCTTCTGTTTCCACCAACTCTTCTAATTTTTTGGCATCGAAAAATTCGTAAAGCACCGATGAGCGATCGTTCAACAACTCTTTTAGCCAATTTTTCACTAGTTTTGTATAAAGCGGATGATGCGTTTTCGGATATGGACTTTTTTTGCGATAGAGCACATCTTCCGGCAAAATTCCCTCGAGCGCCTTGCGCAAAATCCCTTTTTCACGATTGCCATACATTTTCATTTCCCATGGAATGTTCCACACATATTCGACTAGCCGATGATCGGCAAACGGCACGCGGACTTCCAGACTCGCGCCCATGCTCATGCGGTCTTTCCGATCAAGAAGCGTCGTCATAAACCAAATCATATTTAAGTAAAATAACTCTCGCCGCTTTGCTTCCTCAGCGCTTTCCCCTTCAAGTCTTGGGACCTCGGCAATCGTTTCGCAAAAGCGTGTTTGTACATATTCGTCTAGCCTCAATTTCTTTCTCCAGTCTTGTTTTAGCAAATCGATGCGCGCTTCCGTTGAACGCATCCATGGAAATCCTCTCCGCGCCAAATCGTCCGGGCGGTGAAACCACGGGTAACCACCAAAAATTTCATCGGCACATTCTCCCGATAAACTAACGACAAAATCTTTACGAATTTTTTTGCAAAACCATAGCAAGGAAGAGTCCACATCAGCCATGCCTGGAACGTCTCGGACAATCACTGCCTCCCGTAAATGGTCAAACAAGTCTTCTTGACTAATGACGCAGCGGTGATGGACGGTTTGAAACGTTTCCGATATTAATTCAATAAAAGGTGCGTCCGCATTTGGCTGAAAATCATTCGCTTTAAAATATTGTTCATTGCCTTCATAATCAATGGAATACGTATGCAGCTGCCCCTTTCCTTCTTTGGCAAACACCGTCGCCGCAATGGCGGTAATGGCACTCGAGTCGATCCCGCCGGATAAAAAGGTGCATACCGGCACATCGGAAACAAGCTGGCGCGTTACCGCATCCGTAAGGAGAAAACGCAATTTTTCCACCGTTTCCGCCAACGAATCTCGATGGGCATCGCTTTGCACATTCCAGTAGCGCCATACTCTTACCCCTTCACGGGAAAACGTTAACGCGTGCGCAGGGCGCAATTCTTTAATCCCGCAAAATACCCCGTGCCCTGGCGTCCGTGATGGACCCAGTCCAAACACTTCCGCCAACCCTTCGTAATCCACTTCCGCCTTTACGTGTGGATGTGCCAAGATAGCCTTGATTTCCGAACCAAACAGGAAACCATCATCGCTATGACGATAAAAAAGCGGTTTGACGCCAAGACGATCTCGTGCTAAAAATAACTGTTCCCGCTGTTCGTCCCAAACCGCAAAGGCAAAAATTCCGTTGAACAGCTCGACACAGCGTTCTTTCCATTCGATATAGGCGTTCAATAACACTTCGGTATCCGAATGCCCTTGAAAAGTATATCCTTTCTTCAATAGCTCTTTTCGAATATCCTCCGTATTGTACAATTCCCCGTTATAAACAACCGTATAACTGTAACCGTTTTTTTGCCTTGTCATCGGCTGTTTCCCGCCTGCCGGGTCCACGACGACAAGCCGTTTATGTCCAAACGCAGCATGTTGGCCAACCCATGCATTCGTGTCATCAGGTCCGCGTTTTGCTAGTGTCTCCGTCATCTTCGAGATAATCTCTTTTTCTATTCGCAAATCTCGCTGAAAATCCACCCAACCGGTGATGCCACACATACGAACCAATCCTTTCTTTATAAATACGAAAAAGTTGTGTGCTGGATATCCTATGCTACAAAATTTTTCGTTCTCCTTTTCCCTCGGCAAAGCTAACGATATCTTACATCCTCTTTGTTCAAACGTTAGCGACCAACACTTGCCTTTTCTGTTAGCAACATGCTCCTTCTCCGTATTGGCATGATTCCATTTTATGCAATCCCCCCCATTTCGATGAATTGTCCGATGGCAACAGCAGCATGAATAAATCGAAGATAATATGGAAAAACAAGAAATATAAGGAGGAGGAGGAAATTTGAATATCGAACAACGCCTGCAATGCATAGCCGAACAACAGCGGGCCTATATACAAGGAACGGTTGAATTTGTAAACGATGAGTGGGTTTTTTTTGATGAGGAAGAGGAAGAAGCATCATTGCTAGAGGAAATGACGGAAGGGAAAATAGAAGTGTTCCGTTACGGCCATTGGCTGTGCGGCCATTTGCAAGAAAACGGAATGGTTGACACGAGCACCGGCGTGTTGCCGCTTCGAACCGGCGACCGCGTTCGTTTTCGTAAACGCTTTTCCTATGCTTATCAGCAGTGGCTGGCATCACTTCCAGACCAAACGTTTTTTCAGTTCGTACAATGGCTCAATCAGCTTGGTTTTTCGTTATATGATTGTTTATACTGCTATAATGGATTGTTGTTCGCCAAATATACAGGTGTGAATTTCATGATTTACGACAACACCGAACTAATCAGCAACGTTCAGCACTACTACGAGCGAGGGAATACGTATAAAGATCACTTTGAAATCACGTTTAATAACGGGGAGCGGTTTATTTGCACCCAGCTTGGATAAACAGGGGAAAGAGGCGCAGACTTTCCCCGCTTTTTATTTTTTTCGTGCCGCCATATACCCTACTAATTCTTCCGCCGCTAACGGTGGATATAGCACATACCCTTGAGCGTAGCGGCAATGAAGCATTTTTAACAACTCCAGTTGTTCCACTGTTTCTACCCCTTCCGCGATCGTTTTTAGCCCCAATCCATGGCCCATCGTAATGATCGCCTTGACGATCGCAGTGTCAGACTGATTCGTATGAAGCTGCTCGATAAATGAGCGGTCGATTTTCAATGTGGTTGCCGGCAACCTCTTCAAATAGCTAAAAGAAGCGTATCCGCTCCCAAAATCATCGACAGCAATGCCGACACCGAGCTGCTTCAGCTCGTTCATCACTTGAATGCTGTTGGAAAGGTGACGAAGCATCGAATTTTCCGTCAGCTCTAAATGCAAGCAGTGCGGGGAAAGCTGCGATTGCCTTAACGCCTCTTTGACATCATCGATAAATTGTTCATGCTGAAATTGCATTGCCGATACGTTGACAAAAACAGAGAGATGCTCATTCCCTAGCTGCTGCCACTCCTTCGTCTGTTTGCAGGCAGTCATTAGCACCCATCGGCCAATGTCGTGAATGAGCCCCGTTTCTTCCGCTAACGGAATAAATTCGCCCGGTCTTACGAGCCCCAGCTGCGGATGGCGCCAACGAATCAACGCTTCATTGCCGATGATGGCGCCGGTATGTATATCAATGATCGGCTGGTAACAAAGAAAAAGTTCCTGTTTTTCCAATGCTTTCCGCAAATATCCTTCCATTTCTAAACGGTATAGCATTTCTTCGTTCATTTTTGCGGCATAAAATTGAATTCGGTTACCGCCGCTTTTTTTCGCCATATTGACGGCGATATCCGCATTTTTTAACAACGAGTGTTTATCTACCCCATCATCCGGGTAAAAACAGATGCCGATACTTGCCGTAATAAAAAACTCTTTGTTTTCATATAAAATCGGCTTCGCCACTTCTTTTGTGATGCGCGTTGCTACTTCAAACACCGCTTCCGCATCCGTCCGTCCCGTTAGCAGCAAACAAAACTTATCTCCATGAAATCTTCCTAGCCACGCCCCGATTGGCAGCACATGATGAATGCGCTGAACGACCTGCTTTAAAATTTCGTCGCCCGCAAAATGTCCGACGCTGTCATTAATCAATTTAAAGCGATCTAAGTCGATCAGCATCACCGCTAGCTTTCTATGTTTTCGCTCTGCTTTTTCCAGCTGTTCGTCGATGATTTCCATCCATTTAGTCCGGTTCGGCAAATGGGTATCCGGATCATAGTATGCTAAATATGCAATCTTTTCTTCTGCCTTTTTCTGCTCCGTAATATTTCTGCCGATTCCGTAAATCCCTACTTTTTTTCCTTCGACAACAATAGGGACATTTTTAATTTGAAACAACAGCTTCTCTCCCGACTTGGTCGGAATCTCCAAATTGTAAGTTTGTACCTTTCCGCGCAGCGCCCGATAAAAATAGCGGCTGACGCGGGGAATATCATTTGGATCGATATATTTTAGCGAGTTCGTGTATAAAATTTCTTCTTTTTTGTATCCAAGCACTTGCTCGAACGCGGGATTTACGCTTGTCAAATTGCCGTGCAAATCGGTGGAATACACGATATCGGTATTATGTTCAAACAGCGATTTATACCGCTGCTCTGATATTTGCGCGTGAACGTGAAGCTGCTCCATGTCACGAGAAGAAGTGGACATTAAATGGGCGAGCGTCATGATCCCTTGAAATTCCCTGGGAACCGTCAAAGACGCAGAAACATTGTCATGGTTGCGATTTGGGCTTCCTTCGGATAAAGCAATCATGCTAAACGCTGCAAATCGTATCGGAAAATATTGATCTTTGATCACAAGCTCGTCAAAGACAAACGGAGCAAGAGTTGGAGCGACTTGCTCTAACGCTGCCGTTACCTGTTGCAGCATAGGACGTGCGTATCCTTGCAGTGCGGTGCCGTGATAGAAAAAAATCGATTCCGGCCATTTTTTTATCAATTGATGAAAGGTATCATGCATATTCCAATATAATGACGGAACATGAACATAGCTAAACTTGACTTTCTCTCCTTGCTCGACACTGCCGTTTAATTCAATAGAGCCGTCTTCGTTCACCTTTATGATTGGTAAACATTCCTTATGGCCATTTCTTTCGACAATCAACGGAAATTCCGTCCCGGAAAAAGGCAACCGCTCGATAAATTCCTTTCCTAAATAACGTTGCAGCAATATGGCCGCTTTCTTTCCGTCGAGTTCATATAATATATTTTCACGGCATTTCGTAATTTGAAATGCGGTGCCGACCGTCTCCCATAAAAACGGATGCAATGATTGAATACGCAAAGAAATGCCATTAAAACTAACTGCTACCACTCCGCCGACGACAACTCCCTCCTGGGAAAACAGCAACCCGCCTTCAGGAACACAGCCGCCAATGATGACCATTTTTTCGTTCACTAGCGGCAGCTGGCGGACAAGCGGCTGAAGATGTCTTGCTTGGTCGGTAAATAAAAGAAGAAGATTCGTTTCTTCTGTTATGAGAGTATCCGATATATACGTTACAAGCTCGGATGGATGGGCAAATTCTTCATAGGACAATAAAACCGAATGAACACTCGTCTTTTCAAATGAAGTAAAACATATAAAAAATCGCCCATCGTCACCGAAATGTTCACGATGCGTGATCATTCCTAATAATTGGGCGTGCGGAAGATGCCGCTCAAGCAGTTCGACGATTTCGCGAACGTCCCCTTCATCGGCATTATTGGCGGCAATTTGCACAAAAAGATGGTCATATTGGGCAATGTGGTGCTTTTCGATCAAATGGTATAACTCCTTGGCATTATGACAATGAAATTGATGCACATTCATTATACTCCACCACACTTACACGAATATTAGAAAAATTATAAAAATATTCTTTCTACTAACATACCACATTTTATGCATACGCAAAAGCGGCAATTCCATACGGAATTGCCGCCTTTTTTAGAAAAGATCGATCCCGAGCGGTAACATTAAGCCTAAAAATATGGCGAGAACGAGCGCAACAACCCACTGCACCCAGGCAACGGTGCTACTTTTCCCTTTTTTCATCGCCGCTAAAACCATTTCCATCGCTCCGATTACCCATAAACCAGCAAGCGCCTTCATCACATATAATATAGAAATCGAGGCGATGCTATGTAATAAAAGAACACCCGTTATGATCGTAAGGATGTAAAACAAGCGCAGCACCATTTGCACCATTTTTGCTTTCGAAGATCCTGAACGTTGCAATGAAACCGTGATCAAAAACAATATAATAGCAATCAACCAACTCGTAATATGCGCATGTGTCATATTGATACCTCCATTTCCACACATTCATTTCCATCATAGCATGCAAATACAGAAAAAAACAAACTTTATACAATCAAAAAACCATTACTTTCCTCATAAAAGGATTTTGACAGAGATCGCAATGTTTTTGTCACCATACTGCTGAAAATCGATCTTACATATATCGACGAAGCCAACTCGATTTTCCAACAAAGATATTTCTTTTTTTGCTATAATAAAAAATAGCGCAAAAATTATAATTTTATTATCTATTTAGGGAGGAACACTCATGAGCAAAACAACTGAAATGATTCGTTTGACCGAGCAATATGGCGCCAATAACTATCACCCGCTTCCAGTCGTTCTCAGCAAAGGGGAAGGGGTATGGGTGGAAGACCCGGAAGGCAATCGCTATATGGATATGTTAAGCGCTTACTCAGCCGTTAACCAAGGGCATCGCCATCCGAAAATTATTCAAGCGTTAAAAGAACAGGCGGACCGCATTACCTTAACTTCACGCGCCTTCCATAACGACCAGCTTGGTCCTTGGTATGAAAAAGTGGCAAAGCTGACAGGAAAAGACATGGTGCTGCCGATGAATACCGGCGCTGAAGCGGTGGAAACGGCGTTTAAGGCGGCGCGGCGCTGGGCGTACGACGTAAAAGGAGTGGAAAAAGATAAGGCAGAAATCATCGTTTGTGAAAACAACTTCCACGGCCGAACGATGGCAGCGGTATCGATGTCTTCGAGCGAAGAATATAAACGCGGATTCGGGCCGATGCTTCCAGGCATTAAAATCATCCCGTACGGTGACGTGGAAGCGTTAAAAAAAGCGATTACACCGAATACGGCAGCGTTTATTTTCGAACCGATTCAAGGCGAGGCAGGGATTAACATCCCGCCGGAAGGTTTCTTAAAAGAAGCATATGAAGTATGCAAAGAACATAACGTCCTTTATATTGCCGACGAAATTCAATCCGGTCTCGGCCGTTCCGGAAAAATGTTCGCTTGCGACTGGGAAAACGTCGTTCCGGATATGTACATCCTTGGCAAAGCATTAGGCGGCGGTGTATTCCCAATTTCTTGTGTCGCGGCCAACCGTGACATACTTGGCGTGTTTAATCCTGGCTCGCATGGCTCCACTTTTGGCGGAAATCCGCTTGCATGTGCGGTATCGATCGCAGCGCTC
Source organism: Saccharococcus thermophilus (assembly GCF_011761475.1). Classification (NCBI taxonomy): domain Bacteria; kingdom Bacillati; phylum Bacillota; class Bacilli; order Caryophanales; family Anoxybacillaceae; genus Saccharococcus; species Saccharococcus thermophilus. The sequence continues at coordinate 2,689,496 of NZ_JAASRS010000001.1, forward strand.
GATGTGATTATGGAAGAAAAACTGCCGGAACGTTCCTTAGAATTAGGAAATTATTTCATTGAAAAATTGCGGGAAATTCAACATCCGGACATTAAAGAAGTGCGCGGCAGAGGGTTGTTCATCGGCGTAGAGCTTCATACTTCCGCCCGCCCATATTGTGAAAAACTAAAAGAGGAAGGATTGCTGTGTAAAGAAACGCACGATACGGTCATCCGTTTCGCTCCGCCGCTTGTTATTACAAAAGAAGAATTGGATTGGGCGATCGAGCGGGTGAAAAAAGTATTTGCCAAAGCTTAAATAAGGAAAAAACGGGGCATGCACGGAAAACGCCCCGTTTTTTCTTATTCTCCTACCTTATTTCTTAATGTTCCGATTCCTTCGACGGTAATCTCGACGACATCGCCAACCTGCAAAAAGCGCGGCGGCTTCATTCCCTTGCCGACCCCGGCAGGCGTCCCAGTGGCAATAATGTCTCCTGGTTCTAGCGTAATGCCGCGGGAGATCGTTTCAATAATTGTCTCGATATTAAAGATCAATTGCTCAGTACTTGCTTTTTGGCGAACTTCTCCATTTACTTTCGTTTCAATTTGCAGCTTATTTGGATTTTCAATGAGCGACCGGTGCACAATCCACGGTCCCATCGGACAGAATGTATCTAAACTTTTTCCAAGCAAATATTGCACGTGGCGTTCTTGCAAATCACGCGCCGTCACATCATTAATGATCGTATAGCCAAACACGTGCTCGAGAGCCTCTTCTTTGCGAATGGCTCTTCCCCGTTTGCCGATGACAACGGCAAGTTCGCCTTCATAATCCACTTCATCGGTTACTTCAGCGTGGCGCAAAATCGTTTCTTCATGCCCAATCACAGTAGTCGGCACTTTGGAGAACACAATAAGATGTTCAGGAATATCTGACTTTCCGCCTAGTTCCATCGCATGATCCGCATAGTTTTTCCCAATACAAAAAATATTTTTAGGAGGCCGTGGAATCGGTGCCAGCAGACGCACGTCTGCTAAGTCATATACATATTGTGCGGATGGATTTTCTTTTACCCATGCGGCAATTTTCTCTACCTTGCGCAGAAAATTGTCTCCTTGCTGAATACATTCAAGCAACGACGAAGGAATGGTTGCGCGCTGATCGACTGCTTGCTCGGCCAAACGCAAATGAACGACTTTTCCCTCTCCTTGTTCAACGACACCGACAAACACTTCGCCGTTATACTCCGCTGTAACAAACCGCATTGTCCCATCTCCCCTTTTGATATTGGAAATTTATACATCTTTGTTTATATTCGTGCTTTTTAAGAAAAGTCCTACCGTTTGTTGAATTTTGTCTAAATTGGCAAATTTGACACTTATTTTAGCGAATGTCTTTCCTTTTTCGTCGCTATATGTATAATAATGTTTAGTTTCTTTTCCCCATCGATGATCATGACTTTCTGCGCGTACCAAAAGCATGATGCCGCTTTTTATGCGGCGTGGGACGAGGTTTATTCTCAAGGGCTTCCATAATATAAAGAAAAGAGTTCCTTCAGAATAAAAAAGATTGATGGTGAACACAATGGTTCTTGTCTTAATTGAGGAAAAACGACAACAAATGATAGAATTAGCATTAACGCATGGATTTACCGCAGAGGAAACCATCCAATGCAGCCAAGAACTAGATGAACTAATCAATCAGTATTTGCGGAAATCTGTACTAACTGAATCCCTTTCCTCGTCCGTCCCTCAGTAATGTATGCCGATCAGGAGGGACGCTTTTGTTTATAAATCGCCCACCTTTTTCCATAACTCACACACCGCCATATCCACTCCATTGGCCCAAATTGAAAATGCCGTAGCCACTGCCGGCTGATCACTAACTGTACGCTATAGAGGATAATCGCAAGCAGCGTGCCCGCAAACATACTCATCTTGCCATACCAGCCAAGTCCATAATGGTAAAACAACATCGTGCAAACGATCGATTGCAGCAAATAGTTTGTCAGCGACATTTTTCCTATGTACTGGAAAATCATTAATTTTTGTTTCCACCAATTTTTTTGCAATAATAGCAAAATAACCGTCCCATAAAAACACGCTAATGATGTTCCGCCAAATATATGTTGAATATACGCCGTAAACTCGTTGTCTATGGTAAAGTATGGAAGAGTTTTTAAAAATAGTCCCGCTATCAGCGATAGCAATGCTACCTGGCGAATAACCCCCGTATAGCGATCCGCTTCCTCGACCCATCGTTTTTGCGCCACATATCCGCCGAACAAGCAAAGCGGCAGCATCGTCGCCACCGTAAACAACAACCCTCCCGAGCCGTTGACATACATCCAATCATTCCATCGTTGCCAAAAAATATCGGATAACGTCCCGTTTTGGTAATGATGCAACGCTTTGACCGCCAACGCAGCGTTGCCATGATCCGCTCCCTTCGTCCCTTCTAGCCCGCTTGTCATTCCCAATAGCAGTACCACGGAAAAGTGGAGAACGGAAAAACAAATGATCGCCCCGGCAAGCCATGCGCGCGGCCGGGCATGTGCAAAAAGAAGCAATATTCCTCCCACAAGAGCATAGGAAATTAAAATATCGCCAAACCAAATCAAAAAAGCATGAATGAGTCCGACCACAAGCAAAAACATGAATCGGCGGGCAAAAATTCGGATAAATGGAAGCTGCCGTTGACGAAGACGGTCACGAAACATGATCATGCTAAAGCCAAACAAAAAGGCAAACAATGGATAAAAACTCGCCTCACAAGCAATGTCGATGGCTGTTGCTGTCCAATGGTCCAGTCCGTTGAATCCTTTCCTATCATATAGTACCGATGAAGAAAAATACGGCATATTCACAAGCAAAATGCCAAGCAGGGCAAAGCCGCGCAGTACATCGATGGCAATAATCCGTTCTGTATTTGATTGTCCAGCCATGTTTTCACCTTTCTTCCTGCCTCGCTTCATAGAAAAAAGTCCGCATATCGCGGACGTTATTTTTTAGTTTACGTAACGGCCAGTTTTTCCGAGCGAATCCCAATATTGTTTGCGCAAATGAACTTTTTGAATTTTCCCGGACGCCGTTTTTGGCAATTCCTCAACAAATGTAACGCCGGTAATCGCTTTAAAATGGGCGAGCTTTTCTCGTGAAAAAGCGATTAATTCCTGCTCTGTCACTTCATGTCCCGGGCGCACAACCACAAATGCATGCGGCGTTTCTCCCCATTTTTCATGCGGAACCGCGATCACCGCTGCTTCCAGCACCGCCGGATGCTCGTACAGCACCCCTTCTACTTCAATCGAAGAAATATTTTCCCCGCCGCTAATAATAATATCTTTTTTCCGGTCGACAATATCAATATTTCCATATTCATCGACGGTCGCCATATCACCAGTATATAACCAGCCATTGCGAATTGTCTCCATCGTTGCCTCTGGATTTTTCCAATACCCTTTCATGACATTGTTACTTCTTATAATGACTTCACCGATCGTTTTTCCATCATGCGGCACTTCATCACCGTATTCATCCACCACCTTTACTTCACAACCGATCATCGGATACCCCGCTTTTGCTTTTATACGATATTGTTCTTTCAGCGGCAAATCGCGCAAATGGGAGCGGATCGTGGAAATCGTGTTAAGCGGTGAAGACTCGGTCATCCCATACACTTGGATAAACTCCCAGCCAAGCTCTTGTTCCACACGCGTGACAAACGCTGGCGGCGGCGCTGAACCGGCAATCACGACGCGGACTGGGTGGCTAATCGTCGGCTTATGCTCATCATAGTACTGCAAAAGCATATTTAATACCGTCGGTGCCATATGCATGACGCTAACCCGATAGGTTTGAATATAATCAAAAATCACTTTTGGATCAACTTTGCGCAAGCCGATCTGCGTCGCTCCGTTTGCCGTATAATAAAATGGCGCCCCCCAGCCGTTGACGTGAAACATCGGCAATACATGCAAATGCGTATCTTGATCGGAAACACGGAGATGATGCATCGCAATCAACGCATGAAGGTAATTGTTGCGGTGCGTCAGCATCACTCCTTTTGGATTTCCTGTCGTTCCGCTTGTATATAAAAGACTGCATACATCGTTCTCATCGATATCCGGACGGTCAAACAATGTAACCGGATATTGCCCGAGCCATTCATCGTAATCGATTTCATTTGTTTCCTTATTTTTTTGATGAACGATAATCGCCTTTACCGTTTGCAGCTGATCTTTAATCGGCACAATTAAGTGGTATAAGTCTTGATCGACAAACAACACTTTGCTTTCGCTATGATTTAAAATAAACAAATAATCGTCGGGCTTAAGGCGCGTATTCAGCGGCACCATAATCGCGCCGAGCTGAAAAATGCCGTAAAATCCTTCTAGCATTTCAAGCGTGTTTGGCGCTAAATATGCCACGCGGTCCCCTTTTTCTACCCCTAACTGTTTTAGGCCGTGAGAAAGTTGATTTACGCGCTCGCCTAGTTGTCTGTATGTAACTTTTCGTCCGGAACAAATCATCGCCGTTTTGTCTCCATACAAGGAAACGGCCCTGTCTAAAAACTGCGTCAACACTAATGGTACATTCATTCTCCCATCTCCTAATTATATTTTAGAAAATTCACAATTATAGTATATATAATTTTTCACAAAAGAAAAAGATGGTCTTTGTCCGTCATGACCATCTAATTATTTCCTTTCACCCCTGCGTCTGACACATCAGGATCGAATAGATTAACTACACTGCAAAACGTATTCGTCTGCAGAAAATCACCTGAATTTGCTCCTCCTGCCCCCGAATTTGTTTTCGTTGTACTTTTCGGAGCGATTTGCAGCACATCTCCCATATTGACCGTGCCATTTCCGCTCACGTTTGTTACTTTAATTCCGCCAATGATCATTGCCGGCATCACTCATTCTCCTTCTCATTTTTTTCTTATAGAGAGTAGTTTAGTTATTAATATATGACCAAAAAATAGATTCGCTTGGACATCCATCCTATATTGAACCGTTTTCCTTTCCTATTCATACACTGACAGTAAACAATGACCAAAAGGGGGGAGCCGTATGCCTTCGTTTGTTAGCGGTCCAATTAAAATTACGACTGTGAGCGGAGATGGTACCGTGAATTTTGGGGATGTATTGCAAATTGCCCCGAAAAGCACGCTAAAATCTAACACGGGCTCCGGCGGAAGCAATAACGGCGATTTTTTACAAACCAACACGTTTGTCAGTTTTACAAATACAGGAGATCCTGACGTCGCCGATTCTAACAATGTGGCAAACAACTAGAACGCTCACCTTTTTGCTGCTGTGCCCATACACTAATGGTAAGACATAAAAGAAAGGTGCATGCCTTATGCCAGCATTTGTCGGAGTTGTCAAATTAAATAGCATTTCAAGCAGCGGCGTGTTTCATATTGGAGACGTGTTTGCGATTTCGCCCCAAAGCGTTGCCAAAACCTTTGCCGGCGCCGGCTCGTTTAACACGGGGGATGGTCTGCATGTTTACAACTATTATAGCAATACAAATGTCAATGACGCGGATATTGCCGATGAAAATGTGGTAGCCAACGTTTAAAGGAGGAGAAGAAATTGAATTTTTACATTAATCAAAGTATATGTATTTACCAATTGAAAATTGGCTCTGTCACGAACTCATCCGTACTGCAAATCGGCAGCGCAGGCAGCATCCAAGCGCTTTCTACATTAATGAACACAGGAGGGTACACGGAACCTGCTCCAGAGGCGGCCGTTACCGCTCCGCTTGTAGGAGAAGCAGTCGGTCCTCTCGTCCCACTTCAATCAGCAGGACGCTAGAAAATCATAAAAATGGTGATGACAACAACTGGTCGTCCATATATTGAAATAAGAAGGGACTTTGGAGAGGATGAGTTCACGATTATGTTCCTATATGATTATTTGGTAAAGCTACGGCGCTATGTCTCATGGCAAACCAAAAAAATACAGACGTTAGAACAGCGGCTTCTCCTCCTAGAAAACCAGTTAAAAGAACTGGAACAGCAACCACGCACTACTATTGAACGAATCGAATATAAATTTGATCAATTAAAAGTGGAAACATTGGAAGGAACGTTAAATATCGGCATTACTCCTAACGGGGTTGGCAACGCTATCGAAGATTTTGCCGTTCAACCACAACAAACAGTCGTTCCGAAGCCGGAACCCGTCTTATTCCGCAACATTCAAGAAAAAGTTCATGCTTATTTAGAAAAGGAAGCAAAGGAGACGATAAAAAGATTCGAAAAACAGTACGCACATCGTCTTGATGACACGTATCGGCATTTTATTTTGCAAGACATTGCCCGACAAGTAGACGAACGAATTCGTTTTTATTTGCATCAAAAAATGAATAACGGATACGTTCCTACATCCGACAATGATGAGACCGTCGTAAACGAAATTTTTCAAAAAATAAAGGCGGATATTGAACAATCGATTGACATGTTTCTGAAACATCTGCCAAAACAAGGGGGAGAATGATGAATTATATTGTGATCAACCGTGATGTTCATGTTGGCGATATTCATTTAATAGCTGTAACAAGCTCCGCCATTTTTTTAATCGGCGATGCGGATGTCATTAATCTCGCGTCCGCTTTTGACACTCCTCCAGAATCATTAATCATCGGACCGTTCGTTCCGCTCATCCAAAGAGGAGGGCAGTGATGAAACGAACATCGATCGTCCAATTCTTTCATGGGGAAACGCTCCTCTTTAGTTCCGTTTTACAGATTGGCGACTCACAAAACATTGCTTCCCGTGCTCGCGTTTTAGCTGTTCAGCGGCAATATGAGCTGTTTTTTGGAAACGAAGGTGAAAGCAGCTTTCCTATTTTTACAAAACCGATTCCAAAAATTCAATCGGACCGCCGAAACCTTTCGCTGCAAACACTTCATCAATCTCCCGTTATCTCCGTCCGTTCCATTCGTGTATTAGCGGCTTCCACTGCCGGTGTGGTGCATATCGGTTCAACCTCTACCGTTGATGCGGAAGCAAGAATTAAACATATCCGCCAGCTTGCGCCGAATTCTTCAGCACCTTCTATGGGAAATACACAAACAACCTCACCAAAGGATGAGAAATAATGCCTTCTGTCGTCGGACCCATTAAAATTAATAATGTCAGCAGTGGCGCGGTTGTCCAAATGGGAGATTGCCTGTATATCGCGCCGAAAGTAGCAACCAAAACAATGGCTGGTTCGGGAGGATTCAATACGGGCGATTTTGTCATTACAAACACCGGCATCAGTTTAACAAACACGTTTGACCCTGACGCGTTTGACAGCAATGTCGCTGCCAATAACTAACAAAGCCGCCGTTTCAAAAAAAAGCAGGCGGCTTTGCATGTATATAGCAGTTACATGACTTCTAATCTCACTCTCGTTCCGCGTCCGCCCGGCTCTGCCGGCTCGACAATCAGCCGTTTCGGCAAACGGGCGCGAATTTCCTGCACATGGCTAATGACTCCAATGGAAAGCCGCTGCATGTGAAGCTTCTCCAGTGCAGAAATCACGGTGTCAAGAAGCTCGGCATCGAGCGTGCCAAATCCTTCATCCAAAAAGAAAAACCGCAGCGGATATTCTCCGCGCAATTGAATTTGCGCCGATAACGCCAAAGCAAGCGACAATGACGTCAAAAACGTTTCTCCTCCTGACAGAGTGGTCACCGGCCGCTTGACGCCGCCGTTGGCGTCATCGCGGATCAAAAACCCCCCTTGTGAGTCGATTTCGAGCGAATAGCGCTGTCTGGTTAACGAGCGCAACCGTTCCGATGCCATTCTTGTTACTTGAATAAGCTGCTCCTCCGCCATAAATTCGACAAAGCTGTTTCCTCTTAAAATCGATTGCAAATGTTTATAGCGATCTATCAACGCAGTTAGTTGCTCCTGCTTTTTCTCCAATTCGATAAACCGCTGATGTTTTTTCGCCAACTCCTCTACTTTCGTTTGCGCGGCACCTAATTGATGCATCGCATCATCCACTTGCTGCTTGATCTCCGTGTATACTGCCTGCAGCTCTTCCCATTGTTCCTTCTCAATCGTTTCCCCTTGCATCACTTCCGCCAGCTGCCCGAGGCGATGCTGTACTTGTTGCACCTTCTGCCAATAGTTGTCGATCGCCTGCTTCCATTCGACATATACTTCCTCTGCAACTTTTGCATCTTTTACCTCTTTTTCATCGACAAATGCCGTTTTCTGCAACTCTTGAAGCCAGCGTGATTTCGCCTCTTCATACCGCGCTTTTCCTTCCTCTAGCGACTGCCCGGCCGCTTTTTCTTCCGCTTCTAATGTTTGATATTGTTTTTGCGCATCTCTCCATGCCTGATAAGCTTGTTCTTCCTCTTCTTGTAAACGGCGCAGTTGCTCTGCTACTTGGCGAAGCTGCTCTTCAATCTGTTTGGTTCCTGCTTTTTCTACTAATTGCTGCTGATAGTCCTCCATTAGCTTTCTTTTCGTTTGGCATAACGAAACGAGGCGCACTTTTTCTGTTTCCAGCTTCCGTTCTTCCTCTGCCAGCCGTTCTTTTTCCCGCAATTTATTTTCAAGAAACGGAACGCTGTCATCAATCCGCTTTTGCAAATTGCGGACCATCTCTTCATGCTCGCGCATTTGTTTTCGCAGTTCATCGATCGCTGTCAGGGAAAAGTCAGGATATTTTTCCCGCCAGTTTGTCTCTAGCTGATTATATTCGTTCACACGGTGCTGCCATTCGCTCTGCAGCTGTTGTATATCTTTTTCCAACAGTTGGATTTCCTGCTTGGTTGCCTGCTGCGCCGAGTCGGCGTTGCGCCATTGCTGCAATGTTTGCTGAGCGGCTTCTTTTAATTGCAGGCAGTCTTGTTGAAGCGCCCTTGCTTCCACGGTAATATCGACATTCTCTTCTACCTTCCATTGGCTAACATCCAGGCGCTCAAAGGTCCATTCATTGCTGACAAACTGCGCGAGCTGCTCCAGCTGGGCTTTGAGGGAAAGCAGCGTTTGCATATCCACTTGCCCTTGTTTGCGATGTTGTTCGATGATCGCGATGTTCTCCTCGCTAACCGGGACAGCGTGTACATATGGATGCGGGTGTTCGCAGGAACCGCAAACAGGGCACGGCTCCCCATGACGGAGCTGTTTCGCAAGCATGGCGGCCAATTCCGCCGTTTTCGCCTCCTCAACTTTTTTCCGCTCTTGCTCGAGCTGTTGTTCATACCGGTATAGGCGCTTTTCTAGCTGCCATTGACGCTCGCATACGAGGTGATACGTTTTTTCGATGCGTTGAAATAAAATATGTAATTTCTCTTTTGCTGTTTCCGCATACCGCTTTCTTTTTTCCCATTCTTTGTTTGCCTGCTCCCATGTCTGCTGCTTTTGTGTCAGCTGTTGCTGCGTATCGCGGAGTGCGTCTGCCGCTCTTTCGATTTTTTGCTTTTCATCATACGCCTGCTCGATCCGTTCTTTTTGCTCGAGCAAACGTGTGTACTTTTGCAGCTCTTCTTTTAGCGTTTGCTGTTTGGCCAAGCCGCGCTCGTACCATTTTTCTGCTTCCCGTCGCTGTTCTGCTATTTTTTGTTCTTCTAATTCGATAAAGTGAATTTGTTTTTCGAGTTCGCTAATTTCCGCTTCTAGTGCGCGGATTTGCCGTGCCAATTGCTGAGCTTGCGTCAGTTGCTCCCTTTTTGCAAGCAGAAGAGGTTCTTGAGAAAACTTCGCCTGGCGGATGTTCTCATAACGCCGCACCGCCTGTTCGTAAAGCGCTTGCGCCTGCATGAGCTTCTGCTGCAGCTCTTTTTGTTTGACGGCGGCGCTGTCGATAAAATGAAGCGCTTGTATATACTGTTCCCAATACGGCCATATCCGTTCCGCCTGCTCCGCCCGGTCTTTTTTCATTTCTAACAAGCGAATGTATGATTCTTGTTCCGTAAGGTACGCTAGCTCCGCTTCAAGCTCTTCTTTTTCCTTTTGCCACGTCCATAACTGTTTGGCCCGTTCTACCGTTTTCTCCATATCATGCAACTCTTTTTTCCGCTTTTGCAGCAGCTTCTGCAACGTGTGGAACTGCTGCTTCGCCTGTTCCAACGCTTCTTTGGACGCATCGCCCAACCCAGCTTTTTCGGCAGCGACCTCGCTCCATTCATTCGAAAGCGCAGCCAACTTTTCTTTTAGCTTTTTATTCAACCGGTCACCATACGGTTCCAGATGGAAAAGACGCTGCAACATTTGCCGCCGTTCGGCGCCTTTTAACGATAAAAATTCGGCAAATTTTCCTTGCGGTAGCACGACGGCGCGCGTGAAATCTTTCATCGTCAGCCCAAGCAGCCGCTCGATCGCTTGATTGACGTCCGTTAACTTATCAGCGAGCACCACCTGCTCCTCTCCATGCTCGATCAAACGGCAAATGGCGCTTTTCGTCCGCCATTCATCCCCTCTTTTAAAACTGCGCTCTACCGTATATCGCTTCGTGCAAACGGCATTTTCTAGCTCAAAAGTGAAAGAAACAAACAGCTCGTTTTCGGCATGGTTCATAATCCCCTGTGTGTGGTTTGGCGCCCGTTCGACACTGCCAAATAAGGCGAGCGTCATCGCATCTAAAATCGTCGATTTACCGCTTCCCGTCGGGCCGAAAATGCCGAAAACGCCGCCTTCGCATAAAGTTTGAAAATCGATCGTTTGCTTCTCGCGGAAGCTATGCAGCCCCGCGATCGTCAACGAAATTGGCTTCATTCCTCCACCTCTCCCTCTTCTTCCTCGTCCGCCACCAGCTCTAAAAAGAGGCGGACAAGCTCGTCATCCGGTTTATGCCCGCCCGTTTGACGTTCATAAAAGCGGCGGAACATTTCCTCTAATGATAATTGCTCTTGTTTTACACCGGTGACATGCTCTTCTTTATCTGGGAAAACCGGACGAATATGCACAAAACCCGGATGCAGCTTGCGCAGACGGTAAATTTCTTCCATTGTCAGCAGATCGGAAAGGTGGATTTCTAAATCAATCCAACTCGACGCGTCTTTTCCTTCCTCACACCAGCGATATACTTGCGCAAGCCCGTCCGTCGCCTTCCACCGTACAAGCGGCTTTCCAGAAGAAAGTGGAATTTCCGAAACGATGGCTTTTTCTCTCGGCTTTACATCGACGATCGTTACCGATTTAGCATAGCCCGCCTCGGAAAAGCTATAGGCAAGCGGGGACCCTGAGTAGCGGGCCGCCGTTTCCGCCCGCTTCACATCTTGCGGCCGGTGCAAATGGCCGAGCGCAACATATTGCGCTTGCTTTGGCAAGCTCGCAGCCGACACGGTATAAGCGCCGCCAACTTCGATCGGACGCTCCGAATCCGATGTGCTTCCTCCCGCCACATAAAGGTGGCTCATGGCGATATTAACCGTCTTTTCCGTAAAAGAAGCAGCCATAGCGGCAAATAACTGGCGAATTTGCTCATCATACCGATCGCGCAGCGCGGTTTCGGAATGTTCTTTCGACAGCAATTGCGCCAGGCGGGATTCAGACGGATAGGCAAGCGGAGCAAGCAGCATCGTCTCGTCGCACGCCGGCACGTCAATGCGATAGACGGACGTATCCGGCCAGCCGAGCAAAAAGATATTGTAATCATCGAGCAATGTCCGCGCCGCGCTAATGCGTTCGGGGTGATCATGGTTGCCGGCGATCACCGCTATCGGGCGTTTTCCTTTGTCGGAAAGGCGAGCAAGGCTTTCGTAAAACAATTGTTCCGCCGCCGCTGGGGGGTTTACCGAGTCAAACACATCGCCTGCCATTAATATGACATCAATGTTTTCTTTCTCGACGATATCCGCCAGTTCATCTAAAAACTGCTCCTGCTCCGGCAGCCTGCTTCTTCCTTCCAACGTTCTTCCTAAATGCCAGTCCGCGGTGTGCAAAATGCGCATCGCTGCCCCTCCCCTTTTTACAATTTTCTTTAAATGGAAAGAAGATGCGATCCATCAAATAAATACAAATAGCATTCATCGACACGCGTGCGCCAAATTTGTTCGACGGCGCGCCGGTATACTTTCATTTGTGTTTCGTAGCGGGATAAAATTACCTGCTTTGCTTCGCTCCATCCTCCAGCAAAACGGTTGGTGATGGCATCTGTTTTAAAGTCGATTAAGACAAGCCCTTTTTTATCGGCAAACAGGCAGTCAATTACCCCTTGCACCAGCACCTGTCTTTCTTCCCCAATGCCATCGCCGTATATTTCCTTAGCCGGAAGCGCGAAGCTAAACGGCACTTCGCGGTACACTTCGTCTGCGGCACATAAACGCCTGCCGATTTCTGTCGCGAAAAACGCGACAACGCTGGAAACATCAATCGCTTCCGCCTGTTCGTGCGTCAAAAGTTCCATCCGCACAAGCTTGGCGATTTGCTCACGGACGGACGCTTCGGTAATCGGTGCTGTTACATCGATGTGCTGCATGACAACATGCATCGCCGTCCCTTTTTCTGCCGGTGTCAATTTTTTCTCCTGCATAAACAGCGGACGTTCAAAAATCGGCGAATAAGCGCGCTGAAGCAGCATGCGATCCGCGTTTTCCCCGAAAATATCGCGCTGCCGCTTTAACTCCGATACCGTTTGCTTGGCGCGCACGGCCGTTTCTTTTTCATACACGTATTGCCAAGAAAGAAGGCGGTTGACTTCCTCTTTCCGTTCCCCCATGTTCGGGACAGGCTCTCCTTTTTTCAACGCAGACATTATTTGTTCATTTATCTGTTCCGCTTCCGCATTTTCATCGTTTAACTGGCTCGCCGGAATGACTTCCATATGCCAGACGGATGGGTGGGAAGCAATTTTTTCGCATACACCAGACACATCCGTCAGCCGCTTTCCATCGCGATGACGAATAAGCGCTCTTCCAATCCAGTCTAAATAACAGCGAGCAGATGCGCGGACATCATCAGGCAAGAGCCACTCTTCTTCTGTTGCTATACTTTTCCATTTTTCTATTTCTTTTTTTGCGTCTTTTACTGCTGCGACTAAATACAATTTTTCTTTCGCCCTTGTTAACGCCACATATAAAATCCGCATTTCTTCCGCCAAAAAGTCAAGCCGTTTTTTCTCCCGGATCGCCATTTGCGGCAATGTCGGATAGCTAATGCGCAGCTTCGGATCCACAAAACGCGAGGCAAAGCCAAGCTCTTTATCGAGCAAATACGGCCCATGTAAATCCCGTGTATGAAACGGGCGGGCCAGCCCTGCCACAAACACGATCGGAAACTCAAGACCTTTGCTGCTATGGATCGTCATCATTCGCACGACATCTTCTTGTTCGCCAAGGGTGCGTGCCGCGCCCAGATCGTCCCCGCGGTCTTGCAGGCGCTCGATGAACCGCAAAAAGCGGAACAATCCACGAAATGACGTCGTCTCATATTGACGGGCGCGGTCGTAAAGGGCGCGCAAATTCGCCTGCCGCTGTTTCCCCCCGGGCAAGGCGCCGACAAAATCGTAAAACTGCGTATCCCGATACAGCTGCCAAATCACATCGGCCAACGAACGCTGCCGCGCCATCGTCCGCCACTGCTTTAACTGTTCGACAAACGTGCGCACCTTTTCCTGCAGCATCTCTTCTTCCACACTTTCTGCCGGTTTATGCAAAAAAGACTTCATTGCTTCATAAAACGTCCCTTTTTTATCGCCAATGCGAATCAGCGCTAATTCATTTTCATTCAAACCGACAAGCGGCGAACGCAGCACGGCGGCAAGCGGTATATCTTGGTACGGATTATCGATCACTTTTAACAGAGATAGCATGATCGATATTTCTGTTGCTTGAAAATAGCCGGAAGATAAGTCCGCATACACCGGAATGCCTTGCGCACGAAATTGTTCGATGATTTGCGGCGCGTTTGTCATCGAACGGAGCAAAATGACAATATCCCGATACATCGCGCGGCGCATTTGTTTGGTGTTGCGGTCATACACATAAAACGGTTTAGAAACAATTTCTTTTATTTTTTTCGCCATCACACGCGCTTCCAGCTCCGACAGCGCCAGATCGCTGGCATTGAGTTCTTCCGTTTCTTCCCCATCCGTGCTGTTTCGGTCTACGATGATGAATTCTGGAACCGCCTGTTCATAATCAGGATAATCGGTAGCTCCATATTTCAATTGCGCCGCTTCGTCATAATCCATCTCGCCTACCGCTTCATCCATGATTTGTTGAAAAATAAAGTTCGTTCCATGCAGCACTTCGGCACGGCTGCGAAAATTATTCGCTAAGTCGATTTTCAGCCCAGCTTGACTGCCATCTGCCGTAAACCGTTTATATTTGCTTAAAAATAACATTGGTTCCGCCAAACGGAAACGGTAAATCGACTGCTTGACGTCGCCGACCATAAATAGATTTCCAGTGCGTTCACTTCCTTTTTTGACCAGCTGCAAGATGGCCTCCTGCACCATATTCGTATCTTGATACTCATCCACAAGCACTTCGGCAAACTGCACGCGGTAATCTAAAGCCGCGTCGGAAGGAAGCCACTGTCCATCTGGGGAGTCGGGATGGCGTAAAATTTGCAAACAATAATGTTCCAAATCGGAAAAATCGACAATCCCCTTTTCCCGCTTATATGCTTGGAACATTTCCGCAAAACGCTTGACCAACCGCACGATCGTTTCCACAATCGGCTTCATCTCGCGCATATGCCGAAGCCATGTGGCCGGACGAAGGGAAAAGACGTTGTCGCGCAGCGACTCCAGTTTCTTTTTCGCCTGTTCGCGCAATGATTTTGCTTCCTCGATCAATTGCGGATCGTACTCGTTGCCGCGGCACGAATTCAACCGCGATAACGACAAAGCCTGAAGCGCTTCGTACAGCCCGTCCCATGACTGCTCTAACAATGTTTCTAAATGACGAATCAACTGCAAATCACTACGATAATTTTCCGCGTACGGCAGCGGCCCCCCCGGCAAGTTCGCCAACTGGAGCGCCCTTGTAATGAGCCGCTTTGCCGCTGACAGCTCCATCGTTACATATTTTTTAAAATAAGAATAATATGGGAGCTCTGTCACCGATGCATTTTCCCCGATGTCATACATGGCAACCAGCTGGTCGAGCCAATGATGTGGTTCCGGATGCGAGCGGGAAAATTCATAGATGGCTAGAATCATTTCCTGTAGCTCGGCATCGCTCCGGTCTCCTGTATAGCGGTCTACCACATCGAAAAACAGCTCATTATCGGTCTTGCCGTACTCTTCCTCAAGCAGCTCTTCCATCACTTCCTCTTTCAGCAATTCGATTTCCGTATCATCGGCAATGCGGAATACCGGATCTAAATCAATGAAATAGTAATATTTGCGAATCACGTCCAGACAGAAAGAGTGGATCGTCGAAATCGAAGCGCGGTTCAATAAGCTAAGCTGCCGCCGCAAATGGAGCGAGCTTGGCTGTTTCTCCAGTTCGCGTTCAAGCGCTTCAGCAATTCTTGCTTTCATTTCTGCCGCCGCCGCGTTTGTAAATGTAACAACAAGCAGCCGGTCTACATCGATCGGATCTTCTTCCGCCGTTATTTTTTGGATGATCCGTTCGACAAGCACGGCGGTCTTTCCAGATCCCGCCGCTGCCGCGACGAGAATGTCCTGTCCGTCGGCGGCAATCGCCTTCCACTGTTCATCGGTCCAACGGCTTCCTGCCGGCTTCGGGCGAAACGTGACGTTCATTTCAGTCCTTCCCTTCCGATAATTTTTTCATGATCGCTTGATGGTCTTGTGGCGTTAACAGCCGGTAATGATTGCCCAGGAACGATTCGTCAAACTGGCAAACTGACTTAAACGAGCAAAATTCGCAAGGAGTTTGTTCCTTTAGCTTGTACGGGGCGATGTCAACGACCCCGTCGACAATTTGAACGCCGATCATTTGGAACAGCTGGCGAATATGTCGGCGCAAATAGGCGAAATCCGTTTCGCTGACAACCGATGATTTGGAATGAATCGCACCTTTTTTTGTAATTTGCGCAGGAACGACGAGTGACCATTTCCCTACTTCGATTTGCATATCCATTAAGCGGATGGCCTCCACATCTTCCAGCAACAGGCCGCGCATTTTAAACTGCTCGAGTAGCTTTTTCTCAATTTCTTTTTCATCTTGAAGAAATTGATTGCTTTTTATCATCGGATTGTGCACATGGAAATAAAGAATGCCAGCAGGGAAAGCTTCTTGGCCGACTAGCTGTTCCGCATACGTAAGCACAATATCCAGGTAGGTAAGCATCTGCAAGGCAAGACCATAGTATACTTCTGTTAAATCAAGCGTTTTGGCGCTAGATTTATAGTCAATCACGCGCAATAAAACCCCTCTTGAACTTTCCGCCTTATCGACGCGGTCGATTCGTCCGACCAGCTCCATTACGGTGCCATCGGGAAGCCGGAACGCCAGCGGCGGAAGCACCCCATTAGGGCCAAACTCAAGCTCGAGGCCGACCGGCACGAAGCCGCTTGCCCTAGCGTGTTCGCTTAGCACATGCGCCGTTCTGGCAATGACATTTTTCAGCTTTCTTTTCACATAGTAGTAGCGATTCGAACTGAATAATACTTGTTGCTGAATGAGCGGCGCGATTTGCTCCACCGCTTCTGTGGACAACTGTTCACATTGCTGTTTGGATAAATGGCGCCAATCGCTGTTTGCTTCGCGCAGACGATCAGATATCATTTTCAGCGCAGAATGGAACAGCTGGCCGATGTCAGGAGCTTCAAGCCGGAAAATGGTTCGCTCCTTCAAGCGCAAACCATGGGAAGCAAAATGGGAAAACGGGCATTTTTGAAATTGTTCCATGCGCGATACGCTCGCCTGAATTTTTTTGCCATACAGCCGCTTACTGATTTCTTTTTTCAACGGGGCCGTTTCATTTGTATAAAATAATCCGGAAACCGCTTTTTGCACCTGCTTGCTCCAGTTTGGGTGGCTGATGAAGAAGTTGTATACGTCCCACCATAGCGGAGCGATCGAATAATTCCGCTTCCATGCCTGAAGCTGCGCGACGAGATAAGTTTGCGTCGCGCGTGGCGCGGTCACAAACGATGCTTGTTCCGTAAGCGCTGCATCGAGCGGATCGTTTCCGCATACACGCTTTTGCAAATGTGGAAATAAATCAGCCAGTTGTTTGATGACGATCGAAGGCGGAAGCGCTTTTCCTTCTTCATTGGCAAGCGGATAAGTAACATATAGGCGTTCGCTTGGGCACGTTAATGCCAAATAGATGAAAAAAGGTTCATAAAATAATTGCTCTCGTCCTCCCGGAGCCACTTTCGCTCCTAACTCATGCAATAGTTGTCGTTCCGCTTCAGCGATTAATCCATCTTCTTTTGCTTTGGCCGGAATCACCCCGTCATTGACCCCGATCACAAATGCACATTTGATATCGATCAAGCGTGAACGGTCGAACTGCGCGATAATCACCTGATCCATTGCCGGCGGCACAAGCGCAAATTCAAGACGGTCGAGCCCGGTTTCGATAATTTTGGCAAACTCCGTAACAGGCAGCGCTTCACTGCCTAGCATCTCCACATACTGGTTGAGCAAATCGATGACCGCGTTCCATACTTGTTCATGATGCCTTGCTTCGACAAGCTTTCCCTGCTCCTCCGCTTCTTTGCTCATGTTCTCTAGCTTTTTAGGAATTTGCAATTCTTCTAAAAATAGATAAACCGCTTCACAAAGACCTCGTCCATCTTTTGCCCGGCGCATGCGGCGTTCTAACCGCAGAAGCGGAGATGTCACCATCTCGCGCCATTGATTCAGCGTTTCTTCATATTGCTTCTCTTCGTCCGTCTGCGGGATCGCTAATCCTTCCAATGCCTGATAGCGGCGGTATGTCCACCGTTCGCCGTTCGTCCATTTGTCCCCTTTCACACCGTACGCAAGCACGTAATTTTCCAGCTTGTCCATCGCTTCGCGCAGCGCGGCTACATCCTCTCCGACCGGAAACAGCAAATCCGTCTTAATCGCGCGAAACACTGCTTCATAACGCCACCGCGAAGCAATGATTTCCATGCTCGCCCGCAATAATTCAATCAATGGGTGATGGTGCATTGGTTCTTTTTCGTCCATAAAATATGGAATATGAAAATCGGAAAAAATCGTTTTGATAAAATCACGATATGCTTCCGTATTGCGGACGATCACGGCGATATCGCAATAACGGTAGCCTTTGTCGCGGACAAGATGGACGATTTCACGCGCAATCGCCTCGATTTCCGCACGGCGGTTTGCCGCTTCATACACGCAAATCGCGTCAGCCTTTTCTGAATAGACAACAGCAGGACGATCATGATAATGCGCTTCGAGATGGGCAAGCGCCGCTTCTTGATGACGTCTATTTTCTCCTAGCATCACCGGCTCTTCGATCGCAATCCCATTTAGTAGCGCTATTTCACGGAGATCATGATATGTTTTTGCCGTCAAATAAAACAGATGCAATTCATTTGGCAACCGTTCGTCATAAGGGGCATCCACCGTTAACGAAACAGTGACGCGGCGGCAATGAATCAACAGCTGCTCAAGCACCATATACTCCTGTGGAGTAAATTGATGAAACCCGTCCACATAAATCTCGGCGTCGCGTAGGTAGCGCGATTGTGGAATTTTTTCCGCAAGCAGCCGCAAATAGTCTTCCGAATCGATATAGTGATTGGCTAAACTTTTTTCCAGTTCCTCATAAATCATCGATATATCGTTTAACTTATCCGCCAGCACTTTTTCAGCGGGCTTTCCCCGATGTTCCTCCAGCTCTTGTGCATGTTGGCGAAGCTGCTGTGGAGTAAGGCAGTACCGTTTACACTCCGTAATCATGTCGTAAAGCTGTTGAATAAATCCTGTTTTATCAACCGCTCTCCCAAATAATTGCAATTGCTGCTTACGATGTTCGACAATTTTGCGGATCATCATCTGCATGCCGACATCGCTAATATGATATCGGCTTATTCCGCCCGTTTCCTGCAAAATCCGCCACGCCAGCCGTGTAAAACTAAATACTTGCGCTCGGATCATTCCACCAAGCCCAGGTGTATGTATAAACGCGTATTCGGATTGAAACGTCATTTGTTCCGGAACAAGATAAATAATCGGGTTCCCTTTCGGTTCTTCTTGCAATTTGCGGCGAATTTCATTTAAGCACGTTGCCGTTTTTCCGCTTCCTGATCTTCCTAGCAGAAATCGAAGCGACATAGTATCACCTTCATTTTCCATTATTCCCTTTATTTTAGCACATATGTTCGTGTTTAGGAAGAAAAAAGTTCGCTTCCCTCTCCATTCCTACGCAACCAGTGTAAAAGGAATGCGATGCCAACGCAATACGTGTTATTTTCCAGTTTTCGAAAGAAAAAGGTATCCACGTGCAGTTTGCATCGCTGAATACCTTTTCTTTCCATCGATATGAAAATAACATAGCAAACCCGTCTAGCCTATCTACGTTCCCATCAATGCAAGAAATTTCTTCGTTTTCCATTCTACTTAGGCGCAATCATCCTCTTTCCCGCAACAGTTAAAACCGGACGGCGAACTGCCGCACAGGCCAATAGCGTAAATCTACTTTCCCTACCACCTGACTGATTTTGACAAATCCAAAATGACGGCTATCCCAGCTGCTTAGCCGATTATCGCCAAGAACAAAAATACATCCTTCTGGCACCCTTTTTTTCCCTGTTAGTTCCTCTAACGTAAAATCGCCCGTCAGCTTTCCGTCAATCAACTTTTGCTTATACGGCCGCAAATATGGTTCATTGACTTTTCTTCCGTTAATGTACAGCACATCGTTTTTATATTCGATTTGATCGCCAGGAAGCCCGATGACGCGTTTGACGTAATCTTCTTTTTTATTGGCATGAAAGACGATCACATCAAATCGATGAATATGCCCGATTTGATAACTTAGTTTGTTGACAATGAGCAAATTTCCTTCCTGCAAGGTCGGCATCATCGATTTCCCCTCCACCATATAATTGGTGAAGCAGAAAAACCGAATGAAAACGACCGTAAACACTCCGGCAAAAAGAGCCAGCCTGCGCCACCATTTTTCGTTTTTCTTCATCTTTCCATCACCCGTCATTCCGCGTCTCCCTCATTAAGCTGTTTCTCGGTAAGCGAAAACCTCGACTCCACCCTTTTTCCGGCATACCATAACAATATAATGACGACGGCAATCGCAACCGTGCGAAGCGGCTGTTTCACGAGCGCCACAATATCATATCCAATAAAGCTGATCGTAAAAATCATAACCATTTTTCCTAATAATACGGCCAAAATAAACTGCTGCCTACTGATTCTCGACAGCCCCGCAACAATGTTTACCACAGCTGACGGAGTAAAGGGAAAGCAATATAACAAAAACACAGGCCCAAAACCATGTCTTTCTATCCAATGCATAAACTGTTTAACTTTGCGATGGCGGCTGACAAAACGGAAAAAACGTTTCTGCCCGATTTTTCGCGTCAGCCAAAAAACGAGAATCGAACCGAGGCAGGCGCCAGTCCAAGAAATCAAAAACCCCTTCCATAAGCCAAATGCAGCCGCATTAGCCATCACAAACACGAACATTGGCAAGATGGGAAAAAATGATTCCAACAATGTTGCCGCAATCCCTGGAAGCATCCCAAAGGATCGGTATTGTTCTAGCACCGATAGCACGTTTTCTAGAGTAAACCATTGTTTTATTGTCTCGATGTCCATGTATACTCCCCATTCAAATTCCTGATGTTTATATATTTATTTTACACACTTCTACAGGGAATTTGAACTAATCTTTACAATGATAATGATTGGAATATTTTAATTATTAGCGCATAGCACGTTCATTGTCTTCTGTTTCGGGCGCGGGAAAAGCGATTGGTCTAAGGCTTGTATCGTTTATAGCGATGATTCATTGCTGCTGCCAATCTTTCGAGCGATTCATGCGAAATACATATTGCAATTTGCGTTCCCTTGCCTCCATACGCTCCGACAGCTTCGTTCTCAGCTGGGCGGTTCGATAGAGCTGATTGACAAAGGAATGATAGGAAACATCCAGCAACATGCTTTTTTCATTGGTAAAATAAACGATGGTCTGATCGTGTTTGGTAGGCTCATATTTATATACGTGAATGTGTGACAGCCAAGCGCAGCGGGAATCATTTGGGGAAATGGTCGGGAATACGTAAATTTCGTTGAGTGGTTCAATCGCGATGGGAGCTTTATGGGTGATGCCGATCACAGCTTTCGTCCCTTCTTTGCGGCCACGAAAACTGCAGCCATAGTAATCGCAGCTACGTTTAATAATATCGATCGGCCTCAATTTCACGATATACTCTCCGTCTTCCTCGATCACCTTCGCATAGGAATCACCGTGTGAGTGATGCGGCAAAATCGCCATTGTATAACGGCTAATAATAAATTTATCGAGGACGACAAACTCATTTACCTTCATTCTACTTTCTCCCCTCTCTTATTACTACATTGTATCCGATTCCATCATACCATTAATAGTTATATTTTTCTATATTTTCAAGAATTGTTAAACTATTTTTTCTATAAAACCATACGGTGAGCCTATGACCAAAGTCATAGGCCCAAAAAAGTTTCTTTCTCTAATGCGAAAGCACGGGTATGCCGGATTGGGAAGTTGTTCATGAATTATGAAATACTTGATGAATTTCCTTTGCCGCCAAATATTCATTCGCCTGTTCGACTGCCGTGTGCTCTCCGGCTGAATCTCCCGCATATGTTTCCTCATTCATAAACGCCTGCTGGAAATGGAAATCCGTGCTCATGCGAAATTCTGAATGCAACGTCGGTTCAAATGGCATTTCTCTTTTTTCCTGTTCTTTTTCCATATGAATGATCGCCTCCTATGTTTAGGATGCGATGTTATTACCAAATTATACAAAGGCATAAGGAGTATTTATTGTTGCACGCTTTCTATGCTGGCTTCGGTCTTATTCGTAACATGCAACACAAAAGGGCACGCTTCGATCAAGCGTGCCCTTTTCTTTAACCCCCCCTTATTTTTCCTTATGCTGTTGTAAATTGTTCTTCTTCGGTCGAACCTTTTAGCGCAATCGTCGATGCTTGACCGCCGGAGATCACTTGCGCTACTTCGTCGAAGTAGCCAGTACCAACTTCGCGTTGATGTTTTGTCGCTGTGTAACCATATTTTTCTGCGGCAAATTCCGCCTGTTGTAATTCTGCATATGCTGCCATACCACGCTCTTTGTATCCGCGTGCCAATTCGAACATGCTGTAGTTTAATGTATGGAAACCGGCGAGGGTAACGAATTGGAATTTGTAACCCATTTTTGCAAGCTCTTTTTGGAAGTTGGCAATCGTTTCGTCGTCCAATTTTTTCTTCCAGTTAAAGGATGGCGAGCAGTTGTAAGCGAGTAATTTGCCCGGGAATTTTTCATGAATCGCTTCTGCGAAACGACGTGCTTCTTCTAAGTTTGGCTCGCTTGTTTCGCACCAGATTAAGTCCGCATATGGCGCATACGCTAAGCCGCGTGCAATCGCTTGGTCAAGTCCTGCTCTCGTGCGGTAAAAACCTTCCGGTGTCCGTTCGCCAGTAATAAACTCTTGATCGCGAGGGTCAATATCGCTCGTAATTAAATTCGCTGCATTCGCATCTGTACGAGCAATTAACACAGTCGGTACACCCATGACATCTGCTGCAAGACGTGCCGCAATTAAATTACGTACCGCTGTTTGCGTTGGAAGCAGCACTTTTCCACCTAAATGGCCGCATTTTTTCTCCGAGGAAAGCTGATCTTCAAAGTGGACGCCGGCTGCCCCTGCTTCAATCATCGCTTTCATTAATTCAAATACGTTCAGCTGGCCACCGAATCCGGCTTCCGCGTCGGCAACAATCGGCACGAAATAATCGATATCGCCGCTTCCTTCTAAATATTGAATTTGGTCTGCGCGCTGCAACGCTTGATTGATCCGTTTCACTACATGCGGAACACTGTTTGATGGATATAAGCTTTGGTCTGGATACATTTGCCCGGCAAGGTTCGCATCCGCCGCCACCTGCCAGCCGCTTAAGTAAATCGCTTTTAATCCCGCTTTCACTTGCTGAACAGCTTGATTTCCAGTTAACGCTCCCAAGGCGTTAATATAATCTTCGCTATTCAACAATTTCCACAGTTTTTCTGCTCCACGCCGTGCCAATGTATATTCGATGTCAATCGAACCGCGCAATTTAATGACATCTTCCGCGCTGTACGGACGGACAACTCCTCTCCAGCGTTCTTCATTTTTCCAGCTTTCTTCTAATTGTTTGACACGTTCTGTAAAACTCGCCATTTTTCTTCCCCCATCTCTATTGTTATAATACATAATCGGTCTGTACGCATTTATTATATAACAGGAAAACAAAAAAGAAAACAGTTTTTTTAAAATTTTTTAAATAAATTAGCAGAAAGGAACCCTTTCTGCTTTGTCACCGCCCTTCTCGCAAAGGGGGCGCATACTCTTCTAAAAAGACGATCCGCTCTAACATCGTCGGATGCGTATAGCGGAATATTTTTACAACAAACGGCGGATTGACTTCGCTTAACCCTGCTTTCGTCAGCTTTTGAAACGAAGAAATCGCCGCCTCTTTATTTCCCGTTAGCTCGATCGCATATCGATCCGCCGCATGCTCTTCATATCGCGACACCACATTTACAAGCGGACTGGCAGCAAAGTTGAGCAATGAGACTAGAAGCAACAGCAATGGAAAAGATGCGAAATCGCTCAACTGGCGGATTCCCATATATCGTCCCCATCTGGCGACAATCCATCTCATCATTCTGCTTACGAGCCAAAGTCCAAAAAACGCTAAAACGATATAACCGGCAAGCCACCAATAAATATGTTTCATCACGTAATGCCCCATTTCGTGGGCCATAATAAACAGCACTTCATCTTCATTTAAGCGCTGCAATGTCGTATCCCATAACACAATGCGCGCGTGGGAACCAATTCCGTTAACATACGCGTTTAACGCATTCGTTTTCTCTGACATATTTACCTCAAATACATGCTCGGCAGGAATGTTCGCTTCGCTTGCCAGCCCCAAAATTTTTGCTTCTAACTTTTTATCTTTCAATGGATAAAAATCGTTATATAACGGATCAATGACAACTGGCTGAATAAATAGAAAAAAGATCATGAACGGCACGCACAGCATCCACGCATATAGCCACCAGCGCCGCCCAAAGCGCCGGATGAGCCAATACAATACCGCCGCAATGAAGACAAGCAGCACAGTATGAACGAAAAAATCGGTCAGCCTATCGCGAAACCAACTTGTTACCGATTGCGTGCTGACGCCATAGGCACGGGAAAGATGATAGCCGGCAAAATCAAATGGCAGCGAAAGCGCCGTGATGATCAAAGACAGCCAAAACGCATACAGCGCCGATTGTACAGGAAACCATTTTGCCGTCTGCTCTATCCATGTTCGCAGCGCCTGGGCGGCACCAAATGCCAACAGTCCAAAATAGATTATCCATTCGTACGGAATAGAAAGAAAAAACAACAAATCTTTCCACCGCGAATATTCCCCGCTTAACTCTAGCTCTTTCGGCGTTAGAAATGTGGCAGGATCCGCGCTTGTTCCTTTCCACTGCGGCGGGATCGATATATCGGCGACAACGAGCAAATACCATGCCATGCCGATCCCGTACAACACATAAATGGCAAGCGCCCAATAGACTAATTTTTTCATGCCATGTTCCTCCTTAACAACACTAGTATTTCTATTGTAGGCATTTTTTCTTTCATTAAGAACGTCGTCAAAGAAGTGTCATAAATATCTTTCGTATCTGTTATTATTTTCTTGTATGATAAGCATAGGAGAGTGATTATCGTGAAAAAATTGTATTTATCGTTGGCCAGCTTATTTATTATTTGCGTCGGTGCCGGCATCCTTTATTTCACCGTATACAAACAGGCAAAAATGAAGCTGCCTAATGATGTAGTGATGGAAACAGCTTGGGGAAATGAATATCATTTCAACGAGATGAAGCCAAAAATCCGCTTGTTGGAATTTATGTATACAAACTGCCCTGATATTTGTCCAAATACAACCTTTCAAATGACGAAATTGCGTTCGAAACTGGAACAAGCACATGTTTTTGGCAAAAAGGTCGAGTTTATCACGATTACGATTGACCCGAAGCGCGATACTCCTGAAAAACTGCGAGCGTACGCCAAAACCTTCGGCGTGACCAACGCCCAGCAAGGCTGGATGTTTTTGCGCGGAAGCGAAGCCGATACGAGAAAAGTGGCCGACGCTTTCGACTTTCAATATCGCGACCCCGGCAACGGCATGCTGGTTCATACGACATTAACCTACTTGTTGGACAAAAACGGTCATGTCATTAAACAGTTTGGAATGGGCAAAGAGCGGTTTCACGTACAGGAAGTGTATGATGCAATTATGGACGAACTCCAATAACGGCAGAAACAAAACGGTGCCGTCTGGCTCGTTCTGTTAAGCTCTTGGCTCTTTCTTTTCATCCATTATAAAAAAGGCAGGCTTGCCTATTCGGATTCGAACAGGCGCCTGCCACTTTTTTATTTCTTCATTTCCGTATATATGATCCTATCCCCTTATTACCCAAGCAGCGCATACACGCTTAATACCGCGACAGACACAAGCACGACAAGAATGACGTTCGCGCCGAGCCATGCCGCTACAAATGCGCTTATAAACCCAAGAATGCCAAACCAGATGTCTTCGTGAATGAAAAAGATGCCTGGAACGATAAGCGCTCCTAATGTCGCGGATGGAACGTTTTTTAACACCCCTTGCCAAAACGGCGGCAGCTTGACGCGTTGCAACACGACAAGCGGCAGCATGCGCGGAATGTATGTCACCACCCCCATGCCGATAATCATCCAAACGATTGTGCTATGCATTCCCTTCTTCCCCTCTTTCTTTCGCCAGCCATTGCACGACGATCGCCGCCGCTAACGTCGCAATCACAACCGACCAGCCTTTGGAAATATGCAACACAAGCGTGCATAGTGAATTGATGGCTGCGGCCATCCCGGCAAGCCACATCGTTTTCCGCTGTTTTTTCAAAGACGGTACAAGCAAGCCGATAAACATTGCGTATAGCGCGACCGACATGCTCTCTTGCAAGCTTTGCGGCAAGCTGGCACCGACAAGATGGCCGATGCCCGAATTCACCACCCAGCTGCCGTATGACATCAAAATAAGCCCAAACATGTAAGAAGCGGTCACAGACCCTTCTTTCATCGCCGCCACGGAAAACGTTTCGTCCGTAATGCCAAACGCATAAAGCGCCTTTTTCCAGAGCAAATCCGGCTCCGCTTTTTCGTTCAGTGAAGCGGACATGAGAAAATGGCGAATGTTTAAAATAAACGTGGTCAGCACAATTTCAAACGTTCCCGTGCTAATGGAAAGCAAGTTTAACGCAATATACTGGGAAGCTCCAGCAAACACAATGACGCTCATCAGCACCGTTTCCGCGAGCGTTAATCCCGTTGTTTTGGCAAGCAGCCCGTACGTCAGCGCAATCGGCATATAGCCAATTGCGATGCTCACGCCTGCTTGCACGCCCTGGCGAAACAGCGATGATTTGCCCGCTGCCAATGTCGTTTCCACGATGAATCCCCCGTTTCCGTCTAGCCTTTTGTAATATTATCTAAAAATTATTTATTTTTCGCAATGATCAATTTATCGTGCTTTGACCGGAATATGTTGAAACCTTTCGACATCAAATAAGCCTTGATCTGTAATTTTCAGCTCTGGAATTAAGCAGCTCCTTTTTTATTCGTGATATACTGAAAATAAATTCAATTTTTATAATACTAAAAAAGGAGCTGAAACCGATGACATTAAAGCTGTACGTACTAACGGAAAAACAATTTCTCCCCCGTCATGAAGTAACCTACCCAATGGAAGAACGGGGGCTGCAGTTTGGCGATGGTGTTTACGAAGTCGCGCGCATCTATCAAGGAACATATTTTTTGCTTGAGGAGCATATCGACCG
This sequence comes from Saccharococcus thermophilus, assembly GCF_011761475.1. Lineage (NCBI taxonomy): Bacteria > Bacillati > Bacillota > Bacilli > Caryophanales > Anoxybacillaceae > Saccharococcus > Saccharococcus thermophilus. Next base: position 2,716,467 of record NZ_JAASRS010000001.1, read on the forward strand.
ACTATACCGTTCCGCGGCGGCGATTCGCCTTTCTATTCCTTTTGAAAAAGATGTGCTGATGGAAAAGCTGGAACTGCTGCGGGAAATAAACAATGTGAAAAAAGACGCGATTCTCTATCTTCAGGTGACAAGAGGGAGCTTCCCGCGCAACCACGCGTTTCCGACCGAGAATCGTCCGAATTTGTACGCCTATATTCGGGAAATGCCAAGAAAAACAGAAGAAATCGAACGGGGCGTGCGGACGATTCTGACAAAAGACGTTCGCTGGGAATATTGCTACATCAAAAGTTTAAACTTGCTGCCAAACGTGCTCGCGAAACAAGAAGCCGTGGAGCGACAAGCGTTTGAAGCCATCTTTCACCGTGACGGCATCATTACCGAAGGCAGCTCCTCAAACATTTTCCTTGTCAAAGATGGAAACGTGTACACCCATCCGGCGACAGAGCGCATTTTAAACGGCATTGTTCGCATGAAAGTAAAACAATTTTGCAGCGAGCTTGGCATTCCGTTTGTAGAAGAAGCGTTTTCTATTAATGATATCGCCGAAGCGGACGAAATGTTTCTCACCAGCACCACGTCATCAATTATTCCAATCATCCAAGTCGAAGAACAAGCCGTTGGCAATGGCAAGCCGGGAGAGGTGACGAGAAAGCTGCAGGCCGCCTACGAGAAAGCGGCGGGGCTTGCCGTTCAAAGCGGAAAATAATGAAGCGGGGATCGACTCCCCGCTTTATCTATTATCCTAGCACGACTCGGTCGCTGGCGAATTGGCTGCCGCGGATGCGCTGAAACTCTTGCAGCAGCCGCTCGACCGTCAATGCTTGTTTTTCCTTGCCGCTCGCTTCGAAAATAATTTGCCCTCTGTCCATCATAATGAGACGGTTGCCAAGTCGAAGCGCCTGCTCCATATTGTGCGTCACCATCAGCGTCGTCAGCTGATATTTTTCAACGATTTCTTTCGTCAACTCGGTAACAAGCTCGGCGCGCGCCGGGTCCAGTGCGGCTGTATGCTCATCCAAAAGCAGCAAATCCGGCTTTGTAAACGTCGCCATTAACAGTGACAGCGCCTGCCGCTCCCCTCCGGACAGCATTCCGACTTTGGCGTTCAATCGGTTTTCCAGTCCCAAGTGAAGCGTCTTTAACGTCTCGCGGAAAAAATCCCGCTTTTGTTTTGTCACGCCGAATTTTAACGTACGCCGCCTCGTGCGGTTATAGGCAAGCGCCAAGTTTTCCTCGATGGTCATATTCGGCGCTGTGCCGGCAAGCGGATCTTGAAATACGCGGCCGATATAGCGGGCGCGTTCATGCTCCTTCATGGCCGTCACATCTTGGCCATTGATCCGCACCACGCCCGCATCGGGAAACAGCCGTCCGGAAATAATGTTCATCATTGTCGATTTTCCTGCGCCATTGCTGCCGATAATCGTGACGAAATCGCCGGGGGCGAGCGTTAAATTGATCGCTTGCAGCGCCACTTTCTCATCTATAGTTCCCTCATTAAATACTTTCGTAATCTGTTTGAGCTCGAGCAACGTGCTCCCCCCTTGCTTGTTCTTCCATTTTCCGCTTTTTCCGCCGCTTTTCTTTTTGCGCGGCGGCGATGTTTGGAACGATTAGAGCAATCATGACAATGACAGCGGTAATGAGCTTCACATCTCCCGTTTCCAAAAACTGCACCCGCAATGCAAGCGCCAAAATAATGCGGTAGACAATCGCGCCGCCAATGACCGCCAATGTAGCGCGCGCAATCGAACGCGTACCAAACAGCGCCTCCCCGATAATGACCGAGGCCAGTCCGATGACGATCATCCCGATCCCCATGCCGACGTCGCTAAATCCTCCATACTGGGCAACGAGCGCGCCGGAAAAGGCAACGAGTGCGTTCGATAACCCGAGGCCGAAAATGATGAGCCAGTCGGTATTGGCTGAAAAACTCGACACCATCGGCTGATTGTCTCCGGTCGCGCGCAGCGCCAGCCCTATTTCCGTTTTCAATAACAGATCGAGCAGCAGCTTGACGACGACAGCAAGCAGCGCCATCGTGATGAATATCGCCCATGTCCGCGGCTGAAATCCGGCAAAAGCAATGGCACCATTTAGCACATTGTCTATCCCTGTTTTTTGCCAAGCCTCGGTGATGATCGTCATGACCGTTTCCTGCTGTAAAAGTGGCACGTTCGAGCGCCCCATAATGCGCAGATTAATAGAATAAAGGGCAATCATCATCAATATACCCGATAATAATGGATTAATTTTTCCTTTTGTATGCAAAAGCCCGGTAACCGCCCCGGCAATAAATCCCGCAATCAATGCGGCGGCGGAAGCGAAAAACGGATTCGTTCCGTTCATAATGAGCACGGCGGCGACGGCCGCCCCGGTGACAAAGCTGCCATCCACCGTTAAGTCAGGAAAATCTAAAATTCGAAATGATAAATATACACCTAGTGCCATAATCGCATAGATGAATCCTGCTTCCATAGCACTAAAAATCGCTGTTAACATGCGTGTCCCCACCTTTTTGCAATAGATCCCTCCTTGATGCCAAGGAGGGATCTGCGTTTATTCTGTATATTCCGCGATCGAATCCCATTCCGGATTCAGTTTGATGCCCATTTCTTTCGCTGCTTTTTTGTTAATCAACAGTTTTAATTTTTTCGGATATTGTACTGGCAAATCAGCCGGTTTTTTGCCGTCTTTTAAAATCTGCGCCGCCATTTCCCCAGCTTGATAGCCGATGTCATAATAATCAAACCCGTAAGCGGCAAAGCCACCGCGCTTCACCGAATCCAATTCACCGACAAACAGCGGAATATCATGGTCGTCCGCCACTTGAATGACCGACTCGAGCGCGGAGACAACGGTATTATCGGTAATGATATAAATGCAGTCCACTTTCCCGACAAGCGATTCCGCCGCCTGTTTTACTTCCGCAGATGTCGATACGGAAACGGGAACAATTTGCAAATCCGTCCCTTTGATCGCTTTTTTAACGGCATCGACTTGGGCGACGGAGTTTTGCTCCCCGGCGTTATAAATCATGCCGATGCGATTGCCGTTGATGTACTTGTCGATGAATTGCACCGTTTTTGGAATCGCATCCGGATGCGTATCGGTCGTCCCTGTCACATTGCCGCCCGGCTTTTCCATCGATTGCACCAGCTTCGCCCCAACCGGGTCTGTAACGGAAGTGAACACGATTGGAATCTCTTTTGTCGCATTCAACGCCGCTTGGGCGCTCGGCGTCGAATTGGCAAAAATTAAATCCACACCCTCCGATACGAAGTTATTCGCGATCGTCTGATTGTTATTCATGTCTCCTTGCGCGATTTGCACATCATAGGAAACGGATAACCCTTTGTCTTTTAGCGCCTGTTTAAAGCCTTTAAAAGCTGCATCGAGCGAAGGATGTTCGACGATTTGCGTCACGCCGATATGATACGTTTTCTTTTCTGTTCCCCCTTTGTTTTCACTCGTTTCTTTTGCCCCGCAGCCGCTAAGGAGCAAAAAGCTTGCCGAGCATAACATCGCCAAACGCTGCATCCTTTTTTTCATCATCCCATCCCCTTATTACTTTATTACTTTTTAGCTTTTATGCATTAAATTATATAAATTTATGAGTCTATTTTCAATGGTATTATTCAAAAAAACAAAGAAAGTACCGAAAATTCGGTACTTTCATGAATGAGAGGAAATTAACCGTTCTTTTAGGACGCGGCGCAAAATTTTTCCGGTTGTATTTTTCGGAAGCTCCTCTAAAAACTCGATCGAACTAGGAACTTTATATTTGGCAAGATGCTGGCGGCAATACTCGATTAACGCCTCTTCCGTTAATTGCGGGTTTTTCGAAACGACAAACCCTTTTACCGCTTCGCCATAATCGGGATCCGGCACGCCAACCACCGCCGCTTCGACCACATCCGGATGGCTGTACAGCACTTCTTCTACTTCACGCGGATAAACGTTATAGCCGCCGACAATAATCATTTCTTTCTTGCGATCGACAATATAAAAATATCCTTCCTCATCCATTCTCGCTAAATCCCCGGTATGAAGCCAGCCGTCGCGAAGCGCATGGGCGGTCTCTTCCGGCATTTTATAGTAGCCTTTCATCACGTTTGGACCGCGGACAACGAGCTCACCGACTTCCCCTACCGGTACTTCCTCGCCAAATTCGTTGACCACTTTGTTTTCCACATTCATAATGCTTGTCCCAATCGAGCCTGGTTTGCGCGGACGATCGAGCGGGTTAAAGCACGTAACCGGCGATGCTTCTGATAGGCCGTATCCTTCCGAGACAATGACTTTAAATTTTTGCTCGAAATTTTTTAACAGTGCGACCGGCATCGATGAACCGCCGGAAATGCAGAGGCGCAATGTGCGGAAATCTTCCGCGCTTCCTCCCTCATATTGATATAGAAAATTATACATCGTCGGCACGCCGACAAAAATGGTCGCTTGTTGCTCGCGGGCAAGCCGGAAAATTTTCTTCGGACTAAATTTCGGAACGATGAGGACGGTTCCGCCGTTCATCAACGGCGCATTCAGGGCCACCGTCAAACAAAACACGTGGAACATCGGCAGCGTCGCAATGACACGGTCGTTTTCATTGATTTTCAAGTAATTGGCAATATCCTGGGCGTTGCTATATAAATTTTTATGCGTCAGCATCGCTCCTTTCGGCTTTCCGGTCGTTCCCGACGTGTACAAAATCACGGCGACATCGTCATCTTGCAGCTCCGGACCTTGGAAATGCGCATCGCCGGATTGCAGGACATTTGTAAACGATTTCATTTGTTCCGGCAGCAAAATCCCTTTTTCCTTCCCTTGCGGCGTCTCGCAAATGATCACATGCTTAAGAAGCGGCAGGCGTCCTTGCGCCTGGGCAAACAATGGAACAAGCAAATCGAGCGCGATGACCGCTTTTACATCCCCATTCAATAAAATATATCCGATTTCATCCGGCGTATAAATCGGATTAATCGGAATAACCGTCGCCCCTAACCGCAATGCTCCGTACAAGCCGATAACAAACTGCGGCGAATTTCCAAGCAACAGCGCAATATGATCGCCTTGGCGGATCCCCATATTATATAAGCCGCTTGCGAATTTCGAGACAGAGGCATTCAGCTCCCCGTATGTACTGCGTTCCCCTTCAAATACATACGCTGGTTTGTCGGGCAGCTGCACTGCTACTTCTGCCAGCCGTGACGATAAATTCATAAAACTCCCTCCCCCAAAATAATGAATGAATTATCATTCATTTTATAATTAAAAAAATTCTAACTAAACTAATTATAAAAAAAATAAAAAGAGAGGGCAAGAAAAAGCATGCCCTCCTTGCTAAAGCTCCAAATGTCACCGTTAACCCGAGGATACGAATGTCAACGTTTATATCATTCTTTTTCCCACACAAGCCCTGTTTTCGCTAGCTGTATTTTTCCAGAAAATTGCCGTCCAGCTTCTTCGACAAGCTGCGTATGATCGCCAAAATGCGGCAAATGAGTGAGCCACAGTTCCGCTACGTCGGCGTCGCGGGCAATGGCGCCCGCCTCTTCGCTTGTCATATGGCCAGCAGGTGCGGCGTTTTGTCCAGCGTAAAAGTTGCATTCACAAATAAGCAAGTCAGCATTTTTCGCAAATGGCGCAAATTCCGGCAAATAGCTGGAATCCGCCGTATACACGACCGTCGCTTCTCCCGCTGCAATTCTCATCGCATAACAAGTCACCGGGTGCACGGTTTTCATAAACGTGATGTGAAACGGCCCCACTTGAAGCGGTTCTTCCGGATGATAGGCGATTCCTTTCGTCATCCCTTCGTGTGTTAAACGGGCAAATTCTCCTTGATCATATGGATGGCCGTAAATCGGCAGCACAGGCAGATCCATACCGAGATTTTTCTTAATGAGGCGCGCATATTGCAACGGACCGATATCGGCAACATGATCATGATGATAGTGAGAGACGACGACGGCATCCAGTTTTTCTACCGGCACGTAATTTTGCAGTTTGGACAAGACACCGCTTCCACAGTCAACGAGCAATCGAAAATCGTCGTGTTCAAATAAATAACCGGATGTTGCTTCATTAGCTGCCGGAAATCCTCCCCAATAGCCGATGACGGTAACTTTCATACGTCTCCTCCTTTATGTATTCATCTTTTACCATCATACACCAATTTCATTTGTTTTGCATCTTTGTTGAAAATTGTTTTAAAACAGTTATTGACAAAATCAATTCTGTTATAATACAATACAAGTAACAAAACAACGGAGGCGATCAAAATGTTAGTGAAAGTGTTAGAATTTTTCAAAAATCTACCACCAAAAAAATGCATGCAATGCGGCAAAGAAATTGAAGAGCAACATGAGTGCTATGGGAACACATGCCCTGATTGTCTTGGTGTCACTTATCATCAATAATTAAGCTGGCATCATCCCTTGCGTCACGGATGCCAACTTTATTTGCGACTATCGATCCCCAACTGTAGGCAGATCACCCCTTCTGCCCACAGCCATAAAGATGCTTCGTGCAAAAAGAAGCATCTTTCTTTTTTTTTATAAAGAAAGCTCCTAAAGCATTAGGCTTCAGGAGCTTCCGTTTTATTTTTCAATAGCGTATAAAACTGGCGTTGATGCTGAACGGTAAAGTATATGACCGTTCCAATGATGAAAATCGCCGCAAACATCCCCAAAATCGCCGCGTTGTGCCACATAAAGGCGAAATCGCCAGTAGAGATGGCCGCTTTAAATCCGAAGATGGAGTACGTCATCGGCAGCCAAGCGTTAAAATGTTGCAGCGTTTTCGGAATGAGCTCAAGCGGGAACGTGCCTGCGCTTGTTGTCAGCTGCAAAACCAAGATCACAACCGCAATGAACCGCCCCGGATCGCCAAGCAATGTCACAAGGAATTGGACTATAGAAATAAACGTCATGCTTGTGATGATCGTAAATAGAATAAATTTAGCCACGCTTTGCACATGGATACCGAGCGCGCCAAGCAATACCGCATCCACTAACAGCGACTGAAGAATGCCGATCACTACTAAAATGCCGAACTTGCTGAAAAACCAGGCGATTCCCGATTTTGGCACATCGGCCGGTTCGCGCAGTGGAAATACGATCGATAAAAGAAGCGCGCCGACATACAATCCTAAAGATAGGAAATATGGCGTAAAACCCGTTCCATAATTTGGAACATGATGAATTTTTTGATTTTCTTTTTTCACCGGATCGGCAAACATGTTATATACATCATCATTGGCTTTTACGTTGTTCGCTTTTTTCGCACCATCTTTTAACTTGTCAGCCAATTCCTTCGAACCATTGTCCAACTTGTTCATGCCGTTCACCAGTTGGTCAGAACCGTTGGACAGTTTATCCACTCCCGCTGTCAGTGTGGAAACGCCGCTTTCTAATGCCGTCATGCCGTTAGCAAGCCGCCCCGAACCAGCGGCAAGCTGATTGGTGCCATCTGTCAATTTGCCGGACCCTTGCGCAAGCTGATGCAGACCGGATGACAATTGACCGCTGCCCGCAGCGAGCCGATCTACTCCAGCTTTCCCTTCTCCTAATTTTTCGCCGAATGTTGTCAGCCCTTGCACCACTTTCGCTTGGCCAGCAGCAAGCGCATCTGCGCCACTGCTCAGCTTTTGCTGGCCGGCAAACAGTTGTTCCACGCCGGCGCTCAGCGCTACATGGCCTTGATGAAGACGAGCGGCCCCGCCGGCAAGCTGATCAGCGCCCGCTTTCAACGCTGATGCACCAGTATCTAATTGCTCTATTCCCGCAACAACTCGCTTACTTCCTTCCGCAAGGGGCTGCAAATTCTGTTTCATTGTTTGCAATAACGCTTTTTCTTTCGGGTCTGTCGCCTGTGCAATCATCGCATCCAATTGCGCTACAGCCTGCTCAAGCCCTTGGCTTACTTGTGCCGCTCCTGTTTTCGTTTGATCGGCTCCTTGCTTCCACGTTTCCATCTTCGCAGCAAGCTGATTGGCGCCTTCTTGCAACTGCTCTGCTCCTTTTGTTAACGGTGGCATTTTTTCTTTCATCTGCTTTATCCCATTAAGCGATTCACGCAAACCGCCAGATAGCTTCTGTGCGCCAGTTTCCAGCTGTTTCGCTCCCGCTAGCAATTGCGAATGGCCATCCTGCATTTTCGCAAATCCGCCTTGCAATTGCTGAAGCCCCACATGAATCTGATCGGCACCGCTGCTCACCGATTGCAGTCCGTTTTCAAATGTCAGCGACTTTTCCGCCAACAATTTTAAATTTTTATATAGCTCTTTGGCGCCTTCTTTCGCGGCACGTGTACCTTGATGCAGCTTTTCACTTCCTTCTTTGGCGGAGTGAAGGCCGTTTTGCAGCGCAACTACCCCGTCTTTTGCCTGCATCACGCCGCCATGCAACTGATTAGCTCCATCGCTGGCTTGATCGAGTCCTTTCACCATTTTTTTTATGTTGTCAAACATTGCTTCTGCATATGTTTTCGTGACGTTTTTAGCGACTTCTTCTTTAATTTTTTCAACCGCCGAATCACCGATTTGCGCCGATAAAAAGTTAAATCCCTCGTTTGGCATATAAATCAGTTTCAGCGGCTTCGGCTGTTTGTCTTGTAATGTCGCCGCGTTTTCCGAAAAATTTTCCGGTATAATGACTGCCATGTAATATTTTTGGTCTTCCAATCCTTTTTTTGCTTCTTTCTCTGACACAAAACGCCAGCTGAACTTTTTATTTTCCTTTAAGTTTTTGACTAATTCTTCTCCAAGCTTTAATTTTTCACCATGGAATTCCGCACCCTTATCATTGTTGGCAACCGCCACCGGCAATCGGTCCAAATGGCCGTACGGATCCCAAAATGCCCATAAAAACATGCCGCTGTATAATAGCGGGATGAACAAAATGGCGATGATAGGAATGAGCACTTTTCGATTGCGAACAATGGCCTGTGCTTCTTTCCACAATAACGAGATGCCTCTCATTGTTTCCCTCCTTTGTTGTACAAGTGACCATTTTGTCCATTTGGTCATTTTTTGATAAAAAAGAGAAGGATTATCTAATTGGACAATCCTTTCAGAAAATAAAGTTCAAATAATTCCGCGATTTTTTCCTTTGGCAGCGGCTCATGATCCGTTTCCCAGTCGACAATGAGGGCAATATACGCTTTTAACATTAAAAAAGCGGTAATTTCGGAATCGCATGGACGGATTTCGCCTTTTTGGATCGCCATGTCGATTTTTTCGCGAATGAAGTCGATAATCGCCCGGTCCAGTTTTTTCAACACTTCATGAACCGCGGACGTCCCAATGCTCCGCACTTCTTGAAGCAGCTTCGCCGTCAGCTGATGGCGCTGGCGAAACTCCAAAATGCGGTATAAAGCGCGATGGACGTTTTCGGAAAAAGGAAGATCGGGATCCATCGCCTGCTCTGCCGCTTCTTTTATTTCCACCATCAAGCAAGAAATAATTTCATCGAGCAAATCTTCCTTGTTTTTAAAAAACGTGTATATCGTTCCTTTCCCGACATTGGCGAGCTTGGCGATCTGTTCCATCGTTGTCGCCTTGTAGCCAAATTGGGAAAACGATTGTGCCGCTGCTTCGATAATTTGCCGTTTTCGATCCATAAGCAATTCCTCATCTTTCAAAATTGACTAAATGGACAATTCGGTCATTTCGTATTAATCATAGCATATGTGCCAAGAAAAAGAAAGAGGTTAACGTGATTTTTAGTTAACCTCGGCAAATTGTTTCGTATTTCGTTGTAAATAATCGAGCACAGCGCGAACCGCATTTTCTCCTTGATCGATGCAATCCGGCAATCCCAATCCTTCATAAGAGCATCCCGCTAAAAACACGCCAGGGAGTTCCGCTGCCATCTTATCTTTTATTTTCGCCAGCCGTTCTTTATGGCCAACCGTATACTGCGGCATCGCCCGTTTCCAGCGCGAGATGACAAAAAATTCTGGACGTCCGTTAATGCGCATAATTTTATTTAAATCATCCATGACGACACGGACGATCTCATCATCCGATTGCTCAACGATTTCCTCATCGCCCGGACGGCCGACATAACAGCGCAGCAACGCTTTTCCCGGCGGTGCGGTATGAGGCCATTTTTTATGCGTCCACGTGCAGGCGGTAATCGTATAATCGTTGCGGCGGGAAACGATAAAACCTGTTCCGTCAATATCTTGTTCGATGGCGCTTTCCGGAAAAGCTAGCGCAACGGTTGCCACCGATGTGGCTGGCACCGACCGGAACGGCGCAAAAAACGGGTAATCGCCAAACATTGCCGGAACCGTTGAGTGCGATGTTGCGACGATGACGCTGTCCGCTTTCCATTCCTCGCCAGTGCTTAAACGCAAACGGTATTTCGCTCCGTCCCGCTTTACCTGTTCCACCCGTACGCCTTTTATAACGCTGCCTGGTTCCAACCGTTTCTCCACCTCATCGACCAAGGATTGCAGCCCAGTTTTTAACGTTTGAAACGCTCCTTTTCGCTCTTTTTGCGTCTTTGGAGTGGTTCGTTTCGTTCCTAGCACCAAACTGCCGTGCTTCTGCTCGACTTGAAAAAATTGAGGAAATGTCGCCATTAAACTCATTTGGTCAATATCACCGGCATAAATGCCGGACAGCAACGGTTCGATTAAATTGTCAACGACTTCATCGCCGAAACGGCGGCGGAAAAATTGACCTAATGATAAGTCTCCTTCCACTTTCGTCGGCGGCAATACAAAATCCAGCGCAGCCCGCAATTTTCCTAGCGGTGAAAGCAGTCCTGTCGTGATAAACGGACCGATCTTGGTTGGAATTCCCATCACTGCTCCGCCTGGTATCGGATATAATTTGCCATTGACTAAAATGTATGATTTTCCTGTCGCGTTATGGACGATTTCGTCTTCCAATCCTACTTCATGCGCCAGGCGGGAAGCGCTCGTTTTGCGCGCTAAGAACGAATCAGGACCGCGCTCAATGACAAACCCATCGCGGATCACCGTTTGCACTTTGCCGCCGAGACGATGCGTCGCCTCAATCAGCTTGCATTCTAGCGGAAGCTGTTGCTCTTTTATCGTCTTTTGCAAATAATAAGCGGCAGTAACGCCTGTGATGCCTCCTCCGATAATCACTACCGTACGTTTTCCGTCACTCACTGTTCATCGCCTTCTTTATCAATGTTTGATACGTTTTAATACAACAGTCGCCAATGCGTCAATAAATTCCGGATTCGCATTTGGCATTTCCGGACGATAATAGTTCGCCCCAATTTCCTCCGTCACTTGTTTGCACTCAATATCATTATCATACAACACTTCTAAATGATCAGCGACAAAACCGACCGGAGCATAGACGAACGAGGTGTACCCTTTTTCTTTGTGCAGTTGTCTCGTCAAATCTTGCACATCCGGCCCTAGCCAAGGTTCCGGCGTATTGCCGGCGCTTTGCCAACCTACTGCATAATGTTTCACACCCGCTTCTTCAGCGATCCACTTCGCTGTTTCTTCCAACTGCTTTGGATACGGGTCGCCGGCGGCAATAATTTTCTCTGGAAGGCTGTGCGCGGATACAATGAGCACTGCTTTTTCCCGCTCCTCTTCCGGCATCGACGCAAACACTTCTTTTATTTTTTCGACCCAATACGCAATAAATTTCGGCTCATCATACCAGCTGTCAATCGGATAAATGACAGGTCCGCCTAATTTTTCCGCTTCTGCTTTTGCCCGTTCATTGTACGAGCGAATACTGAACGTAGAAAAATGTGGAGCAAGGACGATGCTTATCGCTTCTTTGATTCCGTCTTCATACATCTTTCTTACCGCGTCCTCTACAAACGGCTCAATATGTTTTAACCCTAAGTACATATGGAACTCCACATCATCTTGTATCTCGTTGAGCCGATGCTCTAGCTGCTTCGCCTGTTCGAGCGTGATTTTCGCTAACGGCGAAATGCCGCCAATCGCTTTATAGCGCTGCTTTAAATCTTCGAGCAGCTCGTCAGACGGTCTTCTCCCGTGGCGAATATGGGTATAGTACCGCTCAATATCCTCTTCTTTGTACGGAGTTCCGTATGCCATTACTAATAATCCGATTTGTTTTTTTGCCATGCTTTCACACCTCTTTATTTTCCCGCTGTGTAGTCATGGATAAACGCCGTTAGCCGTTTTAGCGTTGCCGGCTGAATATCCGGGAAAATGCCGTGGCCTAAGTTGAAAATATATCCCGGCTGCTCCATGCCTTCGTCTAAAATTTGCTTCACCCGCTTTTCAATCACTTCCCAAGGAGCAAGCAACACAGCTGGGTCTAAATTGCCTTGCAGCGCTTTTGTAATTCCTTTTTGGCGCGCTTCGCGAATCGACAGACGCCAATCGAGCCCAATCACATCGAGAGGCAGATCGTTCCACTCGAGCGCTAAATGGCTGGCACCCACACCAAACATAATGAGCGGCACGTTTTCTTCGCGCAACGCGGCAAAAATCCGCGCCATTGCTGGCTTAATAAAGGTGCGGTAATCCTCGACATTGACCGCGCCGACCCACGAATCAAAAATTTGAATCGCACTCGCCCCAGCATGAATTTGCGCCTTTACATAGCGAATCGTCATATCGGCCAGCTTGTCCATGAGCGCAAACCAAGCTTTTGGCTCCGAGTACATAAACGCCTTGGTTTTATGATAATTTTTCGATGGCCCTCCCTCAATCATGTAGCTTGCTAGCGTAAACGGCGCGCCGGCAAAACCAATCAGCGGCACGTTTAACTGCTCTGTGGTCAGCAGTTTAATCGTTTCCAATACATATGGCACATCGTCTTCCGGATGAATTTCTCCGAGTTTTTCTACATCGGCGAGCGAGCGAATCGGATTGGCAATGACCGGCCCGACCCCGCCTTTAATTTCCACTTCCACGCCAATCGCCGGCAGCGGAGACATAATATCTTTATATAAAATGGCCGCGTCCACATCATATTGCTCGACCGGAAGCCGAGTTACATAAGCGCAAAGTTCCGGCTGATGCGTAATTTCGAACAATGAATATTTTTCCTTCAGCGCCCGGTATTCCGGCTGTGACCGTCCTGCCTGCCTCATGTACCAAACAGGAACATACTCTGTTTTTTCGCCGCGGCAAGCGCGCAAAAATGTATCCTTCACTGGTTTTCCCATTTCCATCCGCCTTTCTTCACTTCAACAATTGATCCTTACAAATGCCTGTTTTACTAGCTAAACAACTTGTTTAACAAATAAAATCACAATTACAACTATACAAGTTTCTTTTCTTAATGTATAGTGAACCAAAGAAACTGTCAAAAAATTGACGATTTATGCACAATACGTCCGCCCCTGCTTTCCCAAACTGCATGATTTTGCATTCCATTGTTTTAGATGCGCTTCCTTCTATGCCGGCAAGCGCTTGCGGACTTTCTTTATTATTATAACAAAAAGCTGTCCCGCACTTACGGGGACAGCTTGTGCATTTGTGTCAAATAAGAAACATCGCAACGATCGTCGTAACAACAAGCCCGACGGCGACCGGTATCAAATTGCGCCGTGCCAACTCAAATGGGTCGACACCACAAATAGCGGCAGCTGGAATAAGCGCCCAAGGAACTAATGTACCGCCGCCAACCCAAATCGCGGCAATTTGCCCAAGCGCGGTCAATGTAGCGGTGCCGCCGCCAATCGCGGTCGCAAATAAATGAGCGACAGATCCTGCCAATGAAATTCCGGAAAACCCTGAACCATCCAAACCGGTAATCGCCCCGACAACCGTTAACGTCACCGCACCGATCTCATTATTCAGCGGCACGATATGGGCCAGCGCGATGCCTAAATCGTTTACAATCCCTTGCGACGCCTTTGGCAAATATTCTCCGATGATCTTAATAAATCCCGCGTCACCAAGATAAAAAAATGCAGCGATTGGAATTACTGGTCCGAATACTTTAAATCCAAATTGGAACCCTTCAATGAAATAATTAGTAATTTCCTCAAAGCTTTCTTGGCGATGGGCGAAAATAGAGATGAAAATTAAAATAAAAATCGCTGTTCCTCCAATGAGAGCGGTTGCATCTCCGCCTTGCAAGTGCAAATAAAACATCGCGACGACATCGAGGACAAACAAAACCGGTATCATAATCGCTAATAGTTTTTTTACTTGGTTGGACAGAAGTTGCCTTGTTTTTTCTAAAGCAGAATCGGCCGTGACGGCGATTTCATGTTCTTCGTTGGCAAAAAGCCCTCTTTTCATATCGCGGCGCAGCAGAATAAAGGCCGTAATCGTTGTGACAACTCCCATGACCAATACGAGCGGAACGCTGGCGGAAATCACATCGGAAACTGGCAGTCCGGCAGCATCCGCAGTCAGCTTCGGCGCTCCTTGAATCACAAAATCTCCCGATAAGGCGATGCCATGACCGAATAGATTCATCGCCATCGCCGCCCCTAACGCCGGCAGCCCAACGCGAATAGCTACAGGCAGCAACACCGCTCCCATCAGCGCCACCGCGGGAGACGGCCAAAAAAACCACGAAAACACCATCATCAGTATCCCGATCGTCCAGTATGCCCATCCTGGCGTACGAATAAACCGGGTAAATGGCGAAATCATCACATCATTAATCCCTGTTGCCGTCAAGACTTTGCTCATAGCCACGATGATCGAAATGACTAAAATCGTTGGCAACAGCTCTGTAATCGCGTAAATAAAGCTGTTAAACACCCCGCTGATCGCCGCGCTCAAAGAGTGAGTCGCCGTCACTGCCAATAAAAAGATCCCGACAATACAAACAAGCGATGTATCTTTTCGGGCTACCATAAACCCAATAACGAGCACAATAAACGCCAAGTAAATCCAATGCAGCGCTGTCAACTCGACACCCATGAATATTTCCCCTTTCCTCTATACTTCCAACTCGGTAAATGGGACATTTACCTACCTTGGATGTACTACAGCATATGAAAGGGGAATAAAGGTGTGAAACATGTGCCACATTCTGCCGTAAAAAAGACAAAGGGCGAGAATTGGCCCAGTTGAACGAAACGCGTTAGCGAATATAAAAAAGCGCCCCCAAGCAAAATCGAGGGCACCAATCCATTATCATCCTTCTTTTGCCGCTGCGTATGTCGTTACATAAGACGGACGCGGAAATAGCCGCGGACCCGCTGGTTTTGTTTCCTTTCCTTGCTGATGCGCCTTGGCAAACCCTTGCGAGCGCTGCCAACGTTCAAAATGTTCTTTCCCATCCCACAGCGTCATGATAATATACGTATCATTTGAGAGCGGCCGAAGCACGCGTATGGCGGCAAAGCCCGGTTCTTGCTCAATCAACCTTGCCCGCTGTTGAAAACGGTGCTCAAAAAGTGGGCGGCCTTCATCGTTAACCGGAATGTTGTTGCATACAACAAACGCACCAGCCAACGGACCCACGGCATCGATCACTTCATACACGCGCGGTTCCTGAAACACGGTTTCCCCTGCCGTTTCATGAAGCAACACCGCATCCTCTTCTCCCTCAAGCAGCAGCATCGTTTCACCTGGATGACTATTTTTCAGCTGTTGCAAATAGTCTTTCGTTCCCGTCGTGATATACATTTTGTTCATCGTTTTCCCTCCCGATGATGGCGTTTCACCAAATAATGAAATATGAGCCAATAACTAAACACATTTCCCGCTATCCATGACGCAATCCAGAGCGGGCGGACGGCAATCCAAGTCAAAAACAAATGGAATGCACTGTTTTGCACAATCAATAACAAAAAGAGAAGCCGACACACCGCTTGAACTTGCACCGTTTTCTCAAGCGGGTACAGCCGCATCCATAGGATGGCCCGATGATGATCAAGCAAGGCGAATAATTGAAAGCCAGTTATGTAAAGGAAAAAGAACGACGCCGCCATTTTTCCGTATTCGTTTGGAATAATGTAAAGCAATAGGCAGCCTAAGGTAATTAAGCGGATATACAGGCCTAAATATCCACCGGCACGAATCCATGTTCTCACATACAAATAAAGAAACGTATTTTGCTGCCCATAAGGAATCATCTTGACGATAAAATCGAGCCAACGCCGCCGTTTCGCCTCCTCTTTCCATTGCGGAACATCGGTAAATAAATTGGCGATACGGTAAAATGCGCGCACCGCTTTTGCTTCCTGAGCAATGATTCGCTCCCATTTCCAGCCTTTTCGTTTTGTCGCCTGTTGCAAATAAACGGTGACGCCAATGGCAATCATCGTTAAAACAAGCAAAAACAGAACAGGTGCGCCAATAAGCAAAAAGTAAAGCAAAAGGGCATTCATGCCAAAGCGGACCGCCATGCTGAGACGGTGAAAGGACGGTTCAATAAAATAATTTCCTTTCCAGCTGATCCATAAATTCCATCCTTTTAAAATAAACAATACGAGAAAAAACAACCATAAAGAAATGGAGGAAAAGCGAAGATGAAGCGGCGCCATCAAAAGCAAAAGTAAAAGCAGACCATATCCTTGCAAAAGAACACTTATGGCAAAAGCCCGCTGTACATAAGGGCGAAGCTTTGCTTCCGCCGGCAGCAAAAACACGATATCCGCTTCCCGAAACAACGTGCGTATCGAGCCAAAGGTCAAGGCGAAGGAAAAGACGAGTGCTGCCGCTATGGCGTAAGGAAATGTCGACGGCAGTGTTTGCACCCAATGATGATAGGCAAGCGCTCCTCCCCCTAGAGCTACCAGCAATACGAACAATAAATGGTCATTCAGCATATAGCGCAAATACCGCCGCATGTTTCGCATTTCCTGTCCAAGCCGGTCTCGCCACAACTGTCTTCCGTCCATCATACGCTTTCTTCCTTTGTTAATTCAATATATAATTCATCCAACGTTTCCGCTTTTGAACCGAATTGGTCGCGCATCTCTTCGAGAGTCCCTTTCGCTTTGATTTTTCCATTATGCAAAATGACAAACGAATCGCAATATCTTTCCGCCGTTGCTAAAATGTGCGTCGACATTAAAATGCCTGCTCCTTTTTGCTTCATTCGCTGCATTTGCTCAAGCAATGCATGAATGGCGAGCGGATCTAAGCCGAGAAACGGCTCGTCAATAATGTAAAGGTGCGGCTCCACTAAAAATGCGCACATGATCATCACTTTTTGTTTCATCCCTTTGGAAAAATGGGCAGGAAACCATTTTAGTTTTTTTTCCATACGGAATTCTTTTAACAGCGGAGGCAAGCGCCGTTCATATTCCGCCTCGTCGAGTCCATAAGCCATGGCGGTTAGGCGCAAATGCTCTTCCAGCGTCAATTCCTCATATAAAACCGGTGTTTCAGGAATATAGGTAAATTGAGAGCGGTATGCCTCCGGATGTTCGGAAAACGTTTGGCCGTTAATCGTAATAACTCCTTTTCGCGGCTCCATCAGCCCGATAATATGCTTAATCGTCGTACTTTTCCCCGCGCCGTTCAAACCGATTAAACCGACGATCTCCCCGCGGTCGACGGTAAACGAAATGTCTTCGAGCACGTTTTGCTTTGTATATCCTCCATATAAATGCTGCACTTCTAAAAGCGCCATCGTTCGCTTCCTTTCCATCTAAATTGCTAATTACGCTTTCATTGTTTCATTGTATCAAAGCGGTCAATGTTTTTCCAAAAATTATCTATCTCCCTTTCGCATATATTGTCCCACCCTGGGCATGATAAATAGCGAAGAGGGGATGAGGAACCAACCAAAAGGGATTTGGTGAATGATCCACTTGAAATGAGGTGTTCACAAAAGACAATTTGTCGAAGTAACACCGTTGTAAAAAGTGAGATAGTACGAAACTCCTTTATAAATGGAGTGTTTGCGAAAGGTAGGACCATCTTGCCATTGCTGTGAAGCAACGAACCTCTACGCAACCAACAAGGGGATGGTCATCTTGAACAAAGGAAAGCTCACTCTTTAACCAATTTCTTGCAAATGAGGTGTTCATCAAACGCCATTTTGATTAATGCTAACCTCACCCCTTTTCACCAGTCGGGATGTAATCAATCATGATTACATCCCGATTTTTTTTATGGTAAAATGGAAGAAAAAAATAGGAAGGGTGGCTTTTCTAGTGAGCGATTGTATTTTCTGTAAAATTGTAAACGGTGACATTCCTGCGGCAAAAGTATATGAGGATGAACATGTGCTGGCATTTCTTGATATCAGCCAAGTGACAAAAGGCCATACGCTTGTCATTCCAAAAATACATAAAGAAAATATTTTTGAACTCACTCCAGACGTTGCCAGCCACGTTTTCAGCGCCGTGCCGAAAATCGCAAACGCGATTAAGAAGCAATTGGCTCCAATCGGCCTCAATTTGCTAAACAACAACGGGGAGCAAGCCGGACAAACCGTTTTTCATTACCATGTCCATCTCATCCCGCGCTACGGCAAAGGCGATGGTTTTGGAGCCGTGTGGAAATCGCATGCCAGCGATTATACGTTTGACGATTTGCAGACGATTGCGACAACGATTCAAAAGGGATTGGCATAAGCAAAAGGAAGCGGTCTACCTCCCCGCTTCCTTCGTTGTTTTTGGCCGTTATTTTAACACATCTTGCAAATCTTTATCTTCAATCTCGACTTTCGCGTCTTTTACCAATTGTTCTACTTTCGACTGTACTTTCGTCGGATCCAATTTTCTTTGTTTTACTTCAAATTCAATTTCATCTTTCATTTCGTTAAATGGCTTTTTCTTCTCTTTAGCGGTCACTTTAATGATGTGATAGCCGTAGTCTGTTTTCACTGGATCGCTCACTTGTCCTACTTTTAGCTTATAAGCCGCATCTTCAAATTCTTTCACCATTTTTCCTGGACCAAACCATCCTAAATCGCCGCCATTTGCCGCCGAGCCAGGATCTTGCGAATATTGTTTCGCCAGCTTTGCAAAGTCTTCCCCTTTATCGAGCTTCGCTTTAATTTCTTTCGCCGTTTTTTCGTCTTTCACTAAAATATGGCTGGCACGAATTTTCGGTTTATAGTTATCATAATATTCCTTTAATTCTTTATCCGTCACCTTAATATCTTCCATTGCCGCTTTTTGCCGCAGCAGATCCAATTTCACCATCTCGCGAATCGCCTTTTCGCCATTTTGCTGAACGGCTAAATCGTATTGCGTTCCATATGTTTCTTTTAAGTTTTCGATTTGTTTGTCGATTTCTTTGTCCGTGACTTTGTATTTTTTGCTTAACACTTTTTCATCAATAAGGTCGCGAATTACTTCTTTGCCGACGCGTGCCTTCATTTCATTGTAAAATTCTTCTTTTGTGATATTGCCGTCCTTCGTTTTGACAATGACTTCAGAATCACCGTTATTGCACGCCGACAAAGCAAACACAGAGGCAACAGCTACCGCAATCATCCATTTTCTCATTTGTTTCACAACTCCTACACCATTTTTTTTGCAAAAAAAATTACAACAATAACTATAACATATTTTCCGGAAAGAAAAAAACCTTTTTCCAATTTAGTCATCCGCCCATACATGTGCGTTTGTCTGACATATGATGATGGTGAATCATTCAGGCGGAACCGCTCCTTTTTGAAAGGAGGTGTTATGATGAGCGCACCTTATGCAGGAGGCTTTGCGTTAATTGTTGTGTTGTTTATTTTATTGATTATCGTTGGATGTGCATGCTTATTCTAATGCCGGGCAGCGTCCACAAAAAAGCTGGCAGCGCAGGCTGTCAGCTTTTTTATGTAAATAGCACCTCAAAATATGAAGAAATTAATAAAATAGTAATAAGGACATTAATTGTTCGAAAGACGCTCGGCTGTTTTTCTTCCGGGATTTGCCTTTGTGTACAAAGGCTTGATGTTAGTTGGTTAATAAGAAACAAAATAATTACGGCAAGGGGTATAAAGTAAAGCGCCAAATCATGTTCCCCTCCTTATCGAAGCAAACATATTCATGGTTTTTAATTTACAATGTTTCATGCTATAAATCAATATGCTTTTTCACAGTAAAATCCTTCCGACACCAAAAATTTTTTTATTGGTTGATTTTCGTAAATTCGGTAAAATATACGTAACAACTTGTCCATTATGTTATACAAAAGGGGTACATATATGGGAACGCTAGAGGAACGAATCGCCAAGCTGGAATTCCACCAATCATTGCTGATGGAAATGATTGATAAAACAAAAAAACCTTTTTATTATCTAGTAATTAAAGCAAACTTAACAAAAGAAGAAGTGGAAGAAGTGCTTTCCCTTTGCCAACAGCTAAGCGAAGAATATGAAAAACAAAAAGCGGAAGGATTGACGATTTTCACCCCGCTTCTCGTTCAGTTTGCAGGAATGCTTCATCCAAGCCTTCCGCTTGAGCAAACTGTGGACGCCCTTCTTGCGCAGCAGATGTTCGTTCCGCTAATGACCGAATTAAAAAAATTAATAAAAACAGTTAGCTAGATTGACTGGTCAACTCTTTGTCTTTCTCTTCCGTTTTTGCATTTCGTTTCACTAGCTTTCCATCTTGCTCAATAAAATCTTCTTTAATGTTTTCAAATGTCCTTTCAAAAATCTCCATAAAATCATCGCCATAAATGTTGCGAATGATACACATCATTTCTAAAATTTCTGGAAATTTTCCATACAACTCGCGCAGCGGCAAGGCCCCGTTAAACACCGCATTTTTCGTCGGGTCATACGTTTCCATTAACTTTAACAACACTTCTTCCCCTTTTTCCGTTAGCTCAATATACGTATTGCGTTTGTCGTCTTGCTTTTTTGAAAAGGAAAGCAAGCCTCTTTCTTCTAATTTTTTTGAAAAATTAAACGCTGTAGAAACATGCATGACGCCAAATTTAGCAATTTCCGAAATTGATGCTCCTTTAAAATGATAGGCGATCCATAAAATGTGATGCTCATTAATGTTTAAGTCAAACGGTTTAATCCACTGCTGCCAGTCCTTTTCAATTGATTTCCAAAGCGCCTTGCTTAACTGAGCAATTCGTTGGCTAAATAGCATCGCCTCTTTTATAGAATAATGTTGCTCTGTCGTTTTCATCCTTCCACCCACTCTTTCCTCACCGTATTTTTTACTTTCTATTATATCAGTAAAATAAAAAGTAATAAAGATAAAAATGTTTATTTTTTTATTTTTGTGATAATTTATACATATTCATAGTGGTACAAGTGCCAGCATATAGTAAACATAGGAGGAGAATGCGATGATATATGTGCGGTCACTTTTTTTTATCGTGAGTTTCTTATTTTTCTGTGTCTTTATCCATACGCTTTTTTCATTAGCAAAAGCAAAAATGTACCCCCCAAAAAACCTCTTAAAACAGCGCGCCGTCATCTATATTGGAATAGCGTTTTTTTTCTTTATCACCGCTTGGCTTCTCCGGCACGGATAAGGTGATAGCAAAAAACCCGACCAAGATGATGATCGGGTTTTTTACCATTCACACGTGCGCTGTTATGTTCATCCGTTTGAAAATCGATGATGCAATTGGGTAGATAATCACCATCACAATCGTATTAATCACGGTCGCCGGCAGGACGACGGCGAGGAATAAGGCGGAAAACGTGGCATTGCCCGGCAAACCGACCAACAACAGCGCGGCCGTCAGAAAAACCGTGCCGGAAACCACTGTTCCAACCGCCGTCAGCACCGCCGCGGAAACGACGGTTTGACTGTATTTTTTCACCGCTAATATAATGGCGAAAACGACAAAGGCGGTAACGATTTTGTCGATGACATTTGGAATTTGTCCTCCCGGGAAATTGGTAGTCAAGGCAGAAATAATTCCCGTGACAATCCCGACAATTCCGACAGCTTTGACATCTGGAAACAATAAAATCGCCAAAAACATCATCGTCAACATCATATCCGGCTTCATTCCGAAGAAAATTCCCGGAATGACGGCGTGCAATACCGCCCCGATTCCTACTAACATCGCCAAAGAAACTAATACTCTCGTATTCATGCTCATCTCTCCTCATCTCTCCTTTTCTAGGCTCCTCTTCCCCCGTGCATTAGCACGCATTGCGAGAATTTTTTATCATTATATCACTTTGCAGTGTAAAAGTGAAGTAAAATTTTCAGGCAAAACGGCGGTAGAAATCATGCATAAATGCCGCCAATGCCTCGCACGCTTCCAACGGAACAGCGTTGTAAATCGAGGCGCGACAGCCGCCGACCGAGCGGTGTCCCGCCAGTCCGACAAAACCTTTTTCTTTCGCTTCCGCCAAAAACTTCTTCGTTAATTCTTCATTTGGCAATGTAAACGTCACATTCATAAGCGAGCGGCTTTCCTTCTCGGCATGCGGCGCATAAAAACCGTTGCTGGCATCAATCGCCTCGTATACAATGGCCGCTTTTTCTTGATTGCGCGCTTCAATCGTTTTCACACCGCCTTCTTCTTCCACCCATTCAAGCACAAGCGAAAGCATGTAAATCGCAAATGTCGGCGGTGTATTGTACAGCGAATTGCTCGAGCTGTACGTGCGATAATCGAGCATCGTCGGCAAATTGTCTGGAATGCGCTCTAATAAGTCATTGCGAATAATAACAACCGTTACGCCGGACGGACCAAGATTTTTTTGCGCTCCGGCATAAATTAAAGCAAACTGTCCCACATTGATTTCCCTGCTTAAAATGTCGCTTGACATATCAGCGACAAGATCGACCGGCACATCAGGAAATTCATGCCATTGCGTGCCGAAAATCGTATTGTTCGAGGTAATATGTAAATACGCCACGTTTTCGGAGAGGTGAATGTCTTCTAACTTCGGAATGTACGTGTAATTCGCTTCTTTGCTAGAAGCGGCGATATGCGTTTGCCCTATTTTTTTCGCTTCTTTGAGCGCCTTTTCCGACCATGTTCCCGTCAGCACATAATTCGCGACTTGATCTTTCCCAAGCAAATTCATCGGCACCATCGAAAACTGCAGGCTCGCTCCGCCTTGCAAAAACAAGACGTCATGAGTATCTGGAATGTTCATCAGCCGTTTCAGCCGCTCTTTGGCACTGTTGTGCACCGCGTCGTATTCTTTGCTGCGGTGGCTTAGCTCCATCACCGACATTCCCGTGTTTTGGAAGTTAAGAAGCTCGGCTTGCGCCCGCTCTAACACGGAAAGCGGCAGGGCGGAAGGCCCGGCGTTGAAATTATAGGCTCGCTTCATGTTTCATCCCCCGCTTTATCTCTTTAGTGTGTAATAGTTAATATTATCCTAACACGAAATTGAAAAAAATAAAGGGAATTTTTCAAAAAAAAATAAAAGTCCTTGCTTATTACAAGGACTTCGCCTGCTGGCGCCGCTCCCGCTCCTTGCGGATGCGCTCCATATAAATTTCTCCCTCTTTTTCAATAAACGCTTCATCGATTTCACGCTCTTTTGCCGCTGTTCTTACCGTCATATAGCCGCTAAAAATAATGCCGGCAACAACTAAGTAAGTCCACCATGGCAAGCTAAGCATATATCCCCCTCCTTACCTGCTTCAAAGCGTTCCATCGTTCCATGTCTTCTTTAGCTTGTCTTACTAAACTATACGCACGAAACCGGTGATCTATGCATAAAGAAAAAGGCGGCAATACCGCCTTTTTCGTATCGAGACAGCGCAATTCTATTTCCTTTTTTGCCGCAACTCTTTTTTACTGCTTCGATTCCTCTTTTTTTCGCTCATATTCCGCATCTTTCAATCTCTATAATCAGCTCAATCATCACCTTTGTGCGGGGCTACTTATCATTCCCCTTCTTTTCTTCGTTTGAAACAGAAGAAAAGATCGGTTTATAAAACGAGCGGTTATCAAGGGCAAAAATGCGCTCCGTAAATTCACCTGGCTTCACTTTTTCCAGAGCACGGTCGATCATGTTCATTTTCGCATCCAAATTGTCGATGTAATGCAAAATTTCCGCTTCCTTCACCATCGGAGGCTTCGGGCTGCCCCATTCCGCCTTGCCGTGATGGGAAAGCACCATATGTTGCAGGATGACGACTTCCTCGCCGCTGATGCCAAGATGCTCGGCCGCTTTGCTAATCTCGCTCACCATAATCGAAATGTGGCCAAGCAAATTGCCTTCGAGCGTATACGAAGCGGACACCGGGCCGGACAGCTCAATGACCTTGCCGAGATCATGCAAAATCACACCGGCATACAACAAATCTTTATTTAATGAAGGGTATAAATTGGCAAGCGCTTTAGCCAATTCGAGCATGGAAACAACATGGTACGCCAAGCCGGAAATAAACTCATGATGATTTTTCGTCGCCGCCGGGTACTCAAAAAATTTCTGCTCGTACTTTTTCAATAAATAGCGCGTAATCCGCTGAATGTTCGGATTTTGCATCGCAAATATGTATTCGGTAATTTTCCCCATCATCTCTTCCCTCTTCAACGGCGCCGTTTCGAGAAAATCAGAAACGCGGACGGCATCCCCTTCATGGACGGGACGAATCGAGCGGATTTTCAGCTGCATTTTGCCGCGGTAATTATGAATGTCGCCAAACACTTTCACGATGCTTTCCGGCACGTATACGTGTTCATCCTCTGGCGATACATCCCAAAGCTTCGCTTCAATATTTCCCGTTTTATCTTGCAAAATAAGCGTTAAAAACGGCTTCCCGTTACTGGCGATTCCTTTTGCCACCGATTTAATAAGCAAATACACATCGACTTGCTCGCCAACCTCATAATGAACGATTCCTTTGGCCAACCTCTTCTCCTCCGTTTCCGTATTTGCGTATAGTTAAGTATACCACAATTGCACAAACGCCAAAAAGAAGACCTTGCTTTAGGCAAGGCCTTACTTTTGCGTCAACTGCACCGCTTTTTTCAAGTCCTTCAAGGAACCAGCTTTCCCATACATCAGCACCCCGCCGCGGTACACTTTCGATCCGAAAAAGGCAAGCAATCCGATCGTCGCAACGAGCAGAACGAGGCTGAGCGCCACTTCCCAAAATGGAACAGGAAGCAATCCGACACGCAAAAACATAATCATCGGCGTGAAAAACGGAATAAATGATGTCACCGTAATAAAGGATGATTCTGGAGCGTTTAATCCAAACATCGCAATCATAAACGCGGCAATGACAACAATCATCACCGGCGTAATCATTTGCTGCACATCTTCCACGCGGCTGACGAGCGAACCAAGCACGGCAAATAATGTCGCGTATAAGAAGTAACCTAAAAGGAAGAAAACAATTGCATACACAAATGTCGATATAGGAAGGTGGTCAAAACCAAGGAATTTCCACAATTCTTGTCCGCTGCTTTTTAGCGCCACGAAACCGACCGTAAATAAAATCACAAATTGCGTTAAGCTAAGGAGCGCGACTCCAATGATTTTCCCAAATAATTGCTGTATCGGTGAGACACTGGAAACTAAAATTTCCATGACACGCGACGATTTTTCCGTCGCCACTTCCGTTGAAATCATGCCGCCGTACATGAGGACAAACATATACATCGCAAATAACAGCACGTAAACGAGAACGCGCGCCTGATTCAACTCTTCCTCCGTTTTCGCGTTTTTTTCCAATGCCACTTTTTCAAACGGCACCGGCTCATATAGCTGTGCAATCTGCTCTTGTTTAAGGCCGAGCTTCGCTGTCGCCAGCGTTGTTTTCAGCTGCTGGAGCGCTTGCTCAAGCTCGCTTGGAGTATCGCTGTCTGCAATCGTGTTTGCGTAATACGTCGCTTTTGGCAGCTGTTTATCGTCAGCCGAAAGGATCAGGAGCGCATCCCACTTGCCGTTGCGGACGCCCGCCTTTGCCTTTTCTTCCGAGCCGGTCACCTTTTTTAACTTGAGATTATCGTGTTTTCCTTGTTTCAGCTGTGCCTCAAGCGGTTCATAAAACGCTCCCGACGTATCGATAACTGCCACCGTTGTTTTTTCATCCTTGGTAAAAAATTCAATAATATGCTGGATGTTCGCCATCGCAAAGACAAAGAGGCTCGTAATAATCGTTGTGATGATAAACGATTTCGCTTTCAGCTTTGTCGCATATGTATGCCCCAGCACAATCCAAAACTTATTCATACGCCGCACCCACTTTTTCAATAAAAATATCGTTTAATGAAGGCTCTTCTAGCGCAAACTTGCGAATAAATCCTTTGGTGGCAATATGGGAAAGAATTTTTTGCGACACATCTTCGTTTTCGATTTGCAAATGCACGCCTTCCGCTGTCCGCTTCATTTTGACGACTCCCGGAAACTCTGCCAGCTCATCAAGCGGCATATCGGCATGAATAATAATGTTCTTTTTGCCAAAGGACCGTTTTACTTCTTTTAACGACCCGTATACGATTGGCCGACCATGGTGCATAATGCAAAGATGCTCGCACAACTCTTCGACATGTTCCATGCGGTGGCTTGAAAAGACAATCGTTGTTCCATTGTTTTTTAAATCAATGACCGCTTCTTTTAACAGCTCGACATTGACGGGATCCAGTCCGCTGAACGGTTCATCTAAGATTAATAGTTTCGGCTTATGCAACACGGCGGCGATAAATTGAATTTTTTGCTGATTCCCTTTTGACAGTTCCTCAACCCGCTTTTCCGCGTACTCCGGCACGTTAAACCGCTCGAGCCACGCCTCCATTTCTTTCATAATCGTCGCCTTATCTAAGCTGCGAAGCCTGCCTAAATAAATAAGCTGCTCCTTTACTTTCAGCTTCGGATACAATCCGCGCTCTTCCGGCAAATAACCGATGAGATGGCTTTTCGAGTAATCGATTTTTTCACTATTCCACGTAATCGTTCCTTCCGTCGGTTCGAGCAAGCCTAAAATCATGCGAAACGTTGTCGTCTTTCCCGCCCCGTTCGCGCCGAGAAATCCGAACAAGTTTCCTTCTGGGATCGTTAACGTGACATCGTTGACCGCGGTCACCGCGCCAAAACGCTTGGTCACATGCTCTAACTGTAATGCCATTCTCACTCCCCCCAATTTTAGATAAAATTTCCACGAATATAATACACGTTTATCATAGCGGAAAGTTTCATCATTTAGAAGGAATTTTTTTAAAAATAGCAAAATAATAATATGAATCACCATTCAGCAAAGGGGGACACTACTATGCCAACGTATACGTTAACGGCATTTGAGAAAAACGGGGAGAAATTGTTGGACGAAACGTTCGAAGCCGTGAACGATGAAGAAGCGAAAAAGATCGGCGAACAAAAATTGCGCGAACATCACTGTCACGATAAAACGCACCGCTGCGTAACATCAAGCGGAAAACTGATTTTATTCCATCGCTGATATGAATAAAGCCCGGTTGCCGAAAGCAATCGGGTTTTGAACAAAAAGGACGGTGAAAACAATGAAAGATATGCACGAAACGCAACGGGCGGAACCGCTTCACCATGATGAGGACAAAGTCTTTGCACCTACCGAAGATTTGCAAAGGATCACAGGCGGCGTATGGAGCCGAAAGAGCTTTCGGCTCGATTCACAGCCGAAAGGGATTAGATGGATTGGGTATGTGATTGTCGGATTTTTTCTTATGATGATGGCTATTGCTATCCTAAATTTCTTTAATGAATGATCTCTCCCTCTTCGTTTATGATATATTCGAAAAAATCCTTTCTTTTATAAACTACAAAAAACAGGCCCCAGACATTTGTCTGAAGCCCGTCCGTTCCGCTTATCTAAACAACTCTTCCATCATTTTCAGTTTTTCCTCTGTATAATGAACGAAGTGCTCGTTGTACACTTTCGGTTCTTTCGGATTGGCGAAGCGGGTAATTTTCCGCGTTTTCGGATGGACAAATTTGCTTGAGGCGCCGCAGCCAAGTCCGATGATCGATTGCTGTTCTTCCATAATCATAATATTGTAGATGCTTTCTTGGCCCGGAAGCGCGTAGCCGACATTTTCAAGGTTGCCGAGAATGTTTTTTTGCCGGTACAAATAATACGGAACGTAGCCGTGCCGCTTCGTCCAGTCTTGGGCGGCTTTCATCATTTCGCTGATTTCGTCGCGGTCGGCGACTTTGTATTTCGCTTTGTTTTTCGTCATTTCCGACGCCCGTTTAAAGGAAAGGGTATGCACCGTTAATGATTCGGGCATGAGTTTTTCCGTTTGCGCCAATGTATAGGAAAATTCTTTTATCCCTTCTCCCGGAAGGCCGATGATTAAATCCATGTTAATGTTGTTCATCCCCATCTCGCGGGCGAGATGGAATTTTTCAATCGTTTCGTCGACCGTATGGTGGCGGCCGATCGCTTTTAACGTTTCTTGAATGTACGATTGCGGATTAATGCTAATGCGGCCGATGTTCCATTTTTTCAGAACGTTCAGCTTCTCTGGCGTAATCGTGTCGGGACGCCCCGCTTCAACCGTGATTTCGCGGACGCGTTCGACATTTGGGAACGATTCATACATTTCCGCATACAGCCGATCCATTTCATCGGCGCTGATGCTCGTCGGCGTGCCGCCGCCGTAGTAAATCGTCGTAATGTTGATGCCCCGCTCTTTTAAAAAGCGGCCGATTGCGCGCATTTCATAATGGAGTCCGGCTAAAAAGGCATCGACGGAGCCTTGGCGCCCGTTAATGGCATAGGCTGGGAACGTGCAATAGGCGCATTTCGTCGGACAAAACGGAATGCCGATATAAATGCTTACTTCATGGGCGAGATCGTATAAATCCGGCACGACCGTAAGCTGGCGGTCGACGATGTCCTGCATAAGGGCAATTTTTTCATCAGTGACTAAATAGTCTTCGCGAAGCTGACGGTGTGCTTCCTCTTTCGAAAGTCCGGAGCATAGCATTTTATGCAATAATTTGACGGGGCGGATTCCCGTCAGTACGCCCCACTGCTGGATGAGGCCGGTGTATTGCTGCAGCAGCGTCAGGTAGACATGAAATACGGCGTACTTCACTTGTTTCCACCGTTCTTTTTCCTCTTGAAAACATGATAGGTCCCGTGCATGATCCGCTTCATATCTGTTGCCGGTGGACGGTTCTGTTAATATCCCATAAACACGGACACACTCATTCCCGCTAATGGAAAATACCACCGTTATATCCGCGTCCGAAACAGACGCGAATGTCAATTCATATTCTTCATAAAACAACCCTGTAATCACTTCCAGCGGTCGTTGAAAGCGCTCGATATCGTGTAATCCTTGAATTTGAATGCGCAATGACATCACCTTTTCCCTGTCAAGCTTACTTAAGTGTACAGAAAGTGTTTTTTGCTCGTCAAGTAAAAAAGCTGGGATCCATCCATCCCAGCTTTTTCATTTATCGCTTCATTTTCAGCTTCCGCAAAAATTCCGGGCGCTGCTGTTTGCGGAAATGTTCTTTAATCATATAGGCGACGCCGAGCTGTTCGTTCGAGCGCGTCACCCAGTCGGCGACTTTTTTCACTTCCGCTGGTGCGTTTCCCATCGCAACACCCAAACCGACCGCTTCGATCGCCGGAATGTCGTCGAGACTATCGCCAATGACGACCATTTCTCTTAAAGAAATGCCTAAATGATGTCCAAGACGCCGCAAGCCAGCGAGTTTGGACACTCCTTGCGGGACAATTTCCATTTTCCCGTTTGACTGCATAATCATATCAATAGTCGGAAACGCTTTGGCCAGCACAGCGGCGGCTTCGTCCCGCTCCGCGTCACTGGCGAAATACACATCGATTTTCGGAACAGCCATCGGCTCATCCATCAGCACGTCGCCAATCGAATCGACAAACTGCGTCGGGTAAAAAAACGGATCGCCGGATGATAGCACCGTTCTGACGACTAAATTTTTTTGCACTTTTTTCCGGTTGCCGAGCGAATACCGTTCATGTAACAAGCGAATATTGCAATTAAAATTTTCCAAAACCTGTACGATATTAAACGTCCGTTCTTCGGGAATAAGCGCTTCAAACATTTTTTCATTCAATGATTTGCCGATGATGGCGCCTTGGAACGTAATGAGGTCGCTCTCTAATTTTAACGCCTTTGCGACTTTCCTTGCCGCGAGCAAATTTCGGCTTGTCAGAAGCGTGACATATACTCCTTTTTGTTTTACGTATTCGACCGCTTCCTTCGTTTCCCTCTGCAACCGGCCGTTGTTTTTTAAAAGCGTTCCGTCAATATTAAGAGCAAGCAATTTATAAGCCACCGCTGTCTCCCCCTTTTGTGAAAAAAGTCGATCTTGCTCGCTTTTTTGTTGCGTCCAGCCGCTATTCGCTCCGCCCTCCAGCGCGTTTCGCGGAGCCAGGATGGCGACATTTCGCCGTTGCCCACAGGACGTGGGCAGCCTTTAGGCGAAATTGGGGCGCCCTCCGCTTTTCTTCCTTGTCTAGCTTCAGCGCCTAGCCTTCTTCGCCAAATAACCTTCCCCCTCGGGGTGTCAAGCACCCCTGCGGGTGAAGAACATTTGGCTTCGAAGGCTAATCTCGGCGCTTCCGCTTTTCTTCCTTGTCTAGCTTCGGGCGCCATCGGCTCGCGACGCTTCGGCCCCACTGCGGCGGCGACAGCCTCCTCGTGGGTCCTCCAGCGCGTGTCGCCGATAAGCAGGCGCCCTCCGCTTTTCTTCCTATCACTTCATAGCTATGATAAAACGGACAAAAAAAGAACACTCAATATGAGTGTTCGGGCATCATTCCGTTTCCATGAAAGAACGGTACAGCTCCTCGAGCGGTTTCATCGCAATTTGCTGGATGTCAGCCAAGACCATACTCATCCGCTGTTCGAGCGCCATCAGCTGCGAGAGTTTTGCGTTCTGTTGGGCGAGCATCATCGCTTTTTGCGCGTGTTCCACTTCTTCCGGCAAAATTTCCGCTCCGGTCATCTGTTTTTCGTGAAGCCGCATTTGCACATCGCGGAAATTGGTAAATAGGCGGTATGCCGTTTCATCGTGGCGCACCGCTTCGTACGCCTGCTTTAACTGCTGAAAATCGCTGCTTGCGCGGATCGCTTTCTCCAGCTGCTCGGCAATGGCATATAGTTGATTGGACATAAAAAAGCCTCCTAATAGAAAAGTAACGTATCACTATCATAACGTATGCACCGGAAAAAAGCGATATGACTAACAAAAAACAAAGGAAAATCTTACAGCCATAAACCGATGATCCCTCCTAGCAGCGCACCTAAATACATAATCAGCTTGAAAGTTCGTCACTCCGCCATCAGCGCCCCCCGACCGCAATCATTAATAGCAAATAAAAATAGTTTCCATGTTTCTCCCCTTTCACGCCTATAAGGTAATCACCAAAATTAGGCAAACATCATACGATACGATATAAACATTTGCCTAACTTTTATAGGGCTTGCATGACGAAAGCGCAAATGAGGGAGAACGATGAACCAGCCGCCAACGGTCGCCGTGTTGACAGAAATTTTCGAGAAGGATTCGCACGTTCATTTCGGATCGATTCACGATTTTTGCGAGGAATTAGCGAATTATAGCATGCAGCGCCAGTCGATTTTCTATGTGACGTCTTTGTCGATGTATGTAAAGAACGAAAAGAGCGGCTACCGCTGGATCGAGGGGGAATGGAGAAAAACGGAAGTCCCCCCTGCGAACGTAATCTATAACCGCCTCCACTCACGAAAGTCCGAACATTCCTATTTATTTGATCAGCTGATCGAAAAACTGAAAGACGAGCGCATTCTTATGTTTAATCATCGCTTTTTGCATAAATGGGAAGTACATCAATATTTAGCAAACCATTCGTACTTGCATCCTTATTTGCCGAAAACGGAATTATTCAGGGATAAGCAAACGCTTGACAGCTTTTTCACACAATTCCCCGTCGTATTTATTAAACCGATTCACGGCAGTCAAGGCCGGCATATTTTTCGCATTGAAAAAAAGGAAAACGGGTTCCTCCTTGACTACTCGACGTCAATGAAAGACGCGGTGCAGCAATATGCTTCTACTTCGGCGCTGTTTGCCTCCTTAAAAGAGCGGCTAAAGTCAGCGGCAGTCATTCAGCAAGGAATCGATATGAAAACGATCGACGGGCGGCCGATCGATTTCCGTCTCTTGTGCCACCGCGTCCATGACAGCGAATGGCGGGTGACATCGGCCATCGCACGTATGGCGAAGCAAGAACAGTTTGTCGCCAACCTTGCCCGCGGCGGGGAAATCGTTCCAATCGACAAGGTACTGCAACAATGGTATGAGCGAAAGAAAGCATTTCAACAAAAAATGCTGCTAAAAGACATCGCCATCGAAGCGGCGACTGTTTTAGCCAGTGAAACGGAAGGATTGTATGGGGAATTTGGCATTGATCTAGCGATAGATCAAGAACATAAACCATGGATTATTGAAGTGAACACGAAACCATCGAAACAGACCGACATGGTGGCATCGAAACGCTTTATTCGCCCATCGGCGAAAGCCGTTATCGACTATTGTCTGTCACTGATCGACGAAAAGGAGTGAGTCGCCTTGATCTCTCTTGGATTTATCACGATTGAGGAACAACAAGAAATGGAATACTGTACGGAAATCGCAAAGCGAGCCAGCCGTTACGGCATTGCCGTCTACCGCTTTACTCCACTTGATATCGACCCGCTAACGGAAAAAGTCCATGGCCGCTCTTTTGATGAAAAAAGGCAAGCATGGACAGAAAGCACATTTGATATTCCATCGTTTTTATACGACCGCTGCTTTTACCGTTCCGATATCCGTTCGAAAAAATGCAAGCCAATCATGCAATGGCTGAAACAACGGCCGGATCTTGTCTTTTTAGGATACGGATTCCCAGGCAAATGGGACGTATATGAGAAAATGATCGAGCATCCGCTGCTGTCCCCGTACGTGCCGAAAACTGCCCGTTTGCAGTCGGCTGCCGACATTTTGCACATGATTCGCCGCGAGCAAGCGATCATTTGCAAACCGGAACACGGAGCGGGCGGTCGTGGCATTTATGTCATCCAAAAAATGGACGGGAAGCTTCATATTTGCGATGCATCCGGGCAAACCACCGCTTTGGTCGAACAAAAAAGCAAACTGGAACAATGGACCACTGCATTATTGCAGCACCATTCCTATTTGATCCAGCCGTTTTTGCCGTTGCAGACAAAAGCAAACGAACCATTTGACGTCCGTTTCCTGTTCCAAAAAGATGGAACCGGCAAATGGATAGAGCGGTGCCGCGCCGTGCGGGTCGGGCGGCCGGGGACATTTATTGCCAATGTCCGCGCCGGTGCCGACGTTTGTGATTTTTCCGAATGGATTCGTTCCTTTCCTGCTTCACCACGTGTTTTGATTATCGATGGCATCGAAACCATTATTCGTGCCCTTCCATCCTACATGGATGAACAATTCGGCCCTCTTTTCGAATTAGGGATTGATATTGGCATTACGGAAGAAGGCGCTGTATGGATCATCGATGTCAATTCCAAGCCAGGAAGAAAGATTGTGGACGTGCTTCATCCTGACAAAAAGGACGACGTATATGAAGCGCCGCTGCAATATTGTTTGTTTCTTGCCAACGAGGTGAATATCTTATGACCTATTCATTAATGATTCAGGAAAAAGAAGAAAATACAATCTATCTTCCATCCGCCGTTTCCCTCTCCGGGCAGACGATGGCGGCGTTTGGAAGCGTCTCTACCCCTTGCCGATTTGTTTCCTCTCCTCTTTTAGACAAACACATTATCGTGACAAGTGACGTAGTAAAGCGCTTGTACATTCCGTTTGCCGCGGACGTCCACCTCATTCTCGATGACGATACCGTTCATCTCGGTCCGCTCGTTGGCATTTTTACCGCCGGGTTTACGAAATCGCCGCTTCGTCCTGTTGGAAAACGGAGCTTCTTCTTTGCGAAATTGCTCTCCCAAGAGAAGAAAGTCGGCGGGTTTGCTTTTCTGTTTGGCGCCCATCATATCCATTGGGAAACCGGAACGGTAACCGGCTATTTTTATACGGAAAGCGGCTGGATGCAGCGGGAAGTACCGCTGCCGACCGTCATTTATAACCGCCTGCCAAACCGCCGCATTGAAAACAGCGAAACATTCCAAATGATTAAAGAAACGCTAAAAAATCAATATGGCATTCCTTGGTTTAATGAAAACTTTTTCAATAAATGGGAAGTATACTGCCTGTTAAAAGAGCATCCGCACTCCCGGCCCTATCTTCCCGATACTTCGCTTCATCCTACCGCGGAAACTGTTCAATACTTTTTAGACCGTTATGGCGAAGCATATTTAAAACCAGCCAACGGCAGCCTTGGTTTTGGCATTTACCATCTTGTAAAGAAAAATGGCCAATACGAATGCCGGTTTCGCGACGAACATGGATACAACCGGATACGCACCTTTCCGACATTATCTTCGCTATGGCAACACCTATTTTCACATCAAAAATGGGATCATTATATTATCCAGCAAGGGATTCAACTCATTGAAGTCAACGGCAGAAAAGTCGATTTCCGCATTCATACGAATAAAAATGAGCAAGGCGCTTGGCAAGTAAGTGCGATCGCGGCAAAAATCGCCGGAAAGCGAAGCGTAACCACCCATATGAACAACGGCGGCATTGTGAAAACAATGGAAGAAATTTTTCCTGATGCCTCCGTCCGCCAGCGTATTCTCAAGCGGCTGCATGACGTTGCTCTCACGCTAAGCCGCGGCCTTGAAGAGCAGATGGGCATCACGATCGGCGAAATTGGCTTTGACATCGGTCTTGACCAAAAGCATCGTATCTGGATGTTTGAAGCCAATTCCAAACCGGGAAGATCGATTTTTAAACATCCAAAGCTAAAGCAAGATGATGAGCGGACCGCGATGCTTTCCCTTGCTTATGCTGTCTATTTAAGCAAAAAAATCATTGCCGAGCCAGAGGCGTTATTGCAATGACCGTCGTTCACTACAGTCAAGACAGAGACATATGGTTTCATCAAGACCGCGGCCGCACCTACACGTTTGGTTGCAATGGATTACTGTCGTTTTCTAACGATACGCCATCGTTCTCCTTTTCGATAAAAGAGAAAAACGGAAAAATCGGGCCACTCGTCGGCATCATGGTTAGTGAATCATCCATTCCGGCCCTGCTCAACAGAAAAAAGCGCTATATCGAACTGATCTCCCATTGCCTGCAAGAAGCCGGGGGAATCGGCGTCGTGTGTCCGATCAGCGCGATTGGTGAACATACCGTTCACGGATATGTATTCGTTCCAGCGTTCGATCGATGGGTACCCGTTACCGCCCCGCTTCCCAATGTGTTTTATAACCGCATCAAAAGCAGGCGGGAAGAAAAATCAGCTGTATTCCAACAGACCGTTTCTCTTTTCGAAAGGCTCCGCATCCCCTTTTTTAACCGTACTTTTTTTACAAAATGGGAAGTATATGAGACGCTCGCGAAAAATGAACGGTTGCGATCCCATTTGCCGCATACGGTGCCAGCGTTGCATATCGATGACATCCGAAACATGCTGCAAACGTACGGAAGCGTCTATGTGAAGCCAAACGACGGGGCAAAAGGAAAAGGGATTTTCCGCCTCACCAATTCTCTGTTATCGAAAACCATTCTTTACGAGCACATCAACGGCCAAAAAACGATCGTCTCCCTTGACGAACTGGCGCCGCTTTTGGAGGAGACACGCTACATTGCCCAGCAAGCGATCGATGCCGACACATGGAACGGGCGACGCTATGATTTGCGCGTTCTCGTTCATTATAAACACGGCAGCTATATCATCAGCGGCATCGGCGTCCGGTTGGCACAAACGCAGCAGCTGACGACCCACGTCTTCAACGGTGGAACGATTTTGCCATATTCCGAAGTAAAGCAGCGCGTCGACGAAAAAGCGCTGCACAGTCTCCTTGCCGCCTGCGGAAAAGAAATAAGCGGCCGTTTCGGTTTTGTCGGCGAGTTTTCCGCCGATATCGGCGTCAGCAAAAACGGCACATTGTACGTATATGAGCTCAACGCCAAACCGATGATTTTTGACGAACCGGATATTCGGCAAAGCGGCGCGAAACAACTTATCTCTCTATTTGCTGAACTAGCTGGCTTTGCGCCATCGTAAAAAATAAGCGGCTGTATTGCATCGCTTGCTGCAAAACGTGATCGGTCGCCTTTTGCGCGGCTCCTGACAGCTCTTCTCTTGCTTTCCGGCATAACATTGCTTTTTTCCATTCGTGCAGACAGAGCCTGTGCAGCAGTTCAGAAGAAAAAGCATGGACCGCCTCTTCCCTTTCGCTTTCTTCATATGTCCCGACAAGCAAATAATGAATGTATTGCCAAAGTTGATATTGCCGCTTGGCATCTTCTAAATATCGTATAAATTGCTGCCGCCACATTTCCTCCACTGTTTCCATGAGCCGTTCCGCCATTTGGGCGGACGTGGCGGTAACCTGCAACAGTTGTTTCACCATGCGTATCATCGCCTTTCCCTCCTTACTTGTCCTATCTTTTGCCATATATATGACGAATGTGGATATTCTATGCTTTTTTCACACAAACTAAAAAACAAGGAGGGAACATCATGATGGAACGAAATGAAAAAGAGCGCCAAGATTCTAAATATGAAGGCCGCGACGAATACTATTTGGATATCGATCGAATGATTAATGAAGGCATGGCGGGCGGCTATGTCCACGGACGCGGAGACGCCGTCAATATCGAAGAGGCGCGCGACTTAGTCAAAGAAGAGCCGCCTCATGAAACAACATAATAATCATGCAAAAAACCGATTTTCCCTGTCGCGGGGAAAATCGGTTTTTTGTATTATAATGAAATTAACATGAAAAAGAAAGGAAACGTACCGATGCTCAAACGGCTAAAATCTTATTACAAAGACGCGATCGTCATTAACGAACAGGTCGCCGACGCCGCTAGATATGAATGGTTTTATACAAAAGAGGGAGATAAAATCGGCATCGATAAACAACGCTTATCCAAACAGGAAAAACAGTTATTATCGATCTTTCTCGCCCCTATTCTTGACGCAAATCATACGATGAGCGAAGAAGAGCAGGCATGGCAGCGCTGGATCGTGCACGGAGACGCGACGATGCTGCAGCATCTCTCCTCCCTGCCTCCGTATTGCCGTTTTATTCACTTTCTAACCAAACGCTCAGTCGCAAATAAAGACGACTTCCACGATGTCGTCAGCGGATTGTTCCCTGACCCGATTACGATCGTTTGGGAGCATGAACACCGCGGCGTCATTATTGAAAAAAAGCAAAAGCAAGCGGCAGAGTCTTTGCCATTTGCTGATATTATCGATACACTGGCAACCGATTTTTACGCTACCATTCATTTATTTATCGGACAAATCCATCCGTACGACGATCAGCTTTACGAGTCATTTCGCTATGAAAAGCGTTGCTTCGAGTTAGCCCAGGCATATATGCCGGAACAGACGGTCTATCAAATGGAAGATGTGATTCCGCTTTTGCTGATTCATGGCCATCCCGAACTGGAAACAATCAAAAAATCGTTTCCTTTTCTCGAAACATTGGACGATGAATGGCTGCGGATCATGCAAACATTTCTGCAATGCAATCTCAACGTTTCCCTGGCCGCGAAAAAATTATATATGCACCGCAACAGCCTGCAATACCGCATTGATAAATTTATTGAAAAAACGGGGATCGATATTAAACATTTTAAAGGGGCGGTAGCCGTTTATTTGGCAATATTGTTGCAGCAATATACAGATCATAAACGTTGCTGATGCTAATGAATGACAGGCACACTCACATCAAATCCCATTCTTTTTAACTGTTCGTCATCTTGCCAAAAACGCCGGCTCTTTTTTGTGCAAGTTGTCCATTTACGAATCTTTCCATTTCTCTGTATGCTTAAAGTAGTTGAAAACGATTTCAGACAGGGGGGTGCATGACAATGGCAGAGCTTCGTTTAGAGCACATTTATAAAATTTACGATAACAATGTCACAGCGGTAAAAGATTTCAACCTACATATTCAAGACAAAGAATTCATCGTTTTTGTCGGTCCGTCCGGCTGTGGAAAATCAACGACATTGCGGATGATTGCCGGCCTTGAAGAAATTTCAAAAGGCGACTTGTATATCGACGGAAAGCGGATGAATGATGTTCCGCCAAAAGACCGCGATATTGCGATGGTGTTCCAAAACTATGCGCTTTATCCGCATATGAGCGTTTATGATAACATGGCATTCGGCTTAAAATTGCGCAAGTTCCCGAAAGCGGAAATCGAACGACGCGTCCGCGAAGCAGCTCGCATTCTTGGTCTGGAACAATATTTGGACCGTAAGCCAAAAGCGCTGTCCGGCGGTCAGCGGCAACGCGTCGCACTAGGCCGCGCCATCGTTCGTGACGCCAAAGTATTTTTAATGGACGAGCCGCTTTCCAACTTGGATGCCAAACTGCGCGTACAAATGCGTTCCGAAATTGCGAAATTGCACCAACGTTTGGAAACGACAACGATTTACGTCACCCACGACCAAACGGAAGCGATGACGATGGCTACACGGCTAGTCGTGATGAAAGACGGGGTTATTCAACAAGTCGGCACGCCAAGAGAAGTATATGAAAAGCCGGAAAATATTTTTGTCGGCGGCTTTATCGGTTCCCCAGCAATGAACTTTATTAAAGGAACGCTGCAGGACGGCAAGTTTGTTGTCGGCAATATTAGCATCGGCGTTCCGGAAGGGAAAATGAAAGTGCTGCGCGATCAAGGCTACGTCGGCAAGGAAGTCATCTTAGGCATTCGCCCGGAAGATATCCATGATGAGCCACTCTTCATTGAAGCGTCGCCAAATACGAAAATTACCGCTCACGTTGAGGTAGCCGAACTGCTTGGAGCGGAATCGATGATTTATTCCAATATTAATGGGCAAGAGTTTGTCGCGCGCATCGACGCCCGCACGGAAATCAAGCCAGGTCACCAATTAGACCTTGCCTTAGATATGAACAAAGCACACTTTTTCGATATTGAAACGGAAAAACGAATCCGTCCTGCTGATGAAAAATAACGATATTATCTCCCTTATAAATACTGCACAGGCTCTAGCGATAGCGCTAGAGCCTATTCTTTAATAAACCGCACTTCTTCCTGCCTGCAGCATGGACAGTAAAACAGATGCACACATTCGTGGTTGGCTAATGTGTACGGATAGCCATCCACTAATTTCATCATATCGATATCCATATAAGGACTATAGTTCTCAAAATAATCGGTTACCTTTCCTTGATCCTCCATCGGCTGTTGACAATGGGGGCAATATACCGTCACCTTACGCAATCCGTTGCATAGCGGGCAAATGTTCATGCTGTTTCCTCCTAAAGACAATCCCTTATTTTACATATTCCCTAATTCGGCAACGGTAAAACGTTAAAAATTACCATAAGCAATAAATGAATAATGAAAATAAAACGTCTCAAACTATTAGTACCATCAACCAAATAACCCGTTGGGTTCAGCCAAGCTTGGCAGCATGCTTGATAGCATGCGGTGCTGGTGCAAATCCAGCAAACCCAGCCATCAAAAATGAAACAAGGAGATGATTACACATGGCACGTAACAACAATTCTAACCAATTGTTAGTTGCTGGTGCGCAACAAGCAATCGACCAAATGAAGTATGAAATCGCTCAAGAATTTGGTGTAAACCTTGGTCCTGACACCACTTCTCGCGCTAACGGTTCTGTTGGTGGCGAAATTACAAAGCGTCTTGTCGCAATGGCTCAACAACAACTTGGCGGCCAATTCGGCGCTCGCTAATAACAACTTCATATACATGGCTAAAGCCCCAGGCACCTTGCCTGGGGCTTTTTCGTCCTGCTACCTAATTAATTGTAAAAATCGTTTTGTCCGTTCATTTTGAGGAGCAACGAGCAATTGATCTGGAGTCCCTCTTTCTACGATGACTCCTCCATCCATAAAAATTACTTCGTCGGCTACTTCTTTTGCAAATCTCATTTCATGAGTGACGACAATCATTGTCATCCCTTCATTTGCTAAACTTTTCATGACTTTCAGCACTTCACCGACAAGTTCCGGATCCAATGCTGATGTCGGTTCATCAAAAAGCATGACTTCCGGCTCCATGGCAAGCGCCCGCGCAATCCCGACGCGCTGTTGCTGCCCGCCAGACAGTTGAAATGGATAATGGTGCGCTTTATCGCGAAGTCCCACTTTCGCTAATAACTCCATCGCTTTTTCGCGCGCATGTTCTTTCTTTTCCCGTTTCACCGTAACAGGTCCTTCCATGACATTTTCAAGCGCAGTCATATGGGGAAACAAATTATAGCTTTGGAACACCATTCCTGTTAATCGGCGAAATTCATGAATCTCGCGCTTCGTCACAGGCTTCGAAAAATCAAGCTGCCTATTTGCTATCGAAATTTTCCCTTTCGTCGGCGTTTCCAGCACGTTTAAACAACGCAAAAACGTCGTCTTCCCTGACCCCGATGGACCGATAATGACCACTACTTTTCCTTTTTCCACCGTGATATCGATTCCTTTTAATACTTCTATGTCACCAAATTGCTTATATAAGCCTTGAACAGAAATCATCATCATATCTCCTTAACGTTATCTTGCAATATAACGATTTAAGCGATCTTCGATTCGGTTTTGCACAATCGATAGGACAAAGCAAATAATCCAATAAATGATTGCCGCTTCCGTGTATAATAACAAGAATTCATAGTTCATCGAGGCAATTTCCTGTGCTTTGCGAAACATTTCCGAAACGAGAATGAGCGACGCAAGCGATGTATCTTTGACTAAGCTAATGAATGTATTGGATAGCGGCGGAATCGAAACTCGCGCCGCCTGTGGAAATACTACCCGGCGCAGTGCCTGCCACGGCGTCATTCCTAGCGAATATGCCGCTTCCCATTGACCTTTTGGAATGGATAAAATCGCCGCACGGATAATCTCTGAAGCATACGCACCGACATTTAAGGAAAAGCCAATAACAGCGGCAGGGAACGAAGGAATGGTAATGCCGATGTTCGGCAGTCCGTAAAAGATAATAAACAACTGAACAAGAAGCGGTGTTCCGCGGATGGCGGATACATACATTCTTGCGATCATTTCCAATACTTTCATTCCAGAGATACGCGCCAAAGCTGTGGCAATTGCCAATACCAGCCCAATAAAAAACGTAATAACCGTCAGCGGAATCGTATAATACAAAGCTCCCTTCACTAACGGGAGAAGGGAACTTTGTGCAATGGATACTAATCTGTTTACTCTTTCCGGATCCATCATCACATTACTTAGATACATCTTCACCAAACCATTTCTTAGAAATTTTTGCGTACGTGCCGTCTTTTTTCATATCTTCCAGCGCTTTATTGACAGCTTTCACTAATGTGTCGCTGCCTTTGCGGAACATAAATCCGCTTTTTGAGGCATCATTGTGCTTCGCCACAATTTTAATTGGCGCGTCCGGTTTTTGTCTTAAATAATCAAGAACCGATAAGTTATCATTAATAGTAACGTCCGCCCTTTTCGAGCTTAACAATTCGATCGCTTGATTGAATCCTTCTACTCCGACAATTTGCGCGCCGTAAGACCGTGCTAAATCGGCAAAATTGCTTGTCATCGACTGTGCCGCTTTTAGCCCTTTTATGTCTTCAAATTTAGATACTTTCTTGTTATCTTTATGAACGACTAACACCGCCATAGAAGTAATATACGGATCAGAAAAATCATATTTCTGTTGCCGGTCCGGACGGATTCCGACTTCATTGGCAATCATATCGAACCGTTTCGCATCCAGTCCTGCAAACATTGCATCCCACTGTGTTTCCATAAATACCGGTTTAACTCCCAGACGTTTCGCTACTTCTCTTGCCAAATCCACATCGAATCCGGTTAACTTTCCGCTTTTATCGTGAAAAGTAAACGGCGGGTAGGTGCCTTCTGTCCCGATTCGCAACTCTCCGGATTTTTTCGCCTGCGCCAATAAATCGGTTTCTTGCTTATTCGGCTTCTCCTGTGATTGTTGATTGCCGCATGCGGCCAATAACAAAATGGAAGCCGCCATCAAAAAGAACAAACTTCGCAATAAAGTTTTTTTCATATATTCCAAACCTCCATCATTCCGATTGGTTTTTAGCAACATAAGTTATAATAAAAAAGCTATAGGCAAGTTGTCAATGGAAAAGAAAAGATAACGTTTCTTCCATCATTATTATTCTAGTCAAAAAAAAAAGAGCTTTACGCTCCTTATATATTTTCCGCCAACGGTTTGTTTAACGAAACAAGCACTTTG
This sequence comes from Saccharococcus thermophilus, assembly GCF_011761475.1. NCBI lineage: Bacteria > Bacillati > Bacillota > Bacilli > Caryophanales > Anoxybacillaceae > Saccharococcus > Saccharococcus thermophilus. The sequence goes on from NZ_JAASRS010000001.1 coordinate 2,758,575, forward strand.
CGAATTCGACGGTTTTCCACTTGCCGCACCGTAAACGTAAGCGGTCCGTAATGCAGCGTTTCACCGACATTCGGCACGCGTTCAAACATTTCAAATATCCAGCCGCCTAACGTGTGCGACGCGCTGTCCGGTGTATCAATTTTCATCATTTCGCAAAATTCATCAAGCGGCAATTCGGCGTTAAACTCATAGCTGTTCTCATCGATCTGCCGGATGCTTTTTACCGCTTCATCATGTTCGTCCCATATTTCGCCAACAATTTGTTCAATAATATCTTCAAGCGTAATTAACCCGGCGGTACCGCCGAACTCATCGACAACAATGGCCATATGCACCTTGCTTTTTTGAAATTCTGGCAACAAATCGGAAATTTTCATCGATTCCACGACAAACAGCGGCTTGCGCAACAACTTACGGATGTTGACCTCTTTTTGCTGTACCAGTTCACTAAAAAAGTCGCTTTCCGACAAAATGCCGATAACATTATCAATATCTCCCTCATATACCGGGATGCGGGAGTATTTTTCCTCTAAAAACACATCGCGGATTTCCTCGATCGGCTGGTTTACTTCGACAGCAACCATATCAGACCGTGGCGTAAAAATTTCTTCCACTAAAATTTCATCAAAATCGAGCGAACGGCGAATAAGCTCCTTTTCTTTATTGTCAATAATTCCTTCTTCCTCGCTTAACTCAATCATTACTTTAATTTCTTCCTCCGTCACCGCGGGAACAACCGCCCCGCTAGCAAACCATTTTGCGACATGTTCCTTTACCATATGAAACAACGTCGTGACAGGAGAAAGCAACTTCATCAATACGTAAATAATGCCTGCATAACGAATCGATAACGATTCTGCATGCACTTTCGCAATCGATTTTGGCAAAATTTCACCGAAGACCACGAGAAGTACAGTCATCACGATAATTGCAGCGGCCAGACCTGCGCGCTCCCCAAGCATCATTGTCGCCATGTCTACTAAAAAAGCGACCGCCACAATGCCGGTGATTCGATTGGCTACAAGCACAGCCAATAAGACGTGGTCTAAATTTTCCATAATGTAATGAACCCGCTTACTGCCACGGTGATTTTCTTCGACATAGTTTTTTAGGCGAATTTTATTGGCAGACGACAATGCGGTTTCTGCCGAAGAAAAGAAAGCGTTTAATACCATGCAAAGGAAAAACCACCCTAACAACCCTAGAGGCAACTCTCCCAAAGAATCTTCACACTCCTAAATAAAACGTCATTATGTTATTATTATCCATTTATATGATTATCATATCAAATTTTTCATGAAATGCCTATCTTCTAAACATGCATAAACATGCAAAGAATAAAAACTGCAGAGTGACCTCTGCAGTTTTTACGACTCAATCAAGCATGAACCGATAAAATATACTAGCACCAACAAAGAAGCAATATTCAAGGTGACGGATAGCTCTTCCATTTTGTTCCCTCCTCGTCATTCATCCCCCATTATCATCGTAACACAACACTTTTTTTTATGTGGCAGACACTTTATACAACTTTTTGACAATTTTATTACATTGATGAATGCTCTTCCTTTTAGCCAATCGCCAAGAGCAAGGCAAAAAGGGCTTCCTTTTTTGAAGCCCCTAGCCTAAATAGCGGTAATAAATCGATTTTGCCTCTTGAATATCTTTTGTTCCATGAATCAAGGCTCGCCCGTCGGAAAAGACGACAAGCCGCTCATTTCCAAGCGATACGGAAACAAGATATGGATTGACATGCACGGCCAATCCTTGTTTCGCAAACAAGGAGGCCAGCTCTTGCAAATCATAATTTCGTTTGGCAGCGGGGCGGATTTGTACCGAATTGCGCCCGCATAGCACCGCCGTTTTTGTTTGCTGCTCATAGGAAAGAAACGGATAGGACGGCTTTTCGCCGCAAGTAGGACAATCTTCTTTTTTTACCGAATCAATGCGTATCGCCGTATACTGATTTTTCCATAAATCAAACGATACGAGCTTGTGGCGCAATGCCGCCCAGTCTTCAACTAAAATTTTCAGCGCTTCCGTCACTTGATAACTGACGACCATTTGCACCGCGGGGCTGATAATTCCCGCCGTATCGCACGTCAGGCCGCCCATCGGCACCGTATCAAGCAGGCAGTGAAAGCATGGCGTTTTGCCGGGAATAAATGCGTAGCTAATGCCATAGCTGCCGACACAGGCGCCGTAAATCCAAGGGATACGATATTTGTAGGCGGCGTCATTGATCATCATGCGCGTATCAAAGTTGTCGGTCGCGTCCATTAAAAGATCAGGCGTTCTTGCAGTAATCAGCTCCTCAAGCTCTTGCGCCGTCACATCGCCGACAATCGCGTCGATTTCGACATCGGAGTTTACTTCCTGAAGCCGTTGCTTAGCGGCAACCGCTTTCGGCAAGCGCTCTTTTGCATCGGCTTCGCTGTATAACTGTTGGCGCTGAAGATTGCTCCATTCGACATAATCGCGGTCGACAATCGTTACTTTGCCGACGCCGGCGCGCACCAGCGCCTCGGCACTGCCTGTTCCTAACGCACCGGCGCCAATAATGAGCACATGTTTTTGTCTAATTTTCTTTTGTCCTTCTTCGCCAATTGGCGCAAACAACTCTTGACGAGAATAGCGTTCGTTCAAACGACACTCATTCCTTCCGTTGGGCTGCTTGCGGTAGCGTACCGTTTTTTCGGAATTCTGCCCGCCTCATAGCCGAGCCGTCCCGCTTCCACCGCTAATTTCATCGCTTTAGCCATTTTGACCGGATCGGCTGCACCGGAAACAGCCGTATTTAATAGCACTCCGTCCGCTCCTAACTCCATCGCCAATGCCGCATCGGCCGGGCTGCCGATTCCAGCGTCCACAATCACCGGCACCGTCGCCTGCTCGATAATGAAACTTAAGTTGAGCGGATTAACAATGCCCTGACCGGAACCGATCGGCGCAGCGCCAGGCATCACCGCATGGCAGCCAAGCTCTTGCAGCCGTTTGGCCAGCACGACATCATCGGAAGTATAAGGAAGAACAACAAATCCTTCCTCAAGCAACATTTCCGTTGCTTTTAGCGTCTCCACCGGATCTGGCAACAGCGTTTTCTCGCAGCCGATCACTTCTACTTTAATCATATCACATAATCCCGACGCTTTGGCGAGCCGCGCGATTCGCACGGCTTCTTCCGCTGTTTTCGCTCCCGCGGTGTTTGGCAGCAGTTTATATTTGGTTAAATTTAAATTTTCCAAAAAATTAGGTTGGTTCGGCTCAAAAATGTTCATGCGTCGGACAGCAAACGTCAAAATTTCCGCTCCCGATGCTTCAACTGCTTGCTTCTGCACTTCCAAACTTGGATATTTTCCCGTTCCGAGCAATAATCTCGATTGAAATTCATATGGCCCGATTTTTAGCATCTCAACCGCCTCCTACAAAATGAACAATTTCGATTTTATCGCCGTCACATAAAGTGGTTGTGTCATACTGGCTTTTTTCGATAATCGTTAAATTCACTTCCACAACAGCCAGCTTGTTGTGCAATTGAAAATGAGCAAGCAAATCGCTGACCGTTTTCACTTGCTCGGGAACATGAATCGATTCACCGTTAATAATGAGCTTCATTCCTTCCCCACCTTTGCCAGATGTCGCGTGAGCGAAAACGGAGCAAGATCGACATCTGTTTCTTTTCCTTCCACTAAATCCGCTAACAATACGCCCGTAATCGGGCTTAACAAAATGCCGTTACGGTAGTGGCCGGTCGCCACCCAAACGCGCGGATAATGAGGATGTTCTCCTATGTACGGCAGACCATCGCCCGTTTGCGGCCGGATGCCGCTCCATGCCCTTTCCCATTCCTCCTTTTCCAGCTCCGGAAGAAGACGGCATGCGCGATCGAGCAGACTCATCATTCCTTGGACCGATACTTTCCGGTCAAACGTGTGCGGCGTCGAAGTCGCCCCAATGAGCAGCCGGTTTCCGCGCTTCGGCACAATATAGCAACCGTTCTTGGCAAATACAGTCGTTTGAAGGATCGACGTTTCCGTTTTCACAAACAGGCATTCCCCTTTGACTGGATACATCGCAAGAGAAAGACCCGTTTGTTCAAGAAGCAGCGAAGACCATGCCCCTGATGCGATGATGACAACATCCGCGGCAAACGTTCCGCGATTCGTCTCGATTACATACGAATCGCCTAGCTTTCCTAAACGCATCACCTCGGTGTACTCATGCCACTTTGCCCCATAGGTCATCGAAGCGTTCGCCAACGCAAGCGCAAAATCGGGAGCGCTTACTTGTCCGTCTTTGGGAATATACATCGCTGCCGCAAGACCGTGGGAAACATGCGGCTCGATTTCCCTCATCTCATCTGCCGAGAGCCAGCGCAGCCGATCATCCTTCTGCCGCCAAAATTCGTAATGGCGGCGAAGCGCGGCGGCTTCTTCTTCGGTCACCGCCACTTTCAGCATCCCTTTTTCGACAAGCCCAATATCGATGCCAGTCAGTTCTTTTAATTCTTCGGCAAGCGCCGGAACGAGCGCCCGGCTTTTTAGCGCGAGCGGAATTAGCGGGCTCTCTTCGGAAAATTCCGACTGTGCTCCAAGCATTCCCGCCGCTGCGCTGGACGCCTGGCTTGCTATCCTCTCTTTTTCGAGCACGCCGACACGAAATCGGCGTTTTGCCAGTTGAAACGCAATCGATGCGCCGATAATTCCGCCGCCAACCACTAATACATCGTAATCATGACGTTCTATCAACATTCCTCTCCCCCATTCATTGGCCATGTTTGTTTGACTATATGAGCGAGCTTCTTTGCTTCCGCAACAGGATCTCGCGCCAAAAACACCGCCGACATCACCGCGATCCCATCGGCACCCGCCTGCAGCACTTGCGCCGCATTCCCCGCATGAATGCCGCCGATCGCAATGACGGGAATGTTTACACTGGCAACGATAGCTTGCAGCGAGTCGACCCCGCGCGGCGCCATCCCTGATTTGCTCGTGGTCAGAAAAATATGGCCATAGATGCAAAAATCCGCGCCGCTTTTCGCTGCTTCCTTGGCCTCGTCAAGCGAATGGACCGAGCAGCCGACAGCCAGTCGAGGAAAATGGCGCTTTACTTGGCTGACGGATAAGCTGTGGTACGCAAGCTGCACCCCTTTTACCCCATACACGACCGCCACATCGACGCGGTCATTGATGATGATTTTCTGCGGCGGCACTCCATTGCCGATGAGAGCGGCAACAAACGCAGAAACCTCGCGCGCCGTTTTCCTTTTTTCCCGCACATGAATCGCATCGACATACGGATGAACGTGGGCGCAAATGGATGCAAACTGTTCGACAGGCTGTTTTCCCGTCGAAATGAGATGAAGTTGTTTGGTCATTGTCATCCCTTGCTTTCTAGCGTACATCGGTAACTGGAATATATGGGTAATGCACGCCGGTGTAATAAGCCGCTGCCGCTACCAAGGCGAATAGAGCGACAAGCGCGATATCATACTTGCTAAAACCGATTTCATAGTAAAACGTCCGCTTTGTACTGCTAGAAAAACGCTTCGCTTCCATCGCGACCGCGATGCGCTGAGCGCGGCGGATGCTTTGCGACAGGAGCGGAATGGCATAGCGCTTTATTTTTTCCATCCATCCGTGGCTCGCCGTTCCCCGCACTTTTAACGCATTATGCACGGTCTGAAACTCCTCGAGCATAATCGGAAGCAAGCGCACGGCCGCCAAAAAGCTATAGGCGTATTTCGGCTTTAATTTTAGCTGCTGCATCAGCGAATAAAACAAACGGACCGGCCTCGTCGTTAAGGAAAATAAAAGGCCAAGGAGAGCGAAGGAAAGCGCGCGGAAGCCTAGATGCACGCCACGCAAAAAGCTTTCTTCCGTCACATGGATCAGTCCCCAACGAAACCATGTTTTCGTTCCTTCGCCAAACATCATCATGGAAGAAGCGGTCGAAACAAAGATCAGAAAAAACGGCAAAAACAATAGCAGCAAAAACTTCCATGGGTAGCCGGTATACAGCATAAACAGCAATAAAAGCGCAAGCGAAAAATTAATTAGCACGTTTGGATTATGAACGAACAATACGGCAATAAAAAGAAACACGAGCACGATCAATTTTAAAGTTGGGTTCGTATGATGCAGCCATGTTTCCCGATAAACAATATTCCACTTCATCAGCTGTTCCCCCTACACGAGCAGCGCGGCCGTTGTCGATGAATGCGACGGAATCCATTCCTCTTTTACCAGTCGTCCGTCTTCAATCACCCATCTTCTTGTGGCAAAATGCTTCACAATGTTTTCGTCATGGGTGACCATAATGATGGTTGTCCCTTGTCTGCGATACGACTCTAGCAATTCGAGAAGCGCAAACGTATTTTTCGCATCCTGTCCAAACGTCGGTTCATCAAGAAGAAAAATTTGCTGTCCGCTTACAATCGAAGCAGCGACGCTTAAACGGCGTTTTTGTCCCATGGAAAGCTGGTATGGATGCTGGTCTTGCTGCTCATAAAGATGAAATTGCCGCAGCAGCCCTTCCACCGTTTCGGCAATCTCTTCCTCTTTCCGTTTTTCCAAACGAAGCGAATAAGCAAGCTCTTCGCGTACGGAATTAGTGACAAACTGAAATTCCGGATTTTGAAAGACAAAGGCAAGCAAACGGTGCAGCTGTTTAAGCTGCTTGCTGTCTTTGCCATACAGCTCATACGTTCCATCGGTGCGAATCAATTTCATGAGTGCATGCAAGAGCGTGCTTTTTCCGGCGCCATTTTTGCCCGTGACAGCAATCCATTCCCCTGCATGCACGGTCGCTTCTTCCACACGGATTTTCACCTCATTGGAGCGATAACCTTGAAATTGGCGGAGATATATCCTTTTCTCCCCGCTGCTTTCCGTTTTCCGGCGCTGCCGCTTTACCATATATTCCTCCCATACGCCCGGATACCAAATTCCTTGAGAAGCGATGATGTCTTTATAGTTGGCAAACACTGTTTGTGCCTTGTCATCGGCGATAATTTCTCCGTCATCGTTAAATAAAACGATGCGGTCCACAAAATCGATCACATGATCGATTTTGTGCTCAACAATAATGACCGTTTTCTCTTTAGCGATTCGTTTCACCGTCTGCCAAATCTCTTTTGTTCCTTCCTCATCGATCATCGCCGTCGGCTCATCCAAAAACAGCACATCCGGCTCCAATGCCAATACGGACGCCAGCGCCAGCCGTTGTTTCATCCCACCTGATAGCGTGTGAATATCGGTATGTGGCTCAATAAACAGCCCGACTTTTTCTAACAGCGTTTGGATTCGATGGTGCATCTCGCTTCGCGGCACGCCGATGTTTTCAAGAGCAAAAGCAATTTCCTCATCCGCAAACGGCATGCAAAACTGCGCATCCGGATCCTGAAACACATATCCCCAGTTTGCTGGAAGCTGCAGGCGCTCCGCTTTCATCGGCACGTCGATCGAATGCGGAATCAATCCAGACAACACTTGCAATAACGTCGATTTGCCGCATCCGGAAGGACCAAGCAGTAATACCTTTTCTCCCTCGTAAATGGTAAGTGACAAATCTTTAAATAACAGCGTATCTTTGCCTGGAAATTTTAAGCGGAGCCGCTCTACAGCAACGATCGGTTTCATCGCTTCACCGCCACCTTTTTCAGCGATCGAGCGCATCATAATCATCTTTCGAAGCCGGGCGCAACATTTGCGTGACCCCCGTTTTTTCTAACGCTTTTACTAGCGAAACGGCGAAAAATCCGGAAATCACCACCGCGCCGACAAAGCGGGCAATCAAGAATAGCGCCATATTCCAAGGTGCCAACGCCCCAATGTATCCTTTGTAAAAATCCATCACTAGCGAGCCGATGGTCGCGCCAATCGCTCCAAGCGACACCACCAATACGTCAAATCTTTTATAGCGAAATGCCGCAAACACCACTTCCGCCAACAGTCCTTGAATTACTCCGTAAATAAGCACTTCAAGCCCCCATTCCGATCCCATGATCAATTCACCGGAAGAAGCGGCAATTTCCGCTAAAAGCGCAACGCCTGGCTTGCGAATGAGCAAATAAGCCACTGACGCGGCGATAAACCACATGCCATAAATCAATTGATCAAGATGAAAACCAAACACTTTCACAAAGTCATACAGCGGTCCCCAAACTTTATAAATGATGCCGAATACCACCGCAATCACAATCGTTGTTAAAATATCAGCGAGTTTCAATCCTTTAGTTGTTGTGGACATACGCTTGAATCTCCTTTCTTGCCGATGGCCATGTTTCTAAACGATAAGCCATTTCCCAAAATTCGTACTCATACTCACTGCTGATAAGAAAATGCTGCTCCATCCGTTTGCGATCCGCTTCCGTGACCGCTTCGGCGATCGCATCCAAACGGGCGATTTGCTCTTCTACTAAACTGCGAAACCAATCCGAACTATACGTACCAATCCATTTTTGATAAATCGGCTCAGCTGGCTTGCAATCTTTTAATCTTTCGCCAATCTCATAATAAAGCCAGTAGCACGGCAAAATCGCGGCAATGACATCGCCTAAATGCCCTTCATACGCCGCTCGATACATATGGGACGTGTAGGCGTAGGCGGTCGGCGCCGGGATAAAGGCCGCTTTTTCTTCTTCGGTAATGCCGAGCAGTTCGGCAAATGTCTCATGCAGCGACAATTCCGCTTCGCATGTGCTTTGCGCATGATGCGCCAGCCTTGCAGTTGTCGCTAGATCCGTAGACTTCGCTGCCCCAATCGCTTGCACTCTCGCAAAATGGCGCAAATAATAAGCATCTTGCATCACATAATAGCGGAAACGGGTTAAATCCAGCGTCCCTTCTCCCAATTCCTTTACAAACGGGTGATGAAAACTTGCCTGCCAGATCGGGTCCGCCTTTTTCCTCACTTCTTTTGTAAATGACATCCTCTTCTCCCCCTCTTTTCCAAAAAAAATAAACGCCACTTCCTTTACAAGAGCGTAAAGAAAGTGGCGTTGCATACGAGCCGGCAAAACTACAGCAAAATATCGATCCGCGACTGCGCTGCTCCACTTCCCTACGCTGGTATTACCCAGATCAGGTCCTAAGGGTCTCAAAGGCACACTTTGATCTCAGCCTTTCTAAAGGCCCCCCTAGTGGATGCGTCCGTTATGAAATTTTCTTGTTTGAGTTTATCATATCACGAGGAAAAGCATTGTCAACCCTTTTTTCCTATCCCCCAATCATTGCCGTATTCGATATCTCCAAAAATAATCTTGCCAAATGCCGGCAAACGTTGTCTTCATTGCGTCTTTGCCCACAATTCGGTATCATTAAAAACGCAAATGACTACATCATATTGGAGTGGAGAATGTGGCAAAAGTATTTTTAAAGCGAAACCGGAAAAAACGGCTTGAGCAAGGGCATCCATGGATTTTTCAAAGCGAAGTCGATCATATTGAAGGTGATTTTGAACCGGGAGATTTCGTCGATGTATACAATCATCAACACTACTTTTTAGCCAAAGGCTATATTAACCCGAAATCGCAAATGATTGTGCGCGTGTTGACACAAAATCCCGAGGATGAGTTAAATGAGCAATTTTTTATTGAGCGCATCCGTCAAGCATGGGCATATCGCGAACGAATGATTCCTGGCGTCCGCTCATGCCGCGCTATTTACGGAGAAGCAGACTTTTTGCCGGGGTTGATCGTCGACAAGTACGAAGACGTGCTTGTTGTGCAAATTCTTTCCCTCGGCATGGAAAAACGCAAAGACTGGATTTTGCGCGGCTTACTGGAAGTGTTTCAGCCGCGGGCTATTTATTTGCGCAATGACGTGTACGTCCGCGAACTCGAGGGACTCAAGCAGGAAAAAGGCTTTTGGTACGGTGAAGCGGAAACGGAAGTGCTGATTGAAGAGAACGGCGTCAAATATATCGTCGATATTGAAAATGGGCAAAAAACAGGATTTTTCTTCGACCAAAGACAAAATCGCGCGGCAATTAAACCGCTCATTGACAGCAACACGACGGTGCTCGACTGCTTTACCCATATCGGTTCGTTTATGCTGAACGCCTGCTTATACGGAGCAAAACACGTCACCGCGGTCGATATTTCCGAACACGCGATTGAAACAGCGAAACGCAACGCGGCCTTAAACGGCTTTACGAACGTCGAATTTGTTGTCGCTAACGCCTTTGACTATTTGCGTGAAGCGGTTCGCGACGGAAAACAATGGGATGTGGTCATCATCGATCCGCCGGCGTTCGCCAAATCGGCGCACGCGGTCCCGAAGGCGCTGCGCGGCTACAAAGACATTAACTTAAACGGTTTAAAACTTGTCAAAGACGGCGGCTTTTTCGTTACATCGAGCTGCTCGTATCACGTCCGCCCTCATATGTTCGAAGAGATGGTCGCCGAAGCGGCGTTTGACGCGAAGAAAATTTTACGGCAAGTATACTGGAACGGCGCCGGCTACGACCATCCGAAGCTGCTCGCCGCCGATGAGGGCGACTATTTAAAATTTGCGATTTATGAAGTGCATTCGCGCAGATAAGAAAAAACGCTTAGGGAAAATCACCTAAGCGTTTTTTCTTGATCAACGCTGTCCGTACACAGCCGTTTTCTCCTTTTTCAAAACAAATAAATAAAAAAGGAGGGACATAAAAACCGACAGCGCCGCGGTGAGATAAATGCTGCGATATCCGAGCAAATGGCCGATTTGGCCGAATACCATCGCACCGACTCCCACTCCTAAATCAAAAAAGGAGAAGAAAGTCGCATTGGCCATTCCTTTGCGGTGTTTCGGCGCCCGTTCTACCGACCACGCCTGCAGCGCCGGCTGCACCGTGCCGAAACCAAAGCCGTAAAACACGGCCGCGGCAAACAAAATCCATTTGTTTGGCAACCAGGCAAGCAGCAGCATCGCCAGCAAAATAAGCGCTGCCCCCGGAATAAACACCGCTTTATGCCCTTTTCGGTCATAGAGCTGCCCGGCGAACGTTCTTGTCACCATTAAGGCAAGTGCATAGAGCAAGAAGTACAGCGAGATTCCGGAAATGCCTTTCTGCGCTGTATATAACGGCAAAAAGGAAGCGATTCCCCCAAATGTAACGGTAAGAAAGAACAACAAAATCGATGGTATTAGAGCGCTTTTTTCATAAATATCCCATTTATTATGGGCCTGAATTTGCGGTTGCGTGATTTTTTTATATGTAATATTCGCCGCAAACAATAACGAAGCTATTCCTAAAGCAGCGCAAATCAAGAACAGCTTGCTAAAAGACAACACGCCGGCAAGCAATAATCCTAACGACGGTCCAAACGCCAGCGCTAAATTTCCTGACAATCCGTAATATCCCATTCCTTCACCTCTGCGGCTGGCCGGAATAATATCGGTCGCAATCGTACCCGCGGCCGTCGTAGAAAACCCCCAGCCGATCCCTTGAATGACCCGCATCATAAACAACAATAAAATGCTCGTAATAAAGCTATAGGAACCTACGGAAATGACGAAAATCGCGAGCCCTAGCAAAAAGACAAAACGCCGCCCCCGCGTTTCCAACGCATGGCCGGCAAACGGGCGCATGATCAGGGCGGAAAAAGTGAAAATCCCGACCACTAAACCGATCAGCTGGTCATTGCCGCCAAGATGCTCGACAAACAGCGGAATGGTCGGCAATGTCATTTGAAAGCCAAGAAACACAAAAAAGTTGGCTAAGCAAATGAGGACAAAATCTCTCGTCCAAATTTTTTCCTTAGCCGCATCTATTGTTTGACTTTGTGGTTCACCCACTGTAAACTCCCTCCAATCGTGTATTTCACACCGAACACTCAATACAGTTTAGTGTAACATAAATAGATAAAATTTTTTATGCGAAAAGCTTATCGGAAATCTATAAGATATGTTCACCTTATTTTTTCATTGCTATTTCATTAAGCCATTTTCCCTCAATATATACTATATGTGCGAGGCAGCTCAGCGATTTTCAGTATAAGTTTTTCTCCTTATATTAAGATAAAAAAGCTGCCTGCCCAGACAGCTTTTAGTTCCATCCTTTGCGTTGTCGCAACGAGACAATTTGCGCCGTATGATGTTTGCCATGCCATGCGTGCATGGCGATTAACACATATAAAGGGACATTCTCTTTCGTACCTTCATGATAAAAATTCCGTTGAAAATCATCGTCACTCAGTGACTCTAGTAGATACGCCCACCGCTCATGAAGGCCTTCGAGCAATTGCAACGATGGCTCGACATGTAGTGAACGGGCTTCTAGCGTCTTTGCCCAATCATTTTCCTCAAACGGTTTAATCGAAGGAACATCCTCCGTCAGTGTCCATTTTGTGCGCAAAAACGCATTCATGCTCGCATCGGCGATATGATGCACAACTTGAGCAACCGTCCACCCGCCATCGCGATACGGCGTGTTCAGCTGTTCTTCGTTCAGTCCGCTGATGGCCTCCCGCAATGCGCTAGGTACTTGGCGAATATCATTAATCCATTGTTTCACATCTTCTTTTCGAAATGTGGTCGGAGCTTCAAATCTGCCAATTGGGTAGCGAATGTCATCCATAATTTCTCCTCCTTTTCTTGCACATATTCTATATCCATCCAAAAAATCCTGCTTAATATAGACAACACATTATTACTAGCTCACTTGTGCCAGAATAATCGTCGCAGGCATAGCTATCACAAAAATTCAAAACCTAAAAATTTGACAAGCCCAGCCTAAGCATGATACATTCGATTTTGAAAAATTAAATATTTAGAAAATAAATAAAATTATCAAAAATAATAAAAACCCATGAGGGGGAGATGGTAAGATATGATAAGGCAAGAAATTAAAAATGCTCTCAAGGATACTCTTGACCAAGTTTTGGATAATGCTGTAAGAAGGGCTGGAGGCGTACCCGGAGTGGTCGCAATGATAACAGACCGAGAGGGCAACATCTATGAGGGCGCAGCTGGAGTACGCGAGTTCGGAAAGGAAACGCCGATGACCACCGACACAGTGTTTGCCCTTTTCTCGACCACTAAGGCCATCACCGGCACGGCATTGATGCAATTGGTCGAGGAAGGAAAAGTAAATCTCGACGATCCGGTCAAAAAGTATGTGCCTGAGATTGCCGAGATTAAGGTTCTCGAAGGGTTTGACGCTAACGGGCAACCGAAACTAAGAGAACCCAGAACCGACATCACGATCAACATGCTGATGCTCCACACCGCTGGCTTCGGTTACGAGTTCTTCAGTCATGAGGATCGAAGATATCGTGAGGCAAAGGGAATACCTTCCATCCTCACTAGTACCTTTGACTCGATTAAGAGTGTGCTGCTATTCGAGCCAGGCGAACGCTGGAACTATGGTGTCAACATCGACTGGGTTGGCAAAGTTGTCGAAGCCGTACGCGGTAAGCGACTGGGCGAAGTGATGGCTGAGCATATTTTTGCCCCCTTAGGCATGACCGACATAGGATTCACGCTGACGCCGTCGATGGCAGAACGTCGTGCAACCATCCACAGCCGATCCCAGGATGGCAATATCACGCCACTACCTGATCTCATCCTGCCACAATCTCCTGAAATGGACATGGGAGGACATGGTTTGTATGCCAGCATTGGTGAATACATGAAGTTTATCCGGATGATCCTGAATGACGGTGCGGGCGTACTCAAACCGGAAACGGTCGCGCAAATGTCTCAGAACGGACTTGGCGCATTGAAAAGCGGCGGTTGGATCTCGTCCGATCCATCACTAGCTAATGACGGTGAGTTCTACCCTGGCGTGCAAAAGTCATGGGCTTATACATTCCAGGTAAACGAGGATCCTATCCCTACAGGTCGTCCAGCAGGCCAATTAATGTGGGCAGGACTGGCCAACCTGTTCTACTGGATCGACCGCGAGAACGGCATTGGCGGATTTTGGGCTTCTCAAATTTTCCCATACCAAGATGTTGCTTCGTACTTGGGCTTCATCGAGTTCGAGTCAGCGGTCTACAGTACGCTGAAGCGGTTAGGTCAAATTGCTACTTGATTTGAAGCTGAAATAGCTGTTCTCTAATGGATTTGCCGCCTCCGCCTTAATTCTCTGTCTCTCTCCAGTTACCAAACTAAAAGATATGACAGGCGCCAGTGCTGTCTACGCAAAAGCAAAATAAAGCTGCCGCAATGAACGGCAGCTTTTATCTATTTCAGCAAATATACACGCGCTTCATAAGGCTTTAGCTTAAAGCGGGTGGCGTTTTTATGCGGCTTTACGTCATAGTTTTGCAACACTAAGTTTTCGGTGCTTAAGTGGATGCCGTCATAACGGTACAGCGCTGGTTGGTCGCTCAGATTAACAATAATGACTGCTTTTTCGCCTCCGAGCGTTCTTGTGTACGCATAAATTGTCGGATGCTTTTCTAAAAGTAAATCGTACGTTCCATAAACGAACACTTCGTTCGTTTTGCGAAGCTGAATCATTTTTTTGTAAAACGAAAGCACGGAGTTCGGGTCACGCAATTGTGCCTCAACATTAATAGTCTTATAGTTTTCGTTTACTTTCATCCATGGCGTTCCCATCGTAAACCCAGCGTTTGGCGCGTCGGACCATTGCATTGGCGTGCGCGAATTGTCGCGCCCCGTTTTCCAAATCACTTCCATAATTTCTTCGTGGGAGCGGCCCTTTTCCCGTTCGATTTGATACATTCTTTTAATGGCGACATCATTGTAGTCTTCAATATTCGGAAATTGGACGTTCGTCATGCCGATTTCCTGGCCTTGATAAATAAAAGGCGTTCCTTGCATCAAAAAGTAGAGTGCGCCGAGCGCCTTGGCGCTTTCGACCAAGTATTCCCTGTCATTTCCCCATGTCGAAACGGAGCGGGGTTGATCATGGTTTTCCAAAAACAGCGCGTTCCAGCCGCAATTTTCGAGTCCCTTTTGCCATTTCGTAAGCGTGCGCTTTAATTGGCGCACATCTACGCCGCCATTCGTTCCTTTGTGCCATAACCCTAAATGTTCAAATTGGAAAATCATATGGAAAATGCCGTCTTCTTCGCCGACCCATTGTTCGGCATCGTCGACAGTCACGCCGTTCGCTTCCCCGACCGTCATAATATCATAACGCGCAAACGTTTGCATTTTCAACTCTCTTAAATAATCCATAATCCCCTCTTGGTTCATATGGCCAGCAAAAGACGGAACATAATCCAACCCTTTCGGATTCGGCAAATCCGGCAATCCCGGTTTTTTCTTAATGTGGGAAATCGCGTCAACGCGGAAGCCGTCAATGCCTTTATCGAGCCACCAGTTAATCATTTGATAAAGCGCTTTGCGCACTTCTTCATTTTCCCAGTTCAAATCCGGCTGCTTTACATCAAAGATATGCAAATAATATTGGCCGGTTTTCGCATCGTACTCCCAGGCGGAGCCGCCAAAAATACTTTCCCAGTTGTTCGGCTCTCGGCCGTTTTTTCCATCGCGCCAAAAATACCAATCCCGCTTCGGGTTGTCCCGTGATGAACGCGATTCGATAAACCATGGATGTTCATCGCTTGTATGGTTAATGACTAAATCTAAAATTACCTTCATGCCGCGCCGGTGAACTTCCTCAAGCAATAAATCAAAGTCTTCCATTGTCCCGAACTCTTCCATAATCGCATAGTAATCGCTGATATCATATCCATTATCGGCGTTTGGCGACTTGTAAATCGGGCATATCCATATAATATCGATTCCAAGGTCTTTTAAATAATCAAGCTTCTCGATTATACCGCGGAGATCGCCGATTCCGTCCCCGTTTGCATCCATGAAGCTCCTTGGGTAGATTTGATACGCCACTCCTTCTTTCCACCAAGCTTTCTTCAAGGCTGCATCCCCCTCTTTTTGTGCATACGTTTTTAGTACTAACTGTACACTACATGATAGCGATATACAATCTTTTTTGCAAAAAAGAAGGCAGCCTTCTTTTCGACACATATCGGAAGGCTGCGCTTTTTCCATTTCTTACTTTGTTTTGGAGAGATTCGCCTCATAAATTTTTAGATTATGGTATACCACTTTTAACAGCGGTGTTTCGGTTTCGTATTGTTTCGCCAACGAAAGCAAGTAACCTTGCAAATGGTCGGCTTCAATCAACTGCCCTTTTTCCATATCGCGCTGCATCGATGACTTCATTGTCGCTTCTATTCCGTTTAATTGCACCAGTTGTTTTTCTCCGATATTATCGGCAATTGGTGCTCCATGCGCCCGCATCACGGCTGCAATCTCTTTTAGCAATCCGAAAATAATTTCTTGCCCGTACTTTCCAGAACGAATTGGGCCAATCGGCGCGCGAAACAACGTCGTCACTCCCGACATCGTTGCAATAAATAAATATTTATTCCACATATCTGTCGCAATGTGCTCACTTAAACGGAAACGGGCGTTGCAGCCGGAAAATAATTGTTCCAACGCAAGAACGCGCTCCGTCCGCTCCCCGGACCATTCGCCAAAGCGAACATCGTGGGAAGCGCTCGTTTGCACGATTTCCCCATGTTCATTCAATGTTGTTTCAATAAAGCAAAGCCCGCCGAGCACATTATCTTTTCCAAATTCCTCCCAAAGCAAGTCCATATGCGCCATGCCATTTAACAGCGGCAAAATCAGCGTTGTTTCGCCTACATACGGTTTCGCGTCGCGAATTGCTTCCGGAAGATGGTACGCTTTGTTGGAAAAAATGACGACATCAAACGGCTCGTCCTGCTCGCCCGTTACAATCAGCTTCGGAGATAGCACCGCATCGCCGTGAACACTACGAATCACTAGCCCCTGCTCCTGCAGTCGTTTTTTTCTTCGCTCACGGACAAGAAACGTCACGTCCACTCCCTTTTCCAGCAATCTTCCGCCAAAATAACCGCCGACCGCACCGGCGCCGACAACAAGAATGCGCATCTATGTATTCCCCCTTGCAAAAATACGATATTCATTTCCGCATGACTGCCGAACATAAAACAAACGTTATAAAAGGAAAAAGGGGAACGTGCCCTTCCCCTTTTTCCCTTCTTATCAGCTTAGCAGCAACGCGAAACTTTTCCACCCTTCCCGTTATAACGCGCTTCCTGCACTTCGCAGAAAAACTCTTTTCTTGATTTGATCGGCTCTCCTGGATGGTGTGTTTTCATATGCTCGACATATTTCTCATAATTGGGAACGCCGACAAGTAAATCAAGAAATTGCTTGCGGTAGGACAGAATCGTATGAAGCCACTTACGCATAATGTTTAACCTCATTTCCTCCATCTCTTGGAATATAAGGTGCCTCTTTCAACGACACATGTTTGTTTTGCAATACCTTAATCCACGTATTTACAGAAGAAATCAACATCGCAATGACAACAAGCATGAAAATCGCGCAAAGCGTTGCGTCGATATAGTCGTTCATAATAATTTGATTCATTTGCGCCTCATTTGTCGCTGGCGCTAAAACTTTGCCTTGGTTTAACGCATCTTTAAACACATTGGCATGGGCGAGAAAACCGATTTTTGGATTGCTGTGGAACAGCTTTTGGTATCCCGCGGTGAGCGTGGCAACTAAAAGCCAAATCGTCGGAATAAGCGTTACCCAAACGTACGCTTTTTTACCCATTTTGAACAGCACCGTCGTGCCGAATAGTAACGCAATTCCCGCCAGCATTTGGTTGGCAATTCCGAACAGCGGCCACAACGTATTAATACCGCCAAGCGGATCGACTACCCCTTGGTATAGGAAATATCCCCAAGCAAGAACGCACAGCGTCGTTGCGATAATATTGGAAACCAGCGAATCCGTTTTGCCAAGCGGTTTGTAGAAAGTGCCCATAATATCTTGAATCATAAAGCGGCCGATGCGTGTGCCAGCGTCAATCGTCGTTAAAATAAAGAGTGCTTCAAATAAAATCGCGAAATGATACCAGAACGCCATTAATGTTTTGCCGCCGATCACCTTCGAGAGAATAACCGCCATTCCAATCGCCAATGTTGGCGCCCCGCCAGTACGTGATAAAATCGTTTGCTCGCCGACATTTTTCGCAAGCTCTGACAGCATGTCAGGCGTAACGGTAAATCCCCATGACGATACGACTTTCGCTGCTTGCACTACATCTTGACCGATGGCAGCAGCCGGGCTGTTGATGGCAAAATATGCTCCCGGGGTCAGCACGCATGCTGCCACCATCGCCATGACAGCGACGAACGATTCCATCAACATCGCGCCATAGCCGATCGGGCGGGCATGGCTCTCGATTTCAATCATTTTTGGCGTCGTACCGGAAGAAACAAGCGCATGGAATCCCGATACAGCACCGCAAGCGATCGTAATAAACAGGAATGGGAATAAGTTCCCCGCAAATACCGGGCCAGTGCCGTCGACAAATTTCGTTAACGCCGGCATTTGCAAATCTGGCGCTACGACTAAAATGCCTAACGCAAGGCCGACGATCGTGCCGATTTTTAAGAACGTGCTTAAATAGTCACGCGGCGCAAGCAATAGCCATACCGGCAATGCCGATGCGACAAATCCGTAAATGATCATCAAGATCGCGATCGTTTCGCCTTTTAATGTAAAAATTTCCGCTAACGTTGGGTTTTGTGCTACATGCTGTCCAGCGACGAGGGAAAGCAAAAGCAGAACAAATCCGAGTAAAGAAGCTTCCCCCACGCGTCCCGGACGAATAAAGCGCATGTAAATGCCCATCAAAATCGCAATCGGAATCGTCGCGGCGATGGTGAACATTCCCCACGGGCTTCCTACAAGCGCTTTCACAACAACCAGCGCCAAAACAGCCAATAAAATAATCATGATTCCTAAAATACCAAGCGCAGCAATGAAGCCTGTCACAGGGCCGATTTCTTCTTTTACCATCTCGCCAAGCGATTTGCCGTTGCGGCGCATCGAAGCGAATAAAATAACAAAGTCTTGCACGGCTCCGCCTAAAACAACACCGATCACAATCCAAAGTGTTCCCGGCAAATATCCCATTTGCGCCGCCAAAATCGGTCCAACAAGCGGTCCGGCGCCGGCAATAGCTGCGAAGTGATGGCCGAACAACACCCATTTGTTCGTCGGCACATAATCTTTTCCGTCGTTAAATATCTCGGCAGGCGTTTTGCGATTGTCATCGAGCTCAAATACTTTGCGGGCGATAAACTTGCTATAAAAACGGTATGCTACCGCATACGTACATACAGCGGCAACAATCAGCCAAATCGCATTAACCGTTTCGCCACGGCTTAATGCGAGGACCGCAAACCCTGCTGCTCCAAGTACAGAAATAAGACCCCAAAGCAAAACGGATTTAAGCCCCTTCACATTTTTTCCCCCTTTGTTGTTTATTAAAATTCATTACATTAATATTATATTAATTATTCTGAAAAATTTAAAGAATATTTTTGGATTTACGCTAACCAATAATATAATGGACAAGCATTTCATGCCATAAATCCATATATTTACAAAAAGTAAGAAACATTCGCTTTATTATTATTTAAAAAAAGCATAAAATCACGTTTTTTTGCTAAATAATGTAATTAAAGTAAACATTAAGGGTATGGAAGTTTCGTTTTTGCTTCGTTTTTTTTCGTCGCAATAACAAACAATGCGACATTCGAACAAATTATTTTAGTAAAGGGTTAGAAAACGTGAAAGCAATGGAACGGTTGTTATGGAGCATTGCCCTGCCTGGATTTGGGCAACTTTTAAACAGAAAATATTTTAAAGGCACTTTATTTATCTTTTTGGAGTTTCTTATTAACATGCAATCGCGGTTTAATGAGGCCATCCGGTTAAGTTTTTTAGGGAATACTCATGAGGCCGCCAACATCATTGACTTTCAATGGCTCATGTTTTATCCATGTTTATATTTTTACGCGATGTGGGATGCGTTCAAAGATGCGGGCGGAGGGCAAACCCCTTACTCGTTCCTGCCGTTTGTGTTTTCCGCCTATTTCGTTACCGTCGGCTTGATGCTTTCATCAAGCGTCACATTTTTGGGCATATTTTTCGGTCCTATTTGGCTGCCGATGCTGTTTGTCATTCCCGGGATATGCATCGGGCGGCTGCTTCAAATTTTATTGCTAAAATTCCATCCCCCGCGCCAATGAGAAATGCTTGGACAACGAAACAGCATTTCTCATTTTTCTTTTCGCCGTAAAATCATAGTTGAATTTTCCAGCGTTTTATTATATGCTTATACCAACAATAACAAAATACTATATATTGTGTTTTTTGTTTAACAAGCAACTATATATAGTGAAACCACAAGCAATGGTGTCCGTTCGGACTTAATAGGGAATCTGGTGCGAATCCAGAACTGCCCCCGCAACTGTATGTGCGGACGAAATGGAACATCCACTGTATGCGCAAGCTCGTTTGGGCGCGCGTATGGGAAGGATCCAAAGTAGGAAGAAGCACGAGTCAGGAGACCTGCCTTGCTTGGTTGCGTTTCATGTTCTCCGGGGTGCGAGAAGATGAAACGATGGTGGAAAAGGGCTTCACCTCCCCTTTTTATGCTGTCGTTTCATCCACTCGTTGACCCGAGTGGATTTTTTTATGGACGACAAGGAGGAGAAAACGATGGCGTTGCAAACAAGCAATACGATGATTACGAAAGAAAATGGACAAGCCGAGCCATTTTCCCGCGAGAAACTTATTTCCTTTATCCGCCGCACGACAAGCGATTTTCCGCACTTACGGACAGATGGCTATATCGAACGCATCATCCGTGTGATCGAACATAAAGAGGCCATTTCTGTCGAGCAGTTCTTTCATTATCTCATACTCGAGGGGCTTTCCTATATTAGCGAAACGGAACCGGAATGGACGTTTGTCTGCGCCCGCATTTATTTAAAACAATTATATAAAGAAGCGGCAAAGCAGCGCGGATACGACGAAGCTCAACGTTACGGCAGCCTTTATGATTTAATTGCTGCACTTGTCGAAAAGGGAGTGTATCATCGTTTCCTTTTGGAAAATTATACGAAAGAAGAAATCACGGAACTCGCCAAACTCATCGATCCGGAAAAAGACAAGCTGTTTACCTATATCGGCTTGCGCACACTCGCCGATCGCTACCTTGCTCGCGACTACGAACGCAACTTGTATGAGCTTCCGCAAGAGCGGTTTCTCATCATCGCGATGACGCTAATGGCCAAAGAGCCAAAGCAGCGCCGTTTTGCCCTTATCCAAGAAGCGTACTGGGCGTTAAGCAACTTGTACATGACCGTTGCCACACCGACTTTGGCAAACGCCGGCAAAAGCTGCGGACAACTGTCGAGCTGCTTTGTCGATACGGTCGATGACAGCCTGCAGGGCATTTACGACAGCAATACCGACATCGCCAACCTTTCAAAATCGGGCGGCGGAATCGGCGTCTATCTCGGCAAAATCAGAAGCCGCGGCAGCGACATCAAGGGCTTTAAAGGCGTTTCCTCCGGCGTGATTCCATGGATGAAACAGCTTAATAACACCGCCGTCAGCGTCGATCAATTAGGGCAGCGCAAAGGCGCTATTTCCGTTTATTTAGACGTCTGGCATAAAGACATTTTTGCTTTTTTGGATGCGAAATTAAATAACGGCGATGAACGAATGAGAACGCACGATTTATTTACGGGGGTCTGCATCCCGGATTTATTTATGGAGCAAGTCGAAAAACGCGGCGATTGGTATTTGTTTGACCCGCATGAAGTGCGCAAAGTGATGGGATTTAGCCTTGAGGACTTTTACGATGAAGAAAAAGGGCGCGGCAGCTTCCGCGAAAAATATTGGCAATGCGTTCATGAAGAGCGGCTTTCAAAAGAAAAAGTGCCGGCGATTGAAATAATGAAAAGCATCATGCGCAGCCAATTGGAATCGGGCACACCGTTTATGTTTTACCGCGACGAAGTAAACCGGAAAAACCCGAACGCGCATCTCGGCATGATTTACTGCAGCAACCTTTGCACGGAAATCGCGCAAAATCAAAGCCCGACCGTTGTCGAAAAGCAATATACGAAAGACGGAAAAATTATCATTGAGAAAATCCCCGGCGATTTCGTCGTCTGCAACTTGTCGTCGATTAACCTTGCCCGCGCCGTTACCGACAACGTGCTTGAGCGGCTCATCCCGATTCAAATGCGCATGCTTGATAACGTCATTGACTTAAACAGCATCCCTGTCCTGCAAGCGCAGCTGACGAATCAAAAATACCGCGCCGTCGGACTCGGCACGTTCGGCTGGCACCATTTGCTCGCATTAAAAGGCATGCGCTGGGAATCGGAAGAAGCGGTCGAATATGCCAACAAGCTGTACGAAAAAATCGCCTATTTAGCGATCCAAGCAAGCATGGAATTGGCGAAGGAAAAAGGCAGTTATCCCGCATTTCCAGGCTCCGATTGGCAGACGGGCGCCTATTTTGACAAGCGCGGCTACCGCCGCAACGACAACGTCGACTGGGACACGCTGAAACAACAAGTCGCCAAACACGGCATGCGCAACGGTTACGTCCTGGCGGTCGCGCCAAACGCTTCAACCTCGATTATCGCCGGCAGCACCGCGAGCATCGACCCGATCTTTTTAAAAGTGTACGCGGAAGAAAAGAAAGATTACAAAATTCCGGTCACGGTACCTGATTTAAATGAAAAAACAACATGGTACTATAAATCGGCGTACCATATCGACCAGCATTGGAGCATCAAGCAGAACGCAGCACGCCAACGCCATATCGACCAGGCGATTTCATTCAACTTTTATGTCATGAACACGATTAAAGCGAAAGAACTGTTAGACCTTCATCTCACCGCCTGGAAGTCGGGACTAAAAACAACGTATTACGTCCGTTCCACTTCCAGCGCGATCGATGAATGCGAATCCTGCGCAAGTTAAGGGGGAAAAACATGGTACATGCATTAACAAAAAGAGTCATCATGGATCCGGAAGCACCCAACCGCTCAACGCGAATCATTAACGGCAAAAGCTCAAACGTCTTAAATTGGGATGATATCGCATATCCTTGGGCTTACGCCAAATATAAACGGATGCTGGCAAACTTTTGGACGCCGTTTGAAATCAATATGTCGCAAGATGTCAAGCAATTTCCATTGCTATCCGAGCGCGAACAAGACGCGTTTTTGAAAATTATCGGCCTGCTCGCCCTGCTTGACAGCATTCAAACGGACTACGCCGGCAGAGTCGCCGATTATATTACCGATTCAAGCATTAACGCGCTCATGATCATGCTTGCCCAGCAAGAAGTTATTCATAACCATTCGTATTCTTACGTGCTTTCGAGCCTTGTGCCGAAAAGCAAACAGGACGAAGTATTTGAATTTTGGCGGAACGAGCCGATTTTGCGCAAACGAAACGATTTTGTCACAAACGGCTACAAATCGTTTGCCGAAAATCCGAACGTGGAAAACTTGTTAAAATCGATTGTCTATGACGTGATTTTAGAAGGATTGTTTTTCTACTCCGGCTTTGCTTTCTTTTACAATTTGGCGCGCAATCAAAAAATGGTCGCGACAAGCACGATGATTAATTATATCAATCGGGACGAGCATATTCATGTCGACCTGTTCGCCAAAATTTTTAAAGAAGTGCTGAACGAATACCCGGAATACAATACACCGGAACTTGCCCAATTTGTGCGAGAAACGTTCATCAAAGCAGCGGATCTGGAAATCGAATGGGCCAATCATATCATCGGCAACGATATTGATGGCATTGATATGCATGATTTGAGCGCCTACATCAAGTTTTACGCTAACGTCCGCGCCCATCAGCTTGGCTTTAACCGTCCGTTTGACGGCTATCGAACAAATCCATTGCGCTGGATTAAAGCGTATGAAGAAGTCGACCTCGGAAAATCGGATTTCTTTGAACAAAAATCACGGCAATATACAAAAGTGAATATCGATAACGGATTTGATGAGTTATAAGCAAATGCCGCCAATCATCCGTTGGCGGCTTTTGTTTCTAATTTGTTTTCACTCTTCTTCTTTTTTAACGTGCCAGCGGCAATCACCCCAGCGATAACAAGAACTTCAAATCCGTATTTTACAACCGGATTGGCAAAGTACTGATCTAAAAACGGTTCCTCCACAATCATTTTCGAGGCCGTCCATGCAAGCACTCCCGCTCCGATGGTAATCATTATTGGGAAACGCTCGATCCATTTCAAAGTTAACGTACTTCCCCATACCATAATAGGCACGGAAATTAATAATCCTAATATAACTAATAAGAAGCTTCCGTGCGCGGCTCCTGCTACCGCCAGCACGTTATCCAATCCCATTAACGCATCGGCGATAATAACGGTGCGAATCGCTTCCCATAAGCTGCCCCCCGCTTCGACGTCATGGCTTTTTTCCTCAACAAGCAGCTTATAGGCAATCCAGACAAGCAAAATCCCGCCGACTAATAGCAGTCCCGGAACGTTTAATAACCAGACGACAAACAATGTCGCCAGCGCGCGGATCACCACCGCGCCCACCGTTCCCCAAATGACTGCTTTTTTCTGTTGATGCTTCGGCAAATTTCGCGCCGCCAAGCCAATGACGATCGCATTGTCGCCCGCTAGTATAAGATCAATAATAACAATCGATAAAAGCGCTGTTAAAAATTCCACCTATCATTCCTCCCTTTCTCCGCGAAAATAAAAAGACCTTTACCGATTTGGTAAAGGCCCTTTCATAAAAACAGACCTTTACCAACATTGGTAAAGGTCTCGCTAACAACGTTGCCGTTGCCAACAAAGCCGAGGGCGTTGCCCTGAACTGACGACTTTGCTGTTAAAGCTACTCCCCTTTAACAGAGAAAATATATATTTTGCTTTACAGCTTAATGATATTCAATCTTTATATATATTGTCAACCAAAATTGTTATGAACATGTACAACAATAGCCGTTATTGCGAAACATCTCTCCTACCGATAGAAAAAATGATATAATTCAGAAAAAGATATACTGGAGGCATATCTAATGAACGCAAAAGAGTTTACAGCACTGTTTCTCCTCGCCGCGTTATGGGGAGCCTCTTTTTTATTTATGCGCATCGCTGCCCCTGCCATCGGTCCTGTTCTAACAATTGAATTACGCGTCCTGATCGCCGGCATCGTGCTGTTATTGTATGTATGGATGTTTAAAAAAAGCGTAGAGCTGAAAGCTTATTGGAAGGAATATCTTATCGTCGGGGCGCTGAACGCGGCCATTCCATTTACGCTCATCGCCGCTGCCACGCTGCATTTAACGGCTTCCGTAGCGGCCATCTTGAATTCGACCACGCCGTTGTTTACCGCGCTTGCTTCGCGATGGTTTCTTCACGAGCCGCTTTATGCAAAAAAATGGATTGGCATCGTCCTCGGCACGGTCGGCGTGTTTGTATTAGTTGGTTGGAGCCCTGTTCCGCTGTCGATGCAAACCGTTTTTTCCGCGTTACTGTCGATTTTGGCCGCGTTCTCATACGGCTGTGCCGGTGTGTATGCCAAAAAAGCGTTTACGGGAGTTTCTTCCTTATCGTTGTCGATTGGGCAGCAACTAGGCGCCGCTGCCGTGCTCATTCCGTTGGCAGCCTTTAGCATTCCAACGAAACAAGTATCGCCGCTCGTCGTGTATTCGATATTGGGGCTGGCCGTTTTTTGCACGGCGATTGCTTACTTATTTTATTTTTACTTGCTAGCAAACGTCGGGCCAACCAAAACGTTAAGCGTTACCTTTCTCGTCCCTGTTTTCGGTGTCATTTGGGGAATGATTTTCCTTCACGAAAAAATCACGGTTGGCATGATCGGCGGCTTAACGATTATTTTAACAAGCATTTTCCTTTTGTCAGATGTCAAAATCACCGTGAAGCGGCAAGAATATATGAAAGGATAGGGGGAAAAACGATGGAAAAGCCATATTACGCAGTGATTTTCACCTCGGAGCGCACTGAAGGAGACCACGGATATGATGCGATGGCGAAACAAATGGTGGAACTAGCTTCCCAACAGCCTGGCTTTCTTGGCGTCGACAGCGTCCGCGACGAAAACGGCGTCGGAATCACCGTTTCGTACTGGGACTCTCTTGAAGCGATTCAACAATGGAAGGTGCACGCGGCACACCAAATCGCTCAAGAAAAAGGAAAGCAGCAATGGTACGAGCGCTATTCAGTCCGGGTGTGCAAAGTAGAACGGGAATATGGGTTTGAAAAGTAACCCAGACTGCTGCATTTCGTCAGCAGTCTTTTTTAATGCATAATAAAAAATTGAACCTTTTCTTCTTCGACTTCGCCTTATATGCAGATAAAACTCTGACAAAAGAAAGGATGGTTGTATGCATGATGAACAACATCTTTTGGCGCAGTGCAGACAAGGAAACAAAGATGCTTTTTATCTGCTTGTTTCCCCGCATCTAACGAAAGCGTACCGGCTCGCTTTTACGATACTTCGCTCACATCACGACGCCGAAGACGCCATACAAAACAGTTTGCTCGAAGCCTATCGCGCAATCAGCGAAGATAAGGAAATTCACCATTTCTCGTCATGGTTTTACCGGCTTGTCACACACCGCGCCATTGATTTGGCGCGCAAACTCGGAAAAGAAAGGCAATATACCGAAATCAGCGATATGCTTCCGTTTTTATCGAATTCCCATCACTTGCCCGTTGACGAAGTGATCAGCAAAGAAGAGGAGCAGGAGCTTTTGGCGCATATTCTTAAGCTCGACATGAAATATCGCGTTATTCTTGTGCTTTATTACTATCAAAACATGAAGATTAGCGAGATTGCCGAGCTTCTCCAAATCAAAGAAGGCACGGTGAAATCGCGGCTGTTTCAAGCTCGAAATCTGCTTTATCAAGCATATCAAGAAGAGCGGAAGGAGGAACTTCGATGAGTTTTCAAGATGATTTTTGGAAACGGAAAATCGAAAAATCAATGGATCATATCCAAGTTCCGGAAAGCGTTTTTACCTTTGCCAAAGAACTGCCTTTCCAAATGGAACAGCAGCAAAAGCGGAAACTCACCCGTAAATCAAAATGGAGAAAATGGCTAACGATTGCTGCCGCTTCCGTCGTCATCGGAATTTCAGCGGGGGCTTACATTTCTCCATCATTCGCCGCCTACATTAAATCCTTTTTCATCCGCCCTGAACTGGATGAAGGCTTGCAAACCGCTGCGAAAGAAGGATTTTCCGAAACAACAGAAGCCTCTGTCACCGATCACGGCATTACGCTTAAAATCAAAGAAATAATGGCGGATACGAATCGTCTTATCTTTACGTATAGTCTTGAAAACAAAAATGGAAAATTTATCGACCCAACCATTCTTTTTGCGAAAGAGCAATGGGGACCAGAACAAACAATGTATTTTGTGAAGGGTCTAAACGCATTTTACATTACAAACGAGAAAGGGGAGATCGTATCCACCAATACAACATATCAAACAAAAACGGGAAGAATGGTTTCGCAATCTATTGATCGAGTATTCCCTCACGGCCATCACGCTGATCTTATGTTCGCATTAAACGATAAAGCCCGCGAGGCAAAGCGGCTTTTTATTCATATCGATATTCATCAGATCGGTACGGTCGAAGGAGAATGGAAACTTAAAATTCCAGTTAATATGAATAAAAGCATGATGGCTACAAAAACAATCCCGATCAACAAAACGTATGTAACAAAAGACGGATTGCAAGTCACCATAAAAAATCTCGTCCATTCTCCTACATTAACAAGCATTGATATAGAAACATCGTGGACGGAGGAAGGAAAAGAACGGCCAGAAAGCCACCCAGAATACTGGCTTGGGGACCAAATGTTTTATCAGCCGCTATTTGATATTGTCGATAGCAAAGGAAATATTGCCGCTACAACTTTACCAAGATGGGACATCGAAAAATCAAAAAGTGCGGTATTTGTTTATAAAGAAGAACTTCCTTCCCGACATCCAAATATCGTCCGCTGGCGCTATTCGTTCCTCCCGTTTTCACCAAAAGGAACATATACATTTGTATTTCGCGGGATCGAAAGAGTGGAATTCCCAAATCAATCGATGACGTTCTCTGTGGACGAATTGAAAAAACAGCCGATTTCTCTTCGCTATAAAGGAAATACGCTTACGCTTCATCAGTTAAGATTGGATAAAAGAAAACAAGCAGGTATATTAGAGACAGAAGAAAACACTTATTCATTTATGTATTTCGAACTGAGCGATGAAAAACAACGTGTTTACACAATAAACACAAAAGACTTTTCAGAGACACCGATCATTCACTATGACAAAAACACCATGATGTACAACATAAAAAGAAATACAATAGTAGATGGAATGAATAAAATGCCGAAACAATTGACAGTAACGTTAAAAACGGTAATTGTATCTTATCTAAATGAGAATTGGCACGTTTCCCTTCCTGCTAGAAATGAATGATAAAAAAGCAGGGCGCTCCCCTGCTTTTTTACTGCCCTGACGTGAACTTCAATCCGATTATTCCGACAAGGATAAATAATAAAAAGACAATCCTCGGCACATTGACCGGCTCGTTTAAAAACAGCATGCCGACAATGATCGCTCCCATCGCCCCGATTCCCGTCCATACCGCATAGGCGGTTCCAATCGGCAACGTTTTTGTCGCCACCGATAAAAAATAAAAGCTGGCAAGCGCACCGAAAACCGTAATGATGGACGGCGCAAGCCGCGTAAATCCCATCGTATATTTTAACGCAACCGCCCATACCACTTCGAAAATGCCGGCAATGACTAAGTATACCCATGCCATGTTCATCACTCCTTGTTTGCAAAATAAAAAAGCCGCGAAGAAATATCGAATCGATATCCTCCCGGGCTTTTCTCCGTGTACACGAGGTCGCAGACTGGCCGCCGTGCAGCCACGGAACCTTAGAAAACTTTTTATCCTCTCATTCGTCATTATTGTAACACTTCCGATTGCTTCCAGCAAATAAAAGGAGTTCTTTATGTTCTTGAAGAATATGATGATTAAGGAAGAGAAAAGAAAGGAGGAGCAATAGCCATGCGTGAGGTGCAGCGTCCGCCTTGGTATGCGAACGCGCTTATCCTTATCGTCGCCGCTGTTATGTGGTACGGATTTATCCAGCAAATCATATTTGGGATCCCATTTGGCGCGAAGCCGGCAAGCGATACAGGAATGTGGGGCTTGTTTTTATTGTTCGGCATTTGTTTTCCGCTCTTCTTTTTGTCGCTGAAACTAGTCACAAAAACGGAAAAAGAAGGACTCGTCATTCGTTTTTTCCCATTCTGCTCCCGCGTTATTCCGTATCAACAAATCAAAAGCGTTCAAGTCCAGCCTTATCATCCTATGTCCTACGGCGGCTGAGGAATTCGCTGGAACTTAAAAAAAAGGCGTGCTTACACAATGAAAGGAAAGAAGGGAATATGGATCGAGCTGACGGACGGAAACGGTTTGTACCTTGGCTCGCAAAAACCGGAAGAACTTGCGAAGTATATAGAAAGAGAGTGTTTGCACCGCTAACAGGTGAACACTCTCTTTTATATGTCATACAATCTGCCTTCATAGAAAAAGCGCATAAAACTATATAAATGCAACTTGATATTTGGTTCTTTGCACTTTTTATCAAGAGATTTTTCCGACTGTCGGAGGCAAGTCGATGACTTGCCTTCGTCACGCATAAGCGTAGTCGAAAAAATGGATCACAAGAAGTAGAATTTTCAAGTTTAACTTATATATACTGAATGATCAGCTCGATTTCGTTGCCAAACGGATCGCTTGTCAATATGCTATTTTCGCTTCGGCGCACCGATGCGCCGATATGTTGGAGCCGTTCCACCGCTTTCTCTCGTTCCGCTTCATTTGGCAGCACAATCGAAAATACGCGCAATCCAACGGCGTTCGCTGGCGGTTTTGGCGCCCCGACTCCAGCCCATGTGTTCAGACCGATATGGTGGTGATAGCCGCCCGCGGAAACGAATAACGCGTGCGTTCCCATACGTGTCGTCGGTTCAAAGCCTAATCCTTGCACATAAAAAGCATAAGCTTCTTCGATGTGGGCGACGTGGAGATGAATATGGCCAATCCGCGTATGCATTGGAAGCCCCGACCACGCTTCCGTTCCCGCTTGCGCCAGCAAATTGTTCACATCTAACGGCTCCGTTACCGCTTTATATTCTCCATTTGCCGTCTTCTCCCACTTTTCCATCGGGCGGTCGGCGTATATTTCGATGCCGTTTCCGTCCGGGTCAGCGAGATAGACTGCTTCGCTGAACAAATGATCGGATGCTCCTTGCAGCGGATAACCGCTCTCCAATAAATGAAGCAGCGACTGCGCGAGGCTCTTTCTGTCAGGAACTAAAATCGCAAAATGATAAAGTCCCGTTGTCCGCGGCGGCTTCGGCACCGCATCCGCTTTTTCCTCGATTACCACTAACGGAGTAACTCCATCCGCGGTTAATACCGCTTCGTATGGATTTTGCTTTAATAGGCGAAAGCCGATGATTTCTGTATAGAAACGAAGCGAACGTTCCAAATTGGATACGATAAGATGAACATGTCCGATCGTTGTTTGAGGATGAATGATATCGTTCATTAGGATAACCCTCCATCTTTAATAGCCAACGGTAAACCGCATCCGGCTGAAGCGCGGGTTTTCGGCTTCATCGAGGATTGCTACCGCAAAGTCTTCCGCAGAAATCCGGCTTTCGCCGTTTGCATCGACAACAAGCCGATCGGTATCCGTCCGATACGTTCCCGTCCGCTCTCCTGGTGCAATCATCGCTGCTGGGCTTACGTTTGTCCAATTCAATTCTTTTTCTTGAAGATAAATGTTTAGCACGTCACGATGGGCAAGCGCAATTGGCTTGATAAAATCAGGGAAATCTGGTGTGTCCACAAGCTGAACTCCAGGAGCAACTTCCAAGCTACCAGCTCCGCCGACGGCAATAAGACGATTCACTCCTGATTTTTTTACACCACTGATTAACGAATGAGTCGCTTCTATTAATGTCTTCTCCTCTCCTGCTTTTGGACCGAACGCACTAATGACGACATCATGACCGTGAACAGCTTGAGCAACGCTATTTTCGTCAAAAATATCGCCGACAACGACATGCAACCGGTCATGTTCTTTATTCAAACGAGCCGGATCGCGGACAATCGCGGTCACTTCATGTCCTCTTGATAAAGCTTCCGCTAAAATGCGCTGACCGATCATTCCAGTGGCGCCAAACAATGCAATTTTCATCAAAAATAACCCCTTTCATCATTATAGTGAGGAGGAAACATAGCTGTAACAATTATAGTTACAACTAGTTTAAAAAAAATTATGGACGATTCGCTGCGATTTTTTGCGCTAATGTCGTCACAATATCATGCAGGCGGATTTCTTGCAAAACGTTTTCCATTGCCGCTTGCGCCCGATGGAGGATGACTTCAAGAACGGCTTGAATATTGGCCCCTACCGGACATTGCGGGTTGGGATGTTCATGAATTTGAAACAGCTCTCCCTCTTCTACTACTTCGACTGCCCGATAGATGTCAAGCAAAGTAATCTCTTGCGTATCCTTCGTAAGAAACGCTCCTCCTGTCCCCGGACGGACTTGAACGAATCCTGCTTTTTTTAGCTGCCCAATCACGCGCCGAACAACGACCGGATTCGTATTGACGCTTCCGGCAATCCATTCTGATGTGCAATGCGCGTTTTTTTCTAATGCCAGCAAGGATAAAATATGAACTGCAACAGTAAAACGGCTGCTTATTTTCATCATGCTCCTCCTCTTGTAACTATTATAGTTACAACATACCATAAAGTCAACAAATAAAGCGAACCTCCCCGTCTAATGCTACGCATGGGGGAAATGCATCGAGGGTTTTGGTTCAACCGATGAAAATAACACCGCCTAGATACATAAAATATGGGATAGTAGTTCACAGCTGCCATTATAAAAAAATACTGCCATAATTATGGCAGTATAGCAAATAGGATTTAGTCTTTTATAAGGAATTCATTTCCATCTGTATCCTTAAATTGTACAAATGTGCCCCATTGCATTTTTTGCGGTTCTCCTAAAAATTCCACACCTTTAGCTTTCATCGTTTCATATGTACCTAGCACATCATCGCACTCAAACACAATAGACGGCTTTCTTTCATTCCAGTCTTTCATCATCGATTTTGGATAAATGACTAATGCTGTTTGTGCCCCTTTTGGAGCTACTTCCAACCAGAAGGCATTCGGCCCCATTGGATGTTCAGCGACCACTTCAAACCCTACTTTTTCTGTCCAAAACTCTTTTGCTTTTTGCTGGTCTTCTACATAAATAGCAACAGTTGCAATGCGTTTAATCATCGAGTTCCTCCTCTATAAATTCAAAGATGTCTTATTTTGTCCATTTTGGAATGATATCATATTTTTGTCTTTTGCGTACTCATTTTCAGCGAAAAAAAGAGCCTTCATTTTTCATTATGAGCTCGGATATTTCCCCATGCAAGTCAATCGCCGCTTCCATTGATTGCGTAAAATCATTCTTACGTACTACAGTATATGAAATAAATGTGAACATCATTGACAAAAACAATAACTATCCTTAATATACCGTATAGGGTATATATTTAAAGAATCAATCAATACAAAAACAGATAAGACCTTTCAAACTTGCAATAATAGCCATCTATATGTAAATGCAACTTCGCAACCAAATAATGGAGGGGAATGTTCATGAGAAAAATTGTGATTGTCGGCGGGGTAGCAGGGGGAGCCACCGCAGCGGCCCGTTTACGTCGATTAAGCGAAAAATACCAAATTATTATGTTTGAGAGAGGCGAATACATTTCGTTTGCTAACTGCGGCTTGCCGTATTATATCGGCGAAGTCATTACGGATAGAAACAAACTATTAGTCCAAACGGTTGAAGGAATGGCGAAGCGTTTTCGTATTGATGTTCGCAATTTAAGCGAAGTCACAGCGATTCATCGTGACCGTAAAACTGTTACAGTCAAAAATATACGCACTGGCGAGGAATACGAAGAAACATACGATACATTAATTTTGTCACCTGGCGCAAAGCCGATGATACCGCCAATTCCTGGAATTCATGAAACCAACGCGTTATTTACGCTTCGCAATCTATCTGATACAGATAAAATAAAAGCGTATATCGATCACGAAAAACCAAAAAGCGCCGTAGTCATTGGCGGAGGGTTTATCGGTGTCGAGATGGCAGAAAACTTAATCAAACGCGGAGTGAACGTAACGCTTGTGGAAATGGCGAATCAAGTGCTGGCACCGATTGACTATGAGATGGCAGCGATCGTTCATGCGCATATGCAAGAAAATGGCGTAAATTTGATTTTGGAAGATGGCGTGAAAGCTTTCGAAGACAACGGCCGACGCATTATTCTAAATAGCGGCCGCACGCTTGAAACCGATATGATTATTTTGGCCATCGGGGTGCAGCCAGAAAGTCAATTAGCGAAAAACGCCGGACTGGAGCTTGGGGTGCGCGGCACCATCAAAGTCAATGAATATTTGCAAACATCGGATCCGAACATTTACGCCATCGGCGATGCTATCGAAGTAAAAAACTACATCCACGGTTTTGAGACGTTCGTCCCTCTTGCATGGCCAGCTAATCGTCAAGGTCGCCTAGTAGCCGACCATATTCATGGACTCGATGTGAAATACAACGGCACATTAGGAACCGCCATCGTAAAAATTTTCGAATTAACCGTTGCAACAACAGGAAATAATGAAAAAACCTTAAAACAGCTTGGCATTCCATATGAAGTTGTCCATGTTCATCCAATGAGCCATGCAAGTTATTATCCAAATGCATCCCAAATGACATTGAAACTGATTTTTGACAAAGAAACAGGCAAAATTTATGGTGCACAAGCTGTTGGGAAAGAAGGTGTCGACAAACGTATTGATGTCATCGCAACCGCTATTAAAGGCAGCTTAACAGTTCGTGATTTACCTGATTTAGAACTTGCCTACGCACCGCCGTTTTCTTCCGCAAAAGATCCGGTGAATATGGCAGGTTACGTCGCTTCGAACATCCTCGATGGAATGGTGGAAACTGTACAATGGCATGAAATTGATGAAATCATTGCAAACGGGGGCACGCTCATTGACGTTCGTACACCAAAAGAAGTCGCACGTGGAACGATTCATGGTGCTATAAATATTCCGCTTGATGAACTGCGCGAACGTTTAGCGGAACTTCCGAAAGACAAAACCATTTACGTAACATGTCAAGTCGGCTTACGTGGATATTTAGCGACACGAATTTTGCGCGACAACGGTTTCCGCGCGAAAAATTTAGATGGCGGCTATAAATTGTATTCTTCCGTATTTGGTACAAAACACTAATAAAGATATGCCGCCGGAAGATGTAAAAAATAATGAACGACTCCCACCTTCATTCCATGAAGAGGTGGGAGTTTCTTATTATCTCCAGCAAAGAAGTTTTTGCATAGAAAAAACGCTTGTATGTCATTTTTATACAAAAAACTCCCGATTCATCTTCCCCTTCCCTTCGTTTAGAGAAGGAAACTTTTCGGGAAAAATGGAAAACGGTCAGTGGTTTTAGGCGTTTATTTTACCACTTCATGAAACGTAGCTTCTGTTACGCTTTGTAAAGCTTCTACGCTAAGTTCAATTAGTACGCCGATTTTGCCGCCGCTAACGATGATATGCTCAAATTGAGAAGCACTGGAATCGATAAAGGTCGGATAATGTTTTATCATCCCTATCGGCGAACACCCTCCGCGAATATAACCCGTTAACTTTTGTATATCTTTCGGTGGCACCAGCGCGACATTCTTCTCTCCTGTTATTTTCGCGGCTTTTTTCAAATCCAGCTCCGATTCTACAGGGATGACAAACACATAAATGTTTCCGCTATTCCCCTGTGTGACTAATGTTTTATATACCAATTGCGGGTCTTTCCCAATTTTTTGGACAACAGATATGCCATCGATTTTTCCGTCCTGACTGTTGTAAGTAATAACGTTGTAAGGAATCATCTTCTTATCAAGAATACGCATTGCGTTGGTTTTTTCTTTCGCCATTTTTCTTCCCTCCAGTTCGTTTCAACAGTAAAGCGCTGGATAATCAACACCCATGATACTACAATGAAAGCCGCATTTTCCACTTTGCAGGATCAAATAATAGGTAGTTAACACCTTGTTCATTTCGGTTCAACGTTTATCTCATATCCCCCGCAATGGCTAGCTACTCGGCAATTTCAACTTTTTTAAAATCTACTCTATAGAAGTAACAATCGGCCAAAAAATATAACAAACCCAGCTTATCACTGGGTTTGTTATATATACTTTCCTGCTTTATTATTTCGTTAATGCAGGTTCTTTTTGTGCGATTTCATCCTTTTTTGGCATCTCGCGAACTCCAAATGCAACACGTTTAATGTTGAACAAATGATGTACTGTAACATTGTCAGATGTAACATTGTTACCCATAGCGCCACATCCAAGTGTCAAGGATGGATTTACACCATTTACTGTAGCACCAATTCCGCCAAATGTTGTACCAGAATTTACAATAATACGTCCTGCTGGTTTATTGATTACGAATGCTTCAATTACTTTTTCGTCTTCAGCGTGAATTCCAACTGTGTGACCGAGTCCGCCTGCTTCAAGAATTTTTTGTGCAAGCTCGCTTGCTTCTTCCATACCTTTTACAGTATAGAATGCTAGAGTTGGAGACAACTTTTCGATGGAGAATGGATATTCTTTACCCACTCCTGTTTCTTCCGCAACAAGCACTTTTACGTCAGCAGGAACTTCAATACCTGCCATTTCCGCAATTACTTGTGGAGCCTTACCAACGATTTTAGCGTTTAATGCACCGTTTACCATAATAACGGATTCAACTTTACGTTTTTCATCTTTATTTAAGAAGTAAGCGCCTTGTTGTTTTAACTCAGCAACAACTTTTTCTTTAATAGACTCATCAACTAAAAGAGCTTGTTCGGAAGCGCAAATTGTTCCATTGTCAAAAGTTTTACTTTGGATGATTAGTTCAACAGCTTTTGCGATATTTGCACTTTCATGGATATAGACTGGTACGTTACCAGGTCCTACGCCATATGCCGGTTTTCCAGAACTGTAAGCTTCTCTCACCAAACCAGGACCGCCTGTTGCAAGAATGACGCCTGTTAATTTATGTTTCATTAACTCATTTGTTGCAGGCAATGTTGGTTGAGTAAGGCAAGAAATCAAACCTTTTGGTGCTCCAGCGCGCTCTGCTGCTTCTTGCATAATTCTTGCAGCTTCTGCCGTACATTTTGCAGCCCCTGGGTGTGGACTGAAAACAATAGCGTTTCCTGCTTTAACTGCGATCAATGATTTAAAAATAACTGTTGAAGTTGGGTTTGTGGATGGGACGATACCTGCAACGATCCCTACAGGTTGAGCAACTTCCCATACGCGATTTTCTTCATCGCGACGAATAACCCCGACAGTTTTCACATCTTTGATAGAGTTGTAAACGTCATTCGCTGCGAAAAGGTTTTTCGTCGTTTTATCTGCAACATTACCAAAACCAGTTTCTTCTACCGCCATAGCCGCTAAGCGTGCCGCTTCTTCTCTTGCCGCATTCGCCATGCTTTCAACAATTTTATCAATCTCTTCTTGCGTCATTTTTGCAAGAATTTTTGCGCTTCTTTAGCTTCTTCAAGGTAATTTCTTACTTCCTGGATGGATTGCAAATCAATATCACGTAACACTTTTAATTCCTCTCCTTTTATGATTTTATTTTTTATAATTTCCTATAACTGGTAGAATAATTTTGTCATGTCAATATTGCTCGTGTGAGCAGCAACGTTATCTTTTGCGTCCTGCCATCACCTCCTCTAAGTGGTGACCACTTGGCGTTCAATAGTACCCGCCTTTCATGGCAAAAATGGGGCAATTATCGACTACACAAAACTGACAACGGTTACATAAAGCGGTTACATAAAAGTGCAAAATTTCGATGGACAGGTTTTCACATATGCTTAGTATTCTTCGTCGCTTTTGTCCTGTACAATCTCAATTCTTCTCTCTTCATGATCGAACTATCATCTTTTGAGACATACAACTCCTGAATGTTTTCCATTGTCCTCGTGGCATTTTTGAGTTGCCATAAAACTTTAAGAGACTCCATTTCTCTCAAACCAAGACTAGTAGACTAACAAGTATAGCCATCCGCACAAAACATCCAAGAACCGGCGATTCCGGTCTTAAGATTGATTAGAACGGAATCACGCGAGTTCTTAATATTTCATTTCCCTAAATCACTTCTCAGTTAACGCCGGAAAGTGTGGAACAACTTCTTCTCCTAATTCTTCAATCACTTCTTCAACAGGACGATGGCCATATTTTAAGTTGATAATCACGTGATTGACGCCAATACTTTTAAGACTTTCAAGGAATTCAATGAGTATATTGCGTCCGACTCGGAACCCTAAATGAATAGGGATTGGCGGATGATTTGGGTCCTCCGTCAAATCTACATATAAGGATTGAGTGAACGGTTTAAACTGATCGGTATGAGAGCGCCAATTTTTAATTAGTTCCGCTTGGAATCTCAAGTTTCGAGGATAATACATCCAACCATCGCTGTTTTCAGCAATCCATTCCACGGACTGAGAGCTGTGGCCAGTTACCAGCATCGGAATGTCCGACAAACGCGGTTTCGGCAAAAGGTCCCCGTTCGACATATGGACTCTCGGCGATTCGATCACCGGGAAGCTCTCCTTCCACGCTTTCTTCATTACCATTACAGCTTCTTGAAACAAAGCACTACGCTGTTCAGGATCAACGGAGAAAGCTGGAAATTCGATAGGGCGATCCCCGGTCGCCACCCCGAGAATCAAGCGTTCGCCGGATAGTCTATCGACGGAAGCAGCTGCTTTGGCAACATGCAAAGGATGGCGCAAGGTGAGAATAATACTTGCAGTACCCAAAGCAATCTTTTCCGTATGGGCAGCTATATATCCTAGATAGACCCAAGGATCATAAATTTGGCCTACATCCCCAAAATAAGGATCATGTAATGGAACATCCCTGACAAACAATGCGGCAAAATTGAGCTCTTCTGCCCTTTTTGCCAGTTTCATTTGTTTTTCAATATCCATCTTTGGAATGCTGCCCTCGTATGATTCTATAGGAAAGAACAGCCCGAGAGTGAGATGATCTTCCTTAAACATGCGTGAATATCCTTTATGGTTTTCAAATCGGTTCATTATCGTTCCTCCATATCTACATTCTTTTTACCAGTTCCATTCGTTTTTCAATGCCTGTCTCTGCAACACTGTTCTTTGTGCGCCAAAGGAAAGAACAACACAAGAGTCAGACGGTATGCGCGAATTTTATGTTTACCAAATCGGTTCATCATCATTCTTATTTATTTAATCTATTTTTATAAATATCTAGAATTATCAATATAATGTACAAAAATAAAAGAGATCTAAAGCAAATCTATATTTATAAATATCTAGAACTATAGATATAATAATATAAAAATAAAAGGGATTCAAGTGCAAAATCTCTGCATGAACTAAAATGGCAGGTTCTGACGCACTAAAGAGTTTTTCCTATACCTGTGCGTGCAGGCACTCACTCTTGTTCCGTTAAGTATCATAGACAAACACCTCATTAGTGTTTAGCGCCCTGTCGGCTCGGTTCAAAGCCGTTTTCCACTTCATCCCGACGACTCAAGTCGTCGGCTTTGGTGGCTTATATACTTTTAGGCGAGAGATTGGTCTATAAATCTCTAGATAACAATTCGATCAATTTTTTGATGTTCTCCTCATCCCTTTTATAATAAGTCCATTGCCCAACTCGTTTTGCTTTTATCAATCCGGCGTTTTGCAGCATAGACAGGTAAAGGGACACGGTAGATTGTGACAATCCCACTTTTTTATGGATGTCGCTCACGCAAACTCCATCTTCGTGTATATCCCCGTGTTGTGGTTTTGGAAAGTGGAGTTCAGGATTTTTTAACCACTGTACGATCTGCAGCCTTGTTTCATTGGATAAGGCTTTAAATACTTCTAACAGTTCCATTGCTACCTCCAAGTTCGTCAAAATATATTATTATTTATGTATAACTTGAGTATTTGAGCAAACTGACTAACATAAAATAAAAAAAGACATGAACCCGACTCTAGTATACGATATATAAGCAAATTATCCAAATACGAAGGTTTATGCCTCTTGTATGGATAGATTAGCACATCTCTAAAAAATCTACAATACCCTATCTTCTTACAATGAAATCTGGAATTCTGCAGCAACAATTTTAATTTGGATAATAAAATAATTATGATATCCAACTGAACAATGTTGCTATTTGGAGCCCCTGCTCGCTCTGCCGCTTCTTGCATGATTCTTGCCGCTTCCGCCGTACATTTTGCAGCCGATGGATGAGGGCTAAAAACAATGGCATTTCTTGCTTTCACTGCGATCAGCGATTTAAAGATTGCTGTTGAAGTAGGATTGGTAGATGGGACGATTCCAGCGACGATCCCTACAGGGTGAGCGACTTCCCATACGCGATTTTGTTCATCCCGACGAATCACCCAACCGTTTTCATATCTTTGATTTCATATCTTTGATGGCGTTGTAAACGTCGTTGGCGGCGAACAGATTTTTTGCCACCTTATCGGGAACATTGCCAAAGCCGGTCTCTTCTACCGCCATAACCGCCAATCGTTTCGCTTTCTCTCTTGCTGCATTCGCCATGCTTTCAACAATTTGATCAACCTCGCTTTGTGTCATCTTTTCAACGATTTTTTGTGCTGATTTAGCTTCTTCAAGGTAGTTTCTTACTTCTTGGATCGATTGCAAATCAATATCACGTATCACGTTTGATTACCGCCTTTCTGTCTGATATTGGTTTGATCCTACACAAGGCTTTTATAACCTAAATAGAACGATTTTTTGTTTTGACATTGGACGATTGTTCTGCTAACTTTGGAAAAATCAGCTACCGCGAATAATTCAGCTAACACTTGTTAGCTTTGTAAGCGATTATTTATTTATCGCTCTAGGCGTCCGTTTCGAGAATTGTGGTCACAACCCCTGCATTTCCTAAACAGCAATCAGCGCAGGGCTTACTTTCTTGAGGTCCATACCAGCAGTGGTTTTATCTTTTGCGTTTTTATCTTGTCTTCCGCATGCTTAATGTAACCACTCAAGAACATCATTATCCGCTTCGCTGAAGTGTGGATTCTCTCCCAAAAATCACCGCTTTGCCATCTTAAACCGATGGGAAAAAGAAGCAATAAACTGGAGAACAACGAGGAAGGCAATATAGTGGCTTATGTAGGGTGGGATTTACTGGAACAGTCACGTTAGTATGAATTTAATCTCTATTTACCGTATGTATAACTGCACATACTTATGCACAATAGTGTAATTTTACCATAACATCCACAAGATTTAGGGAATTTGGATAGATGCTACCGTACTTTAGAGCTTCTAAATTGAATGGAATAATAAGGGAAGTATCAATTCATGATACTCCCTTTTATCCCTACTATCACCAAATTATTTAACATAGCCTTTCCATTTAAAATTGAAATTTACAACACTCTCTTGGCACCAATAATCTTTTTCCCCCAATATGAGTTCAATTCTGTGATGGTTACTTTTTTTCCTTGGCGGTACGTATGAAGCATTTGATTGTTTCCCATATAGATCCCAACATGTCCGATTTTAGCAACCCCGTTTCTTTTCTTTCTTTTTTCTGTCGTAAAAAACAATAAGTCACCTTTTTGAATCCGATGTAAGGGAACAGGAGTGCCTACTAAGAATTGTTGCCGGGAGTTTCTAGGAAGAGGAATGCCGTTCACACCAAAAACGTACTGGGTAAATGAACTACAATCAAACATATCTGTTCGATAGGATGGAGCATTAAATACATACGGAGTCCCCAGATATTTCTTACCTGTCAAAATAATTCGATCTGCCAACATATTAATCTCCTCTTTACATAGTCATTATAATCCATAACATTCCGATCTCCTGTCATTTGATTGGACAAGTGTTTTATAAAAACACCTATTTTTATGAAGAATGGAAATCGACAAATAAGGGGATATAATTGTAGGTGCATGTGCCACCAAACGAATCTTATCAAAACTTTTCGATGATGGATGACGGAAGAAAATATAAACAAATGCAAGTCAGAACTTTTGTAGGGGTTTTTTCGGTCCATGACAGGAACTAAGTCAAAAATGGATGAGCCATGGTATCGAAAAAGAAACCCGTATCATTGCATAATGGGCAATGATACGGGTTCTAATGATCAAAAACAAAAATTGTTTTTGTGGAACAAAAGAAAGCTTAGTCGTTGGAAATAATGACTTTTAATGCCCTTTCTTTGGCCGCGTTGCCAAATACCTCATAGGCTTTCATAATGTCTGAAAAGGCAAAGCGATGGGTAATTAATTGTTCCGGTTTCAATTTTTTCGACTGCACCGTTTTTAATAACATCGGTGTAGAAGTCGTATTGACAAGACCGGTTGTTAACGTAATGTTACGTATCCATAATCTTTCAATATGAAACTCAACACTTTTTCCATGAACACCTACATTGGCTATATGGCCGCCTGCTTTTATAATTTCTTGGCAAATATCAAATGTTGGTCGAATTCCGACGGCTTCTATCGCGACGTCTACACCTTTTCCGTCGGTTAATTCCATAATTTTTTCAACCGCCTTGCCGTCACCGCTATTCACCACTTGGGTGGCACCAAATTTTTTGGCAACTTCTAGACGGTTATCGTCTAAGTCAACCATAATGATCTCTGCAGGGGAATAAAACTGAGCGGTTAATAGCGCTGCCATACCTACGGGACCGGCTCCTATAATGGCGACTGTTTGTCCAGGCTGAACTTTACCGTTTAATACACCAATTTCAAATCCTGTCGGAAGAATGTCGCTAAGCATGACGAGAGCCTCTTCATCTACACCTTCCGGGATTGGATAAAGGCTATTGTCCGCGTACGGAATTCTTACATACTCTGCTTGGGTTCCATCAATTAAGTGTCCTAAGATCCAGCCTCCATCTTCACAATGGGCATACAACCCTTTTTTACAATTTTCGCATTTTCCGCAGGAAGTGATACAAGAAATCAACACTCTATCGCCTTTTTTAAAATTTTTTACTGCTGAACCAA
Organism: Saccharococcus thermophilus; assembly: GCF_011761475.1. Taxonomy (NCBI): domain Bacteria; kingdom Bacillati; phylum Bacillota; class Bacilli; order Caryophanales; family Anoxybacillaceae; genus Saccharococcus; species Saccharococcus thermophilus. The sequence continues at coordinate 2,800,693 of NZ_JAASRS010000001.1, forward strand.
CTTCTTCGATAATTCCTACACCTTCATGGCCTAAAATCCGGCCTTCTTCTACAGTTGGAACATCTCCTTTAAGAATATGCAAATCCGTTCCGCAAATCGTTGTTTTTGTAACCTTAACGATCGCATCCGTCTCTTTTTCAATTTTCGGTTTTGGCTTTTCCATTACTTCTTTTTTTCCTGGTCCCAGATAGGTAAGCGCTTTCAATTTTAGTTCCTCCTTAGAAAAAGTTTGAATCCTCCCAACTCTCATCTTACAGTAAGAAAAAAATTGTGTCAAATTTTCATCGAAATTGCGACAAGATTGTGTCGAAGATTTTTTTCTGTCTAGGCTTTCCTCTTTGTGGATCTCCTTCCCAAACGAAAGGAAACAAATTTTTTTCCGCCAACATTTTGCTCATAGATAGGCAAGGAAATCCTCGCCTATTCACACCGGATCATTATCTACGTTACTGTAAGATTCAATCGCTTGATCGAGCGCCCGATACGCTTCGGCAAAAGCGTTTGTTGCCGACTCGTCGCCCACATTGGCAAGCTGTGCTTGCGCGTTTTTCGCGTGGGTGACAGCGCGAATGACATCTTCCATCATTTGTTGTTTGTCGCCTGCCGTCGCCTTTAACTGTTCGAGTTCACGAAGACATTGTTCCAAATCGTAAGCAACCGGTTGATCAAACGATTGTTCCAGCTTTTCTTTGACACGTTGCAATACTTCCTTCATCGATGCCCACCCCCTCCTTGACATTTTCATCAGCTAGTGTGGGCGATTTGAAGCAAACTATACATTTGAAATAAACGATCCATACTTGAAGAGAAAAATTATAAAATACCGACCCAAATTTTTACGGCCGTCGCCAAAATTAACACCGCTAAAATAACTTGCAATATTTTTGTGTTCATTTTTTGCCCCATTTTTGCTCCTAAAGGAGAGGCGATTAAGCTGGCAATAACCATGATGATGGAAGGAATCAGTTCCACTTGCCCCGTCGTGATTTTTCCACACGCCGAACCAATAGACGAAATAAACGTAATCGCCAGCGAAGAGGCAATCGTCATTCGTGTTGGAATCTTTAACACAACAAGCATAATAGGTACTAGCAAAAACGCTCCCGCTGCTCCGACGATTCCTGAACCAACCCCAATGACAAGCGCTAATGCAGCGGCCAGCCATTTGTTAAAAGTCACTTGATCGCTTGGAATATCGTCAATGCCTTTTTTCGTAACAAACATCATAACAGCAGCCAACGCGGCGAGAATACCATACACGATATTAATCGTTCCTTCGCTCATCATTTTCGAACCGAACCCGCCAAGAAAACTGCCGATTAAAATACTAATCCCCATATAAAGAATTAACGTTTTATTTAAATAACCGCTTTTTCGATATGCCCAAACACCGCTAATCGTCGCAAATAACACTTCGACTGCACTAATTCCCGACACTTCACGGGCGCTAAACGCAGCAAGCCCAAATAGCGGCGGAAGATAAAGCAGCATCGGATATTTAATAACGGCCCCACCAATACCAACCATGCCAGAAATAAACGAACCAATAAAGCCGATAAGAAAAATGACAATCATAAAATTAACGTCCATCCCCTTACTTCCTCCTTACCATCCGCAAAAATCAGAGGGCACATTTTGCTTGTACCCTCTTTGCGATTCGTATTTTAATGATTGTGAGTATGATGCAGCGCGCAACGGTTTGGACCGATTTCGAGTTCTTGCTGTTGTTCCATGTCGACCGCTTTCAGCCCGCGGTTAATCGCTACGATGTCTTCAAAGTTTGGCGGTGTCTCTGTGTTTGCGTTTTGAACAACAATATCGATAAATTCTTGTTTTTGCTTATGCTGCATCATGTCGTTGCGGGTGCGAATATTGCCTAATGTGTCGCCGATATATCCCGCTTTGTTCATTTCTTCATCCAAATTAGCGTAATGGGCAGGCAGAACGATGACATCATCCGCAATCGCAGCCACTTTTTCGTATACCGTGTCATACAAATCCGCGGCCCATTCCGCCGCTTTTCCGCCTAAATCCGGGCGTCCGAGTCCGCCGACAAAAATCGTATCTCCAGAGAAAAGCAGTTGATTGTTTACGAAGAAGGAAACACTTCCCGGCGTATGTCCTGGCGTTTTCACCGCCAATACTTCTAATTGTACTTGCGCAAAATCAATGCGGTCATGTTTTTCCAGCGGTTCGAAATCAAACACCGCTCCTTCGCTTTTCATCAAGTAATATGTCGCACCTGTACGTTCCGCCAACGCTTTTCCGCCGGAAATATGATCTGCATGTAAATGGGAATCGACGATATGCGTAATCGCTGCTCCTTCTTCTTGTGCGACTTGCTCATATACATCAATAAACCGCGATGGATCAACGACAAGCGCTTCGTTTCCGGAAATCACCATGTAAGAGAGGCACCCTTTTCCGACACGAATGAATTGATATACTTTCATCTTGTCATCTTCATATACTTTTACTTTGTGGAGATGTTCGCTCCACGCTTTCATGCCGCCAACGAGCGTATAAATATTGTCAAATCCTGCTTCTACTAATTGTTCTGCCACAAACGCCGCTGAACCGCCCTTGGCGCAAACGACGACAACATCTTTGTCTTTTGGAAGGCGGTCGATCACCGAATCTACACCATCAATCAACTCAAAGTATGGAACATTAATATATTCAAAATTCTCCCCTTCAATTTTCCAATCATGAAAATCGCTTTCGTTGCGTACGTCGAAAATAACGAGATGTTCTTTATTTAATACTTTTTCTGTCAATGTTTGCACCGTCATTTCTTTTACTGCCATTTTCATACCCCCTATAGTATATTTTATTTTTTAAAAAGACCGCTCAATCAGGATTGAGCTGTATCGAGCGGTCCTTCCCATTTCGACATGCCTGGGACGACATTCCATACATTAGCAAATCCTTTTTCGGTTAATTTTTGTGCCGCTAAATCGCTGCGCGTTCCAGTACGGCAAACCACATAAATCGTTTTATCCTTCGGCAGCTCATTGATGCGGTCTTCTAATTCTCCAAGCGGAATTGACACAGCGCCTGGTATATGTCCGAACGCATACTCCGCTGGCTCGCGGACATCTACAATGACCACAGAGTCATCATTTATTTTTTCCGCCAGCTGCTCGTTGGAAATCACATGAGGATATGTTGCTTCGTCTTTTGTTTCATGGTCACTTGCTTTACGAATATAATGTTTTAGCACGTTTCCTTCTTCAATGGTTCCCAAATATTGATGGCCGGTACTTTCCGCCCATGCTTTAATATCGGCTTTCGAACCTTTATCGGTTGCCTGTACTTCGAGCACTTGTCCCGGTTGTAACTCATTGATCGCTTTTTTTGTTTTTACAATTGGCATTGGGCAAGATAATCCTTTTGCATCAATGGTCATATTTACTCGAATCATGCTGCATTCCTCCTTTTGCCGTTTTAATTATTCCACAGGTCCTTCCCATTCCAGCATGCCGCCGATCATATTGATCACATGATATCCATGGCTTTCCAACAGCTGTGCTGCGCGCCCGCTTCTTCCTCCCGAACGGCAAACAAGGATATATTCCTTGTTTTTATCCAGCTCATGCATGCGAAATTCGAGCAATCCCAACGGAATATTGATCGCACCAGGGATTTTCCCGGCCGCCACTTCATCCACTTCACGAACATCGATAATGTTCAGCTGTTTTCCTTCTTGAAGAAGTTTTTCTACTTCTTTTGCCGTTAATTGTTTCATCAACAATCCCCTCCTTTTTATGACCAAGCGTTCATTCCGCCTTTTACGTTTGTTACGTATTGGAATCCAAGTTTCTTCAATAGTCTGCTGGCTTTTGTGCTTCGCATTCCGCTTTGGCAAATCACAATCACTTCTTTTTCTTTGGATAATTCATTCGCGCGTTTTGGCAGTTCATGAAGCGGAATATTTTTAAATCCGCGAATATGGTTTGTACGAAACTCCGCGGGAGTACGTACATCTACGTATTGAACGTCTTTTTTTCCTAATTCTTTCTTTAGCTCTGTTGTCGTAATCATCCGTACTCCACGCGGTGGAATGACGCGGCTTGCAATAAACCAAGCGAGCAATAGGAATAAAACGACATTCATTATTGTTTGTGTCATTCGTAATCACCTTTAAATGAATAAGTTTATGTTTCCTTCTGACGCATCTGCCAAATACGTTGCCACTCCAGCAAACTCAATGCCATCGATCAATTCTTCTGGTTTCAGCCCTAATAAATCAACAGTCATTTGACACGCGACTAATTTAACCCCCTGTTCTTTTGCCATTTCGATTAATTGTGGCAACGGCATCGCGTTATGCTTTTTTATAACGTGTTTGATTAATTTTGGTCCGATGCCGCCAAAGTTCATGCGGGAAAGCCCCATGCGATCCGCTCCACGCGGCATCATTTTGGCAAACATTTTTTCCAAAAACCCTTTTTTCACCGAAATATGCCCGTCTTTTCGCAATGCGTTTAATCCCCAAAACGTATGGAAAATCGTGACGTCATGGTCATAAGCGGCGGCACCGTTCGCAATGATGTAAGCTGCCATCGCTTTATCGTAGTCGCCGCTAAATAAAATAATCGTTGTTTTTTTCTTTTGTTGCGACACTAAGTCCCCTCCTTCCATACACATATACCTATATAGGTATATGGACAGCTAAAAAATTACCCTTTTTGAATCCAAAACGTCAATACGTCATTTTCTTCTTTCATGTCAATAACCGTATGGCCGCTTGCTTTCGCCCATGCCGGCAAGTCGTTTTTTGATCCTCTATCCGTTGTTTGAATTTCGAGCACTTGCCCTGATGTTAATTCATCCATCGCTTTTTTCGCTTTTACAACTGGCATTGGACAAGCTAATCCTTTTGCATCTAATACTTTATTGACATTCATGATGGATAACCTCCTTATTATTTTACTATTACCCCTATAGGTATATTAGTGCAGATAAAAGAATGTGTCAACCCTTTTTGAAGAGTTGACTTATCTGCTTTTTACTAATAGCTCTACTGCTTCTTTGACTAAATGTTCCGTTTTTTCTCCTTTTTCCATGCTTTCGCGCAGACAATTTTCTAAATTGGTACTTACAATGACCGCAATGGCGCGATCAATCGCATTGCGTACCGCCGATAACTGCGCGACAACGCTTTTGCAATCTTTTCCTTGTTCCATCATGCCAAGAACACCTTTCACTTGTCCTTCAATCCGTCTTAAGCGGTTTTTGATTTCTTTATTGTATTCCATTTTTCATTTCCCCTTTCTCGACAAGGACAATGGATGATTGAATAGCTTCGTACGTCAAAACCGTGACGGCGTAAAAAACGTATACCTAAATTTTTTTCGATTTCATCGTTTGCAATAAGATGAATCGATTTACTCGGAATATTAGAAAAGTGCCGTTTTAAATAAGCATACGGAATATGAAGCGAATTAGCAATAGGCGGTTCTGTCGCTTCATTATAATCACGAATATCTAACACAACCATATCCTTGATTCGTTTATCGGCTATATCTATGCATGGAACATTGTTTACCGGATAATAACGGCGATACAATGCTATGAATAATAAACCGAAAATAATCAGGCCAATGATATACAAATGGCGATCACCTCGATCCATTACTGTTATCCCCGCTTATTATATACCCTAATAGGTATATTAGCAACTGTTTTATTTTAACAATATATGGATGAATGATGTATCGTTCATCATCCCGACATGTATTGAGACAACCACTGTTGCCTCAATATGTTAGCAATATGCCGTATACGGTTGGATGAAAACGATGCCCTGCCATTCATAAATCCTCCTGTATTCTTTAATTTATTATTATAATCAAAAAGCTTCGGAATCCATAATCCGAAGCTTTTTCTTGCTGATGCATTTTTAGCAAACCGCACAACGGTTTGGATCGCTTTCCATTCCCCGTTGTTCTTTATCTGGTTGAAATTTTTCTATATTCGTTTGACGCACTTTCAATCGTATATGCTTCTTTCCTTCCGTTTCCAATCATCGAATTCCTCTTTGTTGCGTACATCCAAAATGAATCGTTTCACACCGTTTGGAAACGGGTTCTTTTACAGGAATTACGTCCCGTGCCTCATTAGCGCTGCAACAATTGCATGATGGCGTCCGGGTCAAAGCCAATTACCCATTGGCCATCAATTTCGATTTGCGGAACTCCGATTTGCCCTGTTGTTTCAACAAGTTTCCGAGCAGCGATTGGGTCCCGTTGCACGTTGACTTCCTCAAACGGAACGCCTTGTTCCCGTAAAAAGTTTTTTACCATTACACAATACGGACATGTCGTTGTCGTATATACCGTAACTCGTTTCACTTTCATCCCTCCACTAGAACGTCAACGTAATGTCGGCGTCTTTCGCAAAGTTCAAAAATGTCGCCGCGCCAGCGACTTCAATTCCATCGACAAATTGATCTTTATCAAGACCCATGACATCCATCGTCATTTGGCACGCAATCAGTTTCACACCTAATTCTTGCGCCATTTTTACAAGCTCTTCGATTGACGGAACATTCGCTTTTTGAAATCCTTCTTGAAAATGCTCTTTTCCTTCTGGAAGCGGTAAGTTTTTATGTGCTTCTTTATGAATGAGATTCAACCCTTCAAATGTGAAGAAAATGCCAACTTCTGCCTCTGATGCTGCTGCCGCTGTGGCAATATTAAATACTTTGTATGCGTCAAATAAACTACCGTTAGCTGCGATAATTGCTACTTTCATCATGAATTCCTCCTTGTTTTTTCTCTTTATAATTTTTACGAAATGAAATATTTTATTTACATATACATGTATATGTATTTAACCAATTCTTATGGTAATCAAATTCTTTACAAATGTCAACTAACGAATATAAAAAATGTCGAGTAGGAATTTCCCTACTCGACTTTGTCGACAAGCTGAGAGCTGCCTTCATGAGCAGCTCCTTTTTATTGATTTTATATATACTTTCGATGCACCGTTCTCCCGTCATACGTAAATAATATAGGCTTCTCTTCAATGATTGTTTCCATATGAACAGGACGCCCCCACAGCTGATAAATATACGGAAGCACTTTTTCTAAATATTTTATATCTAATTCCAGTCCTTCATACCAATGTTTTAAATATAACTCACCGTTGCGCATATAATCTCCATCATTTACTGTAATGTATGGAAATCCGCCATTGACACGCATACTGACGAGTTGATCGCGAATGTGCTCCCAGTTTTTATCAACAATTTTATACTCTTTTCCTTGTTTTTGGAATAAATACATATCTTCACGCATCACTAACTCTTTCGTTAAATAATTGCGCAAAAACGAAATATCGGATTCCAATTCGCGCACTTCAAAAATTTTTTCACGGCCTGATCCTGGCTTCACCCCATGTTTCTTCATTTCCTCCGTTGGGTTGTTCCAACGCTCTTCAATGTCTTCAAAAATTTTCAACCCTAAATAATATGGATTAATACCTGTACGAGATGGTTGGACGACATTGGCGTTTAATTTGGCGAATTCAATCGCCTCGTCGCTTGTTAAGTCCATTTCCCGCAAAATGCGCTGATGCCAGTATGTTGCCCAGCCTTCGTTCATGATTTTCGTCTCAAGCTGCGGCCAAAAGTATAACATTTCTTCGCGCATCATCGTTAAAATATCGCGCTGCCAGTCTTCCAGTTCACGGCTATATTCTTCAATAAACAACAATACGTCTTTTTCCGGCTGCGGCGGAAACTTCCTGCGCTTTTTGCGAGGAGGCGGAGCCGGACGATCTTTTTCATCCAACTTCCATAAATCGTCATATGGCGTCGATTTTTTTGGCGGCTCTTCCTCTTCATATATTTCCGTATCTTCCCACGTCCACGATAATTTTGGACGAAGCAGTGACGGGTCGATATGCTCTTGAATTGCCAGCACGGCATCCAAAAATTTTTCTACTTCCAATTTTCCATATTGGTGTTCGTAATGTTTGATTCTCTCGGCGGTCGCAGCCATGCTTTCGACCATATCGCGCTTTGTATTGCTAAAACGCACGTTATTTTTAAAAAAGTCACTATGCGCTAATACATGCGCGACAATTAGTTTATTTTGGATTAACGTATTTGTATCTAATAAAAATGCGTAACAAGGATCAGAATTAATCACCAACTCATAAATTTTGCTTAATCCCAGGTCATACTGCAGCTTCATTTTGTAAAACTGCTTGCCAAAGCTCCAGTGCGAAAACCTTGTTGGCATGCCGTACGCACCAAACGTATAAATAATATCCGCTGGACAAATTTCATAACGCATCGGATAAAAGTCCAACCCAAATCCTTCAGCGATTTCCGTAATCTCAGCAATCGCCCGTTCCAACTCCTTCAATTCACCTTGTCGCATACGCATCTCCTCCTCCTTTCCTCTTATCACAATGTATGAGGGGAAAGGAGATTTGATACATCGTATGTATCATATCCTTCATCAAGCCATTGACGAGCCAAATGATTTGTCCTAATGATGTAGAAAACTCCTTTTGCTTCACACGGGATGTTTTCCATATGGCATAATTAAACTGCCAGGCGTGTTGATTAACCAATAACCTCCTCTTAAACTTTTAATGAATAATACAATAATCCCATTGTTATTAACATAACAGCCGTTGCAAAAAGACTAAAAGCAATCATATTTTGTTCAATATTATTGATATAAGAGGACGGCAGACTGCACAAGTAAGGATTTTGGATAGCAGCACTGAGCATCGTCCCCATCATTCCCCCAACAACACCTTGAAAGAAACCCGACAATAATGACTGGAATTGACTGGCACAAAATACAACGGGAATTGATAAATTAAAATGACTCCCGTCGCTATCGCCAAAAATCCTCCTGCCATCATCGAAATATTCATTCCTAATTGAAAGCCAATTAATTTTCGAATTTTAAACAGATATATGTACACTAATCCGAGTAAAACAATATTTCCGTACAACAGTAAATCGAGATAGTCAATCAATTATTTCATCACCTCTTCGCAAGAATCTACAGCCATTTTATGAGAATTGCTTAAGATTAAGTACTTAGAAATATAACAGCACCCACGTGTATCAACAAACTCACCAATTTAAAAGAACGAATTGGGATTCCGTGTTCATCGATTGAATGATGCAATTCCAAATTACTCAAATACACATCAACTTTACATTTATGCAATCATTTACGTGAGAAGCTATTAATTTTGGGGAAACGGAAGATCGGCGGGATGCTTTAAAACAGGTATTTTATGGAGAATCGCTGCAAACAAATTCGGGCAGGATGCCTTTTTGGTAATGTAATACTCCCTCTTTCGGAAGGATTAAATTTCTTTTTCTTCCTTGCCAATTCAAAAATATCTAATAGCACTTTTTCAAGGAGTTTTGATACGTACTCGAGACGAACTTCACACCACGATCGTCGCTTGATGACAAAAACGCCGCAATAAAACAGGAATAAGACGGTTTTTTATAATGGATAATAGAAAATGGAACTTTCTTTTACGCCACCGATGAGGCAAGTGGCATGAATGCCTCTTTTTGCCACTGCGCTTTCGTGTCTGCCGCGTTTTTGCCCGAATGGACAAAAGCAATTTCCCTCCGCTATCCATATTGTTTATAATGGACCTGAACAAAATAAACAAAGCGTGGTGGTACAGTGGAACATTATTTGCACTATTTTATTCATCATTTTGGCTATATTGGCATCATGATTGTGCTTATGTTAGGAATTGTTGGAGTGCCAATTCCCGATGAACTGTTGTTGACATACGTTGGTTACCGCATTTCCACTGGTTCGATGTCCTATCCTATTGCTTTTGCTTGCAGCTTTCTTGGCGCAATTATCGGCATCTCTATCAGCTACTACTTAGGAATAGTGTTAGGAGTGCCGTTTTTGCAGAAAATAGGTCCGAAAATACATATTACAGAAAAGCGAGTGGAACAAACGAAAGCTTTATTTGCCAAACTAGGGCCATCGGTGTTGTTTATTTGCTATTTTATCCCTGGCATCCGTCATCTCGCCGCATTTTTAGCGGGTTTTAACGCATACAGTCGAAAAAAATTTATGTTATACGCTTATAGCGGAGCGTTTGTCTGGATCTTCACCTTTCTTACGATTGGTAATTATTTAGGGAAAAAATGGATTTTAATTAAACAATATATGGATGAATATCGCACTTTTTTTATCATCGTGTTTATTCTCCTCATTTGCCTGCTCACCTTTTATTGGTATTATCAGCAAAAAAAGAAGTAAAACACCGGCATTTTGTGTCGGTGTTTTACTTCTTTAACCAAACATAGACATGGACGCACCAATAATCCCTAAACTGATAATCATAAAAAAATGGTAAGCGCTTGTGATAAAAAATTAATAAAATAAGGAAACGCCAACAATTAACCCTATAGCAGCGATCATTTTGCACATTTGCCTAATCTCTTTTCCATTTTCACCATTCCCTTACTTTGAGGAGGTTGTTTTTTGTCGCAAAATTCTAATATTTTTGCTTTCGCCCGCTTATTTCAGTGATAATTTATTTTTTGCCTACCTGTGCAACATTTACAGTGTAAAAAACAGCCCGAGCATCATACACTAACAGTAACTCCTTCGATAAAGGAGGCAGGCCCATTGAATACGTTTGATTATGATAAAGCGTTGTATTACACGCACCGTTCCGAATGGGATAACTTGCTCATTTTAATGGTGCGCACACAAGATGATTTGCTTTCGAAAAAAATCGAGAAATTTCTTCACGCTTACAACTTCGAACATGATTATTCCGTGATTCAGGAGCGATTGACTGCTTTGCTGCGCTACATTGACCATGCTCTTGAAGTAAGTGAACAAAAAACGGGGACAGAGCAGTACGCATGCTTCTATTCATGATCAAAAAAACGGGGAGTTGGCCCTGCCCAATTCCCCATTACTTATCATATCCGTCTTCCCATCGATATATAAGAAAAATCCCCATTTATCCCATCATAGCGGCAATCACCAGTCCCATTGCCTCTCCAAGCATTAACATAGCTTTTCGGGACATATGATCAATCCACATGCCGACATACGGCGTCAATAAAAACATGATGATTGTCATCGTTGTGGACATGTAGACAAACCACGTTCCTCCGTCAGGTTTTTGCACGAGCAGCCAGGGAACCGCCGTCATCGTGATTCCTGTTCCAACGGAAGAAAACAAATTCGCAACGAGCAACAAATATAACCGGCGATCCCGATACAGGCGGTTCATGGTCGCCCCCTCCACCACTTGGCTGCATTGATATAACGCTCGAGTTCGGAAAGAATATCATCCACCTGCAAAGCTGCCGGCTTCGTTAAATGATCACCAGCAAAACTAGGAGGATCTAAAACCAGCTGTTTAGGAATGGTATTCGCATGCAGGCTGCGCATCACCGTCCGCATATTGTTTAAGGCATTGATTCCACCTTTTCCTCCCCCTGCTACCGCAATAAGAGCAACTGGTTTGTGCTCAAATTGGTCGCTGCTTAAAAAATCAAGAGCGTTTTTTAACGCTCCACTCATGGCGCCGTGATACTCAGGCGAGCAAAGAATAATGCCATCTGCCTGTTGCATTTGCCGGCGCAGATGAAGGACGCCGGGCAATTCTTCTTGGTTTGCCTCCCCGTTATATAGCGGGATCGTTTCTTCGCTCAAATCAATAAGTGGCGCCCTGTATTGCCTTGCAATATGTCTAGCGACGATTCCCGTTCTCCCCGATTTGCGCGGACTTCCGTTCACGACAACGATATGCATATGATTTTCTCTCCTTTGTTCCTTGTTTTTCTGATTATAGTGTAATCAAAGGAATGGCTTCTCTCGTCGGCAAATCGGGGAATCTTTGCGTACGAAAATAGCCGGAGCCGCGATACAACTAAAGTCTGAGATGTTTTACGGCATAGAGAGCCGCTTGGGTACGATCGGCAAGATTTAACTTGGCAAGTATATTGGATACATGCGTTTTGACCGTTTTTTCCGTAATCATCAAAGACAACGCCGGCCTTCGGCATTGTCTTTTTCGCCTTATGCAATAGGATACTGTTGAATTAGCGGATGAAGGACGATTTCATCGATCAGCATATGCTTTGGAGCGCTTGCCATATACACAACCGCTTTTGCGACATCTTCGGCTTTCAGCCAATCGCGTTTTTCCGGAACGCCTTGGATCGAATTAGCAAAGTACGTATCAACCATTCCTGGGTTAATCGTACCAACGCGAATGCCGTATTTTCTTACTTCCTGCGCAAGCGAACCAGAAAAACCTTGAACAGCATATTTGGTCGCAGTGTATGCCGCTCCGTTCGGAATCGTGTAACGGCCGACATCCGAAGAAATGGTAATAATCGTTCCCGATTTCCTTTCTTTCATATGCGGAAGCACGGCTTTTACTCCGATGAACACTCCTTGAACATTAACGGCAAAAATGCGTTCCCATTCTTCAACGGTCGTTTCTTCCACTTCTTTAAAAAATCCGATTCCTGCGTTGTTGACGAGAATATCGATTTGCCCAAACGCTTGTAATACCTCTGCAACCATCTCTTGCATTTGCTGTTCATTGGCAACGTCCACTTGGAACGCCTTCACGTAAGGGAATCCTTTCTCCTTTAGCTCTTTTTCCGTCTCATAAACCCCTTCAGAACTTCCTACAAGCGCCAATTTAACTCCTTCTTCCGCCAATTGAAACACAACAGCTTTTCCGATTCCGCGCGAAGCTCCTGTGACAATCGCTACTTGGTTTGCTAGCATGTGGCATTATCCTTTCTGTACGCGTCCGTTCGTTTATGATTAAGATAGCGAAGTAGTGCCGAGAAAATGATGGACTCGTTTCATTACCGCGTTGGAAAGTTGTTGCAACTTTGCCTCACTGTCGGCTAGCGAATTCCCTTTCACGCCGAAATACACTTTGATTTTTGGCTCCGTTCCCGAAGGACGCAAGCAAAACCATGAATCATCTTCCAATACATACTTTAATACGTTGGAAGTTGGAAGGGTAATCATTGTTTTTTCGCCCGTCAACGTATGGATCCGTTCTTTCGTTTTATAATCCTCGATCACGGTTACTTTTTTTCCTGCTACTTCTGTTGGAGGGACGTTGCGGAACGATGTTAAAATTGCCTGAATCGTTTCTGCTCCTTCTTTTCCTTTTAACGTTAATGACTGCTGTCCTTCGCGATAATAGCCGTATTGGTCAAACAATTGTAGTAATCCTTCATACAAAGACATGCCCTGTTTTTTATAAAATGCGCATACTTCCGCGGCCAATACCGCTGCCTGCACCGCATCTTTGTCACGGGCAAAATCTCCGATCAAATAACCGTAGCTTTCCTCATAACCAAATTGGAACGTATATTGCCCTGTTTGTTCATATTCTTTGATTTTTTCGCCGATAAATTTAAATCCGGTTAATGTATCCACGGTATGCATCCCGAACGACTGCGCAATCGCACGCCCGAATTCGGAGGTGACAATCGTTTTTAGCACCACGCCGTTTTCCGGCAATATTCCTTTTTCTTTCTTTTGTGATAATAAATAGTGCAAGAGCAAACCGCCCGTTTGGTTTCCGGTAAGCACCACATATTCGCCTTGTTCATTTTTGACGGCAATTCCTAACCGGTCGGCATCCGGATCGGTCGCGATTAACAAATCGGCATTGACTTGTTTGCCGAGTTCTATTGCTAAGGCAAATGCTGCGTGTTCCTCCGGATTTGGCGAGGCTACGGTAGAGAAATTCGGATCAGGCTGTTCTTGCTCTTTGACGACGAAGACATTGCGGTAGCCAAGCTCCTTTAGCGCGCGGCGCACCGGCTGATTGGACGTGCCGTGCAGCGGTGTAAACACGATGTTGACATCGACTTCTTCAGCAAGTTGCGGCTGAAGGGAAATCGTTTTTACCGCGTTGATGTAGGCATCGTCCACTTCTTTGCCGATGATGCGGATGAGGCCTTTTTCTTTTAATGTTGTCTCCCCTTCTACGTAAATAGTTAGTTCGTTTTCTACTTCACTGACATAGCGAATCACCATATCGGCCGTTTCTGGAGGAAGCTGTCCCCCGTCTTCGCCGTATACTTTATATCCATTATATTCCGGCGGATTATGGCTGGCGGTAATGACAATGCCGGAAAAAGCGTGTAAATAGCGAACAGCAAACGAAAGCTCCGGCGTCGGCCGCAGTTCATCGAATACATACGTTTGAATGCCGTGAGTGGCCAACGTTTTCGCCGCTTCCATCGCAAATTCCCGCGACTTATGCCGCGAATCATAGGCAATGACCACACCGCGTTTTTTCGCTTCTTCGCCAAACGATTCTATGTACCGCGCCAGCCCTTCTGATGCTTTCCGTACGGTATAGATGTTCATCCGGTTTGTGCCCGGACCGATTTCTCCGCGCATGCCGCCAGTGCCAAATTCTAAATCTTTATAAAAGCTATCCTCGAGCCACTTTAGATCGTCTTGACGTTCTTGCAATAAACGCTTTAATTCTCCGTCTAACTGCTCGTATGCCATCCATTGCTCATATTTGCTTTTCCAATCCACGGCAACATCCCTCCAAATCAATACGTTCTTTTTATGTATTCGTTATCATCATACAATATACCTTCGAAAAGAAAAAGGATGTCTCAAAAAAAGAGACATCCTTCCTTTTTTTACCCTTGTGGCTGCGATGGCTCAGAAATGTTTGTCAATGCTTGTCCTGCCGCTTGATCGGAAGCGCTGTTTGTCGCAATATCACCTAAAGCGACAATTCCTTGAATTTGGTTATTTTCGACAATCGGCAAACGACGAATTTGATGTTGCGCCATCACATTTGCTGCCTCTTGCACGCTCATATTCGGCGTACCAGTGACCACGCGATTGGTCATTATTTCCGATACAGGAGTGGAAGCCGGATCTTTTCCTTGCGCCGACGTACGCAACGTAATGTCACGGTCGGTAATCATTCCTTTTACTTGCCCGTTTTCCACTACTGGAAGCGCGCCGATATTTTTTTGGCTCATGATTTGCGCAGCTTCTTGCACCGTTTGGTTAGGAGAAACTGTCGCTACATTTTTCGTCATAACGTCTTGAACTTTATTGCTGTTGTTATTCAATGTGATCCTCCCCTTTCACCGATTATTGTGGCCGATTTGCGGGAGGATATAGGTAGAAAATATTGTTTGTATCGCTTTGTATTGGCATCGGAAAAAAGAAACGTTTTATGACAAATGGATTTTATACACGCGCGCTTCCCATGGACGCAAGCGAATTTCTGTCAGCTCCTCTTTCCTCCAGGCCCTGAATCTAAACCGACATGCTTGAATTGAAACACCATGTTTAACTCATGACGGGATGGGTCGGTATATAAAATGCCTTCTTTCGGTGTCACTCCTGGCGTTTCTCCAACAGTCATAATATCATACTTCGATAACACTTCGCGTTGCATTTCCTGCAAAAATTCATGCACGCGCGGACCATTCCTATAATATCGGCTTCCTGAAGCGTGTTTTTTTCCTCTTTGCGGTTTTCCGTCCGGTAATTCAGGAACTTTTGAAATCATATTAATGACATCCATGCGGAAGCCGTCGACGCCTTTATCAAGCCAAAACTTCATCATCTCATACACTTCGCGTCGCACTTTCGGATTTTCCCAATTTAAATCAGGCTGTTTTTTTGAAAAAAGATGCAAATAATATTCTCCCGTCGTTTCATCATATTCCCAAGCTGAACCACCAAAATTTGACTCCCAGTTATTCGGTTCTTTTCCGTTTTTCCCAGGCCGCCAAATATAATAATCGCGATATGGATTGTCTTTGGATTTT
Organism: Saccharococcus thermophilus; assembly: GCF_011761475.1. NCBI lineage: Bacteria > Bacillati > Bacillota > Bacilli > Caryophanales > Anoxybacillaceae > Saccharococcus > Saccharococcus thermophilus. The sequence goes on from NZ_JAASRS010000001.1 coordinate 2,816,528, forward strand.
CTTGATTCGATAAACCATGGATGCTCATCTGACGTATGATTGACGACTAAATCCATCACTAACTTGATTCCTCGTTTGTGCATTTCTGCAAGCATTTCTTCCCAATTACATTAACCATTTGCCCGGCGATGGAAAATACGCGCTGCACGGGTAGCGCCGTTTGTTCGCAAACTGCTCAATCATAAACGGAAATGTAATGCCGTGCCGCCTAAGAATGTCGATATTTCGTTCAAATAAGTAACGGTACCGCTCACAATCGCCGCTTTCTCCAATATGTTCAATAATCGTAATCAATGATTGCAGAGCGGAAATAATTTGAAACGCTTCCTTCATCGTTCCATTATATGTAACATGTTCTCCATCGAGCGAAAGAATTTGCAAATTTTCAAACTCTTGAATCTGTTCGTCGGGAAAATAATACGGAAAAATGTTGGTGTAAAAATAATGAACTAAATAATTCATATATTCTTCTTGTTCCTTGGTTACGGCGTAAACAATTTTCAATGTTCATACCACCTTTTCACTCCATAACGCTTGCGCTCTATGCGAATAAAGAGATACTATGAGTGTATCATACATTACGCATGCATAGAGATAGAAAGTGTTTCCACGCTATTGAAAATTTGGAGTGAGGCAAACGATGTGGTCAAAAAAAGGTGACTGGTTGGAATGTATCATTCCTTCGGTTTGGAAAGGACTTACGATTGAGTCATTGCTAAAGGAAGTATGGTACACGTCAAAAAAATTTGCCCATCAGCTGCGCATGGAAAAAGGAGTCAAACTAAACGGAAAAGAAGTGGCATGGCAAACGCCGCTGCAAGAAAATGACCGTTTGCAGCTCTATCTTTATAAACCTGAGCATTCCGCTATTCTTCCTGAATATCGGGAGCTCTCCGTTTTATGGGAAGATGAACATCTGTTGATTATTAATAAAGACGCTGGAACGGACATCCATCCTTCCGAACCTTCTCAAACGGGTACGTTAGCGAACGCGGTTGCTTTCCATCTGCAGGCGCAAGGAATTTTCACGAAAGTGCGTCATATCCACCGCTTAGACCGTGATACATCGGGAACGATTTTGTTTGCTAAACATATGCTTGCCGGAACGACGCTGGATCAAATGCTCGAAAAACGGGAAATTAAACGAACATATGTAGCGCTCGTCCATGGACTAGTAAAAAAGCAATCCGGAACGATATCCGCCCCGATCGGGCGCGACCGCCATCACCCGACAAGACGGCGTGTGTCCAAAACGGGGGCAAAGGCGGTAACACACTATCGCGTCTTACATACGTTTCCGGACACACAAACGTCGCTCGTGGAGCTTTCCCTTGATACTGGACGCACACATCAAATCCGCGTCCATATGAGTTACATCGGCCATCCATTGGTCGGAGATGTTTTGTACGGCGGAAAAGAAACATTTCATCGCCAAGCGCTCCATGCGGTGAAATTGTCGTTTTTCCATCCCTTTATCAATGAACCGGTTTCCTGCCTCGCCCCCGCTTATGACTTTCCCGTTGACCTCGCATCGTTTTATGATCTTGACCTCGCATCGTTTTATGATCGTTAACAAAAAAAGGCAGACGTTCTACCTCTGACGTCTGCCTTACAAGTGTAATTTCTCCTTTTCATTAAGCTCATCGTCTGTTATTTCTTCTGTTTTCTCCTGTTTTACCACTTCTACCGTCTTTACATGATGTCCGTCCATCTCTTTTACCGTAAACAAATAGTCATCAATTTCCACGCTGTCGCCTGCTTTAATATCATAATGCTTCGTTAAAATCCAACCGCCTATCGTATCGACATCATCATCATCAATGGAGAGCCCAAACAAATCATTGACTTCGCTAATCAGCACTTTTCCGTCGAGAATCGTATGTGTTTCATCGACTTTTTGGATCAACGGAATTTCATCTACATCAAATTCGTCTTGAATTTCCCCAACAATTTCCTCTAAAATATCTTCGACCGTGACAAGTCCTGATGTACCGCCGTATTCATCGACTAAAATCGCCATATGGATGCGTTCCTTCTGCATTTTCACCAGCAAATCATGGATAGCAATCGATTCAATCACCTGAATGATGGGGCGGATATAATCTTTCATTTGTTTTTCTTCGGATGGATTGGTTACCAAGTCCGTAAACACTTCTTTAACGTTAATCAGCCCTAACACATGGTCTTTATCGCCATCAATAACCGGGTAGCGAGTATATTTTTCTTCCTTGATGATTTCCAAATTCTCTTTTACGCTTTTGTTGATATCCAAGGCGACAATTTCCTTGCGCGGCACCATGATTTCTTTCGCCACGCGATCGTCAAAGCGAAAAATATTATTGACATAGCGGTATTCCGACTGGTTGATTTCGCCGCTTTTATAACTTTCCGATAAAATAAGGCGCAGCTCTTCTTGAGAATGAGCAAGGTCATGCTCTGATGCCGGTCGCAGCCCAAACAGTTTAGTGACGAAACGGGACGTGGAATTTAACGTCCAAATAATTGGATACATCACTTTATAAAACAAAATAAGCGGCTGTGCCGTGAATAACGCAAGCGATTCCGCTTTATGAATAGCGAACGTTTTCGGAGCCAACTCCCCAAGTACTACTTCAAGAAAAGTAATCGACGAAAATGCGATCACGAAAGATAACACTTGCGCAAGCGATGCCGACAGACGGAGACGTTCAAACAGCGGCGTTAATATATGCTCTACAGTTGGTTCACCGAGCCAACCAAGAGCCAATGAAGTAATGGTAATGCCTAATTGAGTAGCGGATAAATAACCGTCAAGGTTGGAAATAACCTTTTTGGCAGCAATCGCCCGTTTATTTCCTTCGCTCACTAGTTGATCAATGCGCGAACTGCGAACCTTTACAATCGCAAATTCTGAAGCTACAAAAAAAGCGGTACATGCAATAAGCACTGCCACTAAAAATAAACTGGCTATGTCCAACTGGTTTCCGGACGCGAGTCCCGCGCCCGGATCACACCTCCTACAGACAAGTTTAAGTTCATTCCGTTATTCTTCATTATTACTTTGCGTAAAAATTAACACGTATTTTAACAATTCTAACACGGAAATGAGCGTTGCTGCCACATACGTCAGTGCAGCCGCCCCTAGTACTTTATTGACGCCGCGCTTTTCATCCGAGTAAATAATCCCTTCGGCTAACATAAATTTTTTCGCCCGCGAGCTTGCGTTAAACTCTACAGGCAACGTAATGACTTGAAAAGCAACGGCAAAGGAGAAGAAAATAATCCCTAAGCCAATCAGCGAAAATTGATGAAGCAAAAATCCGATCAGCAATAAAAACGGCGCCACTCCGGATGCAAAGTTTACGATTGGAAACATGCGATGGCGGAGCACTAGCGCACCGTACGATTGCTGATGTTGCACCGCATGGCCGACCTCGTGCGCGGCTACCGAAATCGAAGCAATAGAGCGGCCATAATATACCGGTTCCGACAAGCGGACCACACGCGAGATCGGATCATAGTGATCCGTTAGTCTTCCCGGGATCACCTCTACCGGTACATCATAAAGACCGTTGCGATCTAAAATCATCCGTGCCACTTCCGCTCCCGATAATCCAGAAGAAGCCGGAACTTGAGACCAAGTGTTAAAGTTGCTTGATACTTTCAATTGCGCCCATAGCGAAATGCCAAACGCAATGAGAATGAAAAAATCCATCGGATGGAATAGCAGCATGACAGCCCCCTCCGTTATTTCTGCATCATAAAAAATGTTTATACTAATATTTATTGTACTTTACCGGCGATTCATACGTCAAACAATCCAATTTACAGGCAACTATAGAGTCTACATGCATAAACAATGGAGTTTTGCAAAAAAGGACTTTCCCCGCAATGGAAAAGCCCCTTTTTCTCATTATTAAAAATCGAAGTTATCCGGATCTGGACCGATTCGTTTGTTCATGTTGAGCGCGTCGATTTTCGCCATTTCTTCAGCGGTTAACGCAAAATCAAAAATATCCGCGTTTTCTTTAATGCGCGCTGGCGTTACGGATTTTGGAATGGTGACGACTTCGTTTTGCAAATCCCAGCGCAACACGACTTGAGCAGGCGTTTTTCCATACTTTTTGCCAATTTCAACAATCGTCGGTTCCTGTAAAATTTCCCCTCTCATCAGCGGCGACCATGCTTCAAGCTGGATGCCATGCTGCTTGCAAAAAGCATGAAGCTCTTTTTGTGTCAAACGCGGATGATATTCCACTTGGTTGACCATCGGTTTAATTTCGCAATCGGCCATTAAGTCTTCTAAATGATGGATTTGGAAGTTGCTTACACCGATCGCCCGCACACGCCCATCTTTATACAATTTTTCTAATGCTTTATATGTTTCTTTATATTTCCCTTTGACCGGCCAATGTACTAAATATAAGTCAACATAGTCAAGACCTAACTTTTTCAGGCTTGTTTCAAACGCTTTTAAAGTTGTTTCGTATCCTTGGTCGGAATTCCATACTTTTGTCGTAATAAATAATTCCTCACGCGGAATCCCTGATTCACGAACCGCTTTTCCTACCCCTTCTTCATTTTGATAAAATGCCGCTGTATCCACATGGCGATATCCAATTTCCAACGCGGTACGCACCGCATTGATTACTTCTTCTCCCTCTTTTACTTTATAAACCCCAAGTCCAAGCCACGGCATTTGCACCCCATTATGTAATGTCACTCGGTCTTGCAAATGTTTCATCTTTCCTCTCCCTTTCTCCAGTTTATTTAATTTTATTATGTTGGTGCAGGAAGAAGAATGCAACCATATGCAAAAAAAAGATGAGGGAAGACCTCATCTTTTATTGCTGCATTCCGTTTTTCACCCATTGCGCAACTTGAACAGTACGGCGCGCTTGATGTTTCACGGCTGCCTCTACATCTTCTACCATTTTTCCATTTTGATCGACCGTTACACTCGTTCCGTACGGATTTCCACCTGCCGCGAAAATAGACGGATCCGTATATCCAGGCGCTACTACGATCGCACCCCAGTGGTACATTGACGTATATAGCTGCAAAATGGTTTGTTCTTGGCCGCCATGAGCGTTTCCTGCGGATGCCATTGCGCTAACCACTTTATTAGCAAGCTTTCCTTGTGCCCATAATCCGCCAGTTGTATCTAAAAATTGTTTTAATTGGGAAGGTATATTGCCAAAGCGAGTCGGCACGCTGAAAATAATTGCATCCGCCCACTCAAGATCGGCTAACGTAGCTGTCGGAACATCTTTCGTTGCCTCTACATGCGCTTTCCACGCTGGATTCGATTCAATTGCTTCTTTTGGCGCAAGTTCAGGAACTTTGACTACTTTTACTTCCGCGCCTGCTTCTTTCGCCGCTTCTTCTGCCCATTTTGCTAATTGATAGTTCGTACCTGTAGAGCTGTAATAAATGATCGCCAATTTTACATTCGCCATGATGCCTTCTCTCCTTTGTACAATTTTTCGCTCTCTGTGCGTTTGGCAGTCTTGTTGGAACTTTCCAAATAGTAATTTGTCCGGTTTTTTTCTTTCATTCATTCTTCCTTTAAGACTGTCAAAATATTTAATTAATAAATCTTGAATTCGAGATTTATTATATAAAAATTTTGGGTTTATTGTCAACAACAAAAAAGGATGCTTTCCTGCCATTGGCTGGAAAAACCCCCTCCTCTTTCGTTCGCTATGAAAGCGAAAGGGATAACCCGTCGGCAGAAAAGCATATAGAATACTGTCTGTTTACTTGGCAATGATCATCTCTGTTCTTTCTGTGCTCTGTTCTTCAGAAGGATGGAATTCATTTTCCATTTTGGAAACAACAACTGTTGCTACTGCATTACCAATAATGTTCGTAATGGCGCGCGCTTCCGACATAAAGCGGTCAACACCGAGCAACAAAGCGATTCCTTCTACTGGAATCATTGGGAAGGCGGCCAGCGTTGCAGCAAGTGTAATAAATCCTGAACCTGTCACTCCCGCTGCACCTTTGGAAGTAAGCATTAAAATTCCGAGCAACGTAAGCTCTTGCCAAATACTTAAATCAATACCGTAAGCTTGCGCAATAAACATAGCTGCCATCGAAAGATAAATAGACGTTCCATCCAAGTTAAATGAATATCCAGTCGGCACAACAAGCCCGACAACCGATTTCGAGCAGCCGTATTTTTCAAGACGTTCCATCAACCTTGGCAGTGCCGATTCCGAAGAAGAAGTGCCAAGCACAAGCAAAATTTCTTCTTTGATATAAGCAATAAATTTAAAAATATTAAATCCATAAAACTTGGCGATCACACCTAACACACCAAAGATAAACAATGCCATCGTAATATATACAGAACCCATTAATTTTCCTAACGATACCAACGAACCGATTCCAAACGTGCCAATCGTATACGCCATCGCGCCGAACGCAGCAATTGGCGATACTTTCATGACCATATTAACAACACCGAAGAAAATATCTGCTAAACGTTCAAATAATGCGATAACCGGTTTTGCTTTTTCCCCTAATCCCGCCGCAGCAAGACCGAATAGGACGGCAAAGAATAAAATCGGCAATAATTCGCCTTTCGCTAACGCTCCAACGACGTTATCCGGAATGATATTGAGCAAAAATTCAATAACGCCATGATTTACTTCTTCCGCCTGTTTCGTATATTGCGATATATCGCCGCCTTTTACGGCATGGATATTAAACCCTACCCCTGGTTTAATCACATTGACAACAATAATTCCGATCGCTAGCGCAAACGTCGTGACGATTTCAAAATAAATGAGCGCTTTTCCCCCAATGCGGCCAACCTTTTTCAAATCCCCCATGTTTCCGATTCCGATGACAACCGTGAAGAAAATAATCGGCGCAATCACCATTTTAATTAGCTTAATAAATGCATCCGCCAGCACTTTCAATTTTGCGCCAAATTCAGGGAATAAAAAACCAACGATAATTCCTAATATAATTCCAAGAATGACTTGCACGGTTAAGTTTTTAAACTTGCTCCGCATTTCTCCCCTCTCCTTTCGTTGTCTTGATAACGCTTTCAAATATCATGTTACTGTAATGTTCAGAAAATAAAAATATTATGGTAATAATGGTCTTTTTGGTCTTTTTGGTCTTGCAAAAAAGCGGCCCTATGTTGAAAGGCCGCTTTCCGTTTTATTTTTGTTGGATTTCACGAAGCAGTTTGTCGCCAAACTCTTCCTTAAACTGCTGATACAACGGGGCAAATTTCTTCTTCCATTTCTCTTTTTCCTCGTTTGACAACTCATAAATATAGACATTCCTATTTTTCTTCATTTTTTCCAACTGCAGTTCATTTTGTTTTTGCGATTCGCGCAAATTCCATTTTGTTGTTTCTTGAATAGCTTCGGTTATTTTTTGCTGAATATCTTTCGGCAAGCTTTCCCAAAATGATTTATTCATCATCACCGCATAACCCAGATACCCATGATTGCTGATCGTTATATATGGCTGGAATTTGTAAAAGTCTTTTGAGTAAATATTGGAAATGGTGTTTTCTTGCCCATCAAACTCGTGCTTTTCTAAAGATCGGTACACGTGGTCAAAAGGAACAGCAATCGGTTCGCCGCCTAACAAACGAAATTGTTTTTCAATCACTGCGCTCGGCATGATGCGAAAGCGCAGTCCGCGAAAATCGTCAAGATGAATGAGCGGGTGGGTCGTGCTCATCATTTGCTTAAACCCGTTGCTCCACAACGCTAATCCTTTAATTCCTTTTTGGTCTAGCATTGCCAAAAGCTGCGCTCCGACCTCTCCAGTAAACGTCCGTTCCACATCGCTGTAATCATGAAATAAGAACGGCAAATCTAGCACTTGCCATTCAGGAATTAATTCCGTTACTTTGGAAAACGAAGGGGCAATCATTTGCACGTCTCCGCGCAACAATGCATCGATTTCCTCGTCATCGGAATACAACGAGCCGTTCGGGAATACTTCTACTTTTACCCGTCCATTCGTCTTTTTCTCTACCAGCTCAGCAAACTTTTGCGCTGCCAGTCCCTTCGGAGTATCTTCTGCCACTACGTGGCTAAAATAAATGACAATTTGTTTTTTCAACCCTTTTTGCTCATCGTCATACACTATATTTTCTTTATGAAAATGTTGCGTTTCTAGCCACACGACGCTGACGATGCAAAACGGCAAAATCAGAAACGCCAACCACCATCGCTTTTTCATTTTCCACACCGTTTCCGAGATTGTTTTATTCAAATTTTATCATATTGTTGTGAAAATGCTAAAATAAATACAAATATATTCATCCTTTGCCGCAAAAGAGGTCTAGCACAATGCATCGGTTATCGATCCGTTGGAAAATTACGATCTTAATTTTCTTTATCGTCAGTTTCTCCTTGCTGTTAAGCGGGATATTTGTTATCGGTGATTTCTTCCATACGAAAGAAGAAGAACTGCAGCAACGCGCCTTGTTAACCGCACGTACGGTATCGGAACTGCCTGAAATTAAATCGCATATAGTGGGAAGCAAAAAAGAACGCGCTTCGATCAACATCATTGTCGAACGCGTCCGCATTATTCACAACGCCGACTATATTGTTGTGCTCGATATGAATAAAATCCGGCTTTCCCACCCGATCCCATCAATGATTGGCCGTGTTTCTCACGGCGCTGATGAAGGACCTGCCTTCGCCGAACATACTTACACATCGAAAGCGCGCGGCGAAATTGGCACCGTCATTCGTGCATTCGTCCCGATTATGAGTCAAGATCACCAACAAATTGGGGTCGTGATCGCCGCGTACCGGCTGCCAACCTTTTTTGAAGCGATCGGTGCTGTAAAGGAAGAAATTTTCATTACGATAAGCCTTTCTTTATTGATTGGCGGTATTGGCGCTTGGTTGCTTGCTTCTCATATCAAGCGGCAAATGTTTCAGCTTGAACCGCATGAAATTGCCAAGCTCCTTGTCGAGCGTACCGAAGCATTTAACGCCATGCATGAAGGAGTCATCGCGATCGATAGTGATGAAAAAATTACGATTTTTAATGACCGGGCTAAACGGATGTTTGGCATCGAAGGAGACGTTATCGGTAAACCAATTCGTGCTATTATTCCAGACACACGTCTACCTGAAATATTAGAAATTAATCAACCTATTTATAACAAAGAATTACAAATAGGAAACTTAACGATTTGGAGCAATCGCATTCCAATTAGAGTAAACGGCAAAACAGTTGGTGCCATCGCTATTTTCCAAGATCGTACCGAAGTGAAGAAACTGGCCGAAGAGTTGACAGGTGTTAAAGCGTTTGTCAATGCCTTGCGTGTACAAAACCATGAATATATGAATAAACTACATACGATCGCCGGATTAATTCAATTAGGATATCAAGAAAAAGCGCTTGAATACGTATTTCAAGTGACAGAAGAACAGGAAGAACTGACCCGGTTTTTAAGCAAACATATTAAGGACGAAAGTATTTCCGGTCTTCTTCTTAGCAAAATCCGGCGCGGCAAAGAACTAGGCATTCGCGTCATCATCGACCGTCATAGCCGCCTGCACGCCTTTCCGGCTGCGCTAGACCATCATGATTTCGTCGTGATTCTCGGAAATCTAATTGAAAACGCATTTGAATCTTTTCGCGGCATTACCGATAGAGAAAAAGAAATATACGTCAGTATCGAACAAAATGACGAAATTTGCTCTCTCTCAGTCGAGGACAACGGCCAAGGCATTGAAGAAGAACATCTCGATCGTATTTTCGAAGAAGGGTTTTCAACGAAAGGCAAAAATGGGCGAGGCCTCGGTTTATATTTGGTAAAACATATTGTAGAAAAAGGAAAGGGGCATATTGAGGTAAAATCGGAAAAAGGAAAAGGAACCATTTTTACGATTACTTTTGACATGTAGGGAGGGGGAAAAATGCATCGCGTACTGCTTATTGAAGACGATCCGATGGTACAGGAAGTAAACCGTCAGTTCATCGAACAAGTGAAAGGGTTTCATGTGATCGGCATCGCTGGAAATGGTATGGAAGGGATACAATTAATTCGCGCACTTCATCCCGATTTAGTGATTATCGATATTTACATGCCTCACAAGGATGGTCTTGAAACATTGAAAGAAATTCGTTCCGAAGGATATGAAGTCGATGTCATTGCCATCACCGCAGCAAGTGACATCGATACCGTACGCCGTGTATTGCAAAACGGCGCTTTTGACTACATTATGAAACCGTTTAAATTTGAACGCCTCAAACAGGCGCTCGAAAATTACCATGCCTTTCGCCAAACGTTAGCCGAAAAAGAAACGCTAACCCAGAAAGAGTTGGATGCTCTTTTGCAAACGGCGGAACAGCAAACATCTACGCCGCACTATGAACTGCCAAAAGGCTTAAACGAAGTGACATTGCAAAAAATCGTACATTATCTCCAAAAACAAACAAGCCCGGTTTCCGCGGAAGAAGTGGCCGAAGGAGTCGGTATCGCGCGAGTAACAGCACGCCGTTATCTAGAATACTTAGAAAAGAAAGGGAAAGTCACTCTCGACGTTCAATATGGCGGAATTGGACGCCCAGTAAACCGATACATAATGAAACACATATAAGGGAAACAGCTGCCATGTTCTTATACCGATGAGCGTTCCATGAAACGGACAGGCAGTTTTTCCTTTTTCTTCACGATATTCCCCGTTTCGATGTAATGATAAATGAGACGAAAGGCCTTCGTTCCCATCAACGCAAGCGGCAACTCCATTGTTGTGATCTGAAGCGGTTCCGAAATTGGGTGATTATCAAAACTGACAATCGCAAGATCACCAGGGATCTTCACCCCTTCTTTTCTCCCCCACAACACAATGCCTGCCGCCACTTGGTCGCTCGATACAAGCAGCGCGCTCGGCTTTTCGGACATCCCTATCCATTGCTGGATCACCCGCTTTCCGTCTTCGACGTATAAACAATGATCAAAAATCCACTCTTTTCGCGGCTCGACGCCAACTTGCCGCAGCGTGTCATAATATGCCGTTTCCCGAGCTTTGCTGTTTGTCCCTGTCGTTCTTCCAATGCAATAACCGATGTGCCGATGCCCTTTCCGAATTAAATAGCGCAACGCCTTAGCAAACGCTTCATAATGGTCAATGTAGACGGACAAAAAATCTTGATCGCCGACATCCTCGCATAAAACAATCGGTCCATCTTCCTTATACTGTGCAATGATTTCCCAGCCTGCCACATGCGAACAAACAATCAGCCCGTCCACTTGTTTCATCCGCATCATCTCAAGCGCCTCTAATTCTTTTTCCACATCATAATTCGTTTGAAATAACAAAAGGTGGTACCGGTGACGAAGCGCCTCTTTTGATATTCCCTCCAATACGGCGCCGAAATACGGGTGATTCACGTAGGGAAGCATGACCCCAACAATCGACGTTTTTCCTTTCGCTAAATGAACCGCATTAATGTTTTTCGTGTAATTTAATTTTTCTACCGCTTCCCATACCGCATTTCTTTTCTCTTCCCGCACGTAAGGATAGCCGTTTAGCACTCTTGACACCGTTGCCACGGAAACCCCTGCTTCTTTGGCGATTTCGCGGATATTTGCCATCTTATCACCTTTTTTCAAAAAACTATTGTATTGAAACGCGTTTCATACATTATTGTATCCTCAAACAACATAAAGGAGGAAAAAAACAATGATAAGCGGAATATTGTCGATTTTGTTTCTATGCGCGGTGGAATGGATTGGAGCCTATATAGCTTTAGAAGCCAATCCCAAAGCAAAGCGGGAATATTATAATAAAAACGATCCATTTAAAACATTGTTCATGCAACAGTAGAACTTCGTAAAAACTATGGACAGACGTATGGAATAAAAGCAGCGATGGTGGAGGCGTCAATGACTTTTGCAATCTATTCGCAGCGATTGTAAAAAAATTATGCATGACACAAACGCGTTCCCTTGCACTACTAATCTCTAATTAATTATTGTAGCAAAAAACATTTATCGCCTTAACATTCCTCCTTCATGATTCGAACTGGTATAATAAGTGATATATAATGTAAGGGGGAATGATGGATGAAATTAACTTGGAAACCATTGATAACTGCCATCACGGTGATCGCTCTTGTTTCAGGATGCGGAACGAAAGAAACAAACGAAGTAAAACAACCGAATCCTTCTAATAACGGCACAAACCAAACGGAAACGACGCAATCGAATCATACAGAGCAATCAAAGACAGCACAACCTTCTTCTAAAAACGAAAACAGCACCTCCAAAAACGGTGCCGCTAATGCAAAAGAAAACAAACAACAAGAAGCGCGTCCTTCCGAAATGCAATTATCTTATATGGCTGATGGAAAAGAAGTGAAAGAAACTGCTTCTTTAAAAACAAGCGACAACCAAGGCTTTTCCTTATATGTACTAAAAGGTTGGGAGCTTGACGCCGAAGAGCCGCATTCCGATGTGTTAATGCAAAATAACAGCTTGGTCAGAATCCGCCTCCTTCATGCGGAAGGGAACGGAATAGATTATGCGAAACTAGCTGAAGAACAAGCACAGGCAGTGTCTTCCGATGCCGTTCGCCAGGACAGCGCAAATCTTCCAGAACCATTGAAAGGAGCCGCTTGGTATACAGCACACTCGGAAAACATGACGGTTCATGTCATCGCTGCAAGCAGCCCTGTTCCTATGCTGGTGACGATTCAAACGCCAAAAGACAAAGAAGAGCTTGCGCCTGCTTTAGCAATGATTGAAACGATACGAAAAACGGATTCAGCAAAGCCAGACGGAGAAGCGGCAGACTCCAATGAATCTACCAGCTCGTCCAATTGAATACTTTTTTGGGTCTTCACCATTTTCTGTGATTTCTACTCAATCCTAGAAACATGTTAGCTGGATGAAATAGGTTCATCAGTCAGTATCCTTCTTCCGCATACAGACCACGAAGTTGGTAGAATGGAAACAGTCAAGTGCTTTCCTTGACGGGTTCCATTCTACCAACTATCATACCGATAGCGGAAGAAGGGAGCGCTTAAGCAGCCTGACTACCTGTAGTGTTCCCTGTACACTCCAGAAATACACGCAAACGAAACCGTTCTAGATTTCGATAGCCATATGCCCGGCGTTTGATGTTTTTGATCTTGTGATTCGTCCCCTCGATCCGGGCATTTGTATATGGGCACAAAAAGTAGGAAAGAATAGGCTCCTTCCACCTTTCAAGCGTGTTGGCTGCTTCCTGAAAAGAAGCAAAAGGGCTCTGTTTGGCTAACTTAATCCATTCTTCCAAGCGTTCCTTTGCTTCGTTATATCCATCGGTTCGGTAAAAATCCCGAAACAACTCTTTCAGATAATAAGCAATGGAAAGTGCCGGATACTCCTCCAAGATATCGTCTAATCGAAGCCGTTGGTCCTTACGAAGCTTTTCACATCCTTTTAAGAGAAGATATCGAGCCTTTTTCAATGGAGAAAATTCCTTTCTTGCTTGATCCAAGGCTTGTGTCACTTTTTGAACCACATGGTACTTATCGATGACAATCGAAGCAGATGGAAACAGGGCACGAACCGCCTTATGATAAGGTTCCCACATGTCAAGAATCACCGTTTGGACCATTTCTTTCGACAGGACATTTTGGCTCAACAAGTTGATGGCGGAGTCACATTGGCGATCGGCATGCATTCCCATGACCGATCCGGCTTTGGCATCCATCAATACGGTTTCATACTGATGTCCCTTTTTTACCGCGATTTCATCTAAGCTAAGCACCATCCCTTCCTGAAAAGATGCCCCCTTTGCTGCTTGGCGCTCTTTTGCTTTTTTCGATGCGATGGAGTAATAGATGCGTTCCAATGTCGTATATGGGATGCGGTGCTTTCGGCTAACCTCTTGAATGGTGGAGCCTTCACAAAGTTCATACAAGTACTCACAAAATCGATTGGTGTAGTGTTGATTGGGTGGAATCGATTCCAAAGAGGCGGAAAACACTTGGGAACAATTCCAGCACCGATAGCGCTTTACCTTTACGAACAAGTACACCGGTTGATGGAAAATCGCCAAATCCCGTACTTTTCTTGTCCGTCTGTCGTGGACAGAGGAAGTGGCAAACCCACAATGAGGGCAACGTTCCTGTGTCTCTGTTTTCTCTACATGAATCGCATAACCATAGGAAAGAAGTTCTTGTTTAATAACTTTAAATTCTGGCAATCCTAGTGGTATAGAAAGCACTTACGAGACCTCCTTAATGTTTATTTCACCGCTAACATTATTGCCAGGATCTCGTCAGTGCTTTCTCTTTTTTGTCACTAAATCACAAAATTTGGTGATGAACCACTTTTTTTAAAAAGAAAATGTGTCCCGTTTCTGTACGCAAACGGGACCTTTTCTTATGTCAGCAAACCTTGAACCGTATAACCATAGAAAAGAAGTTCTTGTTTAAGAATTTTAAATTCTGGTAATCCTAGTGATATAGAAAGGAGACTTCCTTAATGTTTGTTTTGTCGCTAACATTATTGCCAGGATCTTGCCAGTGCTTTCTCTTTTTTTGTTCTGTTTTGGTGTCAGGAACAGTGTGATTCGCCATCCTTAAATCAAAGTCCAATCAAAAGAAAAATCTCCTATCATCTGTTCGTAGGAGATTATACAAATTGCATACTTTCTTCTTTGCGAAAGAACGTTTTCATCGCATGAAATACATCAGATTTTTGTTTGAGAACATAATAGCGGAATTTTTCATCTTTAATGTTTTTGTAAGCAGACATTAGTGTTGAATGGCGATTGTACTGGTTTACCTCGCCATACCCAAACATATTGGACACTTCCATTAGTTCTTGAACAAGTTTGACACAACGAGCGTTATCCGATGTTAAGTTATCTCCATCAGAAAAGTGGAACGGATAAATATTATAGCGCAATGGTGAATATTGCGTTTCAATCAGCTCTAACGCTTTTCGATAGGCGGAGGAACAAATCGTACCGCCGCTCTCCCCTTTGGTGAAAAATTCATCCTCGGTAACTACTTTTGCCTCCGTATGATGTGCAATAAATACGATTTCTACGGTTTCGTATTTTGTACGTAAAAAGCGGGTCATCCAGAAGAAGAAGCTGCGTGCCATATATTTTTCCCATAATCCCATGGAACCGCTCGTATCCATCATCGCAAGAACAACTGCTTTCGACTCTGGTTTTACCACTTCATTCCACGTTCTAAATCTTAAATCTTCACGATAAATCGGATAAAAACTTGGATTGCCATTCATCGCATTTCTCTTAAATGCGGCGAGCATCGTTCGTTTTTTATCGATATTCCCTGTTAAACCAGTACGGCGAATATCATTAAATTCGATGTGTTGTACAACGTTTTGATCCGCTTCTTTTCTTTTTAAATTCGGCAGCTCTAATTGGCTGAACAGCGCTTCCTCCAATTCCATCAGCGATACTTCTGCTTCATAATAGTCTTGACCTGGCAAGTCGCCAGCTTCTTGCCCTTTTCCAGGTCCCTGTCCCTCCCCAGCTCCTTCTTTTGCCACCACGTCGCCAACTTGGCTGTCTCCATCCCCTTGGCCGACATGTTTATTTTTCTCATAGTTATAACGAATTTTATATTCATCTAAAGAACGGATTGGAATTTTAATCACGTCGCGTCCGTTTGACATAATAATGCTTTCTTCGGTAATTAAATCCGGCAAATTATTTTTAATCGCTTCCTTGACTTTTTCTTGGTGACGCTTTTGATCATCATGTCCTTTCCGGTGGAGGGACCAGTCTTCTTTCGATACAACAAAGTTTCCTTTCATTTTTTCCCCTCCTCATCCAAAATAATTTTCACACTTTTTTCTTTTCAGCATATACTGATGTTGGCGTCAAAAAACATAATGGATAAGTGACAGTTTGTTTACTCTATCCTATGCAAAAAATCAAAATAATTGACAAATTATTACGAAAGTTACAAACTCAATTTTAAGTGGACAATCCCGATTTCTTCTGCATTTATGTCAAAATGAGGTGCAAAAAAGCATGCCTAATGGCTTTAGGCATGCTAGCGGTTTAACAGGCTGCCAACATAGCGGAGCAGTTCATTGGCAGACGTGGAATTATAGCCATATTCATCAATCAAGCGTGCCACAACCTCATTAATTTTCTTTAACTGTTGCTCATCTGGAGTTTTTGTAGAAGTGGTGATTTTTACAATATCTTTTAAGTCAGCAAATAATTTCTTTTGAATCGCTTCCCGCAGCCGTTCATGTGAATTGTAATCAAATCTTTGCCCTTTCCGTGCATAGGCAGAAATACGAATCAAAATTTCTTCCCGGAATGCCTTTTTCGCATTTTCGGAAATGCCGATTTGCTCTTCGATCGAACGCATCAGCTTTTCATCTGGATTCATTTCCTCGCCTGTCAATGGATCGCGCAGCTTCGTTTTATTGCAATATGCCTCTACATTATCCAAGTAATTGTCCATCAATGTTTTCGCCGACTCTTCATACGAGTAGACAAATGCTTTTTGCACTTCTTGCTTCGCAATTTCATCATATTCCTTTCGCACGAGTGAAATAAAGTTCAAATACCGCTCTTTATCCTCTTTCGAAATGGATGGATGCTGGTCAAGCCCCTCTTTGAGCGAGCGCAGTACATCTAGCGCATTAATCGATGGAACTTCTTTGCGAATGATGCAGGCGGAAATCCGGTTAATGACGTAGCGAGGATCAATTCCGCTCATTCCTTCATCCGGATGTTCTTTTTTCAATTCCTCGACATCAACTTCATTAAATCCTTCGAGCATTTCCCCGTCATACAGACGCATTTTTTTGATGAGATCGACATCCGGCCGTTTCGATTCTTTTAATCTTGTTAAAATCGTAAACATAGCGGCAATTCGCAGCGTATGCGGAGCAATGTGCACATCGGCGACATCGCTTTCGCGAATCATTTTTTCGTAAATCCGTTCCTCTTCCGATACGCGCAAGTTATACGGAATCGGCATGACAATAATCCGTGAATGAAGCGCTTCATTCTTTTTATTGGCGATAAACGAGCGATATTCCGTTTCGTTCGTATGGGCGATAATCAATTCATCAGCGCTTATTAACGCAAATCGTCCTGCTTTGAAATTTCCTTCCTGCGTTAAGGAAAGCAAATGCCAGAGAAACTTTTCATCACACTTTAACATTTCTTGAAATTCCATAATTCCGCGATTAGCTTTATTTAGCTCTCCGTCAAACCGATAAGCTCGTGGATCTGATTCTGAACCATATTCGGCAATGGTAGAAAAATCAATGCTTCCTGTAAGATCCGCAATATCCTGGGATTTCGGATCCGATGGGCTGAACGTCCCGATGCCAACGCGTTTATTTTCCGAGAAGAAAATTCTCTCTACCATGACATCTTCAATACGCCCGCCATATTCTTTTTCCAATCGCATCATGTTCAATGGTGAAAGTTCTCCTTCAATGCGGATCCCATATTCCCTATAAAAATCGTCACGTAAATGATGGGGAATTAAATGAAGCGGATCTTCGTGCATCGGGCAGCCTTTAATCGCATATACGGCACCGCGTTCTGTTTTCGAATACTCCTCTAGCCCCCGTTTTAGCAATGTAACAAGCGTTGATTTTCCACCACCGACAGGTCCCATTAGTAACAAAATCCGTTTGCGCACATCCAACCGTTTTGCCGCTGGATGGAAATATTCTTCCACCAGACGTTCGAGCGCTTCTTCTAATCCAAACAATTGATTGCTGAAAAATTTATACCGTTTTCTTCCGTTTACTTCCTCTACTCCTGCATCTTTAATCATATTATAAACGCGTGAATGTGCGGACTGAGCAATCCAAGGCTTTTCTTTCAAAATCTCTAAATACTCCGCAAACGTTCCTTCCCATCTTAACCGCTCTTCTTCTTCCCGATATCGTGCAATTTTCTTTAAAATATCCATAAAGGACCTCCTTATCCTTGATGTCTAACAGCAGGATTATTACAATGTATGCAAGGATGTCCTGTATCATTCGTTGCAAAAAAAATTTTGTCACATGGTTCCAACCGTGCTTCCATTCACAACGCTTGTCATATTCGCTATAATGAGAGATGGAGCCATCATTTCATAAAGGAGGAAGCAGGGATGCGTACATTGCTTGTATTAGGCGTCATGATCGCTTTCTTAACTGCCATCTTTACAGCTGGTTATGAAGATAAGCCAGGCGTAAAAAATTAACGCGGAAAAAAACGACCTCCGTTTCAGAAGGTCGTTTTTTTCATTAAAATAAACCGT
Organism: Saccharococcus thermophilus; assembly: GCF_011761475.1. Lineage (NCBI taxonomy): Bacteria > Bacillati > Bacillota > Bacilli > Caryophanales > Anoxybacillaceae > Saccharococcus > Saccharococcus thermophilus. The sequence goes on from NZ_JAASRS010000001.1 coordinate 2,834,765, forward strand.
TAAATTTTTGCTGGCGCAATGCTTCATACACCAAAATCGCCGCTGTATTGGATAAATTTAAGGAGCGGACTTTGTCGTTCATTGGAATGCGCAGGCAACGATCCATATTCGCCTCCAGCAAATCTTTCGGCAATCCCGTCGTTTCCCGGCCAAACACAAAGAAAAGATCTTTTTCGGTATCGCTAAAATCAAAGGAATCATAGTATTTTTTGCCAAACTTCGTAATAAAGTAAAATTCTCCGTGCGGATACTGTTCAAATAACTCATCTAATGAATCATAATAAGAAATATTAACATATGGCCAATAGTCGAGCCCTGCACGCTTTAGCATTTTATCATCCGTTGAAAAGCCGAGCGGACGAATCAAATGAAGCGCTGTGTCTGTTGCTGCACAGGTACGGGCGATATTTCCCGTATTTGCTGGAATTTCTGGCTGGTACAATACTACATGTAGTGGCATAGTTGCTTCACCTCAAACGATTTGATTATTTTCGGTCGATAATATGAAAAAACTTGTAGCGAATCTTTGGTGTGTACGCACTAGAATCTTCGTACGACCAGTAACGCATGCGGCTGTTGGTAGTATGTGCATTTACTAGCGGCATCCCATCTTTATCCTTCGCCACAACGATCGTCGAATGATCAAAACGGCCGTCCCCTTGAAAATCATAACAAATAACATCTCCAGCCATCAATTGTTCTGGTGACGATACTTCAACCGCTTGTAATCCAACACGTGATCCGCTTAAGTACCAACGGAAAGAATTTGCCACCGCCCAACTATAGCTCCAATTGTTGTTTTTGCACCACCATCCTTTGGCGCGATTTGGATATCCAGTCATCGGCGCTCCACCTGCGTATAAACATTGGGAAATAAAATTCGTGCAATCTACCTCAAACCGTGGAAACGCTGGATTGTAGTTGTTCCACCATGTTTCCGCATAACGCACCGCCTTTGCCCGATTATATTCATACGAAATTCGTTCATCCACTGGCATCTCGCGTTCTAAACGCGGAGAATCCATTCTCTCATCCGCTTTGCTCACCTTTTCATCCTTTATTAATTCTCCGTGCATAAAATACGCCTGTCTTTCCTCTATTTGCTCCTCCACATACATCTTGCTGCCATGCTTGATCAAAAACTGATAATGTGCGAGATAAGTAAGCCTTGCTTCGTTTTCCATTACATGCCTGCCTACAACTTGGCAATGGATCGTACAACGAACCATTTCCGCCCCGCGTTTTTCACATAGCTGCCGTTTTCTCTCCACCGCTTCTTCCATCATATCGTCCCTTATGGAAACAAATAGCTGCGCCCGCTTTGTAAGCAAATGTTGTAGTTGCTTTTTCACGCCGCTCCCCACTTTCTTTTTTTACTACCTTATGTGACGGAGGAGCGAAATTTTCCCTATTCTTTCGATGCTTGCAACAATTGCAGTCCTTTTTCTATTTCGGCAAGAACTTCCGGGTCTGTTTCTGTTTGGCTCGCTTCTTGTAAATCCACAATTACGCTTGTATCGCCAATTTTTCCGAGCGCCCATGCTGCCGTACCGCGAATGACCGGACGGCTGTCTTCTCTTAATAACTTTAACAAATGCGGGATAGCTGTTTTATCCTTATAATGTGCTAAAGCTAAAATGGCATTGCGTTGAATCGGTTTTTTCCCGCGCCACGATCCGGCAATCGGACCAAATTTTTCTTTAAATTCGCGGTTGCTGATATGCAAAAGCGGGATTAGCTTTGGTTTTGCTACTTCCGGATCTGGTTCCATCTCTGGGTGTAAGTGAAAATCTTTTCCCTTATTTTCCGGACAAACCATTTGGCACGTATCGCATCCATATAAACGGTTTCCAATTTTATCGCGAAACTCATCGGCTAAAAAGCCTTTCGTTTGCGTTAAAAATGCGATGCATCGCTGCGCATTTAACTGTCCGCCTTGCACAAGCGCTCCTGTCGGGCAAGCATCAATACACTTTGTGCACGTACCGCAGCGGCTCTCAATCGGTTCATCGGGGGGAAATGGAATATTGGTAATCATCTCTCCTAAATAAACAAAGGAGCCAAACTCGGGAGTAATAATGGAACAGTTTTTCCCGCTCCAGCCAATCCCTGCGCGCTCGGCAACAGCGCGGTCTGCCAGTTCCCCCGTATCTACCATGGATTTGACGCGGGCCTGTGGTACTTTTTCCAAAATAAATGCTTCTAATTTTTCAAGACGCTCCCGCAAAATATCGTGGTAGTCCTTCCCCCATGATGCCCGGCAAAAAATTCCTCTTCTTTCCGTCCTCGTGCCGCGGGGAGCGTTTTTCATTTTCGATGGATACGCCAAAGCAATGGCAATAATCGACTTTGCTTCCGGCAAAAGCAAGGAAGGATTTGTTCTCTTTTCAATATCCGGCTCTTCAAATCCCGATTGATATCCTAATTCCTGCTGGCGGCGTAACCGCTCCTTTAGCTCCACAAACGGATCTGCGCTGGCAAAGCCGATTTTATCAATTCCAATTGTTTTGCTATATGCAATAATCTCCTGTTTAAGTGCCACCACATTCATCGCAAGCCCTCCTTTCATCCAATCTCGTGATCTATGTTACAATAAAAGAAAAAAATCCGAGGTGAGAATGCATGGAAGCGATTGTTGCCAACACGCTTAAACAAATAATCCCCGAATTTAAAGTTGGGATTATCCGTTATCATCATATCGTCGTGGACGATTCTCCGCAAATGCTAAAAGGAAGACTCCAATTATTTCAAGAATCGATTTATTTTGATCTGCAGGAAACTGCTATTGCCGATATTCCTGAGTTAGCGGAATGGCGTAAAGTCTTTAAAACCATTGGTACGGACCCAAGCAGATACCGTCCTTCTTCTGAGAGTTTATATCGGCGGATTCAGAAGAAAAGTTTTATCTCAACGATTCATTCCGCAGCCGACGTAAATAATTTCTTTTCGCTGTATTATAAAATTCCAATCGGGATTTATGACCTCGATAAACTGGAAGGACCTATTACAATTGATATCGGAACCGAGCAAGATGAATATATGGCGATTAATGGGCGCACCGTCAACTTTTCCCGCAAACTCGTGTCGAAAGATATGCGCGGACCTTTCGGCAGTCCGATTGTCGATTCCGAGCGGACCGCTGTAACAAAAGAAACAAAAAACGCCTTGCAAATTGTCTATTTATTGCCTTCTACGCCACGAGAACAATGTGAAAGAATATTGGGGTCAATGAAAAACATGTTTTTTCAAATTCATGGCGGAGAAGCAACGTTTAAATTATTAATATAAAAATACAAAAAATAAAAAACGCAATGCCTCGTTCTTTTTTAGAAACGAAACACTGCGTTGTCCCCATAACCATTATTTGTAATGGAGCGGGTAATGAAAATCGAACCCGCAGTACCATGTTTCTTTTTTTAAATGAAACTAACATTATTATAACAGACAATGTAAGATATTGCAACGATAAAACGCAAAATTCGACAAATTTCGTTTTTCCTGCTATTCCTATTTTATACATAAAGGAGAAAAGAAGAAAAGCACCAGTTATTCCGGTGCTTTGATGACCCGTACGGGATTCGAACCCGTGTTACCGCCGTGAAAGGGCGGTGTCTTAACCACTTGACCAACGGGCCATGTTCGATGGCGGAGAAGGCGGGATTTGAACCCGCGCGCCGCAAAACTGCGACCTAACGGTTTAGCAAACCGTCCCCTTCAGCCACTTGGGTACTTCTCCGTATGGCTCCGCAAGTAGGATTCGAACCTACGACCTACCGGTTAACAGCCGGTTGCTCTACCGCTGAGCTATTGCGGAATAATAAAACGTAACAACAGATCGCCTTTAGCGTATCCTCTGCCTCTTCCTCTGCTAGCCATCTCCAAGAAGCTAGACACGTCAAAGTAACTCAGAGTGGATTCATGGATGTATTCTTCATCGGTAAGCGATTACGGGATAAAACGAACTTAACTATAGTTTAACTTACTACAAGATAAAATGCAATAGTGGGCCTAAGTGGACTTGAACCACCGACCTCACGCTTATCAGGCGTGCGCTCTAACCAGCTGAGCTATAGGCCCAAGAAAGCGGGTGATGGGAATCGAACCCACGAATGCCAGAGCCACAATCTGGTGCGTTAACCACTTCGCCATAGTCGCCACATTCTGGTGCCGGCTGCAGGACTTGAACCCGCAACCTACTGATTACAAGTCAGTTGCTCTACCAATTGAGCTAAGCCGGCATAACAACATTTATATATACCCTTAATTTTTTTGTGTCCCTTCCTCTGCCAGTTTATTCACAGATGTAGATGCGTCGGGACAACTCGCAGCATATTCACAGAAGCTTAGGCTCGTCTCTACCAATTGAGCTAAGCCGACATAGAGAATTTTGGAATGGCGGTCCCGACGGGACTCGAACCCGCGATCTCCTGCGTGACAGGCAGGCATGTTAACCACTACACTACGGGACCATATTGGTTGCGGGGGCAGGATTTGAACCTGCGACCTTCGGGTTATGAGCCCGACGAGCTACCGGACTGCTCCACCCCGCGACGATAAAAATAATTGAATTTAGAATGGCTTAATTAAATTCGTTGCCTCTTCCTCTACTAGCCAATTCAAAGGTGTCAAATGCGTCGAGGCAACTCGGAGTGGATTCTTTCGCTGTCCCTTCCTCTTCTAGCTGATTCAACGATGTTAGATGCGTCGGGACAACTCGTAGCATATTCACAGAAGCTTAGGCTCGTTGCTCCACCCCGCGACGATACAAAACCAAAACAGTTGTCCATTTCCTTTATGGCGGAGGAGGAGGGATTCGAACCCCCGCGCGCCTTGTGGCGCCTCTCGGTTTTCAAGACCGACCCCTTCAGCCAGACTTGGGTACTCCTCCAACATATTGAAAATATGGTGGACCTTGTAGGACTCGAACCTACGACCGGACGGTTATGAGCCGTCTGCTCTAACCAGCTGAGCTAAAGGTCCATTATAATGGCGGCGGAGGGGATCGAACCCCCGACCTCACGGGTATGAACCGTACGCTCTAGCCAGCTGAGCTACGCCGCCATGAACTAGTTAATGAAATGGTGGAGCCTATCGGGATCGAACCGATGACCTCCTGCGTGCAAAGCAGGCGCTCTCCCAGCTGAGCTAAGGCCCCATATTCACTAAAATCGGGAAGACAGGATTCGAACCTGCGACCCCATGGTCCCAAACCATGTGCTCTACCAAGCTGAGCTACTTCCCGCTATGGCGCGCTCGAGAGGATTCGAACCCCTAACCTTCTGATCCGTAGTCAGATGCTCTATCCAATTGAGCTACGAGCGCATGTGCCGAGGGCCGGACTCGAACCGGCACGGTAGTTACCTACCCCAGGATTTTAAGTCCTGTGCGTCTGCCAATTCCGCCACCCCGGCGAATGGTGGAGCGGAAGACGGGGTTCGAACCCGCGACCCCCACCTTGGCAAGGTGGTGTTCTACCACTGAACTACTTCCGCATACACCTAAGTATGCGGGTGGAGGGACTTGAACCCCCACGCCGTGAGGCGCCAGATCCTAAGTCTGGTGCGTCTGCCAATTCCGCCACACCCGCAAAGTGGTGAGCCATGGAGGACTCGAACCTCCGACCCTCTGATTAAAAGTCAGATGCTCTACCGACTGAGCTAATGGCTCATATATGAAATCAGGACACTCAGTATTTTTGTTGTCCCTTCCTCTACTAGCGAATTCAAAGGTGTCAAATGCGTCGGGACAACTCGCAGCAGATTCATCGAAGCTTAGGCTCGTTGCTTCCCCTGCTGAGCTAATGGCTCGTACATTATAGGGATGCCGGCTGCAGGACTTGAACCCGCAACCTACTGATTACAAGTCAGTTGCTCTACCAATTGAGCTAAGCCGGCATAAAAAACATTGATATATACCCTTAATTTTTTTGTGTCCCTTCCTCTACCAGTTTATTCACAGAAGTGGATGCGTCGGGACAACTCGTAGCATATTCACAGAAGCTTAGGCTCGTCTCTACCAATGAGCTAAGCCGGCATAGGATATATTTAAGTGGTGGCTCGGGACGGAATCGAACCGCCGACACAAGGATTTTCAGTCCTTTGCTCTACCGACTGAGCTACCGAGCCATATACATTTTCGAACTTTTATTCGTTGCCTCTTCCTCTACTAGCTAAGTTTATGTTCTGTGTCCCTTCCTCTTCTAGCTGATTCAATGATGTTAGATGCGTCAGGACAACTCGTAGCATATTCATGGAAGTATTGCTCGTCGCTACCGAGCCAAATCAGTCATACAATCGTGGTGGAGGATGACGGGATCGAACCGCCGACCCCTTGCTTGTAAGGCAAGTGCTCTCCCAGCTGAGCTAATCCTCCATATAAACTTGCCTAGCGACGACCTACTCTTGCAGGGGCGCTGGCCCCAACTACCATCGGCGCTGGAGAGCTTAACTTCCGTGTTCGGGATGGGAACGGGTGTTTCCTCTCCGCTATAGTCACTAGGCAAACGATGGACAAATTTTATTATAATGGAACTATATTCATTGTCAAGAGGATTTCATTCCTTCAAAACTAGATAACCGTCTGTTTGGAAGAAGCCAGACGTCTGCGCTTTTCGTGGTGTCTAGCTCCGGAGGTACCTACGCTTTTCATGATGTCTAGCTCCGGTGCCTAGCTCTCTTGCGCCAAATAACCTTCTCCCTTGAGGTGCAAGCACCTCAGCGGGCGAAGAACATTTGGCTTCGAGAGCTAAGCGCGGCACCTCCGCTTTTCGTGTGGTTAAGTCCTCGATCGATTAGTATCCGTCAGCTGCACGTGTCGCCACGCTTCCACCTCGGACCTATCGACCTCGTCATCTTCGAGGGATCTTACTCGCTTGACGCGATGGGAAATCTCATCTTGAGGGGGGCTTCACGCTTAGATGCTTTCAGCGCTTATCCCTTCCGCACATAGCTACCCAGCGGTGCCCCTGGCGGGACAACTGGTACACCAGCGGTGCGTCCATCCCGGTCCTCTCGTACTAAGGACAGCTCCTCTCAAATTTCCTGCGCCCGCGACGGATAGGGACCGAACTGTCTCACGACGTTCTGAACCCAGCTCGCGTACCGCTTTAATGGGCGAACAGCCCAACCCTTGGGACCGACTACAGCCCCAGGATGCGATGAGCCGACATCGAGGTGCCAAACCTCCCCGTCGATGTGGACTCTTGGGGGAGATCAGCCTGTTATCCCCGGGGTAGCTTTTATCCGTTGAGCGATGGCCCTTCCATACGGAACCATCGGATCACTAAGCCCGACTTTCGTCCCTGCTCGACCTGTCCGTCTCGCAGTCAAGCTCCCTTGTGCCTTTGCACTCTACGAATGATTTCCAACCATTCTGAGGGAACCTTTGGGCGCCTCCGTTACCTTTTGGGAGGCGACCGCCCCAGTCAAACTGCCCACCTGACACTGTCTCCCACCCCGATCAGGGGTGCGGGTTAGAATTTCAATACCGCCAGGGTGGTATCCCACCGGCGCCTCCACCGAAGCTGGCGCTCCGGCTTCCCAGGCTCCCACCTATCCTGTACAAGCGATACCAAAATTCCATATCAGGCTGCAGTAAAGCTCCACGGGGTCTTTCCGTCCTGTCGCGGGTAACCTGCATCTTCACAGGTAGTATAATTTCACCGGGTCTCTCGTTGAGACAGTGCCCAAGTCGTTACACCTTTCGTGCGGGTCGGAACTTACCCGACAAGGAATTTCGCTACCTTAGGACCGTTATAGTTACGGCCGCCGTTTACTGGGGCTTCGGTTCGCACCTTCGCTTGCGCTAAGCGCTCCCCTTAACCTTCCAGCACCGGGCAGGTGTCAGCCCCTATACTTCGCCTTTCGGCTTCGCAGAGACCTGTGTTTTTGATAAACAGTCGCTTGGGCCTTTTCACTGCGGCTCCCTCGGGCTATTCACCCAAGAGAGCACCCCTTCTCCCGAAGTTACGGGGTCATTTTGCCGAGTTCCTTAACGAGAGTTCTCCCGCGCACCTTAGGATTCTCTCCTCGCCTACCTGTGTCGGTTTGCGGTACGGGCACCTCTCACCTCGCTAGAGGCTTTTCTTGGCAGTGTAGGATCGGGGACTTCGGGACCGATGGTCCCTTCGCCATCACGGCTCCGCCTTTGCGCCAGACGGATTTGCCTATCTGGCAGCCTAACCGCTTGGACAGGCTATTCCAGCAGCCTGCTCGCCCTACCTTCCTGCGTCCCCCCATCGCTCAAACGGTGAGGAGGTGGTACAGGAATCTCTACCTGTTGCCCATCACCTACGCCTTTCGGCCTCGGCTTAGGTCCCGACTAACCCTGAGCGGACGAACCTTCCTCAGGAACCCTTAGGCTTTCGGTGCAGAGGATTCTCACCTCTGTTTTCGCTACTCATACCGGCATTCTCACTTCTAAGCGCTCCACGAGTCCTTCCGGTCTCGCTTCGACGCCCTTAGAACGCTCCCCTACCGATGACCAACGGTCATCCCACAGCTTCGGTGGCACGTTTAGCCCCGGTACATTTTCGGCGCAGAGTCACTCGACCAGTGAGCTATTACGCACTCTTTAAATGATGGCTGCTTCTAAGCCAACATCCTGGTTGTCTGGGCAACTCCACATCCTTTTCCACTTAACGTGCACTTAGGGACCTTAGCTGGTGATCTGGGCTGTTTCCCTCTCGACCACGGATCTTATCACTCGTAGTCTGACTCCCAAGGATAAGTCATTGGCATTCGGAGTTTGACTGAGTTCGGTAACCCGATGAGGGCCCCTAGCTCAATCAGTGCTCTACCTCCAAGACTCTTCCCTTGAGGCTAGCCCTAAAGCTATTTCGGGGAGAACCAGCTATCTCCAAGTTCGATTGGCATTTCACCCCTACCCACACCTCATCCCCGCACTTTTCAACGTGCGTGGGTTCGGGCCTCCAGTAGGTGTTACCCTACCTTCACCCTGGACATGGGTAGATCACCTGGTTTCGGGTCTACGACGACGTACTGAACGCCCTATTCAGACTCGCTTTCGCTGCGGCTCCGTCTCTTCGACTTAACCTCGCACGTCATCGTAACTCGCCGGTTCATTCTACAAAAGGCACGCCATCACCCATCAACGGGCTCTGACTACTTGTAGGCACACGGTTTCAGGTTCTCTTTCACTCCCCTTCCGGGGTGCTTTTCACCTTTCCCTCACGGTACTGGTTCACTATCGGTCACTAGGGAGTATTTAGCCTTGGGAGATGGTCCTCCCTGCTTCCGACGGGATTCCCCGTGTCCCGCCGTACTCAGGAGCCACTCGGGAGGGAACGAAGTTTCGACTACAGGGCTGTCACCTTCTCTGGCGGGCCTTTCCAGACCGCTTCGTCTACCCCGTTCCTTTGTCACTCCCATGTGAGTGGTCCTACAACCCCAAGAGGCAAGCCTCTTGGTTTGGGCTGTTCCCGTTTCGCTCGCCGCTACTCAGGGAATCGCTATTGCTTTCTTCTCCTCCGGGTACTAAGATGTTTCAGTTCCCCGGGTGTGCCCTCCATACCCTATGGATTCAGGTATGGATACTGTCCCATTACGGACAGTGGGTTCCCCCATTCGGACATCTCCGGATCAACGCTTGCTTACAGCTCCCCGAAGCGTTTCGGCGTTTGCCCCGTCCTTCATCGGCTCCTAGTGCCAAGGCATCCACCGTGCGCCCTTTCTAACTTAACCAACAGCGCTTCTCGGCTTCTTCCTTTGTCTAACTTCGGCGCCTAACCGCGGCGCCTCCGCTTTTCTTTTCGGTTATCTAGTTTTCAAGGAACGAAACTGATTGAAAGAACACATAACATGTTCCTTCAAAACTGAACAAGGCTACTGCCTTGAATCAGCTTCTTTGCTGCCTTGCGCCGAGGAATCCAACTTCTTCGAATTCACTAGAAGACGCAGGCGCAAAACATTTGAAGGAATAACCAACATTCCTTCAAAACTGAACAAAACTCCGCGCCCACTAATCACGTTTATCATCCTTAGAAAGGAGGTGATCCAGCCGCACCTTCCGGTACGGCTACCTTGTTACGACTTCACCCCAATCACTTGCCCCACCTTCGGCGGCTGGCTCCCAAAAGGGTTACCTCACCGACTTCGGGTGTTGCAAGCTCTCGTGGTGTGACGGGCGGTGTGTACAAGGCCCGGGAACGTATTCACCGCGGCATGCTGATCCGCGATTACTAGCGATTCCGGCTTCATGCAGGCGAGTTGCAGCCTGCAATCCGAACTGAGAGCGGCTTTTTGGGATTGGCTCCCCCTCGCGGGTTCGCAGCCCTTTGTACCGCCCATTGTAGCACGTGTGTAGCCCAGGTCATAAGGGGCATGATGATTTGACGTCATCCCCACCTTCCTCCGGTTTGTCACCGGCAGTCACCTTAGAGTGCCCAACTGAATGCTGGCAACTAAGGTCGAGGGTTGCGCTCGTTGCGGGACTTAACCCAACATCTCACGACACGAGCTGACGACAACCATGCACCACCTGTCACCCTGTCCCCCCGAAGGGGGAACGCCCTATCTCTAGGGTTGTCAGGGGATGTCAAGACCTGGTAAGGTTCTTCGCGTTGCTTCGAATTAAACCACATGCTCCACCGCTTGTGCGGGCCCCCGTCAATTCCTTTGAGTTTCAGCCTTGCGGCCGTACTCCCCAGGCGGAGTGCTTAACGCGTTAGCTGCAGCACTAAAGGGTTTGACCCCTCTAACACTTAGCACTCATCGTTTACGGCGTGGACTACCAGGGTATCTAATCCTGTTTGCTCCCCACGCTTTCGCGCCTCAGCGTCAGTTGCAGACCAGAGAGCCGCCTTCGCCACTGGTGTTCCTCCACATCTCTACGCATTTCACCGCTACACGTGGAATTCCGCTCTCCTCTTCTGCACTCAAGTCCCCCAGTTTCCAATGACCCTCCACGGTTGAGCCGTGGGCTTTCACATCAGACTTAAGGGACCGCCTGCGCGCGCTTTACGCCCAATAATTCCGGACAACGCTCGCCCCCTACGTATTACCGCGGCTGCTGGCACGTAGTTAGCCGGGGCTTTCTCGTTAGGTACCGTCACCGTACCGCCCTATTCGAACGGTACTTCTTCTTCCCTAACAACAGAGCTTTACGATCCGAAGACCTTCTTCGCTCACGCGGCGTCGCTCCGTCAGACTTTCGTCCATTGCGGAAGATTCCCTACTGCTGCCTCCCGTAGGAGTCTGGGCCGTGTCTCAGTCCCAGTGTGGCCGGTCACCCTCTCAGGCCGGCTACGCATCGTCGCCTTGGTGAGCCGTTACCTCACCAACTAGCTAATGCGCCGCGGGCCCATCCGTAAGTGACAGCCGAAGCCGCCTTTCAACCGAAGACCATGCGGTCTTCGGTGTTATCCGGTATTAGCTCCGGTTTCCCGGAGTTATCCCGGTCTTACGGGTAGGTTGCCCACGTGTTACTCACCCGTCCGCCGCTAACCGAACAAGAGCAAGCTCCTATTCGGTCCGCTCGACTTGCATGTATTAGGCACGCCGCCAGCGTTCGTCCTGAGCCAGGATCAAACTCTCCATAGAAAGTTGATTGGCTTATTTTCATAAGCTTCAGCGCCTGCACCGTAAGGTGCCCTGCGCCTTCGGTTTCATACTGTCTAGCTTCAGCGCCTAGCTCTCTTCTGCCAAATAACCTTCCCCCTCGAAGTGCAAGCACTTCTGCGGGTGAAGAACATTTGGCTTCGAGAGCTGATCGCGGCGCTTCAGCTTTTCTATGTGGACGCTTCGTTTTGTTCAGTTTTCAAGGAACATTCCGTCAAAGCGACTTTTTTATTGTAATATTTCCATTCTTTGTTGTCAACTGTTTTTTACTGACGTCTCGCAACAACCTCGATTGCGGCGACGTTTCATAATATATCATCTCTTTTTTTACAAGTCAATAACATTTTTTATTTATTTTTTTCATGATAACAAAAAAATAAACAGCCCTTTTACCGGTTAAAAGCAAGGCTGCCATGTTTTCAAAAACAAAATCATCTTCCACCAGCTATATTTCTCCTCCTACTATTTGTTTTGCATTGAATAATAACGATGATATATATGACGACTTTTTGTCGGTATCTCTTCTACGGACAAAATTTTTCTCTCCACTAAATATTCCAACATGATAATAAGATCTACAGAATACGGGGAAAGCGCCGGATGCTGCACAATTTCGGCAATGCTCCATGCTCCTTCTTTTTCACCTAACACTTTGCACAAATGGGCAGCTCCTGATGAAATTCGCGAATGAATCAAAAATTCGCTTGCTAAAAATAAAAGCTCTAACCGTTTTTGCAATGGTTCTTCGCCGCTCACAAGCTCTTCATACAACTTGTAAATTTGTGCATCTATTTGTTTTATTTGATTCCATACCGTTACTTCTGGATAAAACCCTTGTTCGATAACTGCCAGTCTTGCTAGGTGGTGTAAGGCATGAATAACATGATTATATGCATCTAACAGTTGCCCTGCATGAAAAAACGCCCTTCCATCTATATAGCGGCGAATCAACTTTGCAAATTCCAATCCCATTTTTAATTGCCGCGTTTCTTCTGGAAATTCCTTCATACGGTTTCGTAGATGATGTATATAATCATTTCGGTCAAACAAAACTTTCCCGTTGAATATCCAGTCAATCACTTTTCGATGGGAACCAAGAAGAAGCCATTCATTTAGCTGCGCTTCACTAACTACATATAAAGCCGCTTTTTCTTCCCCTAACGCATAATGCTTCATAAATACGGGAGTAGACCCATCAATGGTAACTACTAATAAAACGGTATCAAACGTATCAGTGACTGCCGAATTATTTGCTTTCTTTTCAATCATTAAAATTCCTAATGTATCCCGGCGGCTAGCCCATTTTTGGTAGATGGGACGAAGCAAATCCTCCATATCCATTTCCTCCATCTCCTTTATGCTGTCGTTGATTATTCGACAAAAACAAAAAAAATCCTCTTTATTGTTTTGCCTAACGAAACAAAAACATGCATAGGAAGAAAAATATTAAAATTACACCCGTGGTGCTAGATAAAATCAGACAAGCATAAAAATAGCCCTTGCATGAGGATCTCCTTAAAATGAAAGTGCAACCAAACATCAAAAGGAGAAGTTCCCATGCAAGAGCACTTTCATTTTACAACAGATCGTGTCAAACTTCAAAAACAATATGCATCGATTTTGCTTTTTGTATCGGCTCAACTATCGAGTATCCAGATTCATCTTCAACGTCGAAATCGTCATTTGTTGAAACAGAAAGACGAAGTCATCATCACCATCCATGTCCTTGGAAAGTTGTTGGGCTTCACTTCCGAACGGGCTTGGCACCGGTTTGTGATTGGGAATTTGTTTCCCAAGGCCTTGTTCCCTGAGCGTTCTCGGTACAACCGTCGCTGCCGAGCGCTTAGCTTTGCGATCAAGTGGATTCGACACCAGTTGGCCAAGCGCGGGCAACACCATGCGTATGCGGTCGTGGACAGCTTGCCGATCGAGCTGTGTCATTCAGCTCGAATGCATCGCGTCAAACGATTCCGTGGAATTGCCGATATTGGCTATTGTGCTTCCAAAAGGATCACTTTCTATGGGTTGAAACTTCACCTGCAGGTCACCGACCAAGGGCTTCCGATGGGATATGTTGTCACCGAAGCGTCTTGTCACGACCGGGTGGCCGCTGAAACCGTCATGACGCAAATTCCACATCCGTATAACCTCGGTGACAAAGGGTATATCAGCCAAAAGCTGCAAAAGAAGCTGTACGAAGAGCACCGGGTCGCTTTTTGGACGCCCGTTCGAAAAAATCAGCGAATTCGCCAATCGGACGCATGGAAACAGTGGATGAAGCGAAAACGTAAAGTGGTGGAAACCGTGTTTTCGATTTTAGTCGATTCGTATCGGATCACCGAGATTCGAGCGAACTCGGTTTCTGGATTTGAAACGGCGCTGGATGGTATTTTACTGGCTTACTCCCTTGTTGTTCTTGGGCTAGTTGAGTGTTAAAACTCAACTAGCACCACGGGTTAAAATTACGTATTTTCCGCGCTTTATGGTATAGTGGTGTATATAGGAGGGACAAGCAATGGGCATTAAATATTCGAGCAAAATCAACAAAATTCGCACCTTTGCCTTAAGTTTAATTTTTGTCGGCGTCATCGTCATGTATATAGGCATTTTTTTCCGTACTTCTCCTTTAGTGATGACTCTGTTTATGATCTTAGGCCTTCTTTTCCTGATCGCCAGCAGCATTGTTTATTTCTGGATTGGAACATTGTCGACAAGAGCCGTGCAAGTTGTATGCCCGTCCTGCGGCAAAGTGACAAAAATGCTTGGCAGGGTGGATTTATGTATGTTTTGCAGTGAGCCGTTAACATTGGATCCGAAATTAGAGGGTAAAGAGTTTGATGAAAAGTATAACAGAAAAAAAAGAAAAAGCTGATAGCCGCTTTCTCGCTATCAGCTTTTTAATGTTGGCGATGTCCGCTTTTCTGGCAATCCGGACATGTTCCGTAGATCTCCATACGGTGATGATCTACTTTAAATCCGATTACATGTGCGGCAAGCTGCTCCACTTCATCCAACGCTGGATAATGGAAATCAACAATTTTGCCGCATTGTTCACAAATAACATGGTAATGATTTGACGTGACAAAATCAAAACGGCTTGATGCATCACCATATGTCAATTCTTTCACCAACCCGATCTCTTTAAAAACGCGCAAATTATTATAGACGGTTGCTACGCTCATGTTTGGAAATTTTCCTTCCAGCGCTTTATATATTTCATCTGCCGTCGGATGTGACATCGAATTAATCAAATATTCCAATATCGCATGACGTTGCGGAGTGATGCGTATTCCCGTCTGCTTTAACATATCAAGCGCTTCTTTTAACTGCTGGTTGTCAGACACCGTCATGCACCTCTCTTTCTAAAAAAATAAAAAGAATTATTATTTTATAATTTTTATAATTAGTCTACAAGTATTTCGTGTTATTTGTCAATATTCGTATCATTAATATATGAACTTGCCATATTTTTTAGCAAAAAAATGAGGGTGTCCCAAAAGTGTTCGCATAGCGTTCGCTTTTCGGACACCCTCCTTTTTTTCGAAAAAAAATAAGAAAACCGTTCCTCTTTTGGTATAATAAAGTCACCACAACCCTACCAAGAAAGGACGGTTTTCTTATGTACATTTATTATAACCGAGATCAACTCATTTTGCCAATGGATCTTGAAATTCTCATTCCGGAACATCATCTTTGCCGGATCGTGGATCTGGCAGTGGAAAAAATGGATCCGGCTCTGCTCGTTTCCCTCTATCCTGGTGGAGGCCGCCCAGCCTATCATCCGAAAATGATGTTGAAAGTCATCCTGTATGCCTACGCCAATCGGATCTACTCCTCTCGCCAAATCGCCAAGCAGTTGAAAGAAAACATTTACTTTATGTGGCTATCCGGCCATCAAACACCGGATTTCCGCACGATCAACCGATTTCGCTCGGAACGGATGAAGGACGTCATTTACGAAACGTTTTTCTCCATTGTTGATCTTCTGCGTCAAGAAGGGTTCGTCAAACTAGAGGATTACTTTCTGGATGGAACGAAAATCGAGGCCAATGCCAACAAATACACGTTCGTTTGGCGCAAATCAACGGAAAAGTACGATCAGAAGCTGGAGGAGAAATTCCGGCAAATCGTTGCCTCGATCGAACAGGTGGCGAAAGAAGATGAAGAGGCGGAACAAGAAGGGGATTTTCAAGAAAAACTGGAAGCTTCACCGATTACGTCCGAAAAGATCGAAGCCGTAATCGAACAAGTGGAAGAACGCCTAAAGAAAGAGCCGAAGAATCGCACGTTAAAGAAAGCAAAACGGCAATTGGAGCAAGATCTTCTCCCCCGTAAGAAGAAGTATGAAGAATACAAAGAAGTGTTGGGCGAACGGAACAGCTTTTCGAAAACGGATCCGGATGCGACATTCATGCGGATGAAAGACGACCATATGAAAAATGGGCAGCTAAAACCGGGATACAATGTACAAATAGGAACAGAAAACCAATTTATCGTTGGGTTTAGCGTGCATCAACGGGCGGGGGATGCCGGATGTTTCATTCCACATTTGGAGCAATTGGCCGCCTATGGACGACCAATGCCCAAACGGGCCATTGCGGATTCCGCCTATGGGAGTGAGGAGAACTACACGTACTGCGAGAAAAAGAAGATCGTCGCCCTGATCAAGTACAACACGCTGGACCGGGAACAAACGAAAGCGTGGGCGAGAGAGATCGGCCGAATCGAGAACATGACGTATGATGAGGAGCTGGATGAGTGGATTTGCGCCAAAGGGGAACGGTTGGTGTTTGTGTATGAACGGAAGGAAACGACCGACAACGGGTACGTTACCGTCAAACGGACGTATCGTTGTACGGCATGTGCCGGATGCCCGTTTCAAACGGCATGCGCCAAAGGCAAAGACACGAAAACCATCCGCGTTTCTTTGAAGAATCAACAACAACGGCAGGAGATTCGGGAACGGCTGTCCACGGAAGAAGGGGCGGCGACATATCGAAGACGGCAAATCGAAAACGAGCCGGTGTTTGGGCAAATCAAGCATAACCAGCAATTCCAGCGCTTTTTGTTAAGAGGGCTCCCAAAAATTACCGTGGAATGGGGGCTTATTTGTGCTGCCCACAATTTGAGAAAGTGGGCGGCCACCGTCCACCCAATAAAAAGAAAAAGGGAGAACATACGGGGATAAATACGGGGATAAGAAGAAGCAGATCCTTTGAGAAAGTAAAAAATAGACAAATAATGTAAAAACAAAAGCAGGAGGCTGTCCTCAAAAGGTCGTTTTACCGACCTTTTGGGACAGCCTCTGATGTCGCCTTTTCATTCATTTGAGGAGGTTAATAACCATCATACGCAGCCTTTTTTGTTGTGTATGGACTTTTACCTAGATTAACGGTACGTTAATGCAAATTTTTAGAGATATACTCGAGCGCCTCCTCGACATGGCCCTTTACTTTGACGCCTCTCCATTCTTTTACGAGCTTGCCGTCACGATCGATAATAAACGTAGACCGCTCGATGCCCATATATTCTTTGCCAAAATTTTTCTTTTGCTTCCAAACGCCGTACATTTCTGCTACTTCATGATGTTCATCGGCAAGCAGCAGAAACGGCAGTTCGTACTTTTCGATAAACTTTTTATGCCGCTCGAGTGAATCGGTACTCACTCCTAAAATGACCGCGTTCAACTTGGCAAATTGCTCGTGATGGTCGCGAAAATCGCATGCTTCTGTCGTGCATCCCGGCGTCATATCTTTCGGGTAAAAATATAATACGACATGTTTGCCGCGGAAATCCGAAAGGGAAACCATTTCCCCGTTGCTTGCCGGCAATGTAAAATCCGGTGCTAGTTGCCCAACTTGCAATGACATCGTTTTCCCTCCAATATAATTGTTCTTTCGCTTTTAGAGTAACGAAAGGGACGATCAATTGCAACGATTAGCGCTGTCCTCGTCCAGCATTGTTCGAGCAACAAGCACAGCAGGCATAATATAACCTAACAAAGCTTCAATGATAGCAATCCATCTTCCAATCCCCATTGGTGTAACGTCTCCATATCCAACTGACAACAACGTGATTCCACTTAAATAAAGGCTATCTTGAAGTATAGAAAAACATTCATTCGCTGCTCCATTCGCGGATGGGGTAAATACGTTATGCCCATTCAGTTGAAGCACCATATATATAAGCCCAAAACCTAGCATCATCGTGATATACCACTGAATAAGGACAAATAAATGTTCTAAGGAAATGCGACGGGCCGCTTTTGCGCTTGTCGTCCAAATAGACGTAATGCTTGCAATCAATACTGTCGTAATAATCCCGAGGAATGCATACTCCATCACCATCACCCCACACTTGTCCGTAACTAAATATTACGAAAGGAAAAAGCTCATTATTCCACTGAAGATGGATTCAGTATAATAAAGACAAGAAGAAAATGGATGAAGGGGGAGAAAACGATGCATACGATTTTGATTGTCGAAGATGATGATAAAATCGCCTCCATGCTCAAAGAGCATATTGAGAAATATGAATATCGAGCACATATTGCGGAACAGTTTGACGACATAAAAAAGGAATTTATAAAATGTCAGCCTCATCTTGTACTGCTCGACATTAATCTGCCTCGATTTGACGGTTTTTATTGGTGCCGGCAAATCCGCACGATTTCCCTTTGCCCCATTATTTTCATCTCCGCGCGCAGCCATGAAATGAACCAAATTATGGCCATTGAAAACGGCGGAGATGATTATATTACCAAGCCGTTTCATTTTGATCTGGTCATGGCAAAAATCAAAAGTTTACTGCGGCGAACATACGGTCCTTATGCTGCTCCTGCAGAGCCCCATGTATATGAAGTATCAGGATTGTACTTGTTATATGATCGACATGTCGTTCAATGGAAAGAGAAAACGATCGAGCTAACAAAAAAGGAGTTTACTTTATTAGAACGGTTGGCGAAAAAATCCGGAAAAATTGTATCTCGCGAAGAACTGCTCGAGTCATTGTGGGATGGTACGGAATTTGTCGACGATAATACACTATCCGTCAATATTACACGCGTTCGCAAAAAACTGCAGCAAATTGGAATCGAACAAGCAATTGAAACGGTTCGCGGAGTCGGTTATAAATTAGTAGAAACATGGAGGGATTCATAATGAAATTGTTTTTGCGCGAACATATTCCGCTGACCGTCTTTCATCTCCTTCACGCTGTATTTTTGCTATCGATTGTGTATTTATATATGCTCGAACAATCCTTTCATCCATCTTTTGGCATGTTTGCTTATCTTTTTGTTATCAGCTTTGTGTGCATTGTAATGTTTTTAGCATGGCGTTATTGGCGGCAATCCCATGCATATCGTTTTTTATCGTCCAACTTGCGGCAGTTAGACACAAGCACGCACCCTTTTAGCGGGTCTCCGCTACTGCTTGCTTTTCAAAAACTTCTCCACTCGCAATATCGTTATTACATACAAGAAATACAAATATTGCATAAAAAAATGGACGATACGTCATTATTTATGAACCAATGGGTTCATCAGATGAAAACGCCGGTTTCTGTCATGGATTTGCTTTTGCAAAACTTTGACATTCAAGACCAATCCGACCGGGAGTTTGTTAATAGCATGCGCGAAGAACTCGAACGATTGCAGCATGGATTGGAGCTGGCCCTGTATTCGGAACGAATAAAGCGGTTTTCCCACGATTTTCATGTAAAGCGGCTGCCGCTGAAAACAATGGTCAACCATGTCATTGAACATTACAAACGCTCTTTGATTCGCAATCGCATTCACCCCATCGTGGAAATTCCCGAAACGATTTTCGTAGAAACGGATCAAAAATGGTTTCAGTTCGCTCTTAGCCAAATCGTCACCAATGCCATCAAATATTCAAAAAACGTCAGCAACCAAATCTTGCTTTCTGCTGTTCAACGCGAAAACAACGTATTTTTGTCCGTTCAAGACTTTGGAGTCGGCATTCCAAAACAAGATATCGGACGCGTATTTGAACCTTTTTTCACTGGAATGAATGGGCGCAGGTTTCGCGAATCCACCGGAATGGGATTATACCTTGTCAAACAAATTGTTGACCATCTTGGCCACGGAATTGCCATTTCTTCTGAAGAAGGAAAAGGAACGACCGTCACGATCACTTTTTACAATGTGACAAAAATGTAAGAAAACAAGCGGACATTGTAAGGAAAATCGATATGTTCACGCGTTCTCCCTCCGTATAATCGACAATAGAACAATAAAGGAGGGCTTTTTATGACGATCCTGCAAGCCAACTCGATTACGAAAATATATCGTTCCAGCCAATCGGCTGCGCACCGGGCGTTAGATAATTTCAGTTTATCGATTGAAAAAGGGGAATTTGTCGGAGTCATGGGGCCATCCGGAAGCGGAAAAACAACCTTGCTTAATATTTTGGCCACCATCGACCAGCCTACTACGGGAGAAGTGTTGGTGGAGGGGAAAAATCTATCGCGGCTGTCGAAAAAAGAACTTGCTTTGCTTCGCAGACGGAAGCTCGGCTTTGTATTTCAAGACTTCAACTTGCTAGACACGTTAACCATTGGGGAAAATATCATTCTTCCACTTACATTGGACAAAATTCCCGTTAAAGAAATGGAACAGCGATTGCAAACGGTCGCTGCCACTTTAGGTATTGAAGGGATTCTCGATAAGCGGACATACGAAGTCTCAGGCGGACAGCAGCAGCGCGTTGCAATTGCACGGGCGATTATTCATGAACCGCTGCTTATTTTTGCCGATGAGCCGACCGGGAATCTGGACTCAAAATCTTCAAAAGATGTGATGGAAACATTAACAGCATTGCATCAGGAAAAGAACGTTTCCATCATGATGGTTACGCACGATCCTTTTGCAGCGAGCTATTGTGAGCGCATTATTTTCATCAAAGACGGCAAATGGTTCACAGAGATACGCAAAGGACATAACCGGCAGGCGTTTTTTCAAGATATTCTCGACATGCTGTCACTATTAGGAGGGGACGTCAATGACATTTCGACAGTTCGCCCTTCATAATGTGAGACGTAACTTTGGCCGATATGCCGCTTATTTTTTGAGCAGCACTTTCGCCGTCACTGTCTTTTTTATGTACGCTGCATTTATTTTCCATCCCGATGTGGTAAATGGAACGATTCGTCCATCAGTAAGAAGAGGAATCTTTTCCGCTGAAGTCATCGTCTTTCTCTTTGCTGTATTTTTCATTTTTTATTCGACAAGCTCGTTTTTAAAATTGCGTAAAAAAGATTTTGGCTTGCTCACGTTGCTCGGCATTACGCGCGGTCAGCTGAATAAATTAATCATAATCGAAAACTCGATCATCGCCCTGCTTTCGATTGCAACAGGAATGGTATTTGGCGCCTTACTGACAAAAATCTTTTTCATGATGTTTTCCGTTATTTTAGACTTGCCATCGCCGCTATCTTACTATATCCATTGGAAAGCGTTCGCCTCTACCGCGGCCGTGTTTCTCGCGACATTTGAAGCGATTACGATTATAACGCTCATCACGATCCGTTCTTCACAAATTATTGATTTATTAAAGTCAGCGAAAAAGCCGAAAAAACCGCCTGTCTACTCGATCTGGCTTTCGCTGCTCGCCGTTATCTGTCTGGCGATTGGATACTATTTAGCCTATACCTCCAACATCATGCAAATGATGAAACGCGTCCTTCCCATTTTGTTGCTCGTCATGATTGGAACGTACTTTCTATATACGCAAGCGAGCATCGGGCTGCTGCGATATTATAAAAAGCGGAAACACTCTTATTATCGCGGCACAAACTTAATTACCGCCGCAGAACTGACATATAAACTGAAAGATAACGCAAGAATTTTAAGCATGGTGACGATTTTAACAGCGGTGGCCTTTACTTCTACCGGGGTGCTTGCCAACCTTTATTTTGGCAAAAAAGCAGAAGCAGAAGCGCGATTTCCGCATGCGATTGCGCTTATATCGAAAAAAGAACCGAAAGCCTTTGAAAACAAATTGCAAATACTGAAAAATGCTTTGCGTGATGAGCATATCCCTTTCAAAAGTCATAAGGCCGCTTTCATCCGGGCATATAATCCGAAGAAACCTAAGGATTATGCAATGCAAAACCTTGTTCTTATGCGTGTAACAGATTACAATCGATTCGCGGACTTGACCGGTCAGCCGCATATATCGCTGCCAGCAAATACAGCAGCGTATATGCATCCTACACCTGATAAAGGCTACGAGCCAATTCAAGGAAAACAAATTACGTTTGCCGCCC
This sequence comes from Saccharococcus thermophilus, assembly GCF_011761475.1. Lineage (NCBI taxonomy): Bacteria > Bacillati > Bacillota > Bacilli > Caryophanales > Anoxybacillaceae > Saccharococcus > Saccharococcus thermophilus. The sequence goes on from NZ_JAASRS010000001.1 coordinate 2,856,631, forward strand.
AACATAGCGTTAAAACGATAACCGTTTCATTGACAAAACCGATTTACCAGCCGGTCATCAATCCTTCTGCATTCGCCGGATACATGCTAGTCGTTCCCGATCATGTCTTTGCGACAGCGCGTCAATTTGCTACAAAAGAAGCGATTCAATATTACTTCGGCGCATCATATCAAAATTGGGAAAAAGAAACTTCCATCATCAAGAAGTTAAACCGCTCCTTAAAAACAGATGACGACGTCGATTTTGTTAATCGTTTTGAATTTTTTTACGAGATGAAGAAAATCTTTTCCTTAATGCTATTCATCGGCTTTTTCGTCAGCGTTCTCTTCTTTTTGGCAGCCGACAGCATTTTATATTTTAAGCTTTATAACGATTTGGAACAGGACAGCAAGCAATACGAAGCGCTATCCAAACTCGGTTTGACATTAAGAGAAATGAAACAAATCGCGGCGAAGCAAGTAGCGATTCTCTTTTTCATTCCGTTTGCCGTTGCCACCGTCCATGCCGGCTTTGCTTTTAAAATGCTGCAAAACATGGTGTCCGGATCTGTCGTGAAAACAAGCGTGCTTGTCATTAGCGTCTTTTTCGTTGTTCAACTTGGTTACTATTTCTTGATTCGTTCGCTTTACACGAAAAAGGTGGAGCAAGTAATGTAAATTAAATGCGGCCTTTTCCCAGTACATAGATTCGGAAAAAGGCCGCAGAATATATCTTTTTTATCTATACACCGTGCTTAACTTAATAACAAGCTATAATTATCTACATTCCTATGATCGAAAGAACGTATGTCCATACTCCCACAAACAACAGCAGGATCAAGCTATAATAAATCGTCATTTTAAACAAGTTAGATTCTCTTCCAGTTTCTTGCACTGCAGCAGTTGCAATGGCGATGGATTGCGGAGAGATGAGTTTTCCCATCACTCCCCCGCTAGTATTGGCAGCAAGCAATAACGAAGAGCTTGTCCCTATTTGAGCCCCTGTAACCACTTGTAAATGGCCAAATAAAGCATTGTTGCTTACGACAGATCCTGTAATAAACACACCGAGCCATCCTAATAACGGGGAAACGAACGGAAATACATCCCCTGTCTTCGCTAATGCCAAACCAATCGTAGAGGATAAACCCGCATAGTTGGCTAAGTTGGCAAACCCCATGATAAAACAAATAGTCAATACAGGAATCGAAAGTTCTTTACATGTTTCTTTTAAACTTTGTATTCCCTCAGCGAACGTAATATTTTTGCTGAACATCACTGTCAACAGCACCGCTAATAAAATCGCTGTACCTGTTGCTGATACAAGATCCAGCTTGAATATTGCATCTAATGCCGTCTGTGCCGGTGCCACCGGAGGAGTTTTTACGACTTCCCCATGCAAAAATGGCACTTTAAACAAAAGCGTAGTTTTATGAAGCGCTCCACCTTCAGCAAACAGTGCTTTAAAACCCGGCAGACTCCATATTATAACGATTACCGTTAAAATATAAAAAGGAGACCACGCATTGATGATTTCTTTCAAGCTGTATTTAGATTTTTCAACAACTTTCTCATCCTTATTCACTCGATATATATGTGACGGCTGCCATTTTCTTAAGAAAATAGTTAATGCCCCCATACTGACAAGCGCCGCTAAAATATTGGCCAATTCCGGACCGAGCACAATGATTGTCAATGCCTGTACAATGGTATAACTTCCGCTTACCACTAAAAGAGCAGGCAATGTTTCTTTAATACCTTTCCATTTATCTAAAATAAACACTAATAAGAAAGGAATAAGAAACGTGATAAACGGTAAAACCCAAGCAAGTGTACGAGATAACTCAATCGGAGTTAAATCTCCCATTTGCGCTCCGACAATAACCGGAATCCCAATCGCTCCAAACGCGCCAGATGCAGCATTGGCAATTAAACAAAGAGCAGCCGCTTTTAATGGATGAAATCCGAGTTCAGCAAGTAAAGCAGCCGAAATGGCAATCGGAACGCCAAATCCCGCAGCACCTTCTAAAAATGCGTTAAAGCAAAAGCCGATGAGCAAGAGTTGAAGCCGCTGATCCTCAGAAATGTTTGCGATACTCCCACGGATAATATCAAACTTCCCTGTTTTCACAGCAATTTTATATAGCCAGACAGCCATGATCACAATATAGCCAATCGGTCATAAACCGTTCGCGATTCCATAGATGGAAGCGGCAATCGCCTTTGAAACCGGCATATGAAAAAAACAAACAGCTGTCACTAAACCGAAACAAAGAGCGAGAAAAGCAGCTTTTACTCCCTTCATCTTAAACACTGTTAAACATAGTAAAAATAAAGCAATTGGAAGCGCCGCAATAAACGCAGAAAGATATACGTTATGAAAAGGATTGTAATGTTGTATCCACACAATGATCACCTGTTGTTATTCTAAGTCAAAATAACGCGAAAGAATGTCTTTTAATACAGTTACGCTATGATGAAATTGCTGTTGTTCTGTTTCATTTAACTTCAATTCCATTACCTCGCGAATACCGTTTCGGTTGATAATAGCAGGTACACCAATATAAACGTTTTGCTCATTATATTGACCATCTAGATAAGCAGAAACGGTTAAAATAGCATTTTCATTGTGCAAAATAGCACGTGTAATGCGGACGAGTCCCATCGCAATGCCGTAATACGTTGCGCCTTTTTTCTCAATAACTTGATATGCCGCATCACGAACATTGACGAAGATATTTTCTAAATCCTCTTTTCTATAGCGATCGTTTTGCGACAATATTTGTTCGATTGGAACACTTCCAATTTCCGCATGGCTCCAAACAGGCAATTCTGTATCCCCATGCTCTCCGATAATATACGCGTGTACATTAGTCGGAGCTACTTGAAAGTATTCGCTTAGCAAAAAGCGGAATCTTGCCGTATCCAGAATCGTTCCCGAGCCAATCACTCGTTCTTTCGGTAACCCGCTAAATTTCCAAGTGGCATACGTTAAAATATCTACTGGATTCGTCGCGACAAGAAAGATTCCATCAAAACCTGATTTCATGACAGAATCGACAATCGTTTTAAAGATATTCATGTTTTTGTCAACGAGATCGAGTCTTGTTTCCCCTGGCTTTTGGTTAGCACCTGCACAAATTACCACCAAATCGGCATCTTGACAATCTTGATAATCTCCATGCCATATATTCATTGGCTTCGGCGCAAATACTTTTCCGTGATTTAAGTCCATCACGTCGCCCTCCGCCTTCTCTTTATTCACATCAATCAACACTAATTCATCCGCGATTCCTTGATTCATAAGGGCAAATGCATAGCTGGCCCCAACGAATCCTGTTCCTATAAGTGCCACTCGATTCATGCATTGTCTTTTCATCGTTGTCTGTCATCCTTTCCCAAAATTAGTTTGTGAAATTATTCACAAATATATTGTGCATTATTTCACAAACTTTATCAAGTATCAACTATAAGAGAAATTTGTCTTTTTTGTTAACATCTCACATTTCGCACCCTAACAAGGTCAAAACAAAGGATTTTTTATTTAGTTTTTCAGAATAACTTTTTGACCAACACAACGAGCGATGGCAATCCTTTTTTTACCATCGCTGGTCGTTCCGTATCACGTTACACGTAGATGCTCTCATCCATGCCCAATCCCTGCAGAATCCTTCGCTGATCAGGGGTAAGGGAGCGATCCAGTGAGCGTTGGATGCGCCCATCCGGCAGCTTGAACAGGACGACGTTCACATATTGAAACAGCTGAAAAATCGCCTGTCCCGTCGGCCGGGTCAGCTTGCGGCCTCCAGGACCCTTCAACGGGTGTTCTGGAGTAATAAACTGACGCACTCGGCGCTGAAAAACGCGGTAAATAGCCAAGGCCAACAGAAACAAATAGCCTAATACTGCGACCCGTTCTGGTTTTTTGACGTAAATCTCATCCGTGAAAAACGGATCTTTCAAAAAAGCGAAGTTCATTTCCACCGAGATCTGCCCTTTATACAGCTTCAAGATCTCTTGGGCATCCATGGGTTGGCCCTTCCATTCCTTCGGAACGGTCGTGACAAGGACAAACCGGGACGCTTTCCGTCTCGCCTGTTCCCACGCGTCTTGGTCGAATTCGACGTCAAGGTGCAAGAAATACAGCGTCTCCACCTCGGGTTCCGCCCCTTTTTTCGGCCGTCCGCGCCGTTTTTTCAGGCGTACGATCTCTTCGACCGCGGCCTCAACCCGATGAAACCGGGGGCGAAGGGACGCCTTGAGGGACGCCAAGGCTTGTTCGGCATCTTCCCGGCAGGAGAAGGGGTGACGCTCCCAACGGGCTTGTTCCTCGCGAAGAAGCTCCGCTTCTTTGGTTCGTTCTTTTTCAAGCGTCTTTCCTTTTCGCTGGTCGAGCGCGCTCGATTCAACAACGATCAGCCGAACGGGGTGGCCTTCATACGTCGAGGCCGTTTCCCATACCCGGTACGTGGCGCCGTTTCTCTCCGCCAACGTAAAGGGATCGCTCCACGTCGTGTCCTCAGCATCCGCTTCGGCCAGCGCGGTTTTCACGATCCGGAGCGACGAAGGGCCTCTGGTGATCAAAAAGGCGTTGGCCGCTTTGGTTTGCGCCAGGGTCTCTTTCGTCATCGCGGCGGAATCGGCCACGTAAATCCATTCGTCTTCGATTTTGGCCTGCTTCAGCTGTTCATGGACACGAGACAGCACCTCGGGATTCCATGTTTTATCGGGCAGGTTGCCATCGTGCACATCGCCGTAAAACGGGATGCCGTCCTCGTTGCCGACCAGTCCGAAACCGATCTGTTTTTGCCAACGATGATGGCGGTTGTAGCCATGTGTGATTTGTAAGGCCTCTAACGAGGCCGATTCATACGCGCCGTAAACGGTCTTGTCCGTCGTATCGGCGTGGAAGGCTCGGAGGGAAAGGCCTTCTTTTCGATAAATATGAATCAAGCAAGTGCTGATGACGTTGTGAATGCCAGCCTCATACAGGCGATCGAGATGACGGGCCAACGCATCGTCGTTCAACCAGGAAGGATGGAGATCGGGACGGATGAGTTTCTCACAATCGACCTCCTGAGCCCAATGTTCCAAGTGAACAAGGGCTTGCCGGCCGTCAAACACATTGTAGAGGATGGCCTGAACGGCATCGCTGACTCGCGTTTGGCACTGCGGATCGACGGGCACGAGATGGTCAATCAATTGAGGCAGACCCAGTTTCTTGAATAGGGCACTTATTATATTCAAATAAGAATTGCGATAGACCTTTTTGACTTGAACGTTCATAAGTGAAAAACTCCTTTACGTTCCTTGTGTGTCAAGGATTCATTCGACATCGGAACGAAAAAATCCTCCCGATTTTCGTCGAGAGGGTGCGAAATGTGAGTAACATTTTGGCCGCACAACAGTATTTTTGTATCACTACATTCAGTTCCAGCAAGCAATCCAATAAACGAAAAAAATGGTCTGTCATTATATTAACCATAATACATACTACATATACTCATTTTCATAAAAAATAAGAGGGCAATCCCTTTAAGGAATTTTTACTTCCTTTCGGATTCTCCCTCTTTTTAATTCCCTGCACCTCGATATCGTTTTACCCCTGCGTTCCACAAAAACACGGAAATCGCAAAAAAGATGATGCCCATGACTGGAGTAAAAAACGCATATCCGTACCATTCTTTTTTGCCGAGAAAATAGGACGCCGGATACACGCCAACGAACGCAAACGGCAAAATCCACGTTAAAATATAACGGATGGCGCGATGATAAATATCAATCGGATAGCGCCCGTAGTTGCTGATGTTGTACATCATCGGCATGATGGATGTACGAGCATCGGCCCAAAAACTAATGGTCGCCAATGACACAAATACTCCCGCATAAATAAACGTTCCACCTAGTACAAACAAAATAAACATAAAAATATCATACCAATGCAGCGAAAGATGCAAGCGCGCACCCGCATACACCATAATGATCATGCCTGTTACCCCGCCAAGAAGCGACTCTAACTCCATGCGTTCGAGAATAATTTGAAACAAGCTGTGCACCGGGCGTGTCAATACACGGTCCATTTCTCCACGCACAATATAGCGCTCATTAAAATCCCACACGTTAAAAAATGCTCCAAACACCGCATATGGGACTAAGAAAAATCCGTAAATAAATAAAATTTCATCACGCGTCCAGCCGTGCAATAATGACGTATGCCCAAACACGACGAGAAGAAAAACAAGATTGACCGCCTGTGACATCAAATCAGAAATAAACTCGACAAGCAAATCAGCGCGATATTGCAACTTTGTTTTCATGTACTGCGCCATATATTGAAAAAAGATCGATACGTAAAACACGACTCACCCTCCTTGAATGACAAGCTGTTTTTTCGCCGCTCGCCACAATAACTGAATCGGGATGAGCAACAGCACGCACCATACAAGCTGAAACAAAAGGCCATGGATAATTGCCTGCCCTTGAAAGCTTTCTGTCACAATCATGCTTGGAATATAGCTGATCCCTTGAAACGGGAAGTATTTCATTACCTCTTGCGCCCAATCCGGATAAAAGCTGATCGGCAAAATAAGCCCGGAAAACAAGTCGATCACAAATCGCTTTGCCCGCAATAACCCTTCATTGTTAAGGGTAAAAAATGTGATGATGCCCGCAAGCAAATTCAGCTCCGAATTAATAATAAAGCTGAACCCAATCGACAAGGCGAAAAACATCCATGTATGAACATCGGTTGGAAAACGGAGAGGCAAAAATAAAGCGACAAGAAAAATTCCCGGAAGCGAAAGAAACAACAAACGAAAGATTCCTTCCCCTAATCCTTGCATCGTTTTCATTCCAAGATAACTGTAAGGACGGATAAGCTCTGTCGCCACTCTTCCTTCTTTAATCTCCATGGCGATTTCACGGTCGATATTATTAAAATAAAACGCCCGCGCCATCCATGAGATGGCGACATACGTTGTCATTTGCTCCATCGACATTCCTTGCATCGTCGATTTGCCGCCATAAATCGCCGACCAAAGAAAATAGTACGCCGCGATATTAATGGCGTAAATGAGAATACCGGTGTAATAATTTGTCCGGTAGGCAAGCATCATTAAAAAGCGGATGCGGATCATTTCAATATATTTATCCATGCACAACACCTTCTTCATAGATGTTGCGGATAATTTCTTCTGTAGAAATTTCGTTAATGTTCATATCCTGAATCGAATAGCGGGAAACAACGCGATTAATGACTTCTGGCAACAGCGATGGCGCTATATTTGCTGTCCAGACGTTTGCTTGCTCCCCTTTTTTCCATGTTACTTGTAAACCGTCCGTCAATTCCTTTAAAGCATCTAATGTAATTTCGTTTGCGAACGTAAATTGAATTTGTTTTCCTTCTCCCCAGTTTTCTTTGAGACGCTTAAGCGAACCATCGTAAATGATTTTTCCTTCATCGAGCATAATCACGCGTTCACATAACGCTTCGATGTCGGAAATATCATGGGTCGTTAATAAAATAGTTGTGTTGTATTTCTCATTAATTTCTTTTAAAAACTGGCGGATTTTCAGTTTTACAAGCACATCTAAGCCAATCGTCGGTTCATCTAAAAATAAAAGCGGCGGGTTATGAATAAGCGCGGCAGCCAGCTCACAGCGCATCCGCTGTCCAAGCGATAGCTTGCGAACCGGCTTGTCCAACAGCGGAGCGATATCGAGCGTTTCAATGACATGTTCCATATGTTCCTTGTAGTCTTTATCCGATACACGGTACACTTTTTTCAACAGCCGAAACGACTCTTGTACGGCGATATCCCACCAAAGTTGCGAGCGCTGCCCGAATACAACTCCGATGGTCCGCACGAACGCTTCCCGCTCTTTATGCGGATTCATGCCGTTGACGAGCACTTTTCCGGATGTCGGCGTCAAAATTCCCGTAAGCATTTTAATCGTTGTCGATTTCCCCGCGCCATTTTCGCCAATATAGCCAACCATTTCTCCTTGTTTTACGGTAAACGAAATATCGTTGACAGCGCGGATGATTTGATAATTTCGTGTAAATAAATCGCGAAACGCTCCAACTAAGCCAGAGCGACTCAAATGCGATTTAAATTCTTTTCGCAGTTTCTCTACTTCAATGGCGTTCATGTTACACTCCCTCCACATAGGCAATAGTTTATCCGAAATGAAAACATGAAACAAATAGTATGCTTTATGTTAAAATAAAAGCCGGCAATGAAATGACAGGAGGCTTGGAACGATGCAATTTACAAAATCCGAACAACTGTATCAAGAGGCATTGCAGCATATCGTCGGCGGCGTCAACAGCCCTTCCCGCTCGTACAAAGCGGTCGGCGGCGGGGCGCCAGTCGTCATGGAACGCGCGCAAGGCGCTTATTTTTGGGACGTCGATGGCAATAAATATATTGACTATTTGGCGGCATATGGACCGATTATTGCTGGCCATGCTCATCCGCACATCACGAAAGCGATTCAGCGTGCCGCGGAAACTGGCGTTCTTTACGGTACACCGACACCGCATGAAATTACATTTGCGAAAATGTTGAAAGAAGCGATTCCATCCTTAGAAAAAGTGCGTTTTGTCAACTCAGGAACAGAAGCGGTCATGACGACCATTCGCGTGGCGCGCGCTTATACGGGCCGCGATAAAATCGTCAAATTTGCCGGCTGTTACCACGGGCATTCTGATTTAGTCCTTGTCGCTGCCGGTTCCGGTCCATCAACGTTAGGAACCCCAGATTCCGCCGGCGTGCCAAAAAGCATCGCCCAAGAAGTAATTACTGTACCGTACAACGATGTCGACTCGTTCAAACAAGCAATGGACGTATGGGGAGACCAAGTAGCCGCGGTGCTTGTGGAACCAATTGTCGGAAACTTTGGGATCGTTACGCCAAAAACAGGCTTTTTAGAGGCAATCAATGAAATTGCCCATCAAGCCGGAGCGCTCGTCATTTACGATGAAGTGATTACGGCATTCCGCTTTATGTATGGCGGGGCGCAAAATTTATTAGGTATCGAACCCGATTTAACCGCGCTTGGAAAAATTATTGGCGGCGGTCTGCCAATCGGCGCATACGGTGGTCGCCAAGACATTATGGAACAAGTCGCGCCGCTCGGTCCGGCATACCAAGCAGGGACAATGGCGGGAAACCCAGCATCGATTCTTGCCGGTATCGCCTGCCTTGAAGTGCTGCAGCAAGACGGCGTGTACGAATACCTTGATAAGCTCGGCGCGATGCTGGAAGAAGGCATACTTCTTCATGCAAACAAATACGGCATCCCTATAACGATCAACCGTTTGAAAGGCGCATTCACCGTCTACTTCACCACAGAAAAAGTCGAAAACTATGAACAAGCACAACGAAGCGATGGAGAAATGTTCGCGAAGTTCTTTAAACTCATGTTAAAACAAGGCATTAACCTCGCTCCTTCCAAATATGAAGCATGGTTTGTTACGCTTGCTCATACCGAAGAAGACGTTGAATATACGCTCAAAGCGGTGGAAAATGCATTTAAGCAATTAAAAAATGAATAATTATGCAACAATCCCAGGAGGAATACCCTCCTGGGATTGTTGTTAAGTTATTGAAAACGCTTACAAATAAACATCATAACATGGTGAATATGAAATCTAAAAAATGAATAAATAATTGATTTGAATATGCAAGCATGATATGATAGGTTATAAATTCTGAAAATTAAGACCAAAACTTGCTGCTTATGTTGAACACGGGAGGTGAATGGCGAAAAGCAGGAGTTTTCCCGCTTTAGCGCCACTTACGTATGAAACAGCGTTGGAACCCTAACCTTTTTAAAAACTTCCATCAAGCGGAGCATGATGCTTGCGGCATTGTCGCCGCTATCGAAAAACGACGTATTCCAACCCGAGATAACATTATGACATGCATTGATGCGCTTGTCAAAATGAATCATCGCGCCGGATTTATTAATGGCGAGGGAGACGGCGTCGGCATCCATATGGATATTCCAAGAAAACTTTGGATGGAAAAACTCGCAAACGCCGGTCAAAATCCAGAAATAGCAAACGACGAAAGTTTTACCGTCGGTCATCTTTTCATTCATCGGTCTGCAGACATAGATTATATGAAATCACATATCAAACAGCTTTGTAAACATCATGGTTTCTCATTGATTTTTGAATCGGACCGCGTCACTTCTTCGAGCGCATTAGGACCAATCGCACTTCAACAAGAACCGGTATTTTGGCAAATCGCCTTGCTGCCAAACGACAATGTGCATCTTTCGAAACGGTTATTTGACCTGCTTATTGACATCGAGCAAGATGAAAATGTCCACGTTGCCTCTTTAAGCAATTTCCACGTTGTCTATAAAGTGATGGGAGCCGGAGATATTTTGCCAAAATACTATCATGACTTAGCCCATCCGTTTATCGCATCGACCATGACATTAGGACATAACCGCTACTCGACCAATACGCTGTCTAACTTTTTCCGCGTTCAGCCGTTTAGCGTATTAGGACATAACGGAGAAATCAACACGATCGCAAAGCTGCGCGAAGAAGCAGCGATGATCGGCGTTCCGCTGACAAAAGACGGCAGCGACTCCCAAGACCTAAGCCGGACGATCGAAACGCTCATTTGCCGCTATGGCTATAGCTTATTTGAAGCGATGGATATATTGTTCCCGCCTATTGTGAATGAAATGAAAGCATATCCGGAGCATCTTCAAGATTTGTATACGTACATCCGCGAAGCATGGGGGCATTTCGCCCAAGGACCGGCGGCAATTATCTCCCGTTACGGGGATGAAGCAGTATTCAGCGTCGATGCCCTTGGTTTGCGGCCGCTTTGGAAATTAGAAACGGAAAAGCGGTTTGTGTTTACATCAGAACCGGGAATTATTCCAACGTGTGAATATACCGGTGAACCAAAACCGCTTGCGCCAGGGGAAAAAATCGGCCTAATGTGGTCTGGCAGCGGGGCCATTCAAGTGTTGGAATACGAACAGTTCCAGGAAGAAGTATATGTCCGTTTTTCGAAACGGTTTGATCTTACTAACTTCCGGAACCGCCTCGATGTTCCGAAACTGGAAAATCACCTATTTGCTTCAGCGCTGACAAAAGTGCATAACGGTCAATATGCCGCGTTCGGCTGGGACAGAGAACACATTCAGCTTTTAGAACAAATGGCGGAAAAAGGGGCGGAACCGATTCGCTCGCTCGGTCATGACGCGCCGCTGGCAGCGATTGATCCGAATCGCAAAAATCTTGCTGACTTCATTAAAGAAAGCGTCGCTGTTGTCACCAATCCAGCCATTGACCGCGACCGTGAGATGGAACATTTCTCAACAAGAACAGTGATTGGCAAACGGCCGTCTCTTTTTGCTCAAACAGAAACATCCTACGCCATCGAGCTTAGCTCGCCGATTCTCATCGAAGGAAAAATCGGAAACGACTGTGCGACAGAATTACATCATCCTTCGTACGATCAAATCGTCCATTCGTTCCAAGAAAAACAATTAGCACACATCCTGTCCGCGACATTTACGGCGGAAGAAAACATCCCGCAGGCGCTAGAGCGTCTTTCTACCGAAGCATGTGAGGCGATCCGTTCCGGCAAAACCTTGCTTGTTATTGATGATGCAGAGGCACATCAAAACGGAAACTTATGGATTGACCCACTGCTTATCACATCGGCCATCGATCAAGCGTTAGCGAAACAAGGGCTGCGCCGCGACTGTTCGCTTTTGCTTCGTTCCGGAGCGATTCGCTCCCTTCATGATTTTGTCGTCGCCTATGGATTAGGAGCAAACGCTATCAGCCCGTATCTCATGTTTGCGACGGTTGCGTCAGAAGAGTCGATTACACCTGTTGTTAACCTATTTAAAGCGCTCAATAAAGGATTAGAAAAAGTGATTTCGACGATTGGCATTCACGAATTGCGCGGATATAGCCGTCTCTTCTCATCAATTGGTCTGCATGATGACATTGCCGATGTGTTAAACATCGTCAACTTCTTTGGTTCGGATTCGCTGCAATACGATTTCGAAGCGCTGAAACGAGACGCCATCGCACGCGCGGAAGACTACGCGAATGAAAACGCAAAACCAGGAAAAACGTTCCACCTCTTTCCGCGCATTTGGAAAGCGATCGGAGAAGTCGCACAAACAGGATCGTATGATAACTATCGAGAAAAAATGAACGAGCTTGAAACCGAAACGCCGACAACGATCCGTCATTTGCTAGATATCAAGAAATCCAACGCACCGGTTCCAATAGAGAAAGTCGATATTAGCGTTGGTGAACATAGCCTGCCGTTTGTCATTGCTTCGATGTCGTTCGGTTCGCAAAATGAAGTAGCGTTCCGCGCTTATGCGGAAGCGGCAGACCGGCTGAACATGGTCAGCTTAAACGGCGAAGGTGGCGAAATTAAAGATATGCTCGGCAAATACCCGCGCACTCGCGGCCAGCAAATCGCCTCCGGCCGCTTTGGGGTCAACGCGGAGCTGTTGAACTCTTCGAATCTACTCGAAATTAAAATCGGCCAAGGAGCAAAACCGGGCGAAGGCGGGCATTTGCCGGGTTCAAAAGTGACGGCAAAAATCGCCGAAGCACGGAACGCGACAATCGGTTCCGACTTAATTTCACCGTCCAATAACCATGACATTTATTCGATCGAAGATTTAGCACAAATGATTGCCGAGTTAAAAACGGCAAACGACAAGGCAAAGGTCGCCGTTAAAGTCCCAGTTGTGCCAAACATCGGAACAATTGCCGTCGGCATCGCCAAAGCAGGAGCGGACATTATTACGCTAAGCGGCTTTGACGGAGGCACTGGAGCAGCTCGCATCCACGCCCTTCAGCATGTCGGCCTGCCGGTAGAAATCGGGGTAAAAGCGGCCCATAACGCGCTCATAGAAGCTGGTTTACGACACAAAGTCGAAATTTGGGCGGACGGCGGCATCAAAAGCGCGCTGGACGTTCTTAAAGTGATGCTGCTTGGGGCCAACCGCATCGGCTTTGGCACGCTATCGATGATCGCGATCGGCTGTACGACGTGCCGCGGCTGTCATTTAGATACGTGCCATGTCGGAATCGCCACGCAAATTGAATCGGTAGCGCAAGCAAAAGAACACGGATTGCGCCGTTTCGTACCACGGCAATTCGATGCGGCCGTGCAAGGATTAGTCAACTTATTCACCGCCTTCGGAAATGAGCTAAAAGCATTGACGGCATCCCTCGGTGTTACCCGTCTGCAAGATATTGTCGGCCGCTCCGACTTATTAGAGCAAACAAGAGGGCTAGAGCAAATGAATCTGGCAAACTTGCTTAAAGTGCTCGAAGTCGCGCAGCTGGCGCAAAAAGAAGCGGCCGCAAGCGCGGAAGAACCAGAGTTGCTCGTGGCAGCCGGAGCAGAATATCTCGATTATCATGTGGAAGATTTGCATCGCTCCCGTGAATTTACGACCATCACGTCAGAACAGCGCGTTCTCGGCAGTCGTGTTTCGTGTCATCGTGTGCGCGGACGTCTTGATGGTTCGTACAAAAAATTACCGAACGTCACCTTGCGCTATATGAAAGGCTCGATCCCAGGCAACGGCCTTGGCGCTTATAACACTCACGGCATTCATATCCATGTTGACGGCGGCGGCCAAGACGGCGTCGGAAAAACGGCTCTCGGCGGTAGCATCTTGATTTTTAAAGCAAAAGGAAAAGACGGAAAATTTTATAATGGGTCTGTTGGCAAGGGCTTTGGATACGGCGCACAAAAAGGACTTCTCGTTGTGCAAGGAAACGCCGATGCACGCGCCGGTATCCGCCTCTCCGGTGCGGATATGATTATCGGCGGCCAAGTAACCGCCCCGCTTCCTGAAGAAGAACACGGAAACATCGGCGCGCGCGCGAATATTAAAGGATTCGCCTTTGAGTACATGACAAATGGCCGCGGTCTCGTCCTTGGCGACCCAGGCCCATGGATTTGCGCCGGCATGACCGGCGGTGTCGTCTACTTGCGCCATCAGCCCGAAATGGGCTTAACGAAAACGGCATTAGAACGCCGTATCGCCAAAGGAGCGCAAGTACGCCTCGAGCCATTGAGCGAGCGCGGAAAAGCGGATGTACAAGAGCTACTATCGAAATACATTGAACTATTGAAAGAACACGATCAGCACGAAGAAGCGCAATCATTACAGCCGCTTCTTGAAAAACCGGAAGACCATTTCTTCCAAGTCATGCCGACGAAAGAACAAGCTGATCCTTCGATTTCGACAGAATGATGAAACGAGCATCCCGCATTGGTGGGATGCTCTCTTTTTGGATTTGCCCTTATTCCCCATTTCTTACGTATCCATCGACCTCTCCTTCCGATTTTTGAACCAAAATCCCCGGACACATTCCCCTTCTATCACGCGAAGCACTTAGAAGGGGGGTCACCATATTTTCCATGTATATTTCCTTCTTGATATCATATATAAAAAGCGTGTATAGTACTAATTGTTTACGATAATGAAGGAGGAAAGGTTTGAGATATTATGAAGCTCGGTGCCCGCATTTTTAAAACGGGAATCGCCGTTACATTAGCGCTTTTCCTCGCAACGTTACTACACTTCCCTTCTCCCGTATTTGCGGGAATTTCGGCTGTGTTTGCGATGCAGCCGACGATCTATCGCTCTTACCTTTCATTGGTCGAACAAGTGCAGGCGAATATCATTGGGGCCGTCTTTGCGATCATCGCCGTCCTGTTATTGGGACGCGATCCATTTATTATCGGCCTTACGCTCATGATTGTTATCGCCCTCTGCTTAAAAATGCGCCTTGAATCTACCATCTCGGTGGCGTTAGTGACGGTTATCGCGATTATGGAATATACAGATAAACAGTTCATCGAATTTGCCGTTATCCGTTTTCTCACCATTATGCTTGGCATATTTGCTGCCTTTATTGTCAATTTAATCTTTCTTCCGCCAAAATATGAAAAGAAACTATATGAGAAAATTAGCGAAAACACGGAAAACATTTTAAAGTGGATTCGAGTCCATATCAGACACGCATCGGAGCATCATATTTTAAAAGAAGATATTGAAAAAATAAAAGAAAATATGACGAAGCTTGAACATCTTTACTTAATGTACAAAGAAGAGCGCACCTATTTCCGCAAAAACCGCTTCCAAAAATCGCGAAAGCTCGTGTTATACCGGCAAATGATCGTCGCGGCTAACCGAGCGCTCGATACATTAAAACTTCTTCATCGCTTTGAAAACGAACTGTATCACATGCCGTGTGAATTTCAGCAAGTAATCCGTTCGCAGTTAGACTGTCTTCTCTATTATCATGAACAACTACTTCTAAAGTTTATTGGTAAAGTAAAACATCAGCCACGCACGGAAACCGCTGATGAAGCGCATCAAGAGAGAATACGATTAATCGAGGCGTTTTACGCGCATCATCACCAATCGAACGAATACTATCTTTTCTCCTTGATCGGCACGATTATCGATTATAGCGAGCAATTGGAACATCTTGATAAGCTTATTGACAGCTTCCATCATTATCATCATGATTCTTCCTTATTGAAAAATTTAACCAATGACTAAAAGGCTATCTCCGCTGGGGAGATAGCCTTTTTCGTTAGCTTTTCATGCGCGGGTCTAGCGCATCGCGCAATCCGTCGCCCATTAAGTTAAAGCCAAGCACGGTAAGCATAATCGCTAGTCCCGGAAAAATCATCGTCCATGGCGCCTGTGTCAAAAAGTCTTTTGAATCGGCAAGCATTTTCCCCCACTCTGGATTTGGCGGCTGCGCCCCTAATCCTAAAAATCCAAGGGCGGCCGCTTCAATGATGGCCGTCGCAATCGCCAGTGTCCCTTGCACGATAATCGGCGCCATGCTGTTCGGCAAAATGTGATGGAACAAAATGCGCATATCACTCATCCCGATCGCTTTCGCCGCCATGATGTATTCTTCTTGCTTAATGCTTAAAACGCGCGATCGGATCAAACGTCCGAAGTTTGGAATATTAATGACCGCTATCGCAATTAATGCGTTTTGCAAAGACGGTCCAAGCACGGCGACAATGCCGATGGCTAGCAAAATGCTTGGAAAGGCGAGCATAATATCAAACAAACGCGAAATAATGCCGTCAATCCAGCGCCCGTAATACCCCGCAATGATGCCGAGCAGCGAGCCGGCAATGACTGAGCCAAGCACAGAGAAAAAGCCGACCCACAGCGAGATTCTCGCCCCGTAAAGGACACGCGAGAAAATATCCCTTCCAAAATCGTCCGTTCCAAATAAATGTTTCGATGACGGCGGCTGCAGCCGCTCTGCTAAATTTTGATCTTTAAAGTCATAAGGCGCCAGCAGTGGAGCAAAAATCGCCAGCAAGATAAAAAAGACGACGATGCCCAGTCCGACAAGAGCGATTTTGTTTTTGCGAAATTGGCGCCATCCTTCTTTCCACAGGGAAGTAGACTCGGTTTGCTCTTGCACCGTATGCATCGGTGTTTGACTGCGTGCTAGTTCGGCCATATCCGCTTCCCCCTTCCTTAGTTATATTTAATGCGCGGATCGATCACCGCATAAAGCAAATCAACGATTAAGTTAATAAAAATAAAAATGGTGGCGATCACTAAAATTCCCGATTGAATAACCGGATAATCGCGATAGCCTATCGCATCGTAAATGTAGCGGCCAATGCCAGGCCAGCTGAAAATCGTTTCCGTTAAAATCGCGCCGCCAAGCAACAGGCCTGTTTGCAAACCAATAACGGTCAACACCGGAATGATTGCATTTTTCAATGAGTGCTTGTACACGACCCAAAACATGCTTAACCCTTTTGCTCTTGCCGTGCGGATGTAATCCGATTTCATTACTTCGAGCATGCTCGAGCGCGTAATCCGCGCGATAATTGCCATTGGAATCGTCGCTAAGGCGACGCTTGGCAAAATTAAATGTTGCACGACTTGCATAAACTGCTCCGTATTTCCTTGTAAGAGCGTATCAAGCAAATACAAGTGGGTAATCGGCTCAATCGGATTTCGCACTTCTTCACGCCCCGATGTCGGAAGCCAATCTAATTGAATCGAAAACACCCACTGTTCCATCAGGCCAAGCCAGAAAATCGGCATCGAAACGCCGATAAGCGCTAAGACCATCGCGATATAGTCAAACCAGGAATTTTGAAACCATGCGCTAATAATGCCAGCATTAACTCCTATGACAACCGCGATGATCATCGCAACAAGCGACAGCTCCAACGTCGCCGCCAAATACGGCCAAATTTCATCCGATATCGCGGCACCCGTGCGGATCGACTCTCCTAAATCTCCATGCAACAGGCCGCCTAAATATTTGATGTACTGCACATACCAAGGTTGATCTAATCCTAACTTATGCGTTAGCGCGGCAACCGCTTCCTTCGTTGCTTTCTGTCCTAAAATGACTTGCGCGGGATTGCCAGGTATCGCGCGAATCATGAAAAAAACGACAAGTGACATTCCAAACAATACAGGGATGACCATGAGTATTCTTCTGACTGCATATGAAAGCACGCACTGTCCCTCCTTTTGCCGATCATGAAAAAGAGGGGAGGATGCACTCCTTTCCCCTCCGCATATCATTATTCGAATTCGACTTTTGTAAATTTATCGGAACCGGTTGGATGCGGCTTAAAGCCTTTAATGTTTGCTTTGCCGGCAAGCAGCGGTGTCGAGTGAACGAGCGGAATCCATGGTGCATCCTCTTTAATAATTTCTTGCGCCTTTTTATACAGTTCATTTCGTTTATTTTCGTCGCTGATTGTTTGCGCCTCGACTAAAATTTTATGAAGCTCATCATTGGAGTAATACGTATAGTTGTTGCTGCCGATGCTGTCTTTGTCGAGCAGCGCGTACAAGAAGTTGTCGGCGTCACCGTTATCGCCGGTCCAGCCAAGCAAGAACGCATCCGCTTCTCCTTTGGCCAGTTTTTCTAAGTAAGTAGCCCATTCATACGTAACGATTTTCGCTTTGACACCAATTTTTGCAAAATTCGCTTGCAGTGCCTCTGCGATTTTTTTCCCGTCCGGCATATATGGACGCGGCACTGGCATCGCCCATAATTCCATTTCGAATCCGTTTGGATATCCTGCTTTTGCGAGCAGTTCTTTCGCTTTGTTTAAATCAAACGGATAATCTTTAATGGCATCATTATAGCCAGGAATGCTTGGCGGCATCGGGTTTTTCGCCGGTTCCGCCTGGCCGGCGTAGAACGCGTCAATAATCGCCTTTTTGTCCACCGCATAGTTTAATGCTTGACGGACTAATTTGTTTTTCAACGGTCCTCTCGTCGCCGTCAACCCGACGTAACCGACGTTCATCGACGGTCGTTTGAAGATTTGGAAATCTTTATTTCCTTCGATTTGTTTCAAATCGGTTGGATTCAAATCTTCCATCAAATCGATTTCACCTTTTAACAATGCGTTTAGACGGGCAGAGTTATCTGGAATCGAAACAAAGATTAATTGATTTAGCTTTGGATAGCCCTTTTCCCAATAATCTTTATTTTTTTCGAGAACGATGCGCTCGTTGCGCTTCCATTCTTTAAACACGAATGGTCCGGTTCCCACTGGATGCTCGCCAAACTTGTCGCCATATTTTTTAATCGCCGCCGGGCTGGCGATCGCAAACGGCGTCATCGCAAGATTTTTCAAAAATGGAGCTTGTGGACGTTTCAACACGAATTGAACCGTGTAATCGTCCAATGCTTTTACCTCTTTAATGACATGGCTTTCATCGTTTTTATAACCGCCGAACATCGAGCCATAATACGGAAATTTGTCCGCATTGCCGTTGGCCCAACGTTCAAAGTTAAAGACAACCGCTTGGGCGTTGAAATCCGTTCCATCATGGAACTTCACCCCTTTGCGGAGCTTAAACGTATAGGTCAGTCCGTCTTTGGAAATCGTCCATTCGGTCGCCAATGCCGGTTTTACCGTCGTATCTTCGTCATTATAGTCTAGCAGTGTATCAAAAATATTTTTCGTTACCTTTAGCGATTCCCCGTCCGTGACCGTAGCCGGGTCAAGCGAGACAGAATCGCCGCCGCGCCCATAAACGAGCGTGTCTTGAGATGATTTTCCTTTTGCGCCTCCGCTTGTTGTTTCTGACTTCCCGCAGCCAACAAGCGCCATCGACACTGCAAGCATCAAAGCGAGCAATGTCATCCATGTTTTTCTCCTCATCCTTTGTTCCCCCTTAAATGAAATTTCTATCATTTCGTTGTTTGCCATCCATCTCATATAGATGGCAAGCAACGTAATGCCCTTTTTCTACTTCTTTCATCTCCGGCCGCTTTTGTTTGCAAATATCCATGCAAGCGCTGCAACGCGTATGAAACGCGCATCCTTGCGGCGGATTGGCCGGGCTTGGCAAATCGCCTGATAAAAGTTGGCGTTCTTTCTTATACTCTGGGTCTGGAATTGGCACGGCGGAAAGCAGCGCCTGCGTATACGGATGTTTCGGCGCTTGGTATAATTTGTCGCTATCCGCCAATTCGACGAGGCGCCCTAAATACATGACCCCGACGCGATCGCTGATATGGCGGACAACTCCTAGATCGTGGGCTATAAAAATATAGGTAAGCCCAAATTCTTTTTGTAAGTCTTCAAGCAAATTCAACACTTGCGCCTGAATCGACACATCCAGCGCTGATACTGGCTCATCGGCGATAATCAACTTTGGATTTGTCATCAAAGCGCGCGCGATGCCGATGCGCTGCCGCTGCCCACCGCTGAACTGATGTGGATAGCGCTTGGCGTGATACGATCCAAGCCCAACCACTTCCAGCATTTCCCGAACGCGTTTTTTTCGTTCCTCTTTGGAACCTACTCCGTGTACGATCAGCGGCTCTTCCAAAATTTTTTCCACCGTATGGCGCGGATTCAACGAGGCGAAAGGATCTTGGAAAATCATTTGCATATCGCGCCGCATTTTTCGTAATTCTGCTTTCGGCAATGTCGTTACTTCTTTTCCCTCGAAAACGATCGACCCTGCTGTCGGTTCAATTAAACGAAGTAGCATCCGCCCTGTCGTTGACTTGCCGCAGCCGCTTTCCCCGACAATGCCAAGCGTTTCCCCTTTATAGACGGTAAAAGTAACATCATCGACTGCTTTCACTTCGCCAACTTTTTTGCCAAACACTCCTCCCGTAATCGGAAAATACTTTTTAAGCCCTTTCACTTGCAACAGCGGCTCGCTCACGATTTTGTTCCTCCTCTCCGAGCGGCAAAAAACAACGGACGCGATGGCCGCGTTCTTCTGCTTCATATAGTTTCGGATCTTCTTGGAAACAACGGTCAAAAGCATGCTCGCACCTTGCCGCAAACCGGCAGCCTTGGCGAACCGATCCCGGCTTCGGCACATTGCCCGGAATCGAATACAACCGTTCCTTTTTGTCACGAATATCCGGGACCGATTGAATCAAACCGATCGTATACGGATGTTTTGGGTTTTTGAAAATAGTCCGTACATCTCCCTCTTCCACAATCTTTCCCGAATACATGACAATCACACGGTCGCATATTTCCGCGACAACCCCCAAATCGTGCGTAATCATCATGATTGAAGTGCGAAAGTTTTTATTCAGTTCTTTCATCAACGCCAAAATTTGCGCCTGTATCGTTACATCGAGCGCCGTAGTCGGTTCGTCGGCAATCAGCAGCGCCGGACGGCATGCCATCGCCATCGCAATCATGACGCGCTGGCGCATTCCGCCGGAGAGTTGGTGCGGATATTCGTCGATGATTTGCTCCGCGCGCGGCAGGCCTACAAGTTTTAACATTTCCACTGCTCTTGTTTTCGCTTCCTTTTTATTTATGTTCGTATGTATGCGAATAGCCTCGACCAACTGATTGCCAATCGTAAACAGCGGATTTAAGGAGGTCATTGGCTCTTGAAAGATCATGGCAATTTCATTGCCGCGGATTTGCTTCATTCGTTTTTCCGAAGCATGAACAAGGTTTTCGCCTTTAAAAAGGATTTCGCCATCGACAATACGCCCGATGCCTTTTGGCAATAACCCCATAATGGACAACGAAGTGACGCTTTTTCCGCATCCTGATTCGCCAACGACTCCTAAAATTTCTCCTTCATTTATGTAAAAATCCACGCCGTCTACGGCAGGAATTTCTCCCTCATCGGTAAAAAAGGACGTTTTTAATCCTTTCACTTCCAGCACACGTGCGCCTGCCATTATTTCACCTCCCATCCCTGTTGAATTGATGAAATATTTTTATTTTAATTAAAATTATGCCATGCATTTTTTTATAAGACAATATAATATTATAAAAAATTAAAATTATCGAAATAGAAGGAACAATAATAAAAAACGGTCTTACAGTGCGTAAAACCGTTTTTATCTTTTATTTTCCAATAATATAAATATTTTTCTTTTATCTATTGATGGAGTTGCTGGATTGTAAATAAATGATAATAGCTCCCTTGTTTCGCCATTAATTCCTCATGGGTGCCGCTTTCGACAATCACTCCATCTTCTATAAGAAAAATACGGTCCGCATGCGTAATCGTTGACAGGCGATGGGCGACGATAAACGTCGTCCGATCTTTGGCGAGCCGCTCCATTGCTTCTTGAATGTAATGCTCATTTTCGAGATCAAGCGCCGATGTCGCTTCATCGAAAATAAGCAAAGGCGGATTTTTTAGAAAGACGCGGGCTATAGCGATCCGCTGTTTTTGCCCTCCGAACAATTTTATGCCGCGCTCCCCGACTTTTGTGTCATATCCATCCGGCAGACTCATAATAAAATCATGGGCATTGGCGGCTTTTGCGGCGGCAATCACCTCTTCATCCGTCGCATCCGATTTTCCGAGCAAAATATTTTCCTTCACTGAATCGCTAAATAAGAAGCTGTCTTGAAATACCATTCCAATTTGATCACGCAAACTGCGCACACGAAAATCACGAATATCAATGCCATCCAATAAAATCCGTCCCGAAGTCACGTCATAAAACCGTGGGATTAAGCTTACTAACGTAGATTTTCCGCCTCCGCTCATGCCGACAAGGGCGATCGTTTCGCCCGCTTTTACAGAAAATGAAATATCGCGCAGCACCGGCCGTTCATTTTTATGATAGGCAAAGGTGACGCGCTCAAACACAACGTCGCCTTTCACCTCTTTACAATCGATGGCGTTTGGCGCGTCAACGATATCATACGGTTCATCGAAAAACTCGAACATTCGGTCCATCGAAGCGAACGACTGCGTTAATGTCGTAGACGAATTGACAAGGCGGCGCAACGGGCTGTACAGTCGGTCAATATATCCGACGAAAGCGACCATCGTCCCAACGGTAATATGGCCGAGCAGCACTTGGTAGCCGGCATAAATAATCACGATGATCGGGGCGATGTCGGTGACGGTGTTGACGACGGAAAACGATTTGGCAGTCCAGTTCGTGTGCATTAGCGCCTTCGTTAAAAAATTGTTGTTTTGCGCAGAAAATCGCTTTTGCTCTGCTTCTTCGATGGCAAAACTTTTAATGACTGACATTCCTTGCACCCGCTCATGCAAGTACGCTTGAAGCTCCGCCAGCGCCTGGGAGCGCATTCTCGTCCGCTGGCGCAGCCGGCCGAAAAAATATTTAACGGAAAACGCATAAAGCGGAAGTGTGCTAATGGAAATCAGCGTCAGCTTTATATCCATCTTCATCATAATGACAAGCGCAATGATAATCGTCGCCATATCCAGCCAAAGATTCATTAATCCGGTAATGATAAAATCTTTCGTCTGCTCGACATCGTTAATGACGCGCGAAATAATTTCGCCGGTGCGATGATTCGAATAATACGTAAAACTTAATTTTTGCATATGGGTAAACAATTGGTTGCGGATGTCATACAGCACTTTGCTTGCCGTCCATTGCGCGAAATATTGGCGATAATATTCTACAATGGGGCGAATGAGGACAAAAATAATCAGCATCACTGCCAGCGCCCACCAAAGCCGGGACGTCTTCTCTGACATCGGTAGCGCCTTATTTCCGATAATGTCGTCGACCACATATTTCAGCAATAATGGAATGAGAAGCGGAATTGCAAATTTAATAATTCCGATGATCATCGTGGCGATGATATGCCACTTGTACGGGCGAACAAACCGCATATAGCGGCGAATACTTTCCACAAAACATCCCCCCTTTAAAAGCAGAAAAACCTGTTTGCGGCAACGAACAGGCTTTTTGCTTTCTTCTTTTATTCACTTTCGATATGATTGAAACTTGTCATACCACTTGTCAATAAAATCAGGAGCAAACGGACCTTTTCTTTCCTGAATCCAGCTGATCAGCTTCTTTACATTGTTTTTTAAAATGCGGTCAATCACATCAGGATAATTCATCTCTTTGCGGTGCCGTTCATATTCGTCTTCATCGAGTAAAATATATGTCATATCGGGAAATACTTTAATATCTAAATCATAATCAATGTATTTAAGCGCTTCCTCATCCCATACAAACGGCGAACTTAAATTGCAATAATAATAAATCCCGTCGTCACGAATCATCCCAATAATATTAAACCAATGCTTGGCATGAAAAAAGCAGATGGCTGGTTCACGCGTGACCCATGTTCGTCCATCCGCTTCCGTTACCAGCGTTTTATCATTCGCCCCGATAATATATGTAGAAGCTCCTTTTAGCACGAGCGATTCTTCCCATATACGGTGAATCATCCCATTATGTTTATAACTGTGTATTTGAATAACTTCTCCTTCCATAGGATATCCCGACATTTTTCTCCCCACTTTCTTTTATGGGAACTTCTCTTTTTATTATAACGATTGAACATACAAATGGAAACAAAAGAAAGCCATCTTACCACGCTGAAGATGGCTCGCACATGCGGCGATGCTGGTTTTGATAGGCAAGAATGACTTCTTCCGTTTGTTTTTCAAACGTTTGTTGAATTTCTTTCAACTGTTGTTTCATCTGCCGGATTTCCTCTTGAAGCGATTGGAGCTTCGCTTCCTGCTGCAGCTCGATTAACTGTTTTT
The DNA here is from genome assembly GCF_011761475.1 of Saccharococcus thermophilus. Taxonomy (NCBI): domain Bacteria; kingdom Bacillati; phylum Bacillota; class Bacilli; order Caryophanales; family Anoxybacillaceae; genus Saccharococcus; species Saccharococcus thermophilus. Next base: position 2,880,660 of record NZ_JAASRS010000001.1, read on the forward strand.
CAATTTCTTGGCACCGTTCGATTTCCGACTGTAAAAACAACAGCTGCTCCATTGTTTTTAATTGCTCATTCACTAAACGTTCAAACAGCTCCATGCCTTCCTTCTCCCTTCCCTTATGGCCGTGGGCAAGCACATAACCATCCATAGGCGCTTTCTTTTGCTGTGCAACCGATAGTTTTATTATTTCGGGAAGGAATGCAAAATTCCTTTGACTATATATGTAAAGTTATGGCAACTTTTGTCGTTAAATGAATCATGTTTCGCCTTATCGATTTTTTACTTTGTTGACTTCGCAGTCGTGGAAAATGAAAGAAGCAGAGGCTTTTATTGCCTCCGCTTTTCTTCTTGTCTAGCTTCGGGCTCCATCGGCTCGCGACGCTTCGGTCCCGCTGTGGCGGCGACACATTGAGTTAACTTCTCTGAGTAACCCACGCAAGACCAAAGTTTGTTTGGTCTGAGCCTCCTCGCGGGCCCTCCAGCGCGTGTCGCGGAGCCAGGATGGCGACATTTCGCCGTTGCCCACAGGATGTGGGCCGCCTTTAGGCGAAATTGCGGAGCCCTCCGCTTTTCTATAGTTACTTGCTAGAGTTTTGCGCTTTGCCAGCTTCTGCTTGCGCGTTTTGTTGTCTTACTTGTTGCGCATTAGTTTCTGCAGCAAATTCAGTGCCGAATTGGCCTGCTTGTGCAGATTGCGCGTTTTGTTGTCTTACTTCTTGGACGTTAGTGCCTGCAGTTGTTTTGTTTTGTTGTTTTGCCATTGTTATCACCTCCACGTGACTTAATGTACCCAGGAGGTGATGATTCTATTCCATCTAAATTACAAAAGTAAAGATCTTCCACCATCCACGATAATCGTTTGGCCGCGGATCATTTCTGCTTCATCGGAAAGCAAAAACATTACTGCGTTAACAATATCTTTTGGCTTCACCATTCGGCCGGCAGGCGTTTTCGCCGCCGCATCGGCCAACAATTCCTCGCGGTTTGGAAAGTGTTTTAAGGCATCGGTATCAATGGCGCCGCCTGATACGGCATTGACGGAAATGTTTTTCGGCGCCAATTCGACCGCTAAATAGCGCGTCAGCGATTCGACCGCCGCTTTTGAAACGCCGACCGCCGTATAATTCTCCAGATAGCGGATCGCTCCTAATGAGCTAATGCTGACAATTTTGCCGCCGCCGACTTTTTCCATTCGTTTTGCTGCTTCTTGGGCGCAAAATAAAAGCGCTTTGCTGTTAATGTCCATCGTCCAATTCCAATGCGACTCCTCGAGCTCCATTGCCGGCCGCAGCACTCCTGAAGCGGCGTTATTAATCAGCACGTCGACACGGCCGAATGCTTCGTCCACTTGCGCAAACATCGCTTTAATTTTTTCGACATCACCGACGTTCGCTTTCACGACAAGCGCCTTTCTTCCCAACGCTTCGATTTCCTTTGCTGTCTCTAGTGCCGCCGTTTTGCTGCGCGCGTAGTTCACAACAATATCATATCCTTCTTTCGCAAGGCGAAGGGCAATCGCCTTGCCGATTCCGCGGCTGCTTCCTGTAACTACCGCTACTTTTCCGCTCATGTTTTTCTCTCCTTTACGCATAAATCAATAAATACTTTTTCAAACTAGAAAAAAAAGGGGGCTTTTCTAATGTACGTTGGTCGTGATATGACAGAGCTGTCCATGATTCCAAAATCGGAATGGACGGACAGCGAACTCGCTTATTTCCATCATTCCTTCCAGCAAATCGCTCCATATTTAAACGTGGAAGGCCAGACGATCCACCGCGAAATCATCGAGGAAATCGAAGCGCGCGGCGGACTAAAAAACAGCGAAGCCACGTATACACAAGGCACGAGACAGGTGTATGACTAAGACGGGTGGAAAAATCCACCTGTTTTTTGTTTGTACTCGCGCCAAATGCGCTGGTGGGAAACAGGAAACGCGTACGATTCGATCTCCTTTTCATCCACCAGCTTCAGCTGTTCCGTTTCAGTAAATTTGCCAGCTATTTTTCCATCGTAAACGGTAATCTTCCAAATCAAGTGGGAAAATGCATGTTCTAGTGCGGTGAACGGTTGTCCAAGCTGTGCCTTGATCCCATATTGTTCCTTTAAAAATGCTTCGAGCCGCTCTTCTGGACCGGCTTGTCCGTCTGCCGCTTCACAGTTTGGAAATTCCCACAAATTCGCGAGCAGTCCTTCGCTGCCGCGCTTACGAATCAATACTTTTCCATTTTCGTCTTTCAACACCGCAGCGATGATCGGCACTTGTTTCACGTTCGCTTTTTTGGTTTTGACCGGCAGTTCCGCCTGCACGCCTTCGGCAAACGCGCGGCAATGCGCCTGCACCGGGCAGAGCAGGCAGGCGGGATTGCGCGGTGTACAAATAAGCGCTCCTAATTCCATTAATCCTTGATTAAAATACGAAGGGTTTTCGTGTGAAATAATTTGCCGCACCACGGCTTCAAACAGTTTTCTCGTTCCCGCTTTCGCTATATCTTCCCAAACAAGAAAAATGCGCGACAGCACGCGCATGACATTGCCATCGACCGCAGGTTCAGGAATGCCGTAGGCGATGCTTAGCACCGCGCCTGTCGTATACGGCCCGACCCCTTTTAATTTCGCAAACTGCTCGCGATTATCGGGAACTTTTCCACCGTATTGCTCTGTCACTTCTTTTACCGCCGCATGCAAATTGCGAACGCGCGAATAGTAGCCGAGCCCTTCCCAAGCTTTCAGCACTTCTTCCTCATCCGCTTCGGCAAGCGCTTCAAGTGTCGGAAACTGCTCGATAAACTTTTGAAAATACGGAATCACCGTATCGACCTTTGTCTGCTGCAGCATCACTTCCGACACCCATACTTTATACGGATCGCTATCTTTGCGCCACGGCAGGTCACGCTGTTCTTTTTCAAACCAGCCGATTAGATCTTGCTGAAACTGTTTGATGGCAAATCCGCCAAGCAATGTTTGTTCTTTCACCTTATTTCCTCCATGATGCCCTTATGTCCGTTTTGCATGTTTATTATAACAAAAAACACCTGATTGTGCCTTTCGCAGCATCAGGTGTTTTCGCTGTTATTATCTTGCTTCTTTTTTGACTACTTTCACATGAGCAACGTTTTGTTTCGCATGGTCTTTCACATACACAAACCAGTATAATAACGCGACAAAGACGCTTCCGCCAACGGCGTTGCCAAGGAAGACAGGAACGAAATTTCGGAACCAGTCCGCCCATGCCGCATGGCCTTCAAAAATCGCTGCGGGAATAACGAACATATTGGCGACGACGTGCTGAAAACCGATGGCGACAAACGCCATGACCGGAAACCAAATCGCAAGTATTTTGCCGCCGATATCTTCCGCGCCGTATGACAGCCAAACCGCTAATGTCACCAGCCAGTTGCAGCCAATCCCCGAAATAAACGCCTGCATAAATGTATCGTGAAGCTTCGCATCAGCAATGGCAACCGTCTTGGCTAAAAACGGGCCTTCCGCCGTTAAACCGACGACATGGCCAAACAAATAGGCGACAAAGACCGCACCAAGGAAATTGCTTACAGTAACCCAAAACCAGCCTTTGATTAGCTTCCCAAACGCAATCGTTTTTGCTAACGCCGCCAAAGTCATTGACATCATATTCCCCGTCAGCAGCTCGCCACCTGCAATAATCACCAGCACAAGCCCTAACGGAAACACCGCCGCCCCTAAAAAATTGGCAAAGCTCCCCCATTGCGGCGGAACGTTGCCAATTACGCGAATGTCCAATAAAAATCCAAGCGCAATAAACGCTCCTGCCAAAAAACCAAGAACGATTTGTGATAATAACGGTAAATTCGCTTTCCGCGTTCCCGCTTCAATGGCAAGTTGCGCAATTTGTGACGGATTGCGGTAAGCCATTGTTTGATCCCCCACTTAGTTTCATGATTAGTTATCAAATTGCAATGTTTCTTCTTCTAACCCTGTTATTCTATTTGGATGTGTGTATACATTAAACGTATGACCGCGAATAAATCCTACAACCGTAATGCCTAAATCATTTGCCAGTTCAAGCGCTAACGTCGTCGGCGCCGATTTCGATAAAATAATGCCGATTCCCATTTTGGAAACTTTTAGCAATACCTCGGATGATACTCTGCCGCTAAAGGCGATCACTTTGTCCGACAATGGCAACCCGTGCTGCAGGCAATATCCATAAATTTTATCGAGCGCATTATGCCTGCCAATATCCGAGCGAATAAGAAGAAGTTCATTTGACGTGCAAAGCGCCGCGTTATGAATGCCGCCGGTTGCCTGGAAATCCGTTGATTGCTCCTGCAATAGCTGCATCAGGCGGATGCATTGCTCTACCCGGATGTTTGTGCTGTGGACAATCGTCTTCGCCGTCTTCATGTCATTATAAAAGTAAAATTGTCGGCTTTTTCCGCAGCAGGAACCAATAAAACGCTTAGCGTAAAACTCTTTTTGAATCGACTGTTTCGTGACCAGCTCCACGTAAGCAAACCCGCGATGTTCATCCACAGCTATCGCTTTTATTTCCTTGCTGGAGCGAATAACCCCTTCTGAAGCTAAAAAACCAATCACTAATTCCTCTAGATGCGTCGGGGTGCAGACCATCGTCGCAAACTCTTGTCCGTCAACGATAATCGTAAGCGGAAATTCCACGGCAATTTCATCATCGACTTCTTCAAAATGATTGCTACGATACTTGATAATGTTTTGCCGCCGCATAACAAAGTTTTCCATCCAATCCCCTCTCGTTTCCAGTTTTGCAAAAAGAAAACCGCCATCTTTTCTATGACGAAGGCATACGTATCCTTCTCTATCCATAGAAAAGTGGCGGTAGTTTCCACACAGCACTCTGTGATAAAACCAACGCTCCCATCACACTACAAACGGAAACTTAACTACCAATAGCCCTTTCGCCATTGTATAGCCAAGCTTCCTACCGTATCCATCATATTAATCTATTTTTAGCATAACATGAAAGCGCATTAAAAAACAATACAGAAATCGTTATATGTTATTGCTTAATTGGTTTTTCAAATACAAACACAGAAACGGCAATATCTTCTTCGACTTTAATATCATTGAACAAATACAACAGCTTCGATCCGGCCAGCTCCTCGAGACCTTCCGGGACTTTTTGCGCATATACCTCTTAGATCATCCGCGTGCGGGCGGTATGCACCATCTCTTTTCCTTCCGGCGACCGGGCAATAAATTTTTCTGTCGGCGTTAAATTTCCTTGCAAGATCGTGACAGCGAGATTATCAACAAAATAAGTTTTAATCCGTTCCGGCCCTTTTCCAAACAACTGTTTGCGAACTTTTCGCACCAAGTCGTTAAATGCTGCTTCTTTTTTCGACATCGGAAAGCCCCCTTTCCAGCTCTGATTCATTTGCAAAAAACTGAGATCAGCGGTTGTTTTATAAACTATATAGTACTATAATTACAATAAAACAACATATACGTAGTGGAAAAATAATAAGGATGTCCTTGTTATTTTTCTACTAGTCTATTTTTAGGATGCGGATTGGTTCTTTTAGTATCATTCATGCTAAAAAACTACTCCACCATGACTGAGCACAGCTTTCATTCATGGTGGAGTTTTTATTTCAGGAGGAGGTATCACCCATGAACGAACCTTGGGTCACGATTACGATCAACGGAAATGATTACAAGGCCAAACAAGGAATGACCATTTTACAGGTCATTAATGAAAACAATATTCCCCATCCGCAAGTTTGCTATACTCCTGAACTGGGAGCCATTCAAACATGTGACACATGTATTGTTGAAGTAGACGGAAAATTAGTGCGCGCCTGTTCCACACCTGTAAAAGATGGCATGTACGTCGAACTCTCTTCAGAGCGGGCGAAAGCAGCGCAAAAAGAAGCGATGGACCGTATTTTAGAAAACCACCTATTATATTGTACGGTCTGTGATAACAATAACGGAAACTGCAAATTGCACAATACGGCGGAAATGATGGGAATTGAGCATCAATCGTATCCATATCGCCCAAAAGTAGACCCATCGGAAGTCGACATGTCCCATCCGTTCTATCGCTATGATCCAAACCAATGCATCGCTTGTGGGCAATGCGTGGAAGTATGTCAAAACTTACAAGTGAACGAAACGTTATCGATCGACTGGGAAGCGGAACGTCCTCGTGTCATTTGGGATAACGGTGTTCCGATTAATGAATCTTCCTGTGTTAGCTGCGGACAATGCGTTACCGTTTGCCCATGCAATGCATTAATGGAAAAATCGATGTTAGGCGAGGCCGGCTTTATGACCGGTTTAGATAAAGAAATTTTAAATCCGATGATCGATTTTGTAAAAGAAGTCGAACCTGGCTACAGCAGTATTTTTGCCATTTCGGAAATCGAAGCGGCGATGCGGGAACAACGCATTAAAAAGACGAAAACGGTTTGCACGTTCTGCGGTGTTGGTTGTTCGTTTGAAGTATGGACAAAAGGACGGAAAATCTTAAAAATCCAACCTGTCTCCGAAGCTCCGGTCAACGCGATTTCCACATGCGTAAAAGGGAAATTTGGCTGGGATTTCGTCAACAGCGAAGAGCGCCTAACCAAACCGCTCATCCGCAAAGGCGACGCGTTCGTAGAATCGACATGGGAAGAAGCGCTTTCGCTCGTTGCGGAAAAACTTGGGGAAATTAAGCGGAAATACGGTGGCAACGCCATCGGCTTTATTTCGTCGTCAAAAACATCGAATGAAGAAAACTATTTAATGCAAAAATTGGCTCGACAAGTGTTTGAAACGAACAACGTCGATAACTGTTCACGCTATTGTCAGTCGCCGGCAACGGACGGACTGTTCCGCACGGTAGGAATGGGCGGCGATTCCGGAACGATTCAAGATATCGCATCCGCAGGATTAGTGATTATTATCGGCGCTAACCCGGCAGAAGGACACCCTGTTTTGGCGACTCGCGTCAAACGCGCACATAAGCTATTCGGCCAAAAATTAATTGTCGCCGACTTGCGCAAAAATGAAATGGCGGAACGCGCCGATCTATTTATCCGACCAAAACAAGGCACTGACCAAGTATGGTTGATGGCCGTTACGAAATATATCATCGACCAAGGCTGGCATGATGAAGAATTCATTCGCGAACGCGTTCATTTCTTCGATGAATTCAAAGAAGTACTCGAAAAATATACGCTCGATTACGCGGAAGAAGTAACAGGCGTTGCGAAAGAAGACTTAATTCGCATCGCTGAAATGATCCATGAGGCGGATGGCACGTGTGTCCTCTGGGGAATGGGCGTTACGCAAAACACGGGAGGAAGCGATACATCAGCAGCCATCTCGAACTTATTGCTTGCAACAGGTAACTACGGACGCCCAGGCGCTGGAGCGTTCCCGCTGCGCGGTCATAACAACGTGCAAGGCGCTTGCGATATGGGCTCGCTGCCTGGATGGCTTCCAGGATATCAACATATTACGGATGACGTTGCGCGGGCAAAATTTGAAAAAGCATACGGCGTTCGCATTGATGGAAAGCCAGGGCTTGACAACATCCAAATGATTGAAGCTGCGGAACAAGGAAAATTAAAAGCAATGTATATCGTTGGTGAGGATATGGCGTTTGTCGACTGCAACGCCAACCATGTCCAAAAAGTACTTTCAGAATTAGACTTCTTAGTCGTACAAGACATTTTCTTGTCAAAAACAGCGCAATTTGCTGATGTCGTTTTGCCGGCAACGCCAAGCTTAGAAAAAGAAGGAACATTTACCAATACGGAACGGCGCATTCAACGTTTCTACCAAGCGCTTGAGCCGCTGGGCGACTCCAAACCAGACTGGTGGATCATTCAAGAAATCGCGAAACGGATGGGCGCTGATTGGAACTACTCTGGTCCGAAAGAAATCATGGATGAAATTGCAAGCCTCGCACCGCTATTCTCGCAGGCGCAATACGAAAACTTGGAAGGATGGAACAGCCTCTGCTGGGGTAGCCATGACGGTGCGCATACGCCAATTCTTTATAAAGAACGCTTCAACTTCCCAGACGGAAAAGCACGCTTTGCGCTTGCCGACTGGGTACAACCGGTAGAGTATCCGGAAGAATATGATTTGCTTGTCAATAACGGGCGATTGCTCGAACATTTCCATGAAGGAAACTTAACATACAAATCGCAAGGCATTCAAAAAAAATTCCCAGAAGTGTTCGTCGAAGTATCGCCGGAATTAGCGAGAGAACGCGGCATTAAAGATGGTTCGCTCGTTCGTTTAGAATCGCCGTTTGGCCAAGTAAAAGTGCGCGTGCTTGTCACGGATCGTGTCAAAGGAAAAGAATTATTCTTACCAATGCACTCGGCAACAAACGAAAGCGCTATTAACATACTTACTGGCCCTGCCACTGACCATCGCACGAATACACCGGCGTTTAAACAAGCAAAAGTGCGCATGCAAGTGTTGGAAGTCGACGGAGAATCTCCACTTCCGCGTACCAATCCGCGTTTTAAAAAGCGGAATCCGCGTAAAGGCGTCGAAGTCGAACGAAAATGGCAACGTCCTGACTACGTTCCTCTAACAGACGAATGGAAGGAGGCAGAGCCGCGTGGCTAAACCAATTACAACGATTCAAAAACAAACAGTAACAGAGGAAGAAAAGCGGGAGAAAACGATCGAGGAGCTTAAAGTTTCCCTGACGGAAAAGGAAAAAGCGGTTCACGAACTGCTTTCCATCGTAGAGGAACTGCACAAAAGCGGCCTCCTCGAAGCCGCCAACGCGATGCTGAAAGCAAGAGAAGACATCGCAAAAATCGTCATTGGGCAAGCAAATCGCAAGCCAGTGACAACGATGATTAACCATGTGATCGGGATTGCGCAGCTGCTCGCCAATCTCGATCCACAATTAACCTCTAAATTATTGGAAAGCACCGCTTCCGGCTTTGCCGAAGCCTATAAACAAACAAAAGAAAGCGGTAAAAAAATCGGCATTTTTGATCTGCTAAAAGCAATAAATGATCCTGACATTAACCGCGCCATCCGCTTTATTCTTTCCTCTTTAAAAGAAATTGGAAAACGGCTGCATGACGACAAAAGCTAAACAATCCCCTATTTCAGCCATCTTTCCTGGACCGGAAAGATGGCTTTAGTATTCCCATCCCTCGCCAATGAATATGAAATATGTTACACTGGCAATACATCATTCGTTTTTCATATACGCTCACTTGTCCAATGATCGGAAACGGACTGGGTATACTAATGGACGAGACTAACAAAGGAGGCTTACTTCGCTTGGATACAGGTACGCACATTTTGATGGGGGTAGCGCTAGGCAGCATTGCCACATTGGACCCCGCTGTCGCACATGATCCTCTTTTGTCTCACGCTGTACTGATTGGAACATTATCCGGCTCCCAAGCGCCGGATATCGATACCGTGCTGAAATTGCGCAACAATGCCAAATATATTCGTAACCATCGCGGCATTACCCACTCCATCCCTGCCGTATCATTATGGCCGCTCCTGATTACCGCGATGATCGCTTTTCTTTATCCATCGGTCAACTTATTTCACCTATGGCTATGGACGTTCATTGCTGTCGTGTTTCACGTGTTTGTTGACATTTTCAACGCTTATGGCACCCAGGCGCTGCGTCCGTTTACAAAAAAGTGGATTGCGCTCGGCGTGATTAATACATTCGACCCAATCATTTTTGCCCTGCATCTCATCGGGATCGGTCTTTTGTTTCTTGACGTTCATCCTGGTTATACGTTTTTAGCGATTTACGGTGTCATCGCCGTTTATTATATGATACGATTCCGCCAGCAGGCAGCGATTAAAAAAGCCGTCCGCGCCGAAATTAACGATGTCGAACAGATTATTACCGTTCCGACATTCCGCTTCCGCGAGTGGCATTTAGCAATTACGGCAAAAGATTACTTTTATGTCGGACGGGCAAAAAACGGGCGCATCTATATATTGGATCAATTTGAAAAATGCCCTCTTCCCGATGATCCCGTCATCGAAGCGGCCAAGCGGGATGAAAACGTTGCCGCCTTTTTATCATTTTCCCCTGTTTATCGCTGGGAGCTTCATGAATATGATGATTATTATGAAGTGCGCTTTACCGATTTGCGCTACCGAAGCAAAGGCCACTACCCATTTGTAGCCGTAGCACAATTGGATCGCAATTTAAATGTTATCAGTTCCTACACAGGATGGGTTTTTAGCGAAGGAAAGCTGCGAAAAAAACTGGATCTCGCGCCAAACTAAGCAAAATAGGCGGACGCTTAGAAGCACCCGCCTATTTTTAACACTTTTTCCCGAGAAGTCTCCCTTCCTCTAAACGGAGTGAAGGAGGGAGAGGAATCGGGAAGTTTTTGATTCCCAAAAACGAACATAGCTACGGATTGCGTAAGCAAGAAGTAGTAGAAGGGTTGGACCGCCCCAACGGTTAAGTGCCGATGTTACTTACTGGACCCATCCAGAAGGCTTCCGATGCATTCATCGAGTGGAAGGAGGCCGCCTTCTTCCGCGCAGAAGCTTCTTTGGTGAGAGATGGTAAGAAACTCCCACCTCTCTATGAAACGTAGGTGGGAGAGGTTCATTGCTTTAGGTAATCATTGCGATTTAATAAATGTTTATATTTTGGATTGTTTGTTTGAAACTCATGCAGCGTTGCTCCGTAGCGGTCGATCCATTGCCGCACGACTTTTTCGGTCAGCTCTTTTCCTCTGTACTCGTGTCCGGCGCGGGCGTACGTCGTTTCAAAATCTTCCCATAATAATTCGACCCATGTTCTCGCTTGCGCATAAGCAAGGGACGGATTTTTCTCGAGCAAATAATTTGTCAGCCGTTCGAAATATTCGTGCATCGTCATTTTTTTCACCTCTTGTCCCAACAATTTGCACACATAACCACATCCACTTGCATCATAATAAGAATACGTGTTGGCCATCAACACGAGCAAGAAAAAAGGAGGGAATGTGCAATGCGGAATAAAAAGCACAATTTCCCAAACCAAAGCAATAACAAATTCGAAGGTGAACCACGAGCAAAAGCAGAGTACGCTTCCAAACGGGCAGACGGCACAACTAACACCCATCCGCAAGAACGTATGCGCGCTTCTGGCGAACGTGGAGATTATTTTTAAAAATCTTCCTTAGTTTTGAGAGGTGTTCGATAATGGGTCACCATTCACACAAAAAATTTTATGATAATCTTTACTCCAACCCTTTTCAGCAGCCATGGGCAAACCCAAAACATGCCCACTCGCAAGTGAACGGGGAAACACAGCAAGCGCTCGATTTAATTATTCTTGAACGTCAGACGCGAAAACAGTCGTAGCTGATGGAACCTAGGGAATTCATTTATTCTCTAGGTTTTTTTTACATATTTGGCTTGCGCAGCAGTGAAATCGGCAACGCCTCTTCTTCTCCATCCCCTTTTAGACGATAGCCCCAAGCAAACACACCTTTTAAATAGCGCACTTTAAAATACTCTCCTGGATCGCCTTCAATTTCATATATCTCCCCTGGCTGGAAATCGTTCGGGTCAAGCAGATAGGCTTTGGCCACGGCGATTTTTCTTTCGTATACGGCGTATTCGTTGACCATTCCCATCTGTTCCGCTTTGCGTGCTTTTTCCGTCAATACCGCGATTTCTTGATGTAATTCCTGTTCCGTCATTTCACTGTAACGCTTTTGTTCTCCTTGCGCTTTCATTGTTTGTTCCTCCTTTGATTTTTATTATATGATAAAAACGACAACCCAACAGAATGGAGAGACAGATGATGGATGTTATTGCTATTACTGGGGCTGGTACAGGTTTAGGAAGAGAATTAGCGTTGCAATACGCCCAAAAAGGACATACCGTCGTTGCTCTTGGTAGACGGATATCTCCTCTTTTAGACGTAGTGCAACAAATCGAACATCTCGGCGGAAAAGCATTTGCCTATTCACTTGATATCCGCCGTTACGAAGATGTCGTTAACACAGTCGATACGATCGCGAAAAATCACCATGTTACGTGTCTTGTGAATAACGCCGGCATCGGCCATTTTGGTCCGCTTCCTTCCCTTTCCCGGCAGCAAATTGACGAGATGATTCAAACGAACGTCAACGGTACCATTTATATGACAAAAGCATTTTTACCGCATCTTCTCGCCATGCCAAAGGCAAAAATTATCAATATTATTTCCACCGCCGGTTTGCGCGGCAAAGTAAACGAAACCGTTTACGCTGCGACCAAATTTGCGATTCGCGGTTTTAGCGAGAGCTTAGTAAAAGAACTGGAAGGAACCAATGTTTCCGTCACCGCCGTATATATGGGCGGCATGGACACACCGTTTTGGGACGGAAGCGATCATATAAAAGACCGCTCGCGGCTGCGCCCGCCAAAGGAAATCGCAAAGCAAATTATTGCTTGCGAAGACGGTCAAACAGAAATCATTTTATCTTAACGTTCCTGCTCGTTCTTTAATTTGCTTAAAAACTGTTCGATCATCTCGAGTGGGAAGCCCTTGCGGTACAGCGCCTGTTTCATTTTTTGTTCGTACAGTGGGCTTTCGTATTTTTCATAGCGGCGGTGCGCTTTTCTTCCTTGATAGTCCAAAGCTTCCCACTCCTGCTCCTCCCTCTCATCCGTTCCTGATGAAAACACCGCATCGATGACTTCTCGTGAAAATCCTTTTCGCTGTAAAAGCTGCTCGACCTGATATTTCCATTGCCGCGCCGACTGTTTCGTCCGTTGTTTTTTTGCTTTTTCATAAAGCGACCGAGCCATCTCCACTTGTTCGGCAAACGAATAATGAGCAAGGCTTTGTTCAATCCATTCTTCCGCAATCCCGAGCTTTTCCAATTCTTTACGGATCACATACGGCCCTTTTGCTGTCGTTTGCTTTTGTGTACGCACATAGGCGAAAGCGAATTCACGATCATCGACGTATTTGTTCTCCCGCAGCTTATCCAGCACCTTTGCAATCACATCGTCAGCCGCGCCTTTTTTTCTTAAGTGATCGGTCACCTCGCGTTCGGACCGCATGCGGTGCGATAAAAAATATAAAGCCTGATTATACGATTTTTTAACTTGATCCGCATATACTATTTCTTGTAAGAAATTCTCATCGATTTCCATTCCTTTTTTCAGGCGGAATTGAAGCAGCACGTCTTGATCAACGGTAATCACATCTATTTCTCCATTTTCTTTTTGCATCGTGACGCGAAAGCGTTCATGGCTGTTTGGCTGAACGGCTATATTCGTAATGATCCCCATCGATTTTTTCCCTCCACTTTTATCGTATCATAAGAAGGAATGTTGAACATAAAACACGAAATAATTATATGATGCCAAAAAATAGGGAGGGAAGCGGATGCATATCGCCATTGCCGGCGGAACAGGTTTCATTGGGCAAGCGCTCGCTGATTACTTTGCGGCGCAAGGACACCGGATTTATATCTTAACCCGGCGCCCTAGACCGTCTTCCTCTGCAGCCATCCGCTATCTTGCATGGACGCCTGATACTCGCCCCAATACAGATTTTCCTGCCTTTGATGTTGTCATTAATTTAGCCGGCGAGCCAATTAACCGCAGAAGGTGGACAAAAGAGCAGAAAGAACGCATTGTCCATAGCCGTGTCTCCACAACCAAATGGATGATTGAACTGATCAAAGCATTGCCATCCCCTCCTAGCGTATTTATTAACGCGAGCGCCATCGGTATTTACGGCACTTCGCTTACCGCTTCTTTTACCGAAGAACATTCAGTTATTGGCAACGATTTTCTGGCACAAACCGTAGCGAAATGGGAAAAAGAAGCGAAACAAGCGGAATGGTTAGGCGTTCGTACGGTAATGGCCCGATTTGGCGTCGTTTTTGGCAAAAACGGCGGCGCGCTTCCAAAAATGGTTCTTCCTTATCGCTTTTATATCGGCGGCCCCATCGGCACGGGACAGCAATGGCTTTCTTGGATTCATATCGACGATGTTGTCGGCGCCATTGCTTATATTATCGATCATGACAGGCTCGCAGGACCGATCAATCTTACCGCTCCGTCCCCTGTCCGAATGGAGCAATTCGGAAAAACAGTCGCCCGCCTGCTCCACCGCCCTCATTGGCTTCGTGTGCCAAATGCGATGCTGCGCGCCCTCCTTGGTGAAATGAGCATGCTTGTAACCGAAGGACAGCAAGTAATTCCGAAAAAACTGATGGAAGCTGGGTTTATCTTTTCCTTCCCTACACTGGAAAAAAGTTTAGCCGATTTATTAGCCACATAACTGTTTCGCCGTTAAAAAACCAAAAAATATCCATAAAAATTTAACAAAAAACCTATTTCTTTTTTCTTTATCATCGTGTATGATGATGAAGGCCTTAATCGACTCGTTGCCTATAATCATATATCGACGCGACAAAGGGGAAGGCAAATGGTGCGCCACCAGCGGATCCCGCTGGTTCTAGTGGGTTCGATTCCCACCCCGAAATTTTTTGATGAATATATATTAAGAAATTTCGAGGGTGGTTTCGTCCACAGGTAAACTGCCCTCGATAAGGAGGGAAAAGTATGTTAAAAAAACGTGACCTGCAAGATTGCCATGCACTTTACGAGCTGATGGTGCACCCGGAGGTCTTCCCCTTCGTGCGCCAAAAAGCGGGCTCGTACGAAGAATTTTTGTTTATGACGAAACAAATGATCGAAGCAGAAGAGCGCGGTGAACTTATTTCTCGCACGATTTTGGATGAATGGGGAAATCCGATTGGCACAATCAGCTTATTCGATATACAGGATAACGCCGGATTTTTAGGCACATGGCTGGGAAAGCCGTATCACGGTCAAGGGTATAACCGCCGTGCAAAAGAGGCGTTTTTCCATGAACTATTTTATGAACTTTCCATCGAAACGGTATTTATGCGCATTCGCAAAGTTAACATCCGCTCCATTAAAGCGGCGGAAAAACTGCCGTACGTCACGCCGGCAAACGAGACAAGAAAAAACCTGCTCGAACAAATTGGAGCGGATGTGTACAATTTATACGAAATCACAAAAGATAACTACACATTATATACACTCCGCCATCCTTCCACCATCGAAGAAGAACAACGAAAAGAAGCGTAATTTCACATGCATAAAATAGAACGACAGCGGGCAAACTAAAGATAAACAAATTTTCACAAGAGTGAGGGGCAAAGCATGGCGGAAAAACGAAGAGTCGAAAAAACAAAAAGTACGTTAACGAGAGCACAAGAAATAGCGTATTCCCGCGATTTTAAATTAGCCGACCAAGCCGGCGGCTATACGGCAAAAAGATCGAAACATTAGAAAACATTGTTATTTATACTTTTTAGCGCTACCGCCATCCTAAGTAGTGAATCGTACGATTCACATTATGGCTTAGGAGGCATAAACGATGGGTCGATCTCGTGGACAAAAAACACGTGATAAAAACAAAGTTACTTTGCCGCAAGTTCCAAAACAGCTGAAATCCGACGGACTAGACGTCGAATATTCCCGCGAATTTGCCGATTATGAAGATCTAGAAGCACAAGCGCGCGCGCAAGCCGCAGGCATTCGCCAAAGCAAAGCGCGCAAAAAATAATCCTATTTTCGCAAGGCAGCGGTTTACGCTGCCTTTATGTTGTTTCCCCTTCGAGCTGCAAAACATCGCTATACCGTTTATAGAACAGACCAAGCTCTCCTTTATAATTTTCTTTCCACGGCTTATCTTTTCCGCAATAATGAATAAATATAGTATTTTCCAAAATCCAATACAAATCGTGCTTTGGATTCGGCAACAGTTGAATCATATCGTAATAGCGGGCATCATAATTATAACGATAGCCATCTACTGGTTTAATTTTGTCCCAATACAATCCGTTTAGTACATCTTGGTCAGGGAGCACGAGCTTAAAGCGATTTTCACGGATGAACTGATAAATATCTTCCATACGAACCTCTTTTCTCATCATCTCCAAGTTCATCATCATGACGCCAGTATTAAAATATCCCTTTGCATTCGGTGTTTTCAGCCTCAGCTTATTAAATAGATTCGTTACTTTCGTAGAGTGGGTATGCTCGGCGGCGATAAACATATTTCCTTCAAAATCCATATCATACAATTCATCGATTGGATTAATGGCGACAATGTCGGGGTCAAGGTACAAAACACGATCTAAATGCAACGGTAAAAACTGATGGGCGGCAAGCCGATAGTACATTTCTGCTGTGTAATGGCGAAATACAGGCGCATCGGCAAACAACTCTGAATCTACATAAATCGGCACGAGCTGATGCCCTTGCCTCTCCACAAACTGTTTTAATAATTCTATTTCTATATCAGGGATGCGGGAATACAATAAATAAAACGTAAATGGTCGGTTGTTATTGCGAAACAAAGAATTCATCAGCACTTTGAGCGGCGGAAGGTAATTGGCGTCTAGCGTCACGAGAACATGAAACATCCATCATCACTTCCTTGTCCATATCATCAGTAAAAAATAGACCATTCCCTCCTTACAATTATATATATAAATATCATTGGATGTTTCTCCTTTTTCACGGTTTCCGGCAAATTTCCCAACGACGCAAAGAAACGTGCAATTTTGCTTCCTATCAGCAAGACACCGTTCCATAGGCTGAAAACACGGCTGTCAAACGAAGAAGCAATTTCCTTATGGATGGAAAATAAAAAACAGCCCATAGGCTGCCAGCTAGTATATCGTTTTTCCTGTATCAGCCACGGCGTGGACGAGAAAATCGTTGAAATAGTTTCATGATCAACAAAGACGTCATCGAAGCCAGCATGGCAGATATAAACAACATGCCAAAATTCGGCCTGACAAATTGCACTTCCGCTGGCGCCTGTGCCGCTTCTGACCATAGTTTTGCCGGATCAGGCGTATACAGCCACGTCAGGACGATTCCGGAGCCTATTTGAATCGTCATAAAAATAAGCAGAAAACTAAACAAAAATACAATATATTTTTTCATTCTATCCCTCCTTCCATTACGTCTTACGAAGTTTGTCTTCAAAAGTTTCATTTTTCTTCCAAAAAGAAAAAAAAACAGCAGCCTTCCGCTGCTGTTTGATCATCCGTGAACCGCTGCAAATCCCGGTACACCGTCAAATAAGTAAAGATTTTCTGTTTTAATGCAATCATATCCCGCCGCAACAAGCTGGCTGTATAATTCGGCAATTTGCCGATGTTCGATCGTTTCGCCTTGTTCCGCATGGAAGCGGCAGCGCCAATGGTCGGTGCAGAACGTTTCCGGAAGTCCTCCTGGATATACCTTCACTCCGCGGTTCGTAATAACCCGAAGCTTGAGGTTGCCAACTTTAAATTGCTCCAACGCTTTGCCGAGCTCTTCCGCCGTGCCTTTATCCCAATCAAGGAAAATGTCCACGCCAAATAATTCTTTCTTTTGTTTTTGCCGCGGCTTTAGCACCGCATGCAATTTTGGCGCTTCTTTGTAGGAAACTGGCGAAAGTTTTTCCGGAAGCTGGCCGAGACGGTCGATGACCGCTTTTGCAAACTCTTTTGTTCCCACTTGCTGTTTGCTGATTCCTTCGCGGTAAATGTCAAACGTATGGATGCCGTCTTCAATCGTTTTTAGCCAAGCGTTATGCACGCGCGACGCTACTTCCGGCTGGCCGATATGCTGCAGCATCATCACCGCTGCTAAAAGCAATCCGGATGGATTGGCAAGGTTTTTTCCGGCAAGCGGCGGCGCCGATCCGTGAACCGCTTCAAACATTGCGCATTGATCGCCGATATTCGCCGAACCGCCAAGACCGACAGAACCAGAAATCTGCGCCGCAATATCGGACATAATATCGCCGTATAAGTTTGGCATGACAATGACATCAAATTCTTCTGGGCTATTGGCCAATTTTGCCGCGCCGATATCGACAATCCACGTTTCTTTTTCAATATCTGGATACTCTTTGCCGATTTCGTCAAACATGCGATGGAAAATGCCGTCTGTCAACTTCATAATGTTGTCTTTCACAAAACAGGTTACTTTTTTGCGGCCGTAGCTGCGCGCATATTCAAACGCATAGCGGATCACTTTTTCCGAACCAGGCTGGGTAATCAATTTCAAACATTGATATACTTGTTCCGTTTGGCGATGCTCGATGCCGGCGTACAAATCTTCTTCATTTTCGCGAATAATGACGACATCCATATTTGGATGTTTCGTTTCGACAAACGGATAATACGCTACAGCTGGTCTAACATTTGCGTAAAGACCAAGCGCCTTGCGAATCGTAACGTTTAAACTTTTATAGCCCCCTCCTTGCGGTGTCGTAATCGGTGCTTTTAAAAATACTTTCGTTCTTCTTAACGAATCCCACGCGTTCTCTTCCAATCCCGTCGTGCCGCCGCGGAGATACACTTTTTCCCCAATCTCAATCGTCTCAATATCTAGTTGCGCACCGGCAGCGTCTAAAATATTTAACGTAGCATCCATAATTTCCGGGCCGATTCCATCTCCGTACGCAACCGTAATCGGTGTTTTGCTCATCTGAATCCTCCTTTGACAATGATGATGTGATCTATTGGCAATCCGCTGCCGCGCAAGCAGCGGAAGACCACTCTTCATCTAAAAAGCAACCGCTTGCATCTCATTGATTGTCCTTTTATACGTGTTATTGATTCCAAAAACGTTCCATGTCAAAATTTCCCCATTTAGATAATAACAAAGTATTGTTAAAATTTCCTCAAAAAATTTCATTTTTTCTCATATATAAATTTTTTATATTATTGATGATGCTAACTTAAAGACCGAATATTTTTAATAATAATAAAAATATATGCTATTTTTCATGCGTTACCTTAATCGATATCATCCTATATGATCAACGAATGAATAATACTAATATAATTTCTTCGTTTTCCAAATATTCATTCTCCTTCCCTTCTCTATCATTTTTATTGTCTATTTATTCTTTTACAATGATATACTTTAACATAACCAACGAAACTGCCCGAAATATGCTTAACCATAAGTAGGAGGAGTGTAGTTAATGAAAAAAAGAGGAATAACGTTATTTTTGGTTGCGGTATTTCTATCTATTGCATTATCTTCCTGCAGCAAACCGCCATCCCCGCATGACGCGCTGCAAAAATTTACAAAACTATGGACTGACGAGCGGTTCGAAGATATGTACGCAATGCTGTCAAAAAAGACAAAAGAAACCATATCCAAGGAAGAGTTTGTAAAGCGCTACAAAAAAATTTATCAAGATATCGAAGTAACGAATTTATCGGTGACGCCATTGCCGGTGAAAGAAAAAGAAGAAGATAGGGATAAAGACCAAATAAAGCTTCCTTTTTCCGTAAAAATGGACACAATTGCCGGTCCCATCCAGTTTAACCACGAAGCGCGGCTTGTGAAAGAAAAAGAACAGGATCAGGAACAATGGCATGTGCAATGGGATACCACCTATCTTTTCCCCCAATTGCAAAAAAACGATAAAATCCGCATTGCCATTACACCTGGAAAGCGAGGCGAAATATACGACCGCAACGGATTGCCGCTCGCCATCAATGGAACCGCTTATGAAATCGGCATTGTTCCTGGAAAAATGGGCGAAAACGGGGAAGCCATTAAAAAACAGCTTGCCGAGCTGCTCCATATCCCTGTGGAATCCATTAATGAAAAATTAAATGCCGCTTGGGTGCAGCCTGATTATTTTGTCCCGATTCAAAAGGTGGCAAAATCGGAAACAGCGCTATTACAAAGCGCCCGCAACATCCAAGCTGTGGCTGTAAAAGAAGTAGCGGAGAGGGAATATCCATTCGCTGAGGCTACCGCCCATCTGATTGGATATATCGACAACATTACGGAAGAAGAACTAAGCAAATTAAAAAACAAAGGATATTCTCCATCCGACCGCATTGGAAAACGCGGGCTCGAGGAGCTGTTTGAAGAACGCCTCAAAGGACAAGACGGCGCTAAAATCTATATCGAAAAAGAAGATGGTTCAACAGTGACGATCGCCGAGTCCAAACCAAAAAACGGAGAAACGATTACGCTGACGATCGATGCCAAACTGCAAAAAACAATTTATGAAAATATGAAAGGGAGAGCCGGAACCGCCGCCGCCATTCATCCATTGACTGGTGAAATTCTCGCCCTAGTCAGCTCCCCTTCATTCAATCCGAACGAGTTTGTGCTCGGGATTTCATCAGAGGAATACAAAAAGTTAGAAAATAATCCGCTAAAACCGTTAATTAACCGTTTTGCCGCCACCTACGCACCTGGATCGGCCATTAAGCCGGTGACAGCAGCAATCGGTCTCGAACAGGGCGTAATTACCCCTGAACAACCAAAAACGATTACCGGGAAAAAGTGGCAGCCAAAGGACGGATCGTGGGGAAATTATTTTGTCACCAGGGTAAGCGACCGCCTGCAACAAGTGAATTTACGAAACGCGCTCATTTATTCCGATAATATTTATTTCGCCATGGTCGGTCTTGATCTCGGGCCGGATAAATTCAAAGAAGGGCTGCACTCATTCGGATTTGGCGACAAATTGCCGTTTCCATACCCGATTCCAGCCTCGCAAATTTCGAATACAGGCGAGCTGAAGACAGGTCCGCAGCTGGCGGATACCGCCTATGGTCAAGGAGAAATGCAGATGAGCATGCTTCATCTTGCCGCCGCATACACACCGTTTATCAACCATGGTGATTTATTACAGCCAATTTTAGAAAAAGGCCAGCAAAAAACCGTTTGGAAACAACAAATCATTTCGGCAAAAACAGCAAACATCGTCGCAGAAGGGCTAAAACAAGTAGTCGCCAATCCAAACGGAACCGCACACGGCGCTTATATGAAAGATATTCCACTAGCAGGAAAAACCGGGACCGCTGAGTTGAAAGATAAAAAAGGTGAAAAAGGAAAAGAAAATGGGCTTTTTGTTGCTTACAATACCAATCATCCTGACGTTCTCATTGCCATGTTAATAGAAGATGCACAAAATGAACATGGCAGCAAATACGTTGTAAATATCGTGAAAAACATTTTCCGAACGATAAAATCGCATTAACGGCGCTCATTCTTGAGCTCCCTTTTTTAAGCGAAAATTTTAGACTATTTACAATTATAAATCTATTATTTATAATAAACTTAACAAAGCCGTCTCTCGTCAGTTTCGTCGCTGACGCCATCCAGGCGGTCATCATAAAACAGGAAAACAACAATTTTATATGATGAACGTCATAGCTCAAGAACTGTGACGATCTGATCAGCATTTCCTAACCGAAATGCTTCCTCAGGTCGTTAAAGCCGGTTCCTTTCTTGGCAAAGAAAAGGAGCCGGCTTTTTATTTTCCCGCATAAGGAGGTGAGTCCATGCCAGGAGCGTTAGACGGCATCCGCATTCTCGATATGACGCGTGTGCTTGCCGGGCCGTATGCGACGATGATTTTAGGCGATCTTGGCGCCGATGTTATTAAAGTGGAAGCACCGGGTGGATCAGATGATACAAGATTTTGGGGACCGCCGTTTCAAAACGGGATGAGCGCCTATTATACGGCGATTAACCGCAATAAGAGAAGCATTACCGTCAACTTAAAAACGGAAGAAGGCCGAAAAATCATCCGTTGCCTTGCCAAAACAGCCGACGTCGTCATCCACAACTTTAAAACGGGAACGATGGAAAAGCTCGGGCTTGGTTATGACGATTTATCGTTGTTGAATCCGCGCCTTATTTATTGCTCCATTACCGGCTTTGGTGAAACAGGCCCTTACTCCCGCCTGCCTGGGTACGATTACATTATCCAGGCGATGAGCGGATGGATGAGCATTAACGGCACCCCTTCATCCGGACCGCTGAAAGTCGGAGTTGCCATTGTCGATGTATTTACCGGATTATACGCGGCGATCGCGACTCAAGCCGCACTGTTTGCCCGCGAAAAGACCGGGCGCGGACAAAAAATTGACCTTTCTTTATTTGATTCGGCCATCAGCACGCTCGTCAATGTCGCCGCCAACTACTTAATGTCGGGTGACATACCGACACCGTTAGGAAACGAACATCCGAATATCGTTCCATACTCGACATATGAAGCAAGCGACGGGCCGATCGTGATCGCCATTGGAAACGATCGGCAATTTCAATCGTTTTGCGAACTTCTGTCAGACCCGGCCATTGGAAAAGACCCTCGCTTTCAAACGAATCCGAGCCGCGTCGCCCACCGCGAGGAGCTCAACAGACGCATTAATGAAGAGGTGAAAAAACGGACTCGGGCCGAGTGGCAGCGCTTGCTTGCCGAAAAAGGAATACCATGTGGCCCAGTGCAAAATCTTAAACAATTGTTTCAACATCCGCAGACGCTAGCCCGCAATATGGTCATTACGATGCATCATGACAAGATCGGGCCGCTAAAGCTTGTCGGAAGTCCGATTAAACTATCGGATACAAAAGTATCGTACCGCCTGCCGCCTCCGCTTGCCGGAGAGCACAATGACGAAATTATAAAAGAAATCATCAATGAAACGGGGGAAGATTCATTATGATGAATTTCGATTTTACTCCAGAACAAGAAATGCTTCGCAGCACCGTGCGCAAATTTGTCGACAAAGAAATTATGTCGTACATCAAAGAATGGGATGAACGCGGATATTTTGATCCGAATATTTTCAAACGGCTTGCGGAATTAAACTTAATGGGCGTATGCATTCCGGAAAAATACGGCGGAATGGGCATGGACTACAACTCGCTCGCCATCGTCTGCGAGGAGCTAGAACGCGGGGACACCGCGTTTCGCACCGCCGTTTCCGTGCACACCGGCTTAAACAGCTTAACCTTGTTGCAATGGGGCACGGAAGAACAAAAACAAAAATACCTTGTTCCACAGGCAAAAGGGGAAAAAATCGGCGCCTTCGGCCTGACAGAGCCAAACGCCGGTTCCGATGTCGCCTCCATTACCACCACCGCCGTCCGCGACGGGGACTACTACATTTTAAACGGGCAAAAAACGTGGATTTCACTTTGTGACACCGCCGATCACTTTATCGTATTCGCCTATACGGACAAATCAAAAAAACACCGCGGCATTTCCGCCTTTATTGTCGAACGGACAATGCCAGGCTTTTCGTCAAGAGCCATTAAAGGAAAACTAGGCATCCGTGCCGGCAACACAGGCGAGTTGTTCTTTGACAACGTCCGTGTGCCGAAAGAAAACCTGCTTGGCGAAGAGGGCGAAGGATTTAAAATCGCCATGTCCGCCCTCGACAACGGAAGATTCACGGTTGCCGCCGAGGCAGTCGGCCTGATTATGGCTTGCCTTGAAGCGAGCGTAAAATATTGCCATGAGCGCAAAACATTCGGCAAAGAAATCGGAAGACACCAGCTTGTGCAGCAAATGATCGCCCGAATGGAAGCGGGGCTGCAAATCAGCCGCTTGCTCGTCTACAAAGTAGGCTTTTTGAAAAACCAAGGCCGACGAACGACAAGAGAAGCATCACTCGCAAAGTGGATCGCGTGCGACTTCGCTAATCAGGCAGCCGACGATGCCGTTCAAATTCACGGCGCGTACGGCTACTCAAACGAATACCCAGTCGAACGCTACCTCCGAAATTCAAAAGCGCCGGTCATCTACGAAGGAACACGGGAAATTCATACGATTATGCAGGCGGAATACGTGCTTGGCTACCGCCAGGACAAACCGCTGCGTAAAACGCTTCCGGCCTGGAATCCGGAGTCGGTGTAAATGTAAAAAAATCCCCCGTCCGAAGCGGGGGATTTATTCTTTGTCCTCCTGCATTTTGCAATATTGCTTGTATAAATCTTTCAGCGCCGCACATAACGCCGAATTCGCCTTTCCTAAATACCCCTCATTCAGCTGCTCTAAAATCGAATCAATCCCGTCCCTTAGCGAATGGCCTTTAAGCAAGCGGGCGATATAATCGCGCCCGTGCTCCGTTGCCAGCGTGCACGAAGCATCGACAATCACCCCGTATTTTTTATCAATCTCCGCTGTGATCGTCAGCGTATCATATACGCTTTTTGCCGCCATTCCCGCCGGCAGCCGTGCGTGTCCGGCGATAAATTGTGTATTCATCTCCCTCTCCCCTTATGTAAAGATGTCTACTATAAATATAAGATTAAAAACAGGATCAACCAATAATTTTTCTCAAGTATATCAACAATTTTTATCATCCATTTGCCTACACTGTTGCCCCTTATCCTCCCTTTATGGATGCGCGGCATCATGCTATAATGATGCTCAAACGGGCTCCTTCGGATGGAAGATAAGCGTAAAGGGGGCTTGTATGGCGCTACCGTTTAGCAAAAACATACAAGTCGGCAGAAGCCTCGCTTTAAACGAAGGAAAGTGGCAGATCGTTTACTAGAGGTGATAACATGGATTCATTTACTGTCTCCTCTATCGCAAAAGTGATGAAGGAATTATTTCCTAAAGAAGCGTCTTTCGTGATTTCTGATAATAAGCGCTATATTTATTACCAACCAAGCAAACAGATCGATTTAAAAATTCGCCCCGGAGACAAAATCAAACCGGAATCGGTCACTTACAAAGCCTTGGTCGTTCAACGGAAAATTGCAGAACAAAAAGATAGCCGCGTTTTTGGCGTGCCTTATTTCGGGATATCCGTCCCAATTTTAGATGACGGCAGCCCGAGAGGCTGTGTTACCGCAATATTTCCGAGAAAGCCGATGCTTACAATGCCGTATTTAACGATTCGAGTGACGGATCGTTGGC
The DNA here is from genome assembly GCF_011761475.1 of Saccharococcus thermophilus. Classification (NCBI taxonomy): domain Bacteria; kingdom Bacillati; phylum Bacillota; class Bacilli; order Caryophanales; family Anoxybacillaceae; genus Saccharococcus; species Saccharococcus thermophilus. Next base: position 2,905,357 of record NZ_JAASRS010000001.1, read on the forward strand.
TTCCTGTTCCTTTCGAGAAGGTCATCTATTTAGAAGCCCAAAACCGGAAAACGTTTGTAAAATCAAGTTATGCGGAAGGCTATCATAAATATAACTTAACCGAACTGGAATTTGCCCTTCCTGATGATATATTTGTTCGGTGCCATCGATCCTATATCGTTAACATTCATCACATTGCAGAGATTCATCCAGATTCGCATTCAACTTTCTTATTGATAATGAAAGACGGCTCAAAAGTACCTGTCAGCCAAACATATGCAAGCTATTTTCGAAAACTGCTCTGCTTTTAGTAATATAGCATCTTCCCTGGTGTTCCTGCTTATCAAAACGGTACGCTTTCCTTCCTTTTGCCAATCTCTTTATCTCTAAAGGGCCCATGGAAAGTGGGCTCTTTATTATTTTCCGCAACTATTTCACTGATGCATTGCAATCTATGTATTTATTTTCTTTTATAGGTAATGTTTTTTCTGGCTTATCCTTTTCTTTTTCGAATTTGTTTTTTTATTTTTTCTTCTTTATGTATCAAAAATTCTTTTTTATTCCCAAAGAAAACCTTTTTATTCAATTTTGAATGATTTTTTACAGCCAAATCGCTAGAATATTAAAAAAAAACAGAAGAGGTGATGTCGCGTTGGATAAACATATTTCAGAGCTAATCGGCAATCCCCGTTTAAGAGACCGAATTGTAACGGCAGAAACAGCTGCTTCATGGATAAAAGATGGCATGACGCTTGGTTTGAGCGGATTTACCCGTGCAGGCGATGCCAAGGCGGTTCCTTTTGCGCTGATCGAGAAAGCGAAACAACAGCCCTTAAAAGTAAACGTATACACAGGCGCTTCACTAGGCTCGGACATTGATAAAATGATGGCAGAAGCAGGAATTGTCAACAAACGTCTTCCGTTCCAGGCTGATTCTGTTATGCGGAAAAAAATTAATGAAGGAGAAATTTTGTTTGTTGATCAACATTTGTCCCATACGGCGGAATTGGTGCGTTCAGACGTATTAAATCCTATTGATTTCGCAATTGTGGAAGCGGTTTCGATAACTGAAGACGGAATGATCATCCCGACTACTTCCGTAGGAAACTCTTCTATCTTCGCGAAAAAAGCCCGGCATGTTATTGTCGAATTAAACATGGCTCAACCAAAAGAACTCAAAGGACTTCATGACATTTACGAAGTCGGCAAACAAGGGGAACGAGAACCGATACCTTTGACCAAAGTAGACGATCGAATCGGAACAATCGGCATTCCAGTGGATGAAGATAAAATTGCGGGAATTGTTTTGACAAACCAACTTGATTCACCGTCCACGATTGTACCTCCAGATGCGGAAACAGCTGTTATAGCAAATCATTTAATTCATTTTCTACGAAAAGAAGTGGCAGCAGGCCGGCTTTCTGAAAATTTAGCTCCGCTTCAAGCAGGTATTGGTTCGGTTGCAAATGCTGTCCTTTACGGTTTATTAAATTCGGAATTTTCCAATTTAGAAGTTTATTCAGAAGTTCTTCAAGATGCCGTGTTTGATCTCATTGACGCTGGAAAAGTCCGGTTCGCTTCCGGTTGCTCCATTACTTTGTCTCAAAACAAAATGAAACAAGTATATTCCAATTTAGATGCTTACCGAGACAAGCTTATCCTTCGCCCTCAAGAAATTTCTAATCATCCGGAAATCGTTCGCCGTCTTGGACTCATTTCCATCAACACAGCTTTGGAAGCAGATATATACGGAAATGTTAATTCTACACATGTTCGCGGCACAAACATGATGAACGGCATCGGCGGTTCAGGCGACTTTGCGCGCAATGCACGCCTTACCATCTTCGTGACAAAATCCGTTGCAAAAAATGGGGCTATTTCAAGCATCGTTCCATTCGTATCACACGTCGACCATACCGAACATGACGTGGATGTGATTATCACGGAGTATGGTTACGCTGATCTTCGCGGATTGGCGCCAATTGAACGAGCACCACTTATCATTGAAAATTGTGCACATCCAGATTACCGTCCGCAGTTGCGTGAATACTTCAAGGAAGCGCTTAAGCGCGGAGGCCAAACACCGCACGTGCTTGAGAAAGCGTTCTCTTGGCATGTCAATTACGAGAAATACGGAACAATGATGGAACCAAAATATCAATTGCAAACTTAAGAATAAGATAGGAAGAACGGGGTAACCTTCACAGGGATACCCCTTTCATCAAACCACACGTGCTCTATTAAAACTTTCGATAGAATTTGTGAGATGCGTTGAGGTACTTTTCTGGCATATTTTGGGAATCATAACATCCTTCGCCTTTATATTTTCCTATACGTTCAGAGATACAGAAACGATCATTTTGATAAACGTTTTTCTCTCCCCTAAAGGTGAACACAATGAAGATCATCAAATTCACTAAAATACTCCTGCCCTTTCCTTCAACAAAAAAGCATTACTTCTGCTTATTGAAGTAATGCTCCCATCAGCGACCCGCTCCACACTTCTCAGCGATACAGATGATGAAAGAATTTTGTCCTTTTTGAGAGTTAGATTATAAAAAAGGAAGGTTGCCTTGATTCTGCTGAGTACTGTGCATATAAGTTTCTATATAAATTCTTTCAGAAGCTGAAACATTTTTTGCTCCCTCTTCAGGGTCTATTTTTAGATTTCTCTTTTTTGCGATAAAATCCATCATGCCCCCCAAGAGAAGCAGTCCAACGATTAATATAATCCATCCCATTTTTTTCACCTCCTGCTTTTATTTTATTATATTTTAGCACTTATTAACAACAACCCCATCTATTGGATAACAAGAAAGCGCGACTTGATGTATGGTAAATGAAACTGGCCGGAGCTGAACATTGAACGTTAACCAAGCAATTTTGAAAATTAAGCGCAGACAATGCTTGTTTATGCCGCCATGAATTAAAAAAAAACTGGCGAATTACCTATGGAAGACGAAGCACCATCCTTCCTTTTCATTCGCATGGTTTCCTATTCTCCCCGCTTTTCTTGAAAACATACTCTATTTATGGAACAAATTTTTAAAAACCGGTGAAGTTCAATAGACATCTTTGCATATCCGAGTCATCTTTTTGAAGCTCCACAGATAGGACAATTCTGAAATGAAAGAGGTAATTCCAAACCACAGCTATCCAGCAATTCCGCATTGGATAAAATCTCCTCTGTGGTTCCATCTGCAGCTATTTCACCTTTTTTTATCACAATAATTCTTTTACAGGTTTCAAACACCATGTCCAAATCGTGGCTAGTAATTATCTTTGTATGTTCAAAGCTTTTTAACAAATCAATTACTCTCCGTCTTGATTTTGGGTCCAGACCTGAAGTTGGTTCATCCATGATCAATACATCGGGTTGCATTGATAAAACGGTTGCAATTGCGGCAGACCGCTTTTCCCCACCTGATAGTTTATAGGGTGCCCGGTCTTTCAAATGAGGTATTCCAACCATCTCCAATGCCTGCGTCACCCGTCTCTCTACATCTTCCTCCTCCAGCTTATAATTTCGTGGCCCAAAGGCAACGTCATCATAAACAGTAGTCATGAACAATTGATCGTCAGGGTCCTGAAAAACCATTCCCAATCTCTGACGTATCATCGGTAATGTTTTTTTTGTTACACGAACATCTCCTACCAGTACTTCTCCACCATCCGGAAAAAGAACTCCCATCAATAGCATCAGCAGCGTAGACTTCCCAGCACCATTCGCACCAATGATTCCTACAGATTCACCATGATGAATGGAAAAAGACATATTTTTAATTGCTTCATGTCCATCCGGATACGAAAAATGCAAATTTCTTACTTCAATTTTATGATGACTCATCTATCGAATCACTCCTGTAAACAATGACCCTATCAATACAGGTATATTGTAAATTCTTGCAATAACAAAAAACAGACTCCATGCAGTGAAATAGGCAAGATCTTTAAAGCTTAGTTTTGAAATATCTCCGGTATGGTACTCTCCTGTAAAGCCTCTTAAACTCATTGCCTGATATACCCGCTCTGCTCTCTCAAAAGTCCTTAGCAATATTTGTCCGGCAAAAGAACCCCAAACACTCCACTTTATTCCCTTTTGTCCTGGCGCCCTAAGGGAATACGCTCTCATCATCCTGGAAACCTCTTCGATCAGCACCGATATATATCGGTATGTTAATAAAAGCTGTAAGACAAAAATCTTAGGGATTTTGAGCATCCGCAAGGCTGCGGCCAACCGATCCATACCTGTGGTTGCAATGAGTAAAATGCTGGCTGTCACTGTTAAACTACATTTTATAAAAATGGATAAAAAAGGGTTCATCACCAAATTTTGTGATTTAGTGACAAAAAAGAGAAAGCACTGACGAGATCCTGGCAATAATGTTAGCGGTGAAATAAACATTAAGGAGGTCTCGTAAGTGCTTTCTATACCACTAGGATTGCCAGAATTTAAAGTTATTAAACAAGAACTTCTTTCCTATGGTTATGCGATTCATGTAGAGAAAACAGAGACACAGGAACGTTGCCCTCATTGTGGGTTTGCCACTTCCTCTGTCCACGACAGACGGACAAGAAAAGTACGGGATTTGGCGATTTTCCATCAACCGGTGTACTTGTTCGTAAAGGTAAAGCGCTATCGGTGCTGGAATTGTTCCCAAGTGTTTTCCGCCTCTTTGGAATCGATTCCACCCAATCAACACTACACCAATCGATTTTGTGAGTACTTGTATGAACTTTGTGAAGGCTCCACCATTCAAGAGGTTAGCCGAAAGCACCGCATCCCATATACGACATTGGAACGCATCTATTACTCCATCGCATCGAAAAAAGCAAAAGAGCGCCAAGCAGCAAAGGGGGCATCTTTTCAGGAAGGGATGGTGCTTAGCTTAGATGAAATCGCGGTAAAAAAGGGACATCAGTATGAAACCGTATTGATGGATGCCAAAGCCGGATCGGTCATGGGAATGCATGCCGATCGCCAATGTGACTCCGCCATCAACTTGTTGAGCCAAAATGTCCTGTCGAAAGAAATGGTCCAAACGGTGATTCTTGACATGTGGGAACCTTATCATAAGGCGGTTCGTGCCCTGTTTCCATCTGCTTCGATTGTCATCGATAAGTACCATGTGGTTCAAAAAGTGACACAAGCCTTGGATCAAGCAAGAAAGGAATTTTCTCCATTGAAAAAGGCTCGATATCTTCTCTTAAAAGGATGTGAAAAGCTTCGTAAGGACCAACGGCTTCGATTAGACGATATCTTGGAGGAGTATCCGGCACTTTCCATTGCTTATTATCTGAAAGAGTTGTTTCGGGATTTTTACCGAACCGATGGATATAACGAAGCAAAGGAACGCTTGGAAGAATGGATTAAGTTAGCCAAACAGAGCCCTTTTGCTTCTTTTCAGGAAGCAGCCAACACGCTTGAAAGGTGGAAGGAGCCTATTCTTTCCTACTTTTTGTGCCCATATACAAATGCCCGGATCGAGGGGACGAATCACAAGATCAAAAACATCAAACGCCGGGCATATGGCTATCGAAATCTAGAACGGTTTCGTTTGCGTGTATTTCTGGAGTGTACAGGGAACACTACAGGTAGTCAGGCTGCTTAAGCGCTCCCTTCTTCCGCTATCGGTATGATAGTTGGTAGAATGGAACCCGTCAAGGAAAGCACTTGACTGTTTCCATTCTACCAACTTCGTGGTCTGTATGCGGAAGAAGGATACTGACTGATGAACCTATTTCATCCAGCTAACATGTTTCTAGGATTGAGTAGAAATCACAGAAAATGGTGAAGACCCTATTTTATATTTTTTGGAAGTTCACCCAGCTTGAAAAAATGAGATGAATACAGCAAAAAGAACCCCATAGATGATTCTATCTACCCTCTTATTAAATACCCAACTCCTATATTAAACGCTGAAATGTATAAAACGCCGGTTTCGGAGTATAATCATCCCGCATAATACCAAATGGATAGAACAGATCATCAATAGATTAAACCAGACGAAATCATAAAACCCTCTCTTCCTTATTTTTGAGAAGTCATGCAACCAACAAGTTAGGTTTTTAATATTTTGTAACTTGTCTTGGCAACTAATGAAATTGCATTGTGATTCGCGGTACCGTCAAGAATTTTGTGTAATGTAAATGGGGTAGGGTTTCTCTGAAATGGATTTGAATTGATAGGGGACTGATTTTCTCCACACAGGAGACTGAATATTCAGTCTCTTGTGTGGAAAGGGAGAATCCCCTTATTTTGTTTATTTACAATATTTGGTTAACAATAACGTTCTTCAAACATTCGTTGAAGGGCTTCCTGCGCTTCGGCAAATCCTCTTAACTTTCGCCCTGCCCATTTCTCATTAAAATCTTGGATGGTCAAATACACGACTTTTTCCGCGGCTTCTAAACTGCTCAAACTGTTCATCGGCTTTAGACGTTTCCGAATCTCTTTGATCGTTCGTTCGATGACATTCGTCGTGTAAATCACACTTCGAATACTGCTTGGATAATCCATAAATGTAAGGAGGACATCCAACTCATTGGCCCAAGATTGAACTTCTCTTGGATATTTGCTGGACCATTTCGACTCAAACTGTTGAAACATTTGTAACGCCATCTCCTTATTCGGCGCGCGATAAATCAGCTTGAGATCCTCGGCCACTTCGAATTGGTCTTTTTTCCGAACACGGCTGAGGGTGTTGCGGACTTTGTGCACGACACAGCGCTGCACATCGGCTTTCGGATACACCGCCTTAAAGGCTTCCTCCAGCCCCGGAAGGCCATCGAAGACGCCAAGAAGCACTTCCTTGACGCCTCTTTGGTAGAGGTGTTGAAGAATTTCCTGCCATCCATAGGCGCTTTCTTGTCCTCCCACGAAGAAATCCAGAATTTCTCGATACCCTTCTTCATTCACTCCTAACACCACATAAATGACTTCTTTCTCTACCGTATCGCGGCGAAGTTTCACGTACAAGCCGTCCAAATATAAGACAGAATAACGTTTGGATAGTGGACGATGGTGCCATTTCTCGATGTCTTCTTTCACGACATCGGTAATACGGCTGATCGTCGCTGGAGAATAAGCATTTCCTAGAATTCGTTCGATAAACTTGCCAATTTCCCGTGTACTCATGCCACTTTGATACATCCTAATGATGGCTTCCTCCAGCCAGCCGGTGTGGCGTTGATAAGGGGCAAACAACTGTGTTTGAAATTCCCCGTTTCGGTCTCTTGGAACCAAAAGACCCTCAATCCGGCCATATTGCGTATCTAGATTTCGCTGATAGTAGCCGTTTCTCATATTCGGCGTTCCAGCCTGTTCGATTTCGAGGAAATGTTTGATTTCTTCCCGCATAATCAGCTCTAATTTTTCCTTCACAAACTGACGAATGACACTTTCCAGTTGATTTGCCCAGTCGACATTCGGTATACTTCTTTTAGACATAGGTAGGGTACTCCTTTCTCTAAGATTTTTGGTCCAATCAGAGAATACCCTACCTTTTTTCTTTTGTTCTAGCAAAATGCTTTACACAAACTTTTATACATCATCTGATTCGCATCACGATAAACTAACTTTAGTAAATAAATATTTTTTATAAGCCTGAAAAATATTTAATTAATATTTACTTTTATTTCCAACCATATAGCCAAAACACATATAATTATTCACTAAAATCTAAATAATTGTTTACTAAATGTCATGCGTTTTTGAAAAAAGGAAAGGATGTATACAAATGACACGGATTCAAAAAGTCGCCGAAAGCTTTGCTCAACTTCTTCCTCTGTTTGATAACAAAGTTTTCAAACCGATCATCCAGGCTACCCCGATTCCGAAAAAAAAATCGGATTTAACTCATTTGCAGTTTCACATTTTGGAAACTTTGTTCCATGCAAAGACAGGGATCTCGATGACGGAGTTGGCCCAACACTTGAGAATTTCCAAACAGCAGTTGACCCCTCTAATTCGAAAATTGGAGGAAAAAGATTATGTGGTAAAAATGCAAGATTCTACTGATCGGCGAGTTGTTATACTCATGCTGACTGAAAAGGGGAAAGACATCGTAAAAAAGCGCTGGGAGGAAATTTATCATCTATTTTGTGACAAGTTAGGGAAACTCAGCGAGGATGACTTGATGGACTTGGACTATGCGATCACCAAAATGATTCGCATTATGGATAAGCTCGAGTGAGTCTCATTTCCAAACGGCGTATGTACATGAAACAGTGGAAGCTAAAACGTACAATCTATGATTAGACCCTAATTAGACAAAAAGTGGGAAAGGAATGATTATTAACAATCTGCCAAATGAACCTTAGGAACTGTCCAGCTCGCTGGATGAAGGAGAAACCGGTCTCCCACCTCTGCATAAATGTAGGCGGGAGACTCCATCTATTCATTGGAACGGCCTTTTCTTCGCTCCATCTCTTCTTTCGTGTAAATAATTCGCATCGGATTGCCGGCGACAAACGCTCCGGCCGGCACATCTTTATGGACGATCGTGCCGGCGGCGACGACGGCGCGGTCGCCAATGACCACCCCGGGAAGCACGGTTGAGTTCGCGCCGATCATCACTTCGTCGCCAATAATGACATCTCCGAGACGGTATTCATCAATTAAGTATTCATGCGCCAAAATCGTCGTATTGTAGCCAATGATGCAATTGCGGCCGATTTGGATTTTTTCCGGAAACATAATATCCGGCATGACCATAAAGGCAAGCGCCGTTTTTTCGCCGATTTTCATGCGCAAAAACGTGCGGTACAGCCAGTTTTTTACCGCTAAAAACGGCGTGTAGCGCCCGATTTGAATGATGATCACGTTTTTGAACACTTTCCAAAACGACACGGTTTTATAAATTTGCCATAGAGAATTGGCTCCTGATACCGGATATTTCGTCGTCCGTCTCACCCGTTATTCCACTCCTACAATCGTCAATAAATCGCTCATTTTTTCCAGCATAAAATCCGGTTCATATTGTTCCAAATACTCCCGGCCTTTAATCGTCCACGCTACTCCCGCTGTTTTTGTGCCAGCGTTTTTTCCTGCCAAAATATCGTGATAATTATCGCCGACCATTAACGCTTCATCCGGCGTTGATTGCAGCAAGTCCAGCGCTTTATAAATCGGCTCCGGGTCCGGTTTTGCATGTTTGACATCATCAAGACCGATGACGCAATCAAAAAACGGCGCAAGGCGTGTTTTTTTCAGTCCCATCACCGCCGTTTGATGGATTTTCGTCGTTACGACCCCAAGGCGGAACCCGTGCTGGTGCAGTGTTTTGATCGTTTCATACACCGATTCAAATTCGCGAATGAGCGCGTCATGGTTTGCAAGATTGAATGCGCGATATGTATCAACCATTTCTTGGGCGCGCGACGGATCCAACGCGTGAAACGTTTCATACAGTGGAGGACCAATAAACGGCAAGACGTCCTCGCGTTTATATTGGCCTGGATAATATTTTTCTAGCGTATGCAAAAACGACTGAATAATCAGTTCATTCGTATCAACTAATGTTCCATCGAGATCAAATAAAATGGTGCGAATTGTCATTATGCGGCTTCCTTTCTTTTTATTTCTATGACACGATTCCAAATGAAACCGACAAACATTGTCAGCACAATCGCGGTAGCAAGGCGAATGCATAACAGCGACCAAACCGGGATGCCAAGTGGAACAAACACAAGTGTGTCTTCCACGACCGCATGGCAAGAGACGAGAAAGATAAAGGCCAGCGTAAGGTCATGCTTCGATACCCCGTCTTCTCTCACCGCCTGGATCATCACGCCTGCGCCATACGCGAGCCCGAACACAAGCCCGGCCGCCAATGTCAATGAAGTGTTTTCCTTCATGCCGAGCGCTTTTGTCACCGGGGCCAGCCATTTAGAAAACGCATGAATCCACTTTCGCTCTTTCAATATTTGAATGGCCATCATCAGCGGAATAACGATCAGCGCCAATTGCACAATGCCAAGGCACGCTTTTTTCACGGCGGCAAACAAGATCGCTCCCCAGCTTGTCAGCTGCTCCGGCAAATTCGATACAAAACCGTATTGCGCCGTTTCGCTCCCCCCATGCCAAAGATGATGGATCAATAAAGCGGACAAAAGCGCCAGCCCGATGCGAACAATAACCATTAGCACAATACTCATGCCGGTTCGCGACGCGACGGTCGACTCGATGAGCAAGTTATGAGAAAAAGAAAGCATGACCGCCAAAATCAACACTTCTTTTACCGTTAAGTGCAGTGTCAGTATGGCGCCAATTCCAGCGTACAAGTTCAATAAATTGCCGAGCACAAGCGGAATCGCCGCATCCCCCGGCAAGCCAATCCATTTCATCAACGGCGCAACAAGCTGGATAAGCCATTGCAATACCGGTGTGTGCTGCAAAACCGATACGATCAACGTAATCGGAAAAATCACTTTTCCAAGCGTCCACGCCGTTTGTAAGCCAACGAAAAACCCGCGCCGCAATATGCCAACCATCTCTTCCTCTCCTTTGCTAATCGTTATACCGCTCCTTCGCTAATCCTGTCATTCTGCGAAATGCCCATAAACATACCGAAAGGACAATGAGCACAACCGAAACGACTTGCGCAATGCGAAGGTGGCTTGTCAACATCAAACTATCGGTACGCATTCCTTCGATAAAAAACCGGCCGATCGAATACCAAATCAAATAGCTGAGAAACAATTCTCCGCGCCGCAAATTGACGCGCCGCAGCCACAGCAGCAACAAAAAGCCAGTAAAATCCCACAGCGACTCATATAAAAACGTCGGATGGTAATATTGGCCGTTAATATACATTTGGTTAATAATAAAATCCGGCAAATGCAAGTTTTCAAGAAACTGCCGCGTTACCGGACCGCCATGCGCCTCTTGGTTCATAAAATTGCCCCAGCGCCCGATCGCCTGCCCTAAAATAATGCTTGGCGCCGCGATATCCGCCAGTTTCCAAAAGGAAAGACCTCTTTTTTTCGCAAACACGATGCTGGTAGCAACCGCGCCGATCAATCCGCCGTGAATGGCAAGGCCGCCTTCCCAAATTTTCGGAATTTCCGATATATGTTTCGAATAATAATTCCACTCAAAAATCACGTAATAGGTGCGCGCGCACAGAATCGCGATGGGCACGGCGAACAAGACAAGGTCAACAAACGTTTCTTTCGCAAGCCCGCGCCGAACCCCTTCTCTTGTCGCTAGCCATAATCCGATCAATACCCCTGTTCCGATAATAACTCCATACCAATAAATCGTAATCGGACCGAGATGTAAAAAAACGCGGTCTAACGGCTGAATCGTCGAATCCATCGATTCTCCTCCTAACTATTATTCGTAATCGTGTTCCCCATCTTCAATCGCATCGGTCAAGCGCGCAGAAAACTCTTCTGCGGCGTTGACTCCCATCCGCTTCAAACGGAAATTCATCGCAGCGACCTCGACAATGACGGCAAGGTTTCTTCCCGGGCGAACCGGTATTGTCAATTTCGGCAATTCCGTATCCAAAATTTTTACTTTTTCTTCTTCGAGGCCAAGACGGTCATATTGTTTATTCGGATCCCAAAGTTCTAGATCAATCACTAGCGAAATGCGTTTATGCGTCCGTACCGCACCGGCGCCAAATAATGTCATCATGTTAATAATGCCTAACCCGCGAATCTCCAGCAAATGCTCAATTAATTCCGGCGCGCTGCCAACTAACGTATCTTCATCTTCCTGGCGGATTTCGACACAGTCGTCCGCGACAAGACGATGGCCGCGCTTGACTAGTTCGAGAGCCGTTTCACTTTTGCCGACCCCGCTTTTTCCAGTAATTAATACCCCGACGCCGTAAACGTCGACCAACACGCCGTGCACCGCCGTTGTCGGGGCGAGTTTGCTCTCCAGATAATTCGTCAACCGGCTGGAAAGACGAGTCGTTTTCATTGTTGAACGCATCACCGGCACCGACTGCCGCTCGGAAGCTTCAATCAGCTCCGGCGGAACTTCCAGCCCGCGCGATATGATAATTCCCGGCGTAATATCCGTACAAAGCCGCTCCATTCTTACTTTTTTCTCTTCAAGACTTAGTGTTTCATAAAACGACAGCTCTGTTTTGCCTAATAACTGAATGCGTTCAGCCGGATAATAAGCAAAATAGCCTGCCATTTCAATGCCAGGGCGGGACAAGTCGCTTGTCGTAATCGGGCGGTAAATGCCTTCCGCACCGCTGACTAACTCTAACTGAAATTTTTCGATAATGTCTTTTGTACGCACTTTCGGCATGTCGGCATTCTCCCCTTTCTTTGTCTTTTTCCATTTTAGCACTTTTCTTGCTTGCATTGAACGAAAACATCGCCGCAAACAAAAAGAGGCAGAAACCTCTTTTTGTTCCGCCCCTAATTTATTTTTGCCGCAACGGCTCAATAATCGCTTTTTGAATAAGCAAATGGAAAAAGGAAAGCACGATCGAAGCCAGCAGCGCGGTGCCAAACCCGTTGATTTCAAATGCACTGCCCATCAGCGCCGCGGTCATCTTCAACGTAATGGCATTAATCACGAACAAAAATAATCCCATCGTTAAAATCGTCACTGGCAGCGTGAATAAAATTAAAATCGGACGCACTACCGCATTTAAAATTGCTAAAATCATGCTGGCGATAAAAGCGGCACCGACGCCGCTAAAATGAATCGAATCAAAATATCCGTCAATGGCTATTAACAGCACCGTATTCACAAATACACCAATTAACCAATTAAGCATGTTATCACCATCTTTTTTTATCATCGCTTCCCGCTACTGATCGCCGCCTCCAGCCGCATACAGGGAAACGGATCCTGCTTTGGATTCCGCATAAATATGAAATGGCGGCTTTGCACTATTTTGACATTGAAAACGAATCGCTTTTTGCGCGGTTTCTTGCTTTTCTTCCACTAAAAATGCGTTCGGATGGCGGCACACCAATCCGCCCAGGTTCGTTCTCATTTCTCCTTCCAAGCATATATCGCGCGGCAGCAGCAACGTAATGTCTCCCGTTACCGTTTTTCCCGTCACGACTCCATCTTCCCTTTCCATCGCGTACGCAATTGCGCCGCTAAACGTCCGCAGCCGCGCATAACGATAATGGCCATCGAGCTTAATTTCTCCATGAATCGTTTCCGCTTCCACTTCCTCGAACGTGTTGCGTTCAAGGACGATCGCCCCATTGGCCGTTTCCAACTCCGCCTCCTTGCCGGCAAGGCGGTACAGCATCATACTCCCATTCACGTTTTTAATGTGCAGCTTATCGGTGTGAACGTCTTCTATATTTATATTGCCATTAAGCAAGCGAAATTTTGCGTCTTGAATCGATGTTTTCGGGATATAAATGATAACATCCGTCTTCATAAACGGCTTGGAAACGGAAAAGCGTAAACACCCATCCCGCACAAGAAAGACCGCTTCTTCGATAAAAGCGCGGCGCGCTGCATCTGCCGATTCCGAACGATACACTTTCGCTTCACATTCAACGCGGACCTCTGCTTGGTCCCATGGTATCATCTTTATATTTCCATTGGCAATATATACATCTATTTCCCGTAGCTTGGCGTCGCTTTGTTGAAAAATATGCTTTACTTCAAACGCATTGGCAAATTGGAAATCAAATTCTTTTACCTTTTTGACGGCCATATCGAAAAAGTCCACGAGTTTTTCTTTAAGAGAGGCCATTTTGATCGAATGATGCTTAGCGTCCGCATACGGTCCGGACGTATAGGACGATGTGGAAAAGCCGTTATCGTTCTTTTTTTGATCTAACTGCTCCAGCAGCAGCAACGCTTCTTCCACCGTCAGCTTTCCTTCTTTGACCATGTTGAGTATGCGCTTTTTCTCTTCCATGGAAAGCTCCCCTTCCATTCCTTATTTTAGCACTTGGATGCCTTTAATAATATTCCAAATGACCACAACCAAGTTGACGATCCCCGCTGCAATAAAACCAAGCCATACTAGGCCGCTGCCGACCAAAACTGACACGTCGCTGCCTCCCCCTGTCCATCCAGTAAAAATAGCGGTAACGATAAACAACAAAATGGTCGCGGCTGGAATCAAGTGGGAAAGCAGCGCTTTTTTTGCATGGTGTTTCACTTCCGGGTGATCGGTGACAAAGTAAACAACAATCGGAAAGATGAACCCGGCAAAGAAAATGCTGAAGTAGCATAAGGACGCAAGCACTTTATTGGAATTCACCAACAAATTCCTCCTTTTGTTCTATATGATTTATATACGGCGGCAATGCAGAAAAGTTTCGCCGGACATACGGTCGAAAAAAAAAAACGGCAAAGGCTTATGCCCCTGCCGTTTCATACAGTGTCCGCATGCGCTCGCGGTCGCGTTCCAATATCGGTTTTAAATAGCGGCCGGTGTAGGAGTTTTCTGCTTCCGCCACCTCTTCCGGCGTCCCCGTTGCCACAATTTGTCCGCCATGTTCGCCGCCTTCTGGGCCAAGATCGATAATGTAGTCCGCTGTTTTAATGACATCGAGATTGTGCTCAATGACAAGAACGGTATCTCCGTTATCGACTAAGCGCTGCAATACTTTCAATAAACGGGCAATGTCGTCGACGTGAAGGCCGGTCGTCGGCTCGTCCAAAATATAAAGCGTTCGCCCGTTCGAGCGGCGATGCAGCTCCGCCGCCAATTTAACGCGCTGCGCTTCCCCGCCGGATAATGTCGTTGCCGGCTGCCCGAGCTTCATATACCCGAGCCCGACATCATAGAGCGTCTGCAGTTTCCGTTTAATTTTCGGGATATTTTCGAAAAACTCCAGCGCATCTTCCACCGTCATCTCCAGCACTTCGGCAATATTTTTTCCTTTGTACGTCACTTCAAGCGTTTCGCGGTTGTACCGCTTGCCATGGCATACTTCACACGGAACGTACACATCCGGCAAAAAGTGCATTTCAATTTTAATAATCCCGTCACCATGGCACGCTTCACATCGTCCGCCTTTCACGTTAAAGCTGAACCGGCCTTTTTTGTATCCGCGCACTTTTGCTTCGTTCGTGGCGGCAAACACTTCGCGAATATCGTCAAACACGCCGGTATAGGTCGCCGGGTTCGAGCGCGGCGTCCGTCCGATCGGCGACTGGTCGATGTCGATCACTTTTTCTAAATGCTCCAGTCCTTTGATCGCTTTATGTTCGCCCGGTTTTGCTTTGGCGCGTTGCAGTTTTTGCGCCAGCGCCTTATATAAAATTTCGTTGACGAGCGTGCTTTTTCCCGAACCGGATACACCGGTGACCGCGACAAACGTGCCGAGCGGAATTTTCACCGACACGTTTTTCAAATTATTTTCTTTCGCGCCGACAATCTCTAGCCATCGTCCATCCGGCTTGCGCCGTTCGGCCGGAACCGGAATAAACTTTTTCCCTGACAAATATTGTCCGGTCAGCGAATTCGGATTGTCCATCACCTCTTGCGGCGTCCCGGCGGCGACAACTTCCCCACCGTGAATACCGGCACCCGGTCCGATATCAATTAAATAATCGGCAGCCAGCATCGTATCTTCGTCATGCTCGACGACGATCAGCGTATTGCCGAGATCACGCATGCTTTTGAGCGTCGCGATCAGGCGGTCGTTGTCGCGCTGATGCAGGCCGATCGACGGCTCGTCCAAAACGTACAGCACCCCTGTTAGCCGCGAGCCGATCTGCGTCGCCAGACGAATGCGCTGCGCCTCCCCGCCGGAAAGCGTCCCGGCGGAACGATTCAGCGTCAAGTAATCGAGGCCGACATTTTTTAAAAAGCCGAGCCGTTCACGTATTTCGCGCAAAATGAGATGGGCGATTTTCTGTTCTTTTTCGCTCAGCGTCAAATGATCGAAGAACTCGAGCGCCTCCGTGACTGACAACGCCGTTACTTCGCCGATATGTTTGCCGCCGACAAGAACGGCAAGGCTTTCTTTTTTCAAGCGGTTTCCTTTACAAGTCGGGCATGGCTGCTGTGCCATATATTTTTCCATTTGTTCGCGGATGTAATCAGAGCTTGTTTCACGGTAGCGGCGCTCCACATTCGGAATAACCCCTTCAAAAGCGATATATTGCTCGCGGACTTGCCCGAAATCGTTCTGATAGCGAAAGTAAATTTTCTCACCGCCGCTTCCGTACAAAATTTTATCGAGCTGCTCTTTCGGCAAATCTTTCACCGGCACATCCATGTCAATGCCATAATGATTGCACACCGCTTCCAACAGCTGCGGATAATATTGCGAGCTTTGCGGCTCCCACGGCGCAATCGCATGTTCGCGCAACGTCAGTTCATCATTTGGGATGACTAAATCCGAATCCACTTCGAGCTTCGCGCCAAGCCCGTCGCAGTCCGGGCAGGCGCCGTACGGACTGTTAAACGAAAACAGGCGCGGCTCGAGTTCGCCAATCGAAAAACCACAGTACGGGCAGGCATGTTTTTCGCTAAATAGCAGTTCCTCCTGCCCAATGACATCAATCAGCACCTTTCCATCAGCCAGCTTCAGCGCCGTCTCCAACGAATCGGCCAGCCGCGAAGCGATGCCTTCTTTCATCACGATGCGGTCCACTACCACTTCAATCGAATGCTTTTTGTTTTTTTCCAGTTCAATGTTTTCGGTGAGCTCCCGCATTTCTCCATCAATGCGCACGCGTACATATCCTTGTTTGCGAATATCTTCAAGCGTTTTGGCGTGCGTCCCTTTCCGTCCGGACACGATCGGAGCGAGAATTTGCATTTTCGTCCGCTCTGGATAGGCAAGAAGGCGGTCGACCATCTGCTCGATCGTTTGCGACGTAATTTCAATGCCGTGTTCCGGACAAACCGGACGGCCAATGCGGGCAAACAAAAGACGCAAATAATCGTAAATTTCCGTCACCGTTCCGACGGTCGAACGCGGGTTGCGGCTTGTCGTTTTCTGGTCGATCGAAATCGCCGGCGATAGCCCTTCAATCGCATCCACATCCGGCTTATCCATTTGCCCCAAAAATTGCCGTGCGTACGCCGACAGCGATTCGACGTAGCGCCGCTGGCCTTCCGCGTAAATCGTATCAAAAGCAAGCGACGATTTTCCTGAGCCGGAAAGCCCCGTCAAAACGACGAGCTTGTCACGGGGGATTTCGACGTCAATATTTTTTAAATTATGAGCTCTTGCTCCTTTGACGATGATTTTATCGGTTGCCATAGACTGATAATCATCCTTCCGCTTTTAACTCGAAAATAATGTCGCGCAGCTCTGCAGCCCGTTCGAAATCCAACGCTTTGGCTGCCTCTTTCATTTCTTTTTCCAAATCGGCAATCAGCTTTTCCCGTTCTTTCTTTGTCATCTTGCCGTAAGACGGTTTCGCGTCGTATGTTTCTTTTTCTTCCGCGGCGTACGTCGCGCGGATGACATCGCGAATTTCTTTCTTCACCGTCTGCGGCACGATGCCGTGCTCACGGTTATACGCCTCTTGAATCGCGCGGCGCCGTTTTGTTTCATTAATCGCAATTTCCATCGATTTCGTAATCGTATCCGCGTACATAATGACATGGCCATTCGCGTTTCTTGCTGCGCGGCCAATCGTTTGGATCAGCGAACGTTCGGAGCGCAAAAACCCTTCTTTATCTGCGTCCAAAATGGCGACAAGCGATACTTCCGGAATATCCAATCCTTCCCTTAACAAGTTAATCCCAACGAGCACATCATATTTGCCGAGCCGCAAATCGCGAATGATTTCAATGCGCTCCAGCGTTTTAATTTCCGAATGCAAATACGCCACTTTAATGCCGACTTCTTTCAAGTAATCCGTTAAATCTTCGGCCATTTTTTTGGTCAGCGTTGTCACGAGCGTGCGTTCATTCCGTTTGATACGTTCCTGAATTTCCCCAATTAAATCGTCGATTTGCCCTTCAATCGGGCGGACGTCAATCGTCGGATCCAACAGCCCGGTCGGGCGAATAATTTGTTCGACGACTTCCGGGCTATGTTCGAGCTCATATGGGCCAGGAGTGGCGGAAACATAAATAATTTGATTGATTTTTTGTTCAAACTCCTCAAACGTTAACGGGCGGTTATCGAGCGCAGACGGCAGACGAAAGCCGTGATCGACAAGCACTTGCTTGCGCGCCCGGTCCCCGTTGTACATGCCGCGGATTTGCGGCAAGGTCACATGCGACTCATCCACGATAATCAAAAAATCATCCGGAAAGTAATCGAGCAGCGTATACGGCGTCGAACCTGGCGGACGGAGCGCCAAATGGCGGGAGTAGTTTTCAATTCCTGAGCAAAAGCCCATTTCCCGCATCATTTCTAAATCATAGCGCGTCCGCTGCTCGAGCCGCTGCGCTTCCAGCAATTTTCCCTGCTCTCTCAATTCGCGCAGCCGTTCTTCCAATTCTTTTTCAATGTTTTCAATGGCAATGCGCATTTTTTCTTCCCGCGTGACGAAGTGGGATGCCGGAAAAATCGCGACATGCTCTCTCTCAGCGATCACTTCGCCTGTCAAGGCATCCACCTCGCGAATGCGGTCAATTTCATCGCCAAAAAACTCGACACGGATGCAATGCTCGTCCCGTGAAGCTGGAAAAATCTCGACGACATCGCCGCGGACACGGAACGTTCCGCGCTGAAAGTCAATGTCGTTTCGTTCATATTGGATGTCAACTAAGCGGCGCAGCAAAGCATTCCGTTCGATTTCCATTCCGACGCGCAGCGATACGACGAGCTCACGGTATTCTTCCGGCGAACCTAAGCCGTAAATGCACGACACACTAGCGACAATAATGACGTCGCGTCGTTCAAACAGCGCCGATGTGGCCGAGTGCCGCAATTTATCAATTTCATCATTAATCTTCGCGTCTTTTTCAATATACGTATCCGTCTGCGGCACATACGCTTCCGGCTGATAATAGTCATAATAGCTGACAAAATATTCTACAGCGTTGTTTGGGAAAAACTCTTTTAACTCGCTGTACAATTGCCCTGCCAGCGTTTTATTATGGGCAATGACAAGCGTCGGTTTGTTTACCTCTTTAATTACGTTCGAAATCGTAAACGTCTTTCCCGTTCCCGTTGCACCTAACAGTGTTTGATGTTTGACGCCGTTGCGAATTCCCTCGACTAATTTGGCAATCGCCTTCGGCTGATCTCCTTGCGGCTGATACGCCGATACTAATTCAAAACGGTCTTTCACCGATTGGCCCTCCTGTTTTTTTCATCTTATTTTTCATTGTAGCACATTGTTAAGAAAGATGCATAAAAAATGCGAACTTATATTCGTTCCAAAAGAGAAAGTCGTTTCCAACGGAAAATGGCGAACAGCACTTTCCGCCATTCGCCATCTCCTCTTGCTTATTTCTTTAACCGCTTTACCATTTTCTCCGCGTATAAAAAGCCAACTGTCGTCGAAACGATATCGGCTAAAATCTCATGCAGCTCATCCGTATATCCTTTAAAATAGGAAGCAACGAGCAACGCGACGGTCAATAATGTTCCAACATAATGGTTGTACGTCACACGGGTAAATAATAGGACGAGCAAACATGGTACGATTAACGCCAAAATAAACCACATATGAAAAACCCCTTATTTAGACGGCTTCCGATGCCCAATTTTCTCGCTCTTTCACAAACAGCAAGCCAAGTTCATGATGTTCATCCTCATATAGCGCTCCTTGGACGAAACGAACTTCTCCTTCTTCATCGACTACTTCTAATTTACAAAACGCACGGTTCCGTTGCAACGCTTCGTAAAACTCGGCTTCTGTTTTTACCGGTATTCCGTTTGCTTTCACAATCACGTCACCGATTTGCAGCGCCATTTTTTCAGCCTTCGAATGTGGAAGAACGCCTAAAATGACCAGCCCTTGTTCCCGTTTCGCAAAATAAGGAGGCTGCGAGCGGTCTTGGCGATGCTGGAAAAACGCCAGCCATTCCCTGCCAAAGAAGGCCAGCGCAACGGCTACAACCGCCAGCGGCACATACCAGTAGCTAACGATGGCCAACACACTAACAACGGCTGCCAAAAGCAGCACTCTCTGCCCGGCCAGGCGCACCGACACATTCGGCAGCATCCCTTGCATACGCTGGGAAAATCCAAGCAAAAACGGAACAAGCATCAACGAATAAGCACCATCTCCTGCCGGAAACAACGGCCACCAGGAAAGCGGAGATGGAAGATCCCCGGTTACCGGAAGCAGCACCGGAACAAGCCAAAGCCGCTGGGACCAATGTTCGCCGACCGTTAACCCGCGCTTGCTTGTCGCCAGCTGTGGCGAGGTTTCCGCCGCGCCGTTGCGTAAAATGAGCCATGCCTCTACAAACAACAATAACGCAAGCAAAATAGCGAGCACCGTCATATTCGTCCCGCTAAGTCCCGGAAAAAATCGCTGCAGGGCGGGCCGATGGCCAAATAGGCTGATGATAAAAAAGGCAAGCCCGATCGTATACGCTGGGGAAAGCAACCGCATTTGCATCGTGAAGCCGATTGCGATCGTCACAAGCGCAATGAGCAAAATCGTGTCGCGCGGAACCACCATGCCGACCATCACCGCTACCAATGACAAAACTGCTCCGGCGGTGAGGCCGTTTCGCCAAAAAAATTTGCTTTCCTGAAACATGTCATAGACGCGAATATGAAAATGGCTTCTTTCCCGCCTTACTCGACGCCATCCGACAACAAGCGCCAGCGCGATCCCGTAGTAAAACAATGGCTGCATCCATAGACGCCCAATGCCACGGAGCGCTTCCCATCCCCATACTGACATACCGCCATCACCTCGCTAGTTCGCGATTCTTTATCTACTATTCTACCAAATCGCCTAAATAAATCCTATGCCGGCATGCATATTTTTTTCAACATCTTTTGCCGACCACTGGCGGATTCTTCCGCATAACCACTTTCTTTGCCAAATCGACACTAGTTTTGTCAAGGAGAAAGGAATTTCTCTCTTAGATGGAAAATGATATAAAATAGAACGAAATAAGGAGGAATCGTGAAAATGGAATTAAAAACAAGCAGTGTCGCGGAACGTCTTGGCGTATCGCCAAAAACGATTCAGCGCTGGGCAAAAAAATATAACGTCCCATGCCGCAAAAATGAATTCGGCCATTACGTCTTCGATGCCGAAGCCATCGCCTTGCTCGAACAGATTAAATTTGAGCAAAGCGCCACAGTAGAACCATATACCCGCCGCGAACAAAAAGAGAAACCACAAGATACGTTCTCCGCCGACGCGTTGTTTCAAACGTATGTTGAACCGCAGCTTGAACAGTTTACCTCCCGCCTCCAACAGATCGAACACAAGCTCGATCAAAAAGCCGATGAAGTCGTTTCCGTCCAGCTTCTCCAGCATCGCCAAGAACTCGAAGAACTGGCCTCCTATCTTCGCGCACTCGAGCAGCGAATTGACCATTTAGAAGAAAAGATGAATAAAAGCCAACAAGCCAGCACAGAAGAAAAAGGCAAACAAAAACCGAAGCGCCGCGGTCTCCGCCACATTATGGGTCTATTTGTATAATAAACGTCCTTCTCTCTTTTCCCTTTTCTAATTAAAAAGAGAGAAGGATCTTTTTTTGAACCGAAACCTCGACGCGTTTCCCTTCTAGAATGCGAAGCATGTAGGATGGGTACGGCTGTATTTAAGACATGGATACCCCGACTAGAATCTTTGATTAGTCAGGGGAGGTTCACAAAAACTTCCTTCACATCTTCTTCACCTATTTTTTATCATTTTTTAATAATCGTTATTTATAATGAACCGTGTTTTCGTTCTTTTTCGTTATTTGTTATAATAAACGGTGTTTTACTGAAGCCGTATGAAAAGGAGCGAAAGAACGATGGAGCGGAACGAACGAGTTGCTATAGGAATTGCGATACTTCTTTTAGCTATTTACCTTTCTCCGCTTTATATACTAGGGGAAAATGCGCATATTCGAGTTCATGACAACATGGATTCGAACATCGCTTGGTATAAAGTGCTGACGCGGAGCGGTGAGCTGTTCGGCCCGATTAACGCAACGATTCCGCAAGTGATTAATGGCCTTCCGCGCAACGCGTTCGGCACCGAATTCAGCGGCATCGTTTGGCTCCATGCGCTGTTTCCTTCGATGGTAGCTTATGCGCTTAGCCAGACGATTACCCGCGTTTTTGCGTTCATTGGCATGTATTTATTGTTAAAGCGCCATTTCCTGCCCGCGAAAGAGTCCTATCTCATTCGCGTCGGCGCATCATTGGCATTCGCGCTTACTCCGTTTTGGCCGTCCGGCATGTTAAGCACCCTTGGCATGCCGCTGGCGCTATGGTCCTTTTTAACGATCCGAAAAGGCGAAGCGACATGGAAAGAATGGCTCGTCCTTGTGCTCCTGCCGTTTTACGCGAGTTTCGTGCTTGGCTTTTTCTTTTTCCTTACCGCCATGGCACTGCTGTGGTTGCGTGACGTCATCGTCCGCAAACAATGGAACTGGCCGTTTTTTGGCGCGATCGCATTGATGACAAGCGTGTTTCTAGCGATTGAATATCGGCTCGTTTATTCACTCGTATTTGGAGAAGAACCAACGAGCCGAAACGAATTTCTCTCTTCGAAGCTTAGTTTCTTCCAGTGCGTGCAGCTGACGTTCAAAAACTACTTGCTCGGCCATACGCATGTGATGACCGTTCATACGTATGTCATTCTGCCTATCTTATGGATCGCTTTCTTTTTTGCTTTGGCTAAACGAAACGAAACGCTGGAAAAACGATTTCTTTTCCTATTCGTGCTCAATTTTGTCTTGTCGACATGGTATGCGTTTTGGTTTTATAAAGGATGGCAGCCGCTAAAAGAGCGTTTTTCACTATTAAATACGTTTAATTTCGCCCGGTTTCACTTTTTGCGGCCAATGGTGATCTATTTAGATTTTGCGTTAGCGCTGCAAATTCTTTGGAAGCGGGGAATAAAGTGGCAACGCGTGGTCCCCGTCGCCCTGGCGCTGCAGCTATTGATTCTTGGCGGTTTTAATGAGGAGATTCGCTATCGTCTTATTGGATCACCGTCATTTAAAGAATTTTACGCCGAACACTTGTTTAATGAAATCAAAAACTATATCGGCAAACCACAAAGTTCATATCGCGTCGCAAGCGTTGGGCTTCATCCAGCCATCGCGCAATATAATGGATTTTATACGCTTGATACGTATAACAATTTTTATCCGTTATCATACAAGCATCAATTTCGCAAAATCATCGCCAAGGAGCTTGATAAAAGCCCGGTTCTGAAAGATTATTTTGACCATTGGGGCAACCGCGTCTATCTGTTTTCTGCGGAACTCGGGAAAAACTATATGTTCCGCAAAACATCTCATAAAAAAATTCATCATTTCGATATCAATACGAAAGTGTTTAAGCAGATGGGAGGACGCTATATTTTCTCTTCCGTCCCAATCATGAACGCGAAACAAATTCATCTTCGTTTGTTAAAAACGTTTAGCGATCATGAATCCGTTTGGAAAATTTATTTATACGAAGTGGAATGAGAGGAGGAAAAATGATGAACAAGCCGATTTTGACGATTGTCGTTCCTTGTTATAACGAAGAAGAAGTCTTACCGAAAACGGCAAAAGAGTTAACAAACGTGCTGGAAAATTTATTGGAAGACGGGTTAATCGCAATCGGAAGCAAAATCATGTTTGTTGATGACGGAAGCAGAGACCGTACGTGGGAGTTGATTGAACAAGAAAGCGAACAGAATCCGTTTGTCACCGGCGTGAAGCTGTCGCGCAACTTTGGCCATCAAAAGGCGCTGCTCGCCGGACTGGAAACGGCAAAACAAGATTCCGACTGCGTCATTTCCATCGACGCCGATCTGCAAGATGATATTTCCGTCATTCGCGAATTTGTCGTGAAATACCAAGAAGGATATGACATCGTTTACGGTGTGCGGCGCAGCCGGGATACCGATACATGGTTTAAACGGGCAACCGCACAATGGTTTTATCGTTTCATGCAAAAGTTAGGCGTCCAGCTAGTATACAACCATGCCGATTTCCGCTTAATGAGCAAGCGGGCGCTCGAAGAATTAAGCCGCTATCCGGAAGTCAATATTTTCCTGCGCGGAATGGTGCCGCTGCTTGGTTTTCGGTCGACGCAAGTACTTTATGATCGTAAAGAACGTTTTGCGGGTGAATCGAAATATCCACTCAAAAAAATGCTGGCGTTTGCTTTCGATGGCATTACGTCATTTAGCGTCGCGCCGATTCGCTGGATCACGTTCATCGGTTTTATCGCCTTCCTTCTCAGCAGTGTCGCCGGCATATACGCACTCATTGTGAAGTTGCTCGGCCATGCTGAATCGGGCTGGACGTCGCTGATGATTTCCTTGTGGTTTATCGGCGGCTTGCTGCTGATCGGAATCGGCCTCATCGGGGAGTATATCGGCAAAATTTATCAAGAAGTAAAGCGGCGACCGCGGTTTACGATTGAAAAAGTATTGCGTTCCCCGTCGCTTTCGTCTCTATCGGAAAAAGAAAAAGTGCGGCTATGAATACGTGTCGGTTGCTTAATGCGGGAATTTTATACGGTATTTAATGAAAAACAAAACGGGCAGCGCCCCTTGGCGTTGCCCGTTTTGTTTTATTCAAATAACACTTTCATCGCCGTTTTTAATTGTACATCATGATCCTTGTCACGAATGGCATCCATTATTTTGGACTGCAGCACTTCGGCGGTGTTTTTATCGATTTTTCCGGTTTGCGGAAGTTTATTTGCTTTTTGGAACGCTTTGACCGCCGCCTCTGTTCCTTTGCTGAAGTAGCCGTCCGTGCGGCCTGGATCAAAGCCAAGCCCTTTTAACATTTGCTGGGCATTTTTGATTTGCTCATTGTTCATATCAAACGACAGCGTTTTTTCAATATGAAGCGGACTGACATGGAAGTAATCAGGCTGCTTGACTACGACGTCCGGCTTAATTCCTTTTTTATGAATCCAGTGGCCATCCGGCGTCAGCCATTTATACAGCGTTAATTTAATGTTGCTGCCATCTCCCATTGGAATTGCCTGCTGTACCGTTCCTTTTCCGAACGATGTTTCACCGACAAGCTTATATCCCCCTGCTTCTTTCATGGCGCCAGCTAAAATTTCCGAGGCGGAGGCGCTGCCTTTATCAATTAACACGACAATCGGATACGGTTTTTTCTTCGGTAAATCAGAATAAAACCGCTGTTTATCGCCATTGCGCTCCTCGATTTGCACATACGGTTTATCTTTCGGAATAAACTGTTTTAAAATTTCCTCGACGCTTTGCAAATAGCCGCCTGGATTGCCGCGCACATCAATGATTAGCCCGTTGATATGCTCCGCTTCTAATTTCGCTAATTTCTTTTTAAAATCTTGCGCCGTATTTTCGGAAAACGACGTTATTTCCAAATAGCCGACTTTTTTGCCGTTGTACGTTTTAACAGAATCATAAACCGTTTCAATCGGAATTTCGTCGCGGACGACCTTTACTTTAATCACGTCTTTTACGCCAGGACGGAGAATATCCAATTGCACGGTCGTTCCTTTTTTGCCGCGGATTTTCAACACAGCATCATATAAATCAAGCCCTTCTAAGCTTTGGCCATTCACCCGTAAAATTTGATCGTTTGGCTTTAATCCCGCTTTTTCTGCCGGCGAATTTTTAATCGGAGCGACAATCGTGACTTTTCCGTCAATCATGCTGACTTCGGCGCCGATTCCTTCAAAAGAAGAGTCAAGCGACTCAGTAAATTGTTTCGTCGTTTCTTCATCCATATAGACAGAATACGGGTCATTCAGCGTGTTGATCATTCCTTGAATGGCGCCTTGGATCAGTTTCTTATCATCTACTTTCTCCACATATCGATCTTTAATCAGTTCATACGCTTGCTCGACTTTCTTCAACTCTTTCTCATCCGCATTGGTAAAAGTTTGATCTGGCGCAACCATCGTTATATCCCGATTGCTATCAGGCGCTGCAAGCTGCATGCCCGCATAAGTTCCACCGGCACCGACTAACATCGATAAAGCCATTAGTACTGCTACTGTTTGTTTCTTCACCATTGTTTCCTCCTCACCCTATGCCATACAGGAAAGGCACCACACCATAGGCCGTGCGATGCCTTGTATTTTCATCATATGACCGGCTTGTACCTAATATGATTGCATTTGCGTTCTCTGCATTATTAGTTTACACGCTCACCGCCATTTTCTCAACTCATATGGGTTGGAAAAAAAACAAGCACCACCCGCCAAATGGCAAGTGATGCCTGTTTGATTATGGCAAATCAATCAGCATAAAACGCGCTCCTTGTTTAGACGCAATGTCAAGGACAGGAGTTTCAGTAATACGCGCGGAATCGCGCTTATGCAACGTTGTTTCCCCATTCAGCGTAAGCTCGCCTTCAATGACAAATAGAAAAATTCTTCTCCCTTCCGGCTGTGTAAACGTAAGCTCTTTTCCTGCTTCCAAGTCAGAAAGATAAATCGTTAAATCTTGGTGGATATGGGCAATTTCCGGCGAGGAAGGATGTTTGGCCACGATGGGAAGCAACGCGTTTTTCATTTTTTCTACATCAAACGTCGTCCGTTCGTACGATGGCGTTAACCCGTTGACTTCTGGCAAAAACCAAATCTGCAAAAAGTTTACCTCTTCTGTCGCCGACGGGTTCACTTCTGAATGAATAATGCCTGTACCGGCCGACATCCGCTGCACGCCGCCAAACGTCGTCGTCGCGGTATGGCCTGCGCTGTCCTCGTGTTTCAAATATCCTTTTAGGACAATCGAAACAATTTCCATTTCTCGATGGGGGTGCGCGCCAAAGCCGCGCAGTGGCGCGACAAAGTCATCGTTTAAGACGCGCAGCGGGCCAAACTGAACATTGTTCGGATCATAATAGTCGCCGAATGAAAAACTATGATACGTTTTTAGCCACCCGTAATCAGCATGATAGCGGGATTCGGCAGGGTAAACCTTGATCATCCTTCCCATTTCTCCTTTCATGGATCATTTACCGAAAAAGAATGGTATCTAGCGCATATTGTCCTGGACCGATAAGCGCAACGCCAATAGCCACCACAATAATGGCAAGATTATACTCATAGCCATTTTGGGTTATCCAATATCCGTTTGGACCATGCACTTTCACAATAGCCACTATCATCGATACGACCATAAATAAAGCGGCAAGCGGAGTCCATAAACCAAGAGCAAACAAAATACCGCCGACTAGTTCGCCTGCCCCTGCCGCAAAGGCCATCACCTTTCCTGGCTTTAATCCGATCGACTCCATCCATCCTGCCGTTCCTTGCAGCCCGTGTCCTCCGAACCAGCCAAACAACTTTTGTGCGCCGTGTCCGGCAAACGTCAATCCAAATACGAAACGGATTAATAATAATCCGATACTAGCCATCATGATACATACCCCTTTCCAATTTATCTTTATTTAATAATTCTCGAATTCGAGATAATTATAAAACAGAGATGTATATACTGTCAACAAAAAAAACCGAGCGGTGTTTCGCCGCTCGGTTTGACGGTTAAAAGATTAATTAATATAGTCAAGTGGATTGACCGCGTTCGTTTTCGCAGGGTTCCACTCCCCGCGATGCAGTTCGAAGTGAAGGTGAGGTCCTGTCGTTTCACCGGTATTGCCCATATAGCCGATGAGCTGTCCTTTATGAACACGCTGTCCTTCGCCGACAAGGCGCGCATCAAGGTGCGCGTATACCGTTGTGTATACTTGGCCGTTGATGACATGCGTGATGAAAATAACATTTCCGTAGCTGCTAGATAAATAGGAACGGAACACATATCCGTCCGCTGCTGCCACCACAGGGACGACAGGCGCGGTCTTGCCGATATCGATTCCCGGATGGAACTCGTGATCCATACTACGATAACCAAATCCGGATGTAATCGGACCGTTCGCTGGTCTCATAAACACGCCGCTGGTAACTGGCGGAACGTTCGAACTAGCGGAATCGCCGCTATCCTCATGCGTGCTTCCGACAGACGCAGGAGCAGAATATGTATGTTGCGGCTGAGATGCATGTCGTGGTTGAACAGCCGCTCTTTGTCTCGCTTGTTCCTCAGCACGTTTTTGCTCCTCTAGCTGCTGGAGCTGCATTTTTACGGCTGCTTCCTGCTTTTTCAGCAATTCCTGTTCTTCTTGGAGCGCCATTTTTTTATCTTCATGTTCTTGCTCTTTTTGCTTCAACTGAGCCATTAGACGGTTTTTCTCGTCCATTTGTTGATTTAATTGTTGTTGCAGCTGCTGTAGCTCTTGTAAATTTTCTTGCAGTCGGTTTCTTTTTTCCGTCAGTTCGCTTTCTTTTTTCTCCTTTAGCGCCTTATCTTCTTCCTGCTCGCGAATAATTTGTTTGTCGGCCTCGAAAAGCGTTGTCACCGCACTCATGCGGTCAATAAAATCGCTGAAGCTTTGCGCCCCAAGCAATACGTCTAAATAGCTGATCACTCCGCCGCTTTCTTGCAAAGAACGAATGCGTTCTCTTAAGATCTCATTTCGTTTTTCAATACGCGCTTGTACTTCGGCAATCTCTTGTTTCAATTTCTCGATATCTTGTTCCGTTTGGTCAATATCTGCTGTTAAATCACGAATTTTTCCGCTCGTTTCTTCCACTGCTAAATCCAGTTTTTTAATTTCTTCGGAAAGCTCTTTTTGCTTGGATTGAAGCTTTTTAATCTCTTGATCGGCATTATTGATTTTCTCTTGAACGGTAGACTGCTTCGCACGAATGTCGTTAATCGCGTCCCGCTTTGCTTGAATATCGCGGTCGCTTACCGCGCCTGTGAAGTGCGGAAAAGCGCCGAAACTCAACGCCGCCGCCGTGACAACGGCCATCACTTTCCTTTTTTTCATCCTAATCATTCCCCTCTCCCTTGTTTCTATTAAACTTTCAAAAATTTACGGACAGACATCATGCTTCCCCAAACGCCGATGCATGCCCCGACAAGCAATAACAGCAAGCTAATCTCCCACATAAACGGATGAAATGGAAGAAGCTCTAAAAACGGAATCGTAATTTTCGGTTCAAAAAATTTCCAAATATTATAATAAACGATAGAAATCGCGGCGATCGGGAAAAGCGCGCCGATGACTCCAAGCCACAGCCCTTCTAAAAAGAACGGCCAGCGAATAAAACCATTGGTCGCGCCTACTAATCTCATAATCTCAATTTCACGCCGCCGCGCAAAAATCGTGATTTTAATCGTATTGGAAATGAGGAACATCGCGGTAAACAACAGCCCGATGATGAGCACAAACCCGATATTGCGCGCCACCCTCAACGTGCTGAATAATTTTTCCACTTGGCCTTGGCCGTAATTCACTTTATGGACAAACGGAAATTTCTCAATTTTCTTCGCTACCTTGATCGTATCGACTGGCTTGGCCGTTTTCACCACATATACGTCGCTTAACGGATTGTTCTGTTCAAATAAGCGAAATGAGGAACCTTCCTCACCAAAACTTTTAATTAAGTTTTTCAATTCTTTATCCTTCGAGGAATATTGGACTTGCTTTACTTGAGGGATCGCCTCGATCTTTGCGCGCAACGCCTGTTTATCCTGCTCCGTTGCCGTTAAATCAATATGGACGCGAATCTCGACATCATCCTCAACTTTTTGCGCAAAATGGTTCATATTAAACATGATCACTAAGAACACGCCGACTAATAGCAATGTGACCGTCACCGCGCTGATAGAAGCAAACGTCATCCAGCCGTTGCGGCCAAGACTTTTGACGCTTTCCCGTACATGGCGTTTCAGGGTATTAAGCCTCATAGCCGTATTCCCCCTTCGCCTCGTCGCGGACGATTTTTCCATTTTCGATGGCGATCACACGACGGCGAATCGTATTGACAATTTCGCGGTTGTGCGTCGCCATGACGATCGTCGTGCCACGGTTATTAATTTTCTCAAATATTTCCATAATCCCCCATGATGTTTCTGGGTCTAAATTTCCTGTCGGCTCATCGGCGATCACAATTTTCGGAGAGTTGACGATCGAGCGCGCAATGGAAACGCGCTGCTGTTCCCCGCCGGAAAGCTCGTTTGGATAGGAGCGGACTTTATGTTTTAAGCCGACTAATTCCAGTACTTCCATCACTTTTTTGCGAATGACTTTCGGTGACTCCTCAATTACTTCCAAAGCGAACGCTACATTTTCATATACCGTTAGCTTGGGAAGCAATTTGAAGTCTTGAAATACGACGCCAATATTCCGGCGCAACAATGGAACTTTACTGTCTTTTAATTTTGCGAGATTTACTCCGTTCACCATGATCGTACCGCTTGTCGGTTTTTCTTCACGGTACATCATTTTCACAAACGTCGATTTTCCCGCGCCGCTAGGCCCAACGACATAGACAAATTCTCCCTGTTTTATGCGAACGTTAACGCCATTTAACGCGACAACCCCATTCGGATATGTCTTATATACATCCTGCATTTCGATCATTTTTAATCACCTAGTCTCATTGTCTTTGTTGTCATCCCTCGAGCTGTTTCGTCTCATTTCGAACATATTATACAAAATTCCGCAACGTTTATTATAACATCATTTCGAAAGTTGTAATTTTACATTTATATTTCAAATACATTACATAAACAAAAGCCCGGCCCCGACAAGGGAACCGGACTTTAACCGGACTTTAGTCCTTATTTTTTGGACGCAAGCCATTCTGCAACTTTGTCCACATCTGCGCCTTTAATCACACCGGCTGGCATGCCGCCGCGTCCATTTTCAATAATCTTTTTAATTTCATCTTTCGAATATTTGCTTCCGACTTTTTGTAAGTTTGGCCCGACATTGCCTGATAAATCTTTCCCGTGGCAAGAAGCACAGTTTTGTTGGAAAATTTGCTCTGCTGCTGCAGTATCCCCTCCGCCCTTATTGGCATTGTTGTTATCCGTTGCATTGTTGCCGCCGCCACAGGCTGCAAGCGCTAGCGAAGCACCAAGAAATACAGTAGCAAGTTTCCATTTCATCAGTGAACTCCCCCTATTGAAAAGTAATCCACGTTTATTATAACCGATTTCTCCAAAAATTACGCACGCTTGAAACCTTCACCGAGCACTTCCGATGCGTTCGTCACCACGACAAACGCTGATGGATCAATGTTTTTGACCAATTGTTTCAATTTTGTGAACTCCGATTGCTGCACAACACACATCAACACCGGGCGCTCGTGCTCCGTATAGCCGCCATAGGCCGGCAGTTTGGTAACCCCGCGGTCAATTTCGTGCAAAATGGCCTGGCGCACCTTTTCTTCTTCATTCGTAATAATCAGCGCCATTTTCGAATAGCCGAGGCCGACTTGGACTAAATCGATCGTTTTGCTTGTCACATAAAGGCCAATAAGCGCATATAGCGCCCGCTCAATATCAAACACAAACGCCGCCGTTAAGACGATCAGCCCATCAATTAAAATGACACACATCCCAAGCGACAACCCTGTATATTTATGGATAATTTGCGCCGCTAAATCCGTTCCGCCCGTCGACGCTTTGCCGCGAAAAACGATGCCAAGCCCAAGGCCGACGCCAATGCCGCCAAACAGCGCGCCCAGTAATGGATTATGAGTGGCTGGTTCAATTCCTTTCGTTACATACACGACAAATGGCAAAAACACCGTTCCGACAAGCGTTTTTATGCCAAACTGCCGGCCAAGCAGCACGACTCCCGCAATAAATAACGGAATGTTCAGCGACCACTGGACATAAGCCGGCTGCCATCCAAACAACGCATAGGTGATCGTGCTAATACCGCTTACCCCACCAGAAGCGACGCGGTTTGGCAATAAGAAAACGTTAAACGCTACCGCGACGATGGCAGAGCCAATCAATATGTACACATATTCCATGACAAGTTCCATCTTTGGGTGTCTAGACCGACTTCTTCTTCCCATTTGCCAAACCTCCCATGTGAGTATAGCACGCCCATTCCCGCAAGTAAATGACAGCCGAATAAAGCGATAACGTGTTAAAGTTAGTTTACACAAAAAAAGCATCTACTATCGAACGAGCGATAATAGATGCCTTTTCGTTTTATTTTAGTTTTGAACGCAGATAAGCGTCAATAAAGATATCGATCTCGCCATCCATCACCGCTTGCACGTTTCCGACCTCAACATTCGTGCGATGGTCTTTGACAAGCGAGTAAGGATGGAATACATACGAACGAATTTGGTTTCCCCAGCCGATTTCTTTTTGTTCGCCGCGAATTTCGGCAAGCTCGGCTTGCTGTTCTTCCAGTTTCTTTTGGTAAAGCTTTGCTTTTAACATGTTCATCGCTTTTTCGCGGTTTTTAATTTGCGAGCGCTCGGATTGACATGTGACGACAATGCCGGTCGGAAGGTGGGTGATGCGCACCGCCGAATCGGTCGTATTCACGTGCTGCCCTCCGGCGCCGCTCGAGCGGTACGTGTCAACTTTAATCTCTTCCGGACGGATTTCAATTTCAATATCATCATCCATCTCCGGCACGACTTCACAAGAAACGAACGACGTATGACGGCGGCCGGACGCGTCAAACGGCGAAATCCGCACAAGCCGGTGCACGCCTTTTTCCGCCTTTAAATAACCGTAGGCATTATGGCCTTTAATTAAAAGGGTAACGCTTTTAATACCTGCTTCTTCCCCAGGCAAGTAGTCCAGCGTTTCGACCTTAAACCCTTTTTTCTCCGCCCAGCGCGTATACATTCTTAGCAGCATCGAAGCCCAGTCTTGCGATTCCGTGCCGCCCGCGCCAGGATGCAGCTCTAAAATCGCGTTGTTTTTATCATACGGCTCGTTTAATAAGAGCTGAAGTTCAAATTCGCTAAAGTCTTTCGTCAATTTTTTCGCTTCCGCGACCAGCTCCTGCTGCAAATCTTCATCCGGCTCTTCTTTAATCAATTCGTACGTGACTTCTAAGTTTTCAAAGCGCTCTTGCAAAGCTTCAAATTCGCTCACTAAATCTTTCAGCGCATTGGACTCCGCAATCACCGTCTGCGCTGCTTTTTGATCGTCCCAAAAGTTTGGCGCGGCCATTTGTTCTTCTAACTCACGAATGCGCGCCTGTTTCGCTTCGAGGTCAAAGAGACCCCCTTATTTCCGCTAATCGCTTAGCCATTTTTTCTAATTCCTGTTTAATTTCAATTAAATCAATCATCATGCCTTCACCTCGTTACTTTATTGTACTGAACTTTTCCATTCTCGCCAATGGGCTCATGCCCCGTTTTCGCGCAAAACAAAGTGAGAGGAAATCCCCCCACTTTGCCGTTTTCATTATGCGTTTTTCCCGCAGCAATGTTTATACTTCTTGCCGCTGCCGCAAATGCAAGGGTCGTTGCGGCCGATGCGCACCGCCTTGCGGTACGGTTTCCGCTTCGTCTCCCCTTCTCCTTCTTTCGGATGAACCGCTTCGCCTTTCGCTACTTCCTGGCGCTCGAGATTGCTATGAATTTCGGCTTTCATAATATATCTTGCCACTTCTTCTTCAATGGAAGCGATCATGTTTTCAAACATCGCATACCCTTCCATTTGGTATTCGCGAAGCGGATCCACTTGTCCATATGCGCGCAAGTGAATGCCTTGGCGCAGCTGTTCCATCGCATCGATATGATCCATCCATTTCATATCGACGGCACGAAGAACGATGACGCGTTCAAATTCGCGCATTTGTTCCGGCGGAATTTGCTGTTCTTTTTCATCATAGCGCGCTTTTACTTTTTCCCAAATAAGCTCGATCATTTCTTCCGGCTCTTTGCCGCGCAAATCATTGATCGTTACATCGCCTTCCGGCAACAGGTTGGCATTGACGTAATCAATGATTCCTTTTAAATTCCATTCTTCCGGAAGCTCTTCTCTTGGCGTATGCGCGTTGACCACTCGCTCAATGACCGATTGAATCATTTTTTCGATAATGCCGCGCAAGTTGTCGGAGTCAAGCACTTCATAGCGCTGGCGATAAATGATCTCACGCTGTTCGCGCAATACGTCATCGTATTGAAGGAGCTGTTTGCGCGCATCGAAGTTGTTGCCTTCGACCCGTTTTTGCGCCGACTCCACCGCTTTTGTCACCATTTTGCTTTGGATCGGCTGCGAATCGTCCATACCTAGGCGGTCCATCATTGCCATTAAGCTTTCCGAACCAAAGCGGCGCATGAGTTCATCTTCGAGCGACAGATAAAACTGCGATACCCCTGGATCGCCTTGGCGTCCGGAACGGCCGCGCAGCTGGTTATCGATCCGCCGGCTTTCATGGCGCTCCGTACCAATAACCGCCAAACCGCCGAGCTCTTTCACTCCTTCACCGAGCTTAATGTCGGTACCGCGCCCGGCCATGTTCGTCGCGATCGTCACCGCGCCTTTTTGACCGGCTTGGGCGATAATTTCCGCTTCTTTCGCATGGTTTTTCGCGTTCAACACATTATGCGGAATGCCGCGTTTTTTCAACATATCCGAAAGCAATTCCGACGTTTCAATCGCCACCGTCCCAACGAGCACCGGCTGCCCTTTCGCATGACGTTGCGCGATATCTTCCACTACGGCGCGGAATTTTCCTTCCATCGTCCGGAAAATCAAGTCCGGACGGTCTTCGCGAATGACCGGCTTGTTCGTCGGAATAACAATGACTCGCATGTTATAAATATTGCGGAATTCTTCTTCTTCCGTTTTTGCCGTCCCCGTCATTCCCGCCAGCTTTTCGTACATGCGGAAATAGTTTTGGAACGTGATCGTCGCGAGCGTCATCGATTCGTTTTGAATTTCGAGCCCTTCTTTCGCCTCGATCGCCTGATGCAATCCATCGCTGTAACGGCGTCCATGCATTAAGCGCCCGGTAAACGGGTCGACGATGACGACTTTGCCGTCTTCGACGACATAATCGACATCCCGCTGCATCGTCACGTGCGCTCTTAGCGCCAAGTTAATATGATGGTTGAGCGTCACATGCTTTAAGTCGAATAAGTTATCAATGCCAAACGCTTTTTCCGCCTTCGTAATCCCTTCTTCGGTCAGCTGCACGCTTTTTGTCTTTTCATCGTACGTATAGTCGACATCTTTTTTCAACGTGCGCACAAACGCATTCGCCTGGATATACAGCTTTGTCGATTTTTGCGCCGTACCGGAAATAATGAGCGGCGTCCGCGCTTCATCAATTAAAATTGAGTCGACCTCGTCAATAACTGCGTAGTAAAGCGGGCGCTGCACGATATGCTCTTTATAAAGCACCATGTTATCGCGCAAATAGTCAAAGCCGAATTCGTTGTTCGTGCCATACGTAATATCGGCATTATACGCCGCTTGCTTTTCTTCGCGCGACATGCCGCTTAAGTTCAAACCGACGGTCAAGCCTAAAAACTCGTACAGCTTGCCCATCTCGGTCGCGTCGCGGGTTGCCAAATATTCGTTGACCGTCACGACATGCACGCCTCTTCCCGTCAAGGCATTCAAATAAACCGGCATCGTCGCCGTCAGCGTTTTTCCTTCCCCTGTCTTCATTTCCGCGATATCGCCCTCATGCAGAACGATACCGCCCATAATTTGCACTTTATATGGATATAAGCCAAGGACGCGCTTTGCCCCTTCGCGCACGACGGCAAACGCTTCAACAAGAAGATCGTCAAGCGATTCGCCTTGTTGATAGCGGGCTTTAAACTCCTCGGTCTTTTGTCGCAACTGCTCATCCGATAACTTTGCCATTTCTGGTCCAAGCGCATCGACTTGGTCCGCGATCTTTTCTAAACGACTCAGGTGGCGTTTGTTTGGATCAAACACCTTTTTCAATACTCCAAGCATAGAAAACGCTCCTTATTTTTCAATAGAATCACTAATTTACATCATATCATGTACACGAATGGGTGACAACTCAGACGCCGGAAACGGGAGAGGAGGAAAATGTGGAAAAGAAAAAGATGAATGGAAAACGGAGATCCCCTCATTCTTGCGATGTCATTTTTTCGTTCTCCCTCCTATCCGACAGGAAAACATCCCCTGCCGAAAGCCAGCAGGGGATGAAGGATCAGTTCGCTTCAATTAAGCCGTATTTCCCGTCTTTGCGGCGGTAGACGATGTTTGTACGGTTCGTTTCCGCGTTGGTAAAGATGAAAAAGTTATGGCCAAGCAAATTCATTTGCAAAATCGCTTCTTCGCTGTTCATCGGTTTTAAGCTGAAATGTTTCGTACGGACAATTTCAAATTCTTCTTCCTCATTCTCCTCTACTACTGGAGCATTGTTTTGCGCTACAAGTACTTGTTTTACTTCTTTTTCTTTATTGCGATCACGCAATTTGCGGTTTACTTTCGTTTTATGCTTGCGGATTTGTCTTTCTAATTTATCGGCAACTAAATCAATGGCCGCATACATATCATCATGGCGTTCTTCCGCCCGAAGCAACAAATGCGGCATTGGAATCGTCACTTCGATTTTTCCTTGTTTATCGTTATATACTTTTAAATTCACATGAACATGAACATCTTCCGTGTAATCAAAATATCTTTCCAATTTCCCGATTTTTTTCTCCACATACTCACGCAACGCTGGAGTTACTTCGATGTTTTCCCCGCGAACGTTATAGATCATTGCTGACCCCCCTTTTAATTAAACTATATTCTATATTCTACAATACCCATGAAAACCCTGCTTGAATCGGCAAAATGTTTTTGAAGATTTTGTGAAAGAGTAAAAAAATGTGATAATATCTACGTAGAAAATGATGATGTATAAAATTTTGTGTAAAGCATTTTACTAGATCAAAATAAAAAAGGTAGGGTATTCTCTGATTGAACCCAAACATTCCAGAGAAAGGAGAACCCTACCTATGTCTAAAAGTATACCGAATGTCGACTGGGCAAATCAACTGGAAAGTGTCATTCGTCAGTTTGTAAAGGAAAAATTAGAACTGATCATGCGGGAAGAAATCAAGAATTTCCTCGAAATAGAACAGGCCGGAACATCAAATATGAGAAACGGCTACTATCAACGAAATCTAGATACGCAATATGGCCGGATTGAAGGTCTTTTGGTCCCTAGAGACCGAAACGGAGAATTTCAAACACAGTTGTTTGCCCCTTACCAACGGCACACCGGCTGGCTGGAGGAAGCAATCATTAGGATGTACCAAAGTGGCATGAGTACACGGGAAATTGGCAAGTTTATCGAACGAATTCTAGGAAGCACCTATTCTCCTGCGACGATCAGCCGTATTACCGATGTCGTGAAGGAAGACATCGAGAAATGGCACACTCGTCCACTGCACAAGCGTTATTCCGTCTTATATTTGGATGGTTTATACGTAAAACTTCGTCGCGAAACCGTGGAGAAAGAAGTCATTTATGTGGTGTTAGGGGTGAACGAAGAAGGATATCGCGAAATTCTTGATTTCTTTGTGGGAGGACAAGAAAGCGCCTATGTATGGCAGGAAATTCTTCAACACCTCTACCAAAGAGGCGCCAAGGAAGTGCTTCTGGGCATATTCGATGGACTACCAGGGTTGGAGGAAGCCTTTAAGGCGGTTTATCCGAAAGCCGATGTGCAGCGTTGTGTCGTTCACAAAGTCCGTAACACGCTCCATCGTGTTCGGAAAAAAGACCAATTTGAAGTGGCCGAGGATCTCAGGCTGATTTATCGCGCGCCGAATAAGGAGATGGCGTTACAGATGTTTCAACAGTTTGAGTCGAAATGGTCAAGCAAGTATCCGAGAGAAGTTCAATCTTGGGCCAATGAGTTGGATGTCCTCCTTACATTTATGGATTATCCAAGCAGTATTCGAAGTGTGATTTACACGACGAATGCCATTGAACGAACGATCAAGGAGATTCGGAAACGTCTAAAGCCGATGAACAGTTTGAATAGTTTAGAAGCCGCTGAAAAAATCGTATATTTGACCATTCAAGATTTTAATGAGAAATGGGCAGGGCGAAAGTTGCGAGGATTTGCCGAAGCACAGGAAGCCCTCGAGCGAATGTTTGAAGAACGTTATCATTAACCAAATACTGTAAATAAACAAAATAGGGGGATTCTCCCTTTCCACACAGGAGACTGAATATTCAGTCTCCTGTGTGGAGGAAACTAGTTCCCTATTCATTCCAAATCCATTTCAGAGAAACCCTACCCCCATTATATTACACAAAATTCTTGACGGTACCTAGAAAATACATCCTTATTTTCACGAATTTGAATCAAATTTATTGGTCGAGGTGCGGCAATATGCGAAAAATACATATTTCTGAGGCAAAAAGCGGCGACATTCTTGCCGCTGATATCTTCGGAGTCAACGGCGCGATTCTGCTACCAAGAGGAGCGGCGCTAACAAACCAATACATCCGCTCGCTGCAAATGAAAGGGATTCAATATATTTGCATTAACGACGAACAGACAGATGATATCGTCCCGCATCCGCAGTCCAACGATCCAGCAACAAACAATGAAAAAAATGTATGAAACGATAGCGGCATTGGTCGAGCAACAAAACTAGCAAGCCGTTGACCGAAGAGGAAAAAGATATTCTCCGCCGCCATACTTTTTTCGGCTTCGAGCTTCTGCGGCGCCAGCGCAACATTTCCCTATTTTCCGCCCACTGCGCGCTCCAGCATCATGAGCGCTATGACGGAAGCGGCTATCCGCGCCAGCTGGCGGGAGAAGAAATTCATGAATATTCGCGCATTGTGGCCATCGCTGACGTGTTTGACGCGCTCACCTCGGCGCGCTACCATCGCAAACAATATTCACCGCATGAAGCGGCCGAATATTTATGCGCGGCCGGCGGCGTTTTCGACTATGAATTAATTAAACTATTTCTCTCGTACATCGCCATTTACCCAATCGCCACTACGGTCGTGTTAAACACCGGGTACATTGGGGTTGTGTCGCAAGTATTCCCAGACTTTCCGCTGCGGCCAGTCGTGCGCGTCATTAAAGATCCGTACGGCGAAGAACTGAAAAGTCCGTACGAAATCGATTTGCGCAAAGAAATTAATGTGACAATCGTCAAAGCCGTGTAAAAAACACCGAGCCCCACGCCACGGGACTCGGTGTTTTCATTGCTCCACATATCGCTTCAACAGTTGGGTGATGGTCATCTTCCACGCTTGAAACGCGGGGGAAAGATGTTGCTCGACAATACGTTGCTTCAAGTTCGTATCGCCAAAATTCCCATCTAATTGATACGCCTCTTCGAGCACATCGGAAAAGAGCCGCAAGTGATGGACGATGTCCGTTTCCTCGGCAAATAGCTGGCATAAATGTACGTTTGTCGTACCAATCTGGGCAAACGCCGCAAAAATATCGGCCAGCACCTCGTCCCCTTGCGTCCGCTCGTAATTCACAAAGCTTTCTTCAACATAAGCAAACCCTTCCTCAATCGTATCCAAAAGCTCCACGTATTTTTGCACCATTTCGAGTTGTGGAGTCGTTAACGAAATCATTTGCATCCCAACCTATCGTTTTTTATCGTAAAACATTCCGTCTATTGCTAAAGACTGCCCATACGGATTCACGTAATGATGATTCGCTATTTTCTTCTGGCGAATCATCGTTAAATCGCGCTGAATTTGCCGCTTCAGCTCCCGCAACTGCGCATCAATTTCTTGATTCCAAAGCACGATTTGTCTGCCAAGGCGCTGTTCTTCCTCACTATACGGCGGACGAAGCTCCCGTAACAGCTCCTCCCGTTCGGCAAGCAGCCGCTTGATCGTTTCAATCGTCTCCCCGCGCTTTTCTGCCTGAACAGGCGCGCACACGAGATCACGCAGCTCTTTCGTCAAATGAAATAACTCGGTCACGACGCTCATTACGCCTGCCCGCCTTGCGCGTATTGACGCTGCCGATTAATTTGAATCACTTGCTTCCACGTATCGCGAAACTCGGTCACATACCCTTCGACTTCATCCAAAATTGCCGCGTCGTTTTTCACGTTCGCTTCGACAAGCCGACGGTAAATGTAATCGTACATGAGCATCATCGATTTCGCTACGTCATATTCCATATTCAGCGTCACCATCAGCTCTTGAATAATGTTTTGCGCCTTGATCAAGTTTTCGTTTCGCGCGGAAATATTGTTTTCTTCGATCGCTTTGCGCGCTAGTTTAATAAACTTTAAGCAGCCGTTGTATAACATCAATGTCAGCTCGCCTGGCGACGCCGTCTGCACCGCGTTCGTTTGGTAGTTTTGATACGGATTGTTCGTTGCCATTTATCTCACTCCTTTACCAATTATCGGGCGCCTCCGCCAAAGGCGTTCATAAGGTACGTGGCTTGTGAATTCGCGTTATTAATCGCTTCCTCCATCGCCGTAAACTCCCGCCAATAGCGGTCTTCGACGTCTTTGAGATGGTCTTCAAAACGTTTAATTTGGTCGTTAATATCATTTAAATCGCGGCCAATCGCAAACTGCTGGTTCGTCCAAAGCGTATTCCCGGCTTTTTGTTCAATTTTGCCGATCGTATCTTTGATTGTATCACGTAAACGGAGGGCGATCCCTTTTTCGGAGTAACTAGTTTTTGTCTTATCATTGGTGTTGTAGTTATTAAATAGTTGGTAAATTGCATCCGGATTTTCTTGGATTTTCCCGCGAAGCTTTGCCTCATCAATAATTAGCTTACCACCATCTAGGTAGTTAGGAGAAGTAGTAATACCAATTTCTGTAAGTTGGGAAAATCCACTGGCAATATTAGAACCTTCCACTTTTGTGTAAAGGTCCATCCGCATCTTGCTTAGACCGCTCGATAAAATCGAATCGCCGCGCAACAGACCGCTTTTCGCTTTTTCTTCCCAAAGCTCAATTTGCTTGTCCGTCATCGCTTGTTTTTGTTCATCGGTAAGCGGCGGATAATCACGATAGCGTTCTTCTTTCAGCTTGGCGTTGATTTTGTCGATTGTGTCGTTGTATTTGTCGACAAATCCTTTAATTGCGTTAAACATCGCGTCCGTATCAGTTGATGTGGTAATCGTTGCCGTTCCCTTGTTTTTCAGCGTATACGTGACACCGTTGATCGTAAATGTATTCGTAGAACGACTTGTTGTAAAACCGTTGATTGTAAATTGTGCATCAGTTCCCGCAATGAAGCTATCTTGTGCGTTAACATTCCCATCACCGTTGGTATCCTCAAGTTTACGTCCATTAGCAGCATTGGTAAAGCCCAGCTTTTGAAAAAATGCAGCCGTAATATCGTCACCAATAACTAAGCTTGCTTTTGACCCAGTATCTTTCTTTGTGATAACAATTTTACCTGTCTGCGTATCCCGGAACACTGTAACCCCTAAGTTAGGATCATTATTTAACTGAGAAATGACAGAATCCAGTGTAGCACCGGCTTTTACCGTAATCGTCACCGGATTGGTGGCAGGGGGATTCCCATCGCCGTTAGTAACATTGATAGTCAACGTTGTATCCGTATCAACGGTTATACTATCTACACGATCCGCGGAAATCCAAGTCGCTGATGTCGCAATTTGCGTTACGTTTATCGTTGTACTTATATTCGCAGCCGAAGCATTAGCTGTTGCACTTACCACGCTGTCATCAGAGCTTTCGGCCTTCTTTTTTAACATATTGCTTTGCAATGTTAAATTGTTGAAAATATAATTGTCCAAATCTTGAAGTAACGTATTCATTGAACGGTAATCATCGCGCTGCCACTCTAAAATTTGCTTTTTTTGATACAATTTATCGAGCGGCATCCGCTCCGCTTTCATTAAATCACTGACCATTTTGTCAATGTCCATTCCACTCGCAAGACCACTAATATGCATCGTACTTGCCATGTTCACTCACCACCGTTAAATTTTTTTATCAACAATCAAGCCGACAAATTCCATCATCGCCGCGTACATATCCAATAGCTTTTTCGGCGGAATTTCGCGAATGACCTCATTTGTCCGCTCGTCAATAATTTGTACGTAATATTCCTGTAACTCGTCATGCAACTTAAACTTTAGCGTTGTATGGCTCGGTTGTAGAAATTCGTTCAAGCCTTTGACGACTTCTTCCAGCTTTTCTTTCGGGATTTCTTGCTGCGGAGTTCCGAAGGTGTTGGTATCATTCTGATTCTGTGTTGGCGATGGTATCATGTTGCTGGCTTTTTCCTTGTGAACATTCTCATACAAATAAGAAAGAGAATGGGAAGAAACCCGCTCCACCGTCATTGCGCTCGCTCCTTTGCATGAACACTATCTATGTTTTATATCGGATGGTAGTAGGGGATTGTGAAGGGGGAGAAAAAGGAAATAACAAAAATCAGGAAGGTAATTTCAAAATTTGAATATCCCCTTTGTTATCCTCCTAGCCTTTTGACAAATTCAGTAACAATCAGAACGATGAACATTAATCCACATCCCCTTACTAATCAAAAGGGACACAATTCTGCGAAACCCTTTTTCCCGAAAATCATCAGGCATAATGGCAATAAACTTGTAGTCTTTCAACGACTGAAAAAATTCCATTTTTCTATCCGCTTTTTCGGTATATGCTTTATAACGAATCGAACCATACAAACCAAAATACTCTATTACGAATTTCCGGTGATTTTGATAGATAACCCAATCAGGAATATATACTTCCTCATACCGATTGTTCATAAAGCGCTGGCTTTCTCTCTCTACTTTTGCCGAAATGATGGCCTGAACTAAAAAATTATGGATCGCCAACTCTTCTTTTGAATCACACAATTGTCCGTCAATCCCAACTAGCAAATTAAATTCCTCAGGCTGAAATGTATGTTCGGGGAATGATTCCATAATCCAACGATAAAATTTACTATCATAATGCCGATCCACCATACTGATAAATCTCGGGAAATGCTTCCGAAAGTATGCTCGATTTAAAAGAGGTAACGATTCTTTGCTAATCTTTCTCTTTTCACAAAAAGTTCTTAATGCTTGTACTCTATTCTCTTGAGAGTGCCAATATTGATTTGGTACGCGCTGAAACTCGGTGATGTCATATTTACCCGGAAAAACAGCGTTAACAATTTCGATTGGCGAACCGTTATATCTCACATTTCGCACCCTAACAAGGTCAAAACAAAGGATTTTTTATTTAGTTTTTCAGAATAACTTTTTGACCAACACAACGAGCGATGGCAATCCTT
Source organism: Saccharococcus thermophilus (assembly GCF_011761475.1). Taxonomy (NCBI): domain Bacteria; kingdom Bacillati; phylum Bacillota; class Bacilli; order Caryophanales; family Anoxybacillaceae; genus Saccharococcus; species Saccharococcus thermophilus. The sequence goes on from NZ_JAASRS010000001.1 coordinate 2,948,390, forward strand.
TTTTTACCATCGCTGGTCGTTCCGTATCACGTTACACGTAGATGCTCTCATCCATGCCCAATCCCTGCAGAATCCTTCGCTGATCAGGGGTAAGGGAGCGATCCAGTGAGCGTTGGATGCGCCCATCCGGCAGCTTGAACAGGACGACGTTCACATATTGAAACAGCTGAAAAATCGCCTGTCCCGTCGGCCGGGTCAGCTTGCGGCCTCCAGGACCCTTCAACGGGTGTTCTGGAGTAATAAACTGACGCACTCGGCGCTGAAAAACGCGGTAAATAGCCAAGGCCAACAGAAACAAATAGCCTAATACTGCGACCCGTTCTGGTTTTTTGACGTAAATCTCATCCGTGAAAAACGGATCTTTCAAAAAAGCGAAGTTCATTTCCACCGAGATCTGCCCTTTATACAGCTTCAAGATCTCTTGGGCATCCATGGGTTGGCCCTTCCATTCCTTCGGAACGGTCGTGACAAGGACAAACCGGGACGCTTTCCGTCTCGCCTGTTCCCACGCGTCTTGGTCGAATTCGACGTCAAGGTGCAAGAAATACAGCGTCTCCACCTCGGGTTCCGCCCCTTTTTTCGGCCGTCCGCGCCGTTTTTTCAGGCGTACGATCTCTTCGACCGCGGCCTCAACCCGATGAAACCGGGGGCGAAGGGACGCCTTGAGGGACGCCAAGGCTTGTTCGGCATCTTCCCGGCAGGAGAAGGGGTGACGCTCCCAACGGGCTTGTTCCTCGCGAAGAAGCTCCGCTTCTTTGGTTCGTTCTTTTTCAAGCGTCTTTCCTTTTCGCTGGTCGAGCGCGCTCGATTCAACAACGATCAGCCGAACGGGGTGGCCTTCATACGTCGAGGCCGTTTCCCATACCCGGTACGTGGCGCCGTTTCTCTCCGCCAACGTAAAGGGATCGCTCCACGTCGTGTCCTCAGCATCCGCTTCGGCCAGCGCGGTTTTCACGATCCGGAGCGACGAAGGGCCTCTGGTGATCAAAAAGGCGTTGGCCGCTTTGGTTTGCGCCAGGGTCTCTTTCGTCATCGCGGCGGAATCGGCCACGTAAATCCATTCGTCTTCGATTTTGGCCTGCTTCAGCTGTTCATGGACACGAGACAGCACCTCGGGATTCCATGTTTTATCGGGCAGGTTGCCATCGTGCACATCGCCGTAAAACGGGATGCCGTCCTCGTTGCCGACCAGTCCGAAACCGATCTGTTTTTGCCAACGATGATGGCGGTTGTAGCCATGTGTGATTTGTAAGGCCTCTAACGAGGCCGATTCATACGCGCCGTAAACGGTCTTGTCCGTCGTATCGGCGTGGAAGGCTCGGAGGGAAAGGCCTTCTTTTCGATAAATATGAATCAAGCAAGTGCTGATGACGTTGTGAATGCCAGCCTCATACAGGCGATCGAGATGACGGGCCAACGCATCGTCGTTCAACCAGGAAGGATGGAGATCGGGACGGATGAGTTTCTCACAATCGACCTCCTGAGCCCAATGTTCCAAGTGAACAAGGGCTTGCCGGCCGTCAAACACATTGTAGAGGATGGCCTGAACGGCATCGCTGACTCGCGTTTGGCACTGCGGATCGACGGGCACGAGATGGTCAATCAATTGAGGCAGACCCAGTTTCTTGAATAGGGCACTTATTATATTCAAATAAGAATTGCGATAGACCTTTTTGACTTGAACGTTCATAAGTGAAAAACTCCTTTACGTTCCTTGTGTGTCAAGGATTCATTCGACATCGGAACGAAAAAATCCTCCCGATTTTCGTCGAGAGGGTGCGAAATGTGAGATGTAAAGCAATCGGCATCGGCGATTTGCGCTTACTCGGCTACCGAGATAAAACGGTAGAATTTGAGGATGAAGAATTGCTTGCTGACCGGATCGGAGAAATTGTTGCGGAAACAAATCCATCGCTTGTCATTACGTTTTACCCTGGCTATAGCGTCCACCCGGATCATGACGCATGTGGTGCCGCTGTTATTCGCGCCCTCAAGCGCCTTCCGAAAGACAAGCGTCCTACCGTTCATTGCGTCGCGTTTGCAAAAAACTGTGAACAAGATTTAGGAAAGCCAGATGTCATCCGTGACGTCAGTTCGTTCATCGAGAAAAAACTTGCTGCCATCCAAGCGCACCGCTCGCAAACCGAAGGATTGATGAAAGCGGCGAAAAAACGCGGCGGCGACGCGTTAGAATGGCTGAAGACCGAGCGGTTTTGGACGTATAAATGGGATGATTGAACAACAAGCAACTTTCTCCATAGCGGGAAGGTTGCTTGTTCCATATTTCTATCAGTCTATTAATTCACCTTTCCATACGGTTACTGCTGTCCAGACAGTCCCACTCTATCATGATTGACTTCTACTTTGACTACTCCTCCTCTTTTCGACGCCTGATAAAATTCATTTCCGCCGCTACCTTTTGCATCCATTCTTCTGGCATTGGGGCAGAAAGAAGACAAACAGCAGCCGGGTTTCCACTGAACCGCTCGTTCGTAAACGCATCTACAACATAAATTGGGATCGTCATCCTACTCTTCCTTTCACCTAATTTATTCTTTTATCACATTCTCCAGCAGCTGTTCAAACTCCTCTTCCCAATTCCCCCTCTTCCGAAATGATTCATCAGCAATTGTTTTAAATAATTTTTTTCTTTTTTGTTCATCGTGCACATTTTGTAAAATCCATTGCCGACATTCGTAAAGAAAATCGATATACCGTCCGTAGTCATCATCGTACAGTCCCTCAAGATGGCGACGGATTTGCTGCGCGATGGTCGGGCTTGCCCCGCCTGTCGAAATCGCAATCGTCAATCTGCCGCGCCTTACGACCGCAGGAACATGAAAATTGGACCGTTCTGGGTCGTCGACGATATTAAGCAGCTGGTAGGGCTGTGCGGCGTTCGCTACAGCTTCATTGACATCTCGATCGTTTGTGGCGGCAATGACGATGAACGCCCCGACAATATCGTCAGGAGAAAACGTTTTTTGTCGCCAAATAAGTTCTCCAATTGCTACTAACTGTTGAATCCCCGTTGTAATCGTGGGAGCCACGACTGTAATTTTTGCCTTTGCTTCGAGTAATCCATGAATTTTCCGTTCCGCCACCTTTCCGCCGCCGATGACGACAACGTGTTGATTTGCGATATTTAACATAACCGGATATCCCATACGAATTTCCCCTTTATAAAAAACGGCCGTGTAGAAATCCACGGCCTTTTTCTTCATTATATTATCTTTGCGTCGCTTCTTGAATCCATTTTGCCAACCGTTCATTTTCTTTTTTCATATGATCGAGCCATTGCGGCAATAATCTAGCCATTGCCTCTTTATCATTTTCTTTCATCGCTTTATATGTTTGATGATGAAGCTCGCGTAGTTTTTGTTTTTCTTCTTTGGACATCCACTTTTTCCGTTTATGTAATTGCTTCAATTCTTGCTTAAATTGTTCTTTCGTTATTTCTTTGTTTGCGAGGCGGTCAATCAATCGATCGAGCGCTTGTTCTCGCTTTTGCTTCATCTCTCGGCATTTTGCTTTTAACGCTTTTTTCACTTGTTCATCTTGCAGTTTTGCCCGTAGTTGTTTGCGCTCATTCAGAACTTTTTTCCATTCATCCACTTGGTCTGGCGTATATTGTTTAACTATTTCCATCCATTTTTGTTCGTCGAGCTTTCCGTGCTTGAACATATGCTCAAAAAATGAATGCCCCATAGCGTGGTTCGCTTTGATAACACTGCCTTGTTGCGTCGAGTCGGAAGCCTGATTGGCTGCCAATACTCCTGTCGGAATGGACAGCATCAAAGCAGTCAGGAAAGAAATCCATGTTTTTCGCATCTTACTCACACTCTCCTTTTTCCATTTGTTTTAGCGTTAACCGTTGAAAAGCTCCATCTGCTAATACGACGACAATTTTTGTTCATCGAAAAACCTTTTTCCAGCCGCACCGCTTCTTTTGCACCCATCAGAGCAGGAATGTCATTCACCAGCTCCACCTCTATTTTCCCCAATTTTCCATATTCCTTTCATATAAATAAAAAAAGAACTTGCTGTTCTTTCACAGCAAGCGGTGCCATCGATTATCGGAATTTCTCATCAATTCGCCGTTGATAGTCGCGCAATGCTTGGGAATTGGTTTTATTGCGCTTTTTCATGAGCGCATTCCAGCGCAACAATTTTTCATTTAGCTTCTTCTTCCATTTCTCTTTTTCCTTTTCATCTTCACAGCAGCTCAATAAATCTTCCAATGTCATCAACTCTTTTTTTAACTCGACTTCCTCAGAGACATAGCCGGCGTTTTTTAACATCAAATAACCGAGTCGCAAGTCTTCGGGAATATGGGACAAATCCTCGAGTTCAAGCGGTTTTCCAAATCCAGGAAGATTGTCAAACTCTCCGTTTTTCATCGCTTCGCGAATTTTATCTTCCGCTATTCTCCAAAAAATATCCATCATTTCATCTCCTGTATACGCAATTCGTTCCGCTGCTGCCTGCGCAGAAAGTTGAGAAACGCTTCATACGGCAACGGCGGGGCAAAATAATATCCTTGCGCCTCATCACAGCGTTTATCTCTTAAATAGGCCGCTTCCGTTTTCGTCTCTACTCCTTCGGCGAGCACCTTTACGCCAATATTATGCCCGAGACGAATAATCGCCGGTAAAATCGCATCTTTTTTTCCTTGAATATTTCGAACAAACGAACGGTCAATTTTTAAGCGGTCAATCGGCAAATCGGTTAAATAACTGAGCGAGCTATAGCCTGTGCCAAAATCGTCCATGCTGATCGTAACGCCGATCGCTTTCAGTTTGGTTAAAATCGCGATCGCCTGCTCTGTATCCATCGCCATCCGCTCCGTAATTTCCAAATCTAAATGATGTGGTGGCAGCCCCGTCTCCTCAAGCAGCCTCGCCAGCTTATCGACAAAACGGCGGTTTTCAAACTCATACGGAGATAAATTGACGGATACCGATAAGTTAGGAAAGTATTCCAATAATTGTTTTGTTTGCTGGCAAGCGGTACGAATCACCCATTCGTTAATCGGGATAATAATGCCTGTTTGTTCGGCGACAGGGATAAATGTATAGGGGGATATAATCCCTTTTTCCGGGTGGTTCCAACGAATTAGCGCTTCCATGCCGGTAACGGTACCGCTATCTAGCCGAATTTGCGGTTGGTAATAAAGTTCAAATTCCCCTTTTTCCAGTGCGCGTCTCAATTCTCTCTCCATAGCGATCTTTTCGTGAAGCACGTGGGCCATTGGTTCCTCAAAAAACAAAAATTCGCTTACTACCTTTTTCCGAGACCGATATCTCGCAATATCTGCTTTTCGAATTAATGTTTTTGAGTCCATTCCATCCTTCGGATATAAACTAATGCCAATTTTTATTGTAACATATAATTCAAGGCCATCTACCACAATTGGTTCATCAGCAATTTCACTAAACTGTTTAGCAACCATTTCCGCTTTTTCTTTCGTGCTTTTGGACAAAATCGCAATAAATTCATTGCCGCTCCATCTTCCTAACAACACATTTTCGTCGCTTCGTTTTTTCCATTCCGTTACGATTTGCAGCAGCACTTGATCACCTACGGCATATCCGTAAAAATCGTTAATCGTCTTCATCCCGCTAATCTCAAGAAACATAATGGCCACTTCTTCATGGCGAGAAGATGCCTCCTTAATATTTTTCGTAATGGCATGATGGATTGCTTCTTTATTGGGCAATCCGGTTAAATCATCATGTGTGGCCATATAGCGCATTCTTTCTTCACTTTTCTTCCGCTCTGTAATATCGCAAATCACTATGACATTTACCTTTCCGCCGTCATAGTCATACTTGTGTTGCACGATTTCCGCCGGAAAAACGGTACCATCTTTCCTCCGCAGTTGAACTTCATAGCGTTCTTCCTGCCCATCATCATGCTCCATTTTCTCTAACGAACCGGCGACCATTAAATCGCCAATCGGCAAATGGATCAGCTCACTTTCCACATATCCAAGCAACTGACAGGCAGCGCGGTTTGCCTCCATCACTTTGCCGTGCGCATGAACAATAATTCCTTCCATGGTCATTTCCACTAACCGTTTAAATCGATTTTCGCTTGCTTCTAATTCCCGCTTATATTTTTCCAACGATTTTCGTTCTACTCGGGCGTATATCGCCAACAAATACATCCCTTCAAAGACAAGAAAAACGAGAAAACTCATCCATAATATATATTCGATTTCTTTCGACATAAATGATCACCGTCATCTATGGATTCGACTTCTTTATGAACATTATAGAAAGATTATTTCCGCCATTCTTCCCCACCTCATTCCTATTCGTTCGACAGTTTACGACAAAGTATATATACATTTTATTACATAAATATTTTATTTGAGTAAATTGTATGATAGGATTTCTTTCTTTTTATTAATACAAAAGCACTAAATGAAAACAAAATTTATACGAGGAATTAGGACTAGCCTATATATTTGTAACTTTTCTGTAATATTATTTAATTCAACTGTAAAAAAAAGAGGTATTTCCTTTGCTATACTAGAGTCAGATTGAGTCGAATCGGAAAATTTTTTGTCGGGGGTTTAGGGAAATGAAAAAAATGGTCGCATTGGTTTCACTATCCGTTTTAGTTCTATTTTCCTCCTTATTTGTAAACACTTCCAATACCGAAGCAGCAGGAAACAAGCGATTGCTAATTGCTGAAGCGAAAAAACTGATTGGCACCCCATACCGATATGGCGGAACTACACCAAGAGGATTCGATTGTTCTGGGTTTGTTTACTATACGCATAAAAAAATCGGGATCATCTTGCCCCACTCTGCTAGATTGATGTATCAAAAAGGAAGAACCGTATATAAATCAAACTTAATGCCGGGCGATTTAGTATTCTTTAATACATCGAAAGGCAAAAGCGGCGTCTCCCACGTGGCTATATACATAGGAAACAATCAAGTGATCCATGCTGTTTCCAAAGAAGTAAAAATTGACAGTTTAAATAATCCTTATTGGAAGGTAAGATACGTTGGAGCAAAACGATTATAAGGAAACAAGAAAAACTCTCTAGCATATTAAGTAAGCGTGCTTAATATGTAGGGAGTTTTTTCATTTAAAAAAAAGCGGCCCTCCCAGCATAGGAGGGCATCTATATATTCATAGGGGATCGGGGGAATACTTGGAAAACTTTACGCTACTATTCATTTCCCCTTTTTTGTTATTTTATACATAGAAAGAAAAAAATTTTTCCTCTCAATCGTTCAAAAATTTTTCTTGTTCCCATAGTAACACCACCTATCGACATATTTTCCCCTTTTTCGTCTTTTACCGTCATAAAAGAAACAATGATATCGAAAATTATATATGTAGGAATAAGACTGTTTATCTGATTCAAACTGTTGCTTGCACTCTCTATAAAGTTTGAATCCATTCTTGGATAAAGGCAGGTGTTGAGCATGTTTGCTTCTTCGGAAATTGGGATTGATTTAGGAACGATGAATATACAGCTATATAGTAAAAATAAAGGCATTGTTTTTAACGAACCAGCAGTGATTGCTTATGATATTCAAACGAACGAAGTGCTGGCGATTGGCAACGAGGCAAAAGTGATGATCGGTAAAACCCCAAATCACGTCGAAACGATTTATCCATTAAAAAATGGGGTGATTGCTGATTTTGACAAAGCGGCAACGATGCTCAAACAAGTGTTGAAACTTGCCGGCAAACGGATCGGTTTTTCGGTCAAAAAACCAAATGTCGTTATCAGCGTCCCATTTCACGCTACTTCCGTAGAACGCCGTTCTTTTTATGAAATCGCCAAGCACTGTGGCGCGAAGCAAGTACACTTAATTGAAGAACCAGTTGCCGCGGCGATCGGCGCTGACTTGCCGGTCGATGAGCCGGTGGCCAATGTCGTCGTCAATCTAGGCGCTGGTAAGACGGAAGCGGCAATTATTTCGTTTGGCGGAGTCGTTGCCTGCCAGTCGCTTCGTGTCGGTGGTAATCAGCTAGATGATGATATTATCCAATATGTAAGGCAACATTATAACTTGTTAATTGGCGAGCAGACAGCGGAACAAATTAAAATCGAAATTGGCCATGCTCCTGGCATCCATGAAGAACGAACCATGGTCATTCATGGCCGCGACTTGGTGACCGGTTTTCTAAAAGCGGTGACGTTGCGTTCTACAGAAGTGCAAAAAGCCATCGAAGAATCGCTTTTCCAAATTCTTGGCGCTATCTGTACGGTACTGGAAGAGTGTCCGGCGGAACTGAGCGGTGATATTATTGACCATGGCATTGTGTTAACCGGCGGCGTCGCCCTTCTTCACGGAATCGAACATTGGCTCAGTTCCGAGCTGCATGTTCCCGTTTATACTGCTCCTAATCCTATTGAAGCGGTGGCGATCGGCACCGGAAAAGCCCTTCAGGCCGTACCAAAACTAATAAGCGCCGCTCCATAAAACATCTTTCTATGGAGAAACCCCGCGTTACTGCAAATGTAATGCGGGGTTTTTGTTGCTTGGGCTGGTTTCATGGCTATGAAATTTTATGAATGTATTCTCCCTGTTCGGTCCTTCTCACAGCGTTATGGAACCATCCATGATAAAACATGAGACTGCAAAAATACGAGGATGCCAATCAAAATAATTAAGAAAATACTATGTTTGACTGTAAATCGGAATAAATCGGATTCCTTGCCCGTTAATCCAACCGCCGCACAAGCGACCGCAATCGATTGCGGCGAAATCATTTTCCCAACCACTCCACCGGAAGAGTTTGCCGCCAATGCTAAAACCGGATCCATGCCGATCGATGTCGCCGTTACCTTTTGCAAGTTGCCAAATAATAAGTTCGAAGACGTATCGGAGCCGGTAATAAACACGCCAAGCCATCCTAAAATCGGCGAGAAGAATGGGAACAACGACCCTGTTTTAGCCAGCGCCATCCCAAGTGTTGTGCTCATGCCGGAAGCGTTGGTGACATAGGCAAAGCCGACCACCGAAGCGATTGTAATAAGTGGGAACCTTAATTCGACCAACGTTTCAATAAATGTACGCCCCCAATCTTTCCAAGACATGTTGACAATAAATTTCGTTACAACCGCCGCCAACAAGATCGCCGTACCGGCTGCGCCGAGCAATTCTAATTTATATACCGCGGCAATTGGCTGGCCGCTTGCATTAATGATTCTATTATTCAATCCCGGTACTGCCGGCATAAATGTCAGATGGTAGCCAATTGTGTTGACCAGCTTTAACAGCCCATTTGTTCCCTCATAATGCCCGGTCAACGCCGCTTTTACTTGCGGAATTCCCCATAAAGAAATGAATACCGTCAGCACTAAAAACGGAGACCATGCTTTAAATACTTTCCCGCCCGCATAGGCAACACGATGCGCTTGCGAAGCGGCCGCCACTTCCGATTCGGTTGCAAAGCGGTAGGTACTTTTCGGCTTCCAATACTTTAAAAATACGGCAAGGGCAAATAGCGAAATTAAGGCGGATAAAATGTCCGGAAGTTCAGGACCTAAAAAGTTAGAAGAGAGATATTGTGTAAGGGCGAATGAAACACCGGAGACAATAATTGCCGGCAGAACTTCCACCGTTCTTTTCCATCCAGCCATAATAAGCACAAGGTAGAACGGAATAAATATGGATAGAAAAGGCAATTGCCGCCCTACCATTTTGGAGATTTCCGTCGCAGGAATCCCTGTTGGCCCTTCCATCGAGATAATCGGGATTCCGATCGCCCCGAAGGCAACTGGAGCAGTATTGGCAATCAAACAAATTCCCGCCGCATACAGCGGATTAAACCCTAATCCGACAAGCAGCGCAGCGGAGATCGCTACCGGCGCCCCGAATCCGGCAGCCCCCTCTAAAAACGCTCCGAATGAGAATGCGATCAACAGTGCTTGCAGACGGCGGTCTTCGGTGATCGACGTCACCGAATTACGGATCACATCAAAATATCCTGATTTCACGGTCAGTTTGTATAAAAAGACAGAAGTAATAATAATCCATCCAATCGGCAACAGCCCATAAACCGCCCCTTGCGTCACGGACATGACAGCCATTCCCACTGGCATTTTGTAAGCGATTACAGAAATAACTAACGCAACAATTAATGTCGTAAGCCCGGCGATGTGCCCCTTCATTCGTTTAACAGCGAGAGCCCAGAAGAAATACACGATTGGAATGAGTGCAACGATGGCAGATAGCCATAGATGATCGGCAATTGGCGTAAAATCTTGTTTCCACTGCATAAACCATTCTCCCCTTTGTTTAAGAATTTAATCAATGTCTCCCACCCTATAACGTTTCCATAGTCATCAGATGACCGGATAATATAGTTATCTGAGTCAAATTATAGTGAGAGTAATCGAAAAAGACAATAGTCATTTTTCAATTTTTTGAAATTTCTATGTTTTAATCAAAAATTCCTATGGCACAGAAAAGCACTTGTTTCCTCCGCATTCGATGTATAATATAAACGATATGAAACGTACAAATAAAAAATATGCTGGCAAATTTATCAATAGTTAAGAAAGAGTGCAAAAATATCTAGTTTGCGCGTATCGAGGTGAATACATTGAATTTTAAACGCATTAAGACAAAAAAAATTTATGAAGAAGTAGCAGAAGCGATTTTTGATATGATTAAAACCGGCGCATTAAAACCGGGAGATAAATTGGATTCTGTCCAGCAGCTTGCCGAAAAGTTTCAAGTGGGACGGGCCGCGATCCGTGAGGCATTGACCGCGTTAAAAGCAATGGGATTGATCGAATTAAAACACGGAGAAGGCACTTATGTGCGTGAATTTGACCCGACAGTGCTTACCTTCCCGCTCTCGGTAGCAGTATTGATGAACAAAGAAGATGTTTGGCATTTGCTTGAAGTTCGCAAGCTTCTCGAAGCCGGTGCCGCTTCTTTAGCCGCGCACAAACGGACGGAACAAGATTTAAATGCGATGGAACAAGCGCTTCACGAGATGCAGGAAGGCATCGGCAACGACGAGCTTGGCGAAAAAGCAGATCTTGCTTTTCATATGGCCGTCGCAGCCGCTTCCCATAATCCGATTTTAGTCAGCTTGATGAATAGCGTATCGGAAATGCTGATTGAAACGATGCGGGAAACACGGCGGATTTGGCTGTTTTCGAAGCAGACAACGACGGAGAAACTTCTTCAGGAACATACCAACATCTTCGAAGCAATCCAAGAGAAAAACGCCGAGGCCGCCCGAGAGCGAATGCTCCAGCACCTGACCAACGTAGAAAACATCCTACAAAAATATATATTCCCGATAAGTACTCAGCAAAACAACTGAGTGCTTTTTTTATTGACAAAAATTGCATCAAAATCTACTTCTATTCTCTGAAAATAGTATATAATTAATACAAAGGTCATCAGATGACCTGCTTACCTCGGTATACACCATGATGTGAAAGGGGATTTACGATGAAAGTTTCCTTGTTCGTCACCTGTCTCATCGATTTGTTCTATACGAACGCGGGAAAAGCAACGGTAGAACTGTTGGAACGGTTGGGCTGCGAAGTTGATTTTCCCGAAGCGCAAACATGCTGCGGACAACCCGCTTACAATAGCGGTTATGTGAAAGAGGCAAAAGAAGCGATGAAACATATGATTCGCACATTTGAACACGCGGACTACATAGTTACTCCTTCTGGTTCCTGTGCGGCTATGTTTAAGGAATACCCGCATATTTTCCGCGGCGATCGCGAATGGGAGCCAAAAGCGAAAGCACTGGCTGCGAAAACGTATGAACTTACGCAATTTCTTGTTGACGTGCTGAAGGTAGAAGACGTCGAAGCTAAGCTCGAAGGGCGCGCCGCTTACCATACGTCATGCCATATGACACGTCTGCTTGGCGTCAAAGAAGCGCCTTTCCGATTATTAAAAAACGTAAAAGGGCTCGAACTCGTTCCATTGCCGAATGCCCACCAATGCTGCGGATTTGGCGGAACATTTTCCGTGAAAATGGGGCCGATTTCCGAACAGATGGTGGATGAAAAAATTAAGCATATTGAAGAGACGCAAGCAGATTATCTAATCGGTGCCGATTGCGGATGTTTAATGAATATCGGTGGGCGCATCGAGCGGCAAGGAAAGCCGATTAAAGTCATGCACATTGCTGAAGTGTTAAACAGCCGATAAAAGGAGGGAATTGGCATATGCCAATGAAAATAGGAAATCAAGGATTCTGGGAGCGAGTAGAGACAAACCTTCATAACCAATTTATGCGCGGTGCGGTAGCCGGTATGCAGGACCGTGGGTACGAAAGACGGATCGGAGTTACGAAAGAGCTCGGAAACTGGGAAGAATGGCGCTCTCTCGGCGAGGAAATTCGCCAGCATACCCTAGAAAATTTGGACTATTATTTAATGCAGCTGAGTGAAAACGTTGCCAAACGCGGGGGCTATGTCTTTTTCGCGCAAACGGCGGAAGAAGCAAACGAGTACATCCGCAATGTCGCCATCCACAAAGGGGCGAAAAAAATCGTGAAATCGAAATCGATGGTAACGGAGGAAATTAACTTAAATCCTGTGCTAGAAGCAATCGGCTGTGAAGTGATTGAAACAGACCTTGGCGAATACATTTTGCAAATGGATGATCATGATCCTCCATCACACATCGTTGGTCCTGCCCTTCATAAAAATAAAGAACAAATTCGTGACGTTTTCCGCCGCAAACTCGGCTACCAAAAATCAGAAAAACCGGAGGAGCTGGCGCTTCATGCCCGGGAAACGCTGCGCCGCGAATACCTTACCGCCGATATCGGCATTACCGGCTGCAATTTTGCCATCGCCGAGTCCGGATCGATTACATTGGTGACAAATGAAGGAAATGCCGATTTAGTGACGTCGCTGCCAAAAACACAGATTACCGTCATGGGAATGGAGCGCATCGTGCCAACGTTTGAGGAAATGGAAGTGCTTGTCAGCATGTTGACGCGCAGCGCGGTCGGGCAAAAATTAACGAGCTATATTACCGTATTAACCGGCCCTCGCGATGAAGGAGACGTCGACGGTCCGGAAGAATTTCATCTTGTGATTGTCGATAATGGCCGTTCCGCCATCCTTGGCACGGAATTTCAACCCGTATTGCAATGTATCCGCTGCGCAGCTTGTGTCAACGTCTGCCCAGTGTACCGTCACATTGGCGGGCATTCCTACGGCTCCATTTATTCTGGACCGATTGGAGCTGTCCTATCACCGTTGTTAGGCGGATATGACGATTATAAAGAGCTGCCGTACGCCTCCTCCCTTTGCGCAGCCTGTACGGAAGTTTGCCCGGTTAAAATTCCGCTTCATGAATTACTGCTAAAGCACCGCCAAGTTATTGTCGAGCGGGAAGGAAAAGCGCCGGTAGCGGAAAAACTGGCCATGAGGGCGTTTCGGTTAGGAACCTCTTCACCGTTTCTCTATCGATTCGGCTCGAAAGTCGCGCCAGGCGTCTTGGCACCATTTACGAGCGATGACCGCATTTCTAAAGGTCCTGGTCCGCTGAAGGCATGGACAGAAGTCCGGGAATTCCCGGCGCCGAATAAAGAACGATTCCGCGACTGGTTCCGTGAACATCAAAAAGGAGGCAACAGCAATGAAAACCGGAGCGATTTATAACCGCGACGCTTTTTTACAAACGATTGCCGACCGGCTCGGGCGGCCGCGCCGTGTATCAGGCATATCCCGTCCGCACTGGAAGCATCAGCCGCAATGGACGGTGTTTGAAGGCTACAGCCAAGACGATTTATTGGCCGTGTTAAAAGAACAATGCGCACTCATTCACACACAGTACGTGGAAACAACATGCGACGAGCTAGTGGAAACGGTAAAGCAAATCGTTGCCCAATACGGGGGCGGTCCGGTTGTCACGTGGGATGACCCGCGCTTTGACGAATACGGATTAACTAGCTTGCTGCGCCGCGAATGGCCAAACGAAAACGTGGAGGTTCACATCTGGGACACTAAGCTAGGCAGAAAAAATATCGATTTTGCCGAAAAAGCAAACGTCGGCATTACATTTAGCGACATTACGCTGGCTGAATCAGGAACGGTCGTACTGTTTAGCGGGAACGGAAAAGGACGCACCGTCAGCTTTTTGCCAAAAACATATATCGCCATCGTCGCCAAAAGCACGGTTGTGCCGCGCATGACCCAGGCCGCTGCTTACATCCATGAACAAATTGAAAAAGGGCAGCTCGTCCCTTCGTGCGTCAACTTTATTACAGGCCCAAGCAACTCGGCCGATATTGAAATGAATTTAGTCGTCGGGGTTCATGGACCGATGAAAGCGACTTATGTGGTCGTTACCGACCGTTAACATATCGTTCCCAATACGAAAACGGGCATGTCCGATAGGAACACGCCCGTTTTTAATATCCTTTTTCGATATCTACTCGATTGAAAAGCGGCTCATTATTCTCGATTCGCCGCAACGTTTGCAAAAAGCAGTCCACCGCTTCCTCCACCGATGTCAGCGCGGCGATATGCGGCGTAATAATGACGTTTGGATGTTGCCATAACGGCGATGTCGGCGGCAATGGCTCCTCTTCCACCACATCTAAAATAGCAAGACGAATATGGCGGTTTTCCAGTGCGCTCCATAACGCCACTTCGTCTACCGTTGCCCCTCTGCCGACATTGATGAAGCAAACATTATTTAAAAGTGAAAAAAACCTTTCGTCAAACAGATGATACGTTTGTTTTGTCAGCGGAAGTGCGGCAATAATCCAATCTGCTTTTGGCAGTACCTCTTCCGCCTGCGTGACGGAAAACACTTTGGAAAAGTGAGGCTTTTGCCGTCCACTTAATGAAATACCGATTGGCGCAACGCCAAACAGGCGCAGGTGGCGGGCAATCTGCTGTCCAATCTCGCCCGTTCCATAAATGACAACACGCTGCGTCCGCAGCAACGTTGGCGCGACCGGCTTCCATTGCCGCTGGGATTGATACCATCCATATACATCATGGCATTGTAAATCCCGCAGCATATAGCTAAGGCAATATTCGCTAATTTGTTCGCCAAACGAGCCGATCGTCCGCGTCAGGACCACATCTTCTTTCCACTCCCGGTTCCATAAAAACGCATCGACCCCGGCGCCAAGTGAGTGAACCCAGCGAATATTGCCAAATTCAAAGGATGGAACCGGCCGAAAGCCGACATACGCATCCGCCCAAAAAAAATCATCACGGCAAACCGCTTCTTCCGTGACAAATCGGAAGTTTTTATCCGGTCGCTTTTGTTGCAGCAATTTTGCCATCTCCGCATACAGCCTTCCGGTCACCAAAATATTGCCGATCTTCATTGCTGTTTTTCTTTCCCTCCCATCCGCGGATAGAGAAAGAATTATTTTCCTCCTTAGGCAATCCTTCCTTCCTTGCTTTCCGCTTTTTTATTGGCCACATATCCCACAGCTAATACGAAAATGGTTAATCCTACGGTAATCGCGTAAGTGAGCGGCCCTTCCTGAAGATGAAGAAGACGCATAAATCCTTCATCTTCCATCACCATTTTTCCACCCGTCCATGCTAAAATTCCCGATCCGACATAGGTGATCCAGCGATATTTTTCCATTACCTTCATAATGGCTTTCGAACCGAAAATCATAATCGGAATACTGACGGTCACACCGAAGGCAATCATGCCGATATGCCCTTCTGACGCTCCCGCCACCGCCACAACATTATCCAAACTCATTACCGCATCGGCGACGATAATCGTCATAATCGCTTTCAACAAGCGGTCGGATGACTGAATATGCGCTTCTTCCTCCTGTTCAATCAGCACTTTATAGGCAATCCACAGAAGCAATAGCCCGCCTGCTAAATGAACGAATGGTATTTTTAGCAAAAAGACAATGACAGCGGCAAATAAAATACGCAAGAGAACCGCGCCGCCTGTCCCCCAAAAAATCGCTTTGTTTTGCTGATGCTTCGGCAGCCTGCGGGTTGCCATTGCGATGACCACGGCATTGTCGCCGGATAAAATTATATCAATCGCAATAATTTTCAATAATGCCAGCAACGCCTCCGAAGAAATTGTCAAATAAACGCACCTCTTCTCTTCTTTCGCCGCTATTGATCTTCTCATCATTCACAGCTTGTCTTTCTTTCATCTTACCCTAAATATTTCTAGTCATCAACTTGCCAGTTCTTTCTTTACCTCTATAAAAAATAAAAAGCAAGCTGCCAGTAAATCTAGCAAGCTTGCGGTGCAAAAGCGAATCTCTCTATTTCTCTTTTGACGAATATTGGCTCGCCTTCCACCAAAACGTCTCATCTATCTGCTTTAGCCATTGCGCTATAGCTTCGATGTCGCTGGAAAATACACGGTCATGGATAATGGACGGTACGATTTTGCGCGCTTCTTCATAAAACTGCCGCGTCTTTGTCGCCATTTTTTCCACGCCGTGATACTCGGCCGCCTGCAATGCACAAATCAGTTCAATCGCCAACACCCGCCTTGCGTTTTGTACAATCGCATAAGCGTGACGAGCCGCAATCGTCCCCATGCTGACATGGTCTTCTTGATTGGCCGATGATGGAATCGAATCGACGCTGGCCGGATGGGCGAGCGTTTTGTTTTCCGAGACGAGCGCTGCCGCTACATACTGCATAATCATCGCACCTGACTGCAAGCCCGGCTGCGGGCTTAAAAACGGCGGTAAATCATTTAATTGCGGATTGACAAGCCGCTCAATGCGCCGCTCCGATATGTTGGCCAGTTCCGCTACGGCGATTTTCATAAAATCCATCGCCAAGGCAATCGGCTGGCCATGAAAGTTTCCTCCTGAAATAACGTCGGCGCCATCGTCAAAAATAAGCGGATTATCAGTGGCCGCATTGATCTCGATTTCTAATTTTTCTTTGACATAATCAAGCGCCTGCCACGATGCCCCGTGCACTTGCGGAATGCATCGAAGTGAATACGCATCTTGCACGCGCAATTCTCCTTGTTTCGTCGTTAGTTGGCTGTCAGCCAAATAACGACGGATGCGCATAGCGACATCGATTTGCTGCGGAAATCCGCGGGCAACATGAATCCGCTCATCCAACGCATCGATTATGCCGCGCAGCCCTTCCATCGTCATCGCAGCAATCAGCTCGCTTTCATATGCCAGCTTCTCCGCTTCGATATAGGCCACCACACCCATCGCCGTCATCGCCTGCGTCCCATTAATCAACGCCAGCCCCTCTTTTGCTTTCAGCGTAATTGGGGCGATTCCTTCTTTTGACATCGCTTCCAACGCTGGCATTCGCTTTCCTTGATAAAACACTTCCCCCTCTCCCATTAACGTGAGGGCTAAATGGGCAAGCGGCGCCAAATCCCCGCTGGCTCCGAGCGAACCTTGCTGCGGAATGACGGGATGAATATGCGCATTCAGCAAATCCAATAGCCGCTCGATCACAACCGGCCGAACCCCCGAATACCCTTTTAATAAGGCATTCGCCCGCAGCAAAAGCATCGCCCGCGACACCTCTTTCGGAAACGGCTCACCGACTCCGCACGCGTGAGAATGAATTAAATTGACTTGCAGCTGTTCGACGTCATTGGCGCCAATCAGCACATCGCTAAACTTACCAAACCCGGTATTAATTCCATAAACGATTTGTTGCTTCGCGACGATGTCCTCGACTGCTTTCCGGCTCCGTTCCACCGCTTTCATGCTTTCTTCTGAAGCAATGACGAGTTCGCTATGATAAAGAACTCTCTTCACTTCTTCGATCGTTAATGTATTTCCGGTTAATACGACCATTTTATCTCCGCTCCTTTTTCGTAAAAATCAAAAAGGAGGCTGGCGCTGTGAATATGGGATGTCACAGCATTCAGCCTCCTACTAAACTCATCGCTATAGGCTTTATATATGATTGATTCCTAATCCGACCGTCTCATGCTCCAACCCGCGAATCGGCGCGCCAATCGTCCCGTACAAAGCGACAGCAATCCACTCCCCTTCCGCCGCATTTTCATATGGCATCCCTCTGACGACAGCGAAACGAAGGCCGACCGTTCTCATTAAATCTCCTAGCTCCACTTGTCCCCTCGTTACGCCTTGCACCGCTTCGACGACCGCATGATAGAGCGCGTGCATTTCCCGATACAGCCCACCGTCGACGATATGGTTGCGCTTTGCCGCCGTTTCAATCGCGGCAACAATTTTTTGCAGCTCCATCGAGCCGACTTTTCCTTTGCAATAACGCCATGATAAGTGATCCAAAAGCCTTGCGATCTCCAATTCTTCTTCCTCGTCGAGCATCGCCAGCAATATGGCGTTTCGTCCGATTCGCGCTTTTGCCTCTTTTAGCATGTGGTCATACACCTTTTATTTTAACATTTTTCCCGAGAAGTCTCCCTTCCTCTAAACGGAGTGAAGGAGGGAGAGGAATCGGGAAGTTTTTGATTCCCAAAAACGAACATATGTGCTATAATCAAACCATCCATCAAACAAAGAAAGAAGGGATTCTCATGCTTCGGGGCCAAAAAGTGTTCTTCCGGGCATCGAAAGCGGATTTGGACCGATTGTACGCCTGCAATCGCGAATCCGCCCGTGTTTGGAATGAATGTCTTCGATTGGCGAAGGAACATTTTCTCCAATACGGCCGTTGGATTACCAAAAGCGAACTGCAAAAACAAACGAAAAGAAAGTTCCATCTTCACAGCCAATCGATTCAAGCTGTCTGCCACAAATACCTCTTCGCAAGACAATCTTCTCACCACGCGATTCAGCAAGGATATCCTGCTCGCTACCCTTACAAGAAAAAGAAGTACTTCCCAACGAAATGGGCGAAAGACGGTTTCAAAGTGTATGAAAACGGAAAAATTGAACTCTCCATGGGCATTCATCACGGAAAACGGGAAAAGCCGATCGTCGTGTATGCGTCGCATCTGCCAAAAGGAACGATCAAAGAAATCGAATGCTGCTTTGATCATGGTCTCTATCTTGCGGTGACGTATGAAGATGGACAAAAGGCAACAGCGTACAAACCGAACTTCTCCGTCGGAGTCGATCTTGGAGAAGTACACACCATCGGTGCGTTTTGCGAAACCGGGCAAGCCCTCCTCATCACGGGAAGAAAAATACGCTCCCTTCACCGGCTGCGGAATAAAAAACTGGCAGAGATCCAGCGACTTCAATCGAAATGTCAAAAAGGATCCCGTCAATGGAAAAAGTATGAGAGAGCGAAACAATACGTGTTGTCGAAATCCGAAAGACAGCTGCGGGATGCGCTCCATAAAACGACCAAACAGTTTGTCGACTGGTGCCGTGCCCAATCGGTTTCCGATGTGTACATCGGAAACATCGAAGGAGTGCAGCGAAACACGAGAAAGAAAAAGCGGTTAAGCCGCAAACAAGCGCAAAAGCTCTCAAATTGGTCATTTGGGAAAGTGAAGCAGTATCTCACTTATAAGCTGGCTCCACATGGCATTCGCTTGCATGAAATCAAAGAGTCGTATACAAGCCAGACATGTCCTGTCTGCCAAAAGAGAAAAAAAGTGTCTTCCCGCCTGTTTGTGTGCCGGTGTGGGTATGAGGAGCATCGTGACGTTCACGGCGCGAGAAATATCTTAAGCAAAGCGCTGCATGGCACCTTCAAACACTGGAACGTACAAACGAAGCTGATGTATCTACGGATTGCGTAAGCAAGAAGTAGTAGAAGGGTTGGACCGCCCCATCGGTGTAGTACGATGTTGCTTACTGGACCCATCGGGAAGTCTTCCGATGCATTCATCGAGTGGAAGGAGACTGCCTTCTTCTGCGCAGAAGCTTCTTCGATGGAGATGGTAAGAAACTCCCACCTTTTCATGGAATGAAGGTGGGAGAGGTTCATTTTTCTAAGAATATTGTATCGTTTATTTTCTTGTCTTGTCAATTTATTTTTACCATATTTTAACAAGTTAATATGCTAACAAATTATCAAAATAAAGGAAATAAAAAATTTATATTTATTTCAAAATGTGATATCATTTTAATATAAATTCGATATTAAAGGAGCGAAGTAAATGAAAGAAACAAAAGCATGGTATATGAATGGATTTATCGGGATTGTATGCATCGCCATCCTTGCCGCCGTAGCGCTGCTAAGCGCATTGCACGAGCAAATCGTTATTGCCGCACTGTTCCTTGTCGTCGCAGCCGTTTTTGCTACCGGCATTACGATTGTGCAGCCGAACCAGGCAAAGGTAGTTATTTTCTTTGGACGCTATTTAGGGACGATTCGCGACAGCGGGCTATTTCTCACTGTCCCGCTCACCATCCGGCAAAACGTTTCCTTGCGCGTGCGCAACTTCACCAGCAGTAAATTAAAAGTGAACGATGTACAAGGAAACCCGATTGAAATTGCCGCCGTGATTGTATTCCGCGTCATTGATTCTGCTAAAGCCGTGTTTGATGTCGATCGTTACGAAGAGTTTGTCGAAATTCAAAGTGAGGCGGCGATCCGCCATGTCGCGACGAAATATCCATACGATACGTTTGGCGATGAAGATGAAATTACGCTACGAGGAAACGCCGATGTCATTTCCAATGTGCTCGCTGCCGAGCTGCAGGAGCGGCTGCGCGTGGCGGGAGTCGAAGTGATGGAAGCACGCCTTACCCATCTTGCCTACTCCCCGGAAATTGCTAGCGCCATGCTCCAGCGCCAACAAGCGGCCGCTATTTTAGCAGCGCGGAAAAAAATCGTCGAAGGTGCGGTCTCTATGGCGCAAATGGCGATCGAGCAACTTGACAAAGAGGGAATTTTGGAGTTAGATGATGAACGAAAAGCCAATATGGTCAACAACTTAATGGTCGCTATTGTTTCCGAACGGGCGACCCAGCCGGTCATTAACACCGGCAGTCTATATTAATGGTTGTGGAGTGCTATGGCAAAAAAGAAAAATTTCCCTCTTCGCATGGACCCGGCTTTGTATGAAGTCATCGAACAATGGGCGCAAGACGAGTTTCGCAGCGTCAACGCCCATATTGAATTTTTATTGCGCGAAGCCGCTAAACAAGCCGGACGGCTAAATAAGCGGAAAAGAAAAAATGATCCAGGTGTGGAAGGAAGCTAGCGTTTCGGCATCTCGAACGCTAGCTTCTTTATTTTTCAGTCATGGCTATTTTCCAAAAGAATACAATGATAACAGAGCCTATTTCTCAGTGAAATGAAGAATAAAACAATTCCTGTCTTCTTAATGATCATATGCACAGCTAAAATGCAATCTACTTATTCGTTCGCCCAAGATGCGAACGGATATCGTCATAAATGAAACACCCAACTTCATCACATATACGAACGAAGACTATCTACATGCCATCAAGCAAAGCGAAAAGGGGGAATTGGATGGCTATCGGTAAAAGCGTTATTCGCAAAGACGCATGGGACAAAGTGACCGGAAGAGCCAAATACACGAACGATTTCAAAGAAAAAGGCATGCTCCATGCCAAACTCGTTACAAGTCCGTACGCCCATGCTCGCATTCGCGCGATCGATACCGAAAAAGCGCGCGCCTTTCCCGGCGTGCGCGCGATCATCACCGGCGAAGGGCTGCCGCTGACAGGAGAAGACTTGCGCGACCGTCCTCCTATCGCCTTTGATAAAGTGCGCTATCATGGCGAAGTCGTTGCCGTCGTCGTCGCCGATACAATTGTACAGGCAGAAAAAGCGGCCAACCTTGTTCATGTCGTCTATGAGCCTCTCCCTGCCATCGGCAAGCCAAGCGAAGCGCTAAAAGAAGGAGCTCCCCTTATCCATGAACAGCTAGGAAGCTACCAAAAGAACGAACATACCTATCCCGAACCGAATACAAACATCGCTCATCGCACCAAAATCCGCAAAGGCAATATAGAACAAGGCTGGGCGGAAAGCGACGTCGTTGTAGAAACAAGCGTGGCCTTTTCTCCTTCTGACCACGTGGCAATAGAAACGAGATGTGCTACTGCAGAAATTCTCCCCGATGGCAACATTATCATTTCCGCTTCCTCCCAGTCGCCATTTATGATTAAAAAGCTCATTCATTCCTACTTTGGCGAAGATGTCGGCAACATTATCGTCCACACTCCGCTTGTCGGCGGAGCGTATGGCGGAAAAACGCCTGTGCAGCTGGAACTTCTCGCCTATCTGGCATCAAAAGCGGTGGGGGGAAGAAAGGTCAGCATCTGGAATACAAGGGAAGAAGATATGATCACCTCCCCAGTCCATATCGGCCTAGAAGCCACCGTCAAGCTCGGCGCCACAAAAGACGGCTATATCAAAGCGGCGGAAATTCTGTTTTTATTTGATGGCGGCGCCTATTCTGATAAAGCGATCGATGTCAGCCGCGCCGCTGCCGTTGACTGCACCGGACCGTATCATATCGAAAACGTCTGGTGTGATTCGTTATGCGTCTATACAAATCATCCGTATGCCACCCCATTTCGCGGCTTTGGCCATAGCGAACAAGCTTTTGCTATCGAACGGGCCATTGACTTGCTTGCCGAAAAGTTAGGCATGGACAAATGGGAATTGCGGCGGAAAAACGCGATTCGCCTTGGCCATACTACCCCGACGCAAGTGCCGTTAAACCGCAGCAACATCGGCGATTTGCCAGCCTGCCTCGATCGTTTGCGCGAGCTAATGGAATGGGACGAATGGCAGCGCATCGAAATCGATGCTTATACCGTGCGGGTGAAAGGCATCAGCTGCGCGTGGAAAACGTCCACGATTGACCCCAATGCCAGTTCCGGTGTCATTTTGACATTTAATCCCGACGGAAGCGTCAATGTCATCTCTGGCGTCGTTGAAATCGGAACCGGAACGAAAACGATCCTCGCCCAAATCGTTGCCGAGAAATTAAAAATGGACGTCAACGATGTCCACGTCAAAATGGACATCGATACGCAAACGACCCCTGAACATTGGAAAACGGTCGCAAGCCGGGGAACCTTTATGGCGGGAAGGGCGGCGCTCGAAGCGGCGGACGATGCCATCCGCCAGCTAAAAGCGATCGCGTCTTGCGTGCTCCGCGCATCGGTGGAAGATTTAGAAGTTGGCTACGGAAAAGTATTTTTGCGCGATGACCCTAGCATCTATATTCCGGTTAAAGACATCGCCTACGGCTACAAATATCCAAACGGCAATGCGATCGGCGGGCAAATTATCGGACGGGGAAACTATATTTTGCGCCACTTGACCCCGCTCAACAAAGAAACGGGCGCGGGCAAACCGGGACCGGAATGGACGGTCGGCGCGGAAGGAGTGGAAATTGAATTCAACCGCCGCGACTATACGTATAAAATCCTCAAAGCGTTTGCCGTCATTGATATCGGCAAAGTGCTCAACCCGAAAGCCGCACTTGGGCAGGCGATGGGGGCAATGAGCATGGGACTGAGTTTTGCGAGCCGCGAAACGTTTTTATTTGACCGCTACGAACGTGTGCTAAATCCGCAATTGCGCACTTATCGACCCATTCGCTTCGGCGAACACCCGGAATATATTGTGGAGTTTATCGAAACACCGCAAATCGATGCGCCATACGGGGCCCGCGGCGCCGGCGAACACGGGCTGATCGGCATGCCGGCCGCATTGGCAAACGCTTTGTCGCTCGCCGCCGAAGTGCCGCTCAATGAACTGCCGCTGATCCCTGAGCTGATTTGGCGGAAAAAGAAAGGTGACGTTCATGGCTCCATTTGAGATTACTTATCATCGCCCTCGCTCCATTGAAGAAGCGGTGCGGCTGTTTGACACCTTGCAGCAGCAAGGCAAAAAGCCGCTGTATTACGGCGGGGGAACAGAAATTATTACGCTCTCCCGCCTCCATCTTGTCACCACTGATGCGGTCATTGATATTAAACATATTCCTGAATGCCGCGCACTGGAAGCAACCGAGCACGAACTTGTGCTCGGGGCGGCATTGTCGCTAACCACATTAGAAGAGGCCAATCCATTTCCACTCTTGACGAAAGCGGCGAGCGAAGTCGCCGACCGGACGGCACGCAACCAAATCACCCTCGGCGGCAACATTTGCGGGCAAATTTTTTACCGCGAAACGGTATTGCCGCTTCTGCTTGCTGACAGTCAAGCAGTCATTGCCGGAAAAGACGGCGTAAAACAGTGCAGCATTCACGATGTCTTTCAGCAGCACATTCAGTTAAAACCCGGACAATTTCTCGTACAATGGAAAGTGGACCGTTCCTTCGCATCACTGCCCTATTTCCATCGCAAGCGCCGCAAGCAAGGCGAAGTCGGATACCCGCTTGTCACCGCCGCCGCCATCAAAAAAGACGGGCAAATCTGCGTGGCACTCAGCGGCGTGTGCCCGTTTCCGTTCCGTTCCAAAGAGGTGGAAGAGCGGTTAAACGCGCGCCATCTCTCCGTGCATGACCGCATCGAGGGAGCGATCGAAGCACTTCCGCGTCCCATTCTAGACGATATTGAAGGATCGGCAGCGTACCGTCTGTTTGTGCTCAAACAAATGCTTTTCGATATGATCGACGAGCTGGGAGGGGAGTAAATCATGGAGGCCTCAACCAAATGTGAAATGAAATTGCTAGTAAACGGGGAAACGAGGTCCGTCATCGCCCGCCAAGGCGATACATTGCTATTTGTTCTCCGTAACGAACTCGGCCTCACCGGGGCAAAGCCTGGCTGCTTAAACGGCGATTGCGGCGCCTGCACCGTATTGGTCGACGGAACGCCAATCAAATCGTGCATGATGCTTGCCATCGAAACGGTTGGAAAAGAGATTACTACGATCGAAGGGCTTCATAACACCCCAATTCAGCGGGCGTTTGTCGAACATTTTGCCTTCCAATGCGGCTACTGTACTCCCGGCTTTATTATGAATGCCCATGCCTTGACGGAAACAAAACCCGACGCCGATGACGCCACCATTCAAGAATGGCTCGAATCAAATATTTGCCGCTGCACCAGTTATCAGGAAATCGAAGCGGCGGTGAAGGAGGTGTTAAAGCAAAACCGGACAACCGAATAGTTTTTTCTAGCCTCGAAAAGCGACTTTCCCTTTATCGTTGGAAGGGACAGTCGCTTTTTTACGTCCATTGCAATATCGTTGTTCTTTGTCTTCTTGACTATATTTTTCCAAATACATCCTATTGCTTATTGACAAAATCTAACGTTAACGTTAATGTTATATTTACGGTAGCAACCTTTATTACCATAAATAAGTAAAGTGAGAGGACCAAGGATGAAGCGATTCAAAATTGACGACGTCGCCAAAGAAACAGGATTAACAAAGCGGGCGATCCGCTACTATGAAGAAATCGGCTTAATTAAACCTCCTGAACGCAGCGAGAAAGGAACGCGCCTGTATACAGAAGAAGATATTGAGCAATTAAAAAGAGTGATTGCGGCCCGTGAAGTATTAGGGTTTTCCCTGCAAGAGCTGCAGCATTTTTTAACGCTGAAAGAAAAGATCGAATCCCATCGTTTTGAATACCGCAACGCTAGCGAACAGGAGGAAAAAAGGCAAGAGCTCGAACATGTTGCTGCCAACCTTCGCAAGCAAATCGATATGCTTGAAGAGAAAATGAAAAAAATGACCCAGTTCAAAAAAGAGCTGGAACAAATGGAACAACGAATTCAAGCGATTTTAAACGAAGAAAGGAGAGGATCATAATGGAGGAAGGAAGACAGACACGGGCACGATGGATTACCGTATTTGCGACATTTTTAGCGTTTATGGGAATCGGGATTGTCGACCCGATTTTGCCGGTGATTGCCGAAAGCATCGGAGCGACTCATTGGCAAGTGGAAATGCTGTTTACTGCATACATTTTTACGATGGCAATCATGATGATTCCATCTGGAATGATGGTTAGCCGTATAGGAGACAAACGGATGATGGCAATCGGGCTTAGTATCGTTACCGTTGTTTCCTTATTGTGCGGCTTATCCAATACGATTCCGCAATTATCCATTTTCCGGGCTGGATGGGGGCTTGGCAACTCGATGTTTTTTGCTACCGCGATGACGTTATTAATTGCGTTAACGCCACAAGCAAACACTGCCGTAGGCCTTTACGAAGCAGCCATCGGCCTTGGGATGGCAGGCGGCCCGCTTGTCGGCGGTCTTCTCGGTCAGCACTCATGGCGATACCCATTTATTGGAACGAGCATTTTCATTTTTATCGCACTTCTTCTTGTCGTCTTTTTTGTCTATGATCCGAATAAAGGAAAGCCGAGAAAAGTAGTCGGCATGAAAGAAATGCGGCATTTATTAACATTCCCGCCTTTTTTGAAAGGCGCAATCGGCGCAATGCTGTATTACTATGGTTTTTTCGTCGTGCTTGCGTATTCGCCGTTAATCATCGGGCTTTCAGCGATTCAAATCGGCTTTGTCTTTTTCGGCTGGGGGCTTTGCCTTGCCTATGGTTCTGCGATTCTTGCACATCGTTTAGAAGAAAAGTATACACCAAAGCAAATTTTGCCTTATAGTTTATTGCTGTTCGCTGTATTTTTGCTTCTGCTATTTATAACGCAAAGCACCTGGTTGATGATCGTTCTTATTATTTTATCTGGCCTTGTTTCTGGTTTAAATAACGCCTTGTTCACCAGCTATGTCATGGACGTTTCTCCGTACGAACGTGGAATGACGTCTGGAATGTACAACTTCGTCCGCTGGATGGGCGCTGCGATTGCCCCTGTGCTATCGGGGGTGATCGGCCACTCCATTTCCGCCAAAGCGCCATTTATGGTGGCGATGGTGCTAGCGTTAATTGCCTTTGCCTTTCTCAGCTTGCGTAAACAACAACCGTCCGTTACCCAAACAAATTAAGACTGATTTTAGGTGGAAACTTTCCACCTAAAATCAGCCTTCTGTTCATTCTTTTACATATTGTTTTTCTTTAATCACTACTCCTCGCTTTTCCATTTCCTTGATGTAAATGTCTCCTGGAACGATTTGCTCCGGCGGATAAACTCCACGTTTTTGAATGACTCCTCTCCCGATCATTTGCGCGACGACCGAAATCGTATTGGCGGTGGTCCGCGCCATCGCTGTTACGTTGTTTTTACGGTCTTTAAACGTTGCCGTTTCATATTCCAAAACCGTTTCTTTGCCGTTTTTGACTCCACCAACAATGACCCGCAATAGCACGACATCCTCTTTATCTTTTAAATCCAAGAGCGGCGATAAAACCGCTAAAAGCACGTCGCGCGGCTTCACTTTTTGTCCTTTTACTTCCACCTCGTAATCGTTTCTTGTCAAATTCAAATCGACGAGCAGTTTAAATTTTTCCGCGTGCCCAGGGTAGCGGATCGTTTTATATTCCAGGCATTCCAATTGCGGATAAGAGTGGGACAAGGTGGACGTTCCTCCTGATGTATGAAACGCCTCCAACGGGCCAAATTGATCAAAATAAATCGTTTCTACTTCCGATAACGACGCGACTTCTTGCTTTTTCCCATCGCGAATAATGAGAGACGGATCGGTATAATGATCAAGCAGCCCCTCTAGCGAAAATACATGGTTGTATTCGAGTGGCGGTTCCGGGCGTACAGGAATTCCGCCGACATATAGTTTGATCGATTTTAACTCATCTAATTTGCTCGCTCCGTACCCTGACAAAATATTGATCATTCCCGGTGCGACTCCTAAATCCGGAATGATCGTAACACCGGCTTGTTTGGCGTTTTCATTTAATTGTAATACCCTGTCGGTAATATGATCGATATGCCCCCCTAAATCAACGGAATGCACACCGACTTCGATCGCCGTTTTCGCTACGATTTCATTAAAACGATAAAATAACGCGTTAACGACCACATCATGCTCGCGCATCAGCGCGGCCAACTCTTTTTCATTCGCCGCATCCACTTGCTTTGCTTCTATTTTGCTAGAATACAATTGTTGACAAGCTTTCTCCGCCTTTTTGCGATCGACATCGGCTAAAGTGACGGCGGAAACCGCCTCGCTTTGCACTAAATCGCGCGCCGCCTCTTTTCCCATCAGTCCAGCTCCAAGCACCAACGCTTTCATCGTATCTCCCTCCTTGTTCTTTTATGTTATTCCTCGACATCGATTTGCGCCCGTTGCAATTTGCCGCTGAAATCAATATAAACGCTTCTCCATTCGGTAAACACATCGAGCGCCGCGACGCCAGAGTCGCGATGGCCGTTCCCCGTTCCTTTTGTGCCGCCAAACGGCAGATGAATTTCCGCCCCGGTCGTGCCGGCATTGACATAGACAATGCCCGTATCTAAATCGCGCATCGCTTGAAACACTTTGTTCACGTCTCTTGTAAAAATAGAACTAGATAATCCATAATCGACGCTGTTGTTGACAGCGATTGCTTCTTCTAAACTGCTTACCGAAATAATCGAAACAACCGGACCGAAAATTTCTTCCCGCGCAATGCGCATCGTTGGCTGGACATCCGTAAAGAGAGTCGGAGCATAATAATAGCCTTTTTGATGCTCTCCATCCCGCAAAATATAACCCCCGGTTAATAGCTTTGCACCTTCTTCCTTGCCGATTCGCACATAACGGTCAATTTTTTGCAACGCTTCTTCATTAATGACCGGTCCGACTTTGACGTTTTCGTCCAATCCGTTTCCAATCGTTAATGTCTTCATTGCTTCTAGCAATCTATTTTCTAATTCTTCCTTCACCTTTTCATGAACAATGACGCGGCTGCATGCCGTACATCTTTGTCCTGACGTACCAAACGCGCTCCACAAAATGCCTTCTACCGCTAACGATAAATCGGCGTCATCCATGACAATGACCGCATTTTTTCCGCCCATTTCTAGCGACACTTTTTTCAAGTGGCGTCCGCATTTTTCGGCAATCATTCGCCCGACTTCGTTTGACCCGGTAAAGGAAATAACTTGCACGTCTGGATGCTCTACCAACGCATTTCCTGTCGTTGGGCCATCGCCGTGAACGACGTTGAACACCCCTTTTGGCAATCCTGCTTCTTCGAATATTTTGGCCAGCTCCTGTGCCATAAATGGTGTTTCTAACGCCGGCTTCCATACAACCGCATTGCCGGCAACAATGGCCGGGAACGATTTCCATGTCGCAATCGCAATCGGAAAATTCCATGGAGTGATGATGCCAACAACTCCAACTGGCACGCGAACGCTCATCGCAAATTTATCTTTTAATTCCGAAGGAGTCGTGTCGCCAAATAACCGTCTTCCTTCTCCGGCCATATAAAACGCCATGTCAATTCCTTCTTGCACTTCCCCGCGTGCTTCCTCGATCACTTTTCCCATTTCTTTGGTTAACAGCCTAGCGAGCTGTTCTTTTCTTTCTTTTAATAAATAGCCGACTTTATATAACACTTCCGCCCGCTTTGGCGCTGGTACAAGCGCCCACCGTTTTTGCGCGGCCTTCGCCGCTTTTACCGCTTCATCAACATCCGCTTCGATCGAAACCGTCACTTCTCCAATCGCTTCTCCGTTTGCCGGATTAATCACCGGAGCAAATTGCTTGCTAATCGATGCTTTCCATTCCCCATTAATAAAATTCAATGCTTTCACAATCCAGCTTCCTCCTTGTCATTTGTTTTCTATAAAAAATTTATGCATCTACTATCATGGCTATTATGCAAATGTTTACCGAGAATTCGAGCGCTTTCGCAACTCGTCGATCGTCGCGGTCACGGAAATTTGGTTTGGATCTGTCATGACTTCGATCACCGTTGGTTTTGTTTCGTTAAAGGCTTGAAGGAGCGCTCTAGTAAATTGGTCTTCTGTTTCCACTCGAATGCCGTTGGCGTTTAAACATTTCGCTAATTCGGCAAACGATACATTCCCTAAATCCGTCCCGATGACCCGTCTCGGAAAGTGAAGTTCTTGATGCATGCGGATGGTTCCATACATGCTATTGTTAAAGACGATACTAATAATCGGAATATGATATCTGACAGCCGTCTCCAGTTCTTGCATCGTCATCATAAAGCCACCGTCTCCTGATAGAGAAACGACGACGCGCTCCGGGAAAGCAAGCTTGGCGCCAATCGCCGCAGGCATGCCATATCCCATCGCGCCGGAAGTAGGACCGATATACGTATGTTCCTCGCTAAACTGGAAAAAAGCATGGAGCCAGCCGGCGAAATTGCCAGCATCATTCGTAATGATGGCATCGTTTGGCAAATGTTGTTGCAAGCTGGCGATAATCGCTTCATTTAAGTTCCGTTTTTCCGCCGGAAGCGTCGATACTTGCTCATATTGTTTCCTCCTTGCTGCCGCCCAATCGTGCCAAGACGGCTGCACGGCGATTTCTAGCAATTTTAAGAGCGTTTCTTTGCAATCTGCTAGGATGGAAATTTCCGGTGGATATACTTTTCCTAATACATCGCTGTCGATATCGATATGAATGAGCGTCTGATCCGGAGACAGCAAGCGATAATCTTGTGTCGTCACTTCCGATAATCTCGTCCCGAGCGCGATCACGACATCGGCCTGCTTCACTGTTTCGATAATGGATTTCGGCGTCCCTAATCCAAGATGGCCGATATAAAGCGGATGGTCGTTTGGGAACACATCATGGCGGCGGAAAGCAGCCGCCACAGGAATGGAGTATTTTTCAGCAAATAACCGCAATAGCCGTTCCGCTTTAGCTAGCTTTACTCCTCCACCGGCGATGACAACCGGCCGTTTCGCCCTTTGCAATATTTCCTGCACGCTCCGCACATCCTCTGCGCTTGGAGCAGGTCTTGGTACATCTACATCCGAAACGACCGCTTCGGCAATATCTTGAAGAAATATATCTTCTGGAAGCGAGATGACGACAGGGCCTGGCCTGCCCGTTTTGGCGATGCGAAACGCCCGCTGCACCAGCTCCGGTATTCGCTCCGCCTCGCGAATTTCCACCGTCCATTTTGCAATCGGCTGGAAAAACCGGTCTAAATCGACTTCCTGAAATCCTTCCCTGCCGCGGAAATGGCTGTGTACCTGCCCTAAAAATACAACCATCGGCGTGGAATCTTGCCTCGCCGTATGGACACCAATCGCTAAGTTAGCCCCGCCGACTCCCCGCGTCGCCAGCACGACTCCGGGTTTTCCCGACACTTTTGCATAACCTTCCGCCATAAACGAAGCACCTCCTTCATGGCGGGCCGAAATCAGTTGAAGCGAAGGTTCATCGAAAATGGCATCCATTAGCGGCAAATAGCTTTCTCCCGGCACGCAAAACACATGGGAAATGCCTTCTCGTTTTAAGCAATGAACGATTGCTTTCGCCGCGGTGGTGCTCCGGATCGTCTGTTTCACCGTTTCTACGCCTCCCAATCAATTTGTTTCCATCGTTCCATCGCTTGCTGTAATCTCTCTATTGGTGCCGATAAGGATAATCGAACATATCCTTCCCCTGAAGGACCAAATGCCGTTCCCGGTGTTACAATCACACCCGCTTCTTCGAGCAGCTTTGCGGCAAATTGTTCGGAGGAATACTCTTTGAAAACAGGAATCCATAGAAAAAAAGTTGCTTTCGGACGTTGCACTTGCATGCCCAGCCCCTGCAGCTCCCTGACCATCATATTCATTCGTTGCTCATAGATTCGGTTATTTTCTTGCACGGACTGATGGTCGCTCGTCAGCGCTGCCGCCGCTGCTTTTTGAATCGGGAGAAATTGGCACGTATCGGTGTTGCTTTTAATAATCGAAAGCGCTTTAATCATATCTTTATTTCCGACGATATAACCGATGCGGCAGCCAGCCATGTTGTAGCTTTTCGATAAGGAACCGAATTCGACCGCCACTTCCTTTGCCCCGTTTACTTGTAGAATGCTCGGCGCTTTAAATCCTTGGAAAGTCACAAACGAATACGCAGAATCATGGGCGATGAAGATGCGGTGCTTTTTTGCCAGTGAAACCGCTGCGGCGAATGTATCCATGCCGACAGTGGCTGTCGTTGGATTGCTCGGATAATTTAAAAACATGATTTTGGCTTCTTCATAAATGGTCGAAGGCAGCTTGGAAAAAAGAGGAACATAGCCATTTTCCGCATCAAGCGGCAAATAAACGCTTCTCCCCCGCGCGAAATGCACGGCCGTGCGGTAAACCGGATATCCAGGATCGGGAATCAACACCATGTCTCCCGGATTAAGCATAGCCTGCAATAAATGAACAATTCCTTCCTTTGACCCAATTAACGCTAAAACCTCGGCATCGGGATCCAACTTTACTCCATATTCCCGCTCGTAAAAAAGCGCCACCGCTTCCCGATATTCTTTGCATCCCGCATACGGCGAATACGTATAATTATTTGGATCATCTAACTGTTCTTTTAACTTTGCCACCACAAAAGACGGCGGCGGCAAGTCAGGAGCACCGATTCCTAAATCAATGACATCGACCCCCTTCTTGATCAACTCTTCTTTTTTCTTTTGAAACTGTGAAAATAAATAAGGAGGCATCGTTTCAACGATATCGGAAAACACATTCATTCCTATCCCCTCGCATAAAATAAATACCTTCCCTCTTAATCTATGCTTTTGCTCGCCTATTTAGCTCACGTCATCCTAAGTCGGCGAACCTGGAACCAAATTAACAGAAGCCGTCTCATCCAAATAAAAATAAGCGGTCAGTATCATCGCGCAATGATGAAACTGGCCGCTGTCTACGCATGCAGATCGCCGGCAAAGGCGCCACGATAGACTACGCAGTTTTTTCACTATCATACTTATGCAACGAAGAGATCAGTCATGAAGATTTTTTATATCGCTGCTCTTTACGTCATGCTACAAGGATTGGATCCCCATCGATACGTACTTCAATTCGACGAATTCGAAAATCCCTTCTTTGCCGCCTTCTTTCCCCAAGCCCGATTGCTTCACGCCGCCAAACGGCGCTTCGGCCACGGCCGGGAATACATCATTAATGCCGACGATGCCGTATTCCAGCTTCTCCATTACGCGATACGCGCGGTGAAGCGAGTCGGTAAAAATATAGGCCGCCAACCCATACGGCGTATCATTCGCTTCGCGAATTACTTCCGCCTCCTCGGAAAATGACTGCAGCGGCAGAAGCGGGCCGAACGTTTCCTCGTTCATCACTTTCATCTCTTTCGTTACGTTCGCCAACACCGTTGGCTCAAAGAAATATCCTGGATACGAATCTTTCCATCGTTTTCCACCATAAAGAACGGAAGCCCCTTTTTGCACGGCATCGTCCAAATGGTCTTGCACTTTCCTTACCGCTTCCTCATTAATCAATGGCCCGATATCCGTTGCTTCATCCAACCCGCTGCCAATGGAAAGCTGTTGTACCTTCGCTGTTAGTTTTTCCACAAAAGCGTCCCAGACCGTCTGCTGCACATAGACACGGTTGGCGCAAATACACGTTTGCCCGCAGTTGCGAAACTTACTCGCCAGCGTCAATTCCGCCGCCAAGTCCAAATCGGCGTCTTCAAATACGATGACCGGCGCATGACCGCCCAGTTCCAGCGACAGTTTTTTTACTTGATCCGCACTTCCTTTCATCAACAGACGCCCGACTTCCGTCGAACCGGTAAACGTAATCAGACGCACGTCTGGATGACTCATCCAACACTTTCCGATCGAAACGGCACCGCCGGTGACAAGATTGACCACACCGGGAGGAATCCCTACTTCTTCGAGGATCTTCACGATTCGATACGCGGTCAGCGGCGTCTCCGGCGCCGGCTTTAACACAACCGTGCACCCGGCGGCAAGAGCCGGCGCGAGCTTTCGTGTAATCATCGAAGCCGGAAAATTCCACGGGGTGATTGCGGCGACAACGCCAATCGGCTGCGGAATGACCATCAGCCGTTTATGCTTGTTCGAGGAAGGGATAATTTCCCCATAGAGACGGTTTGCTTCTTCGGCATACCAAAGGAAATAGCTGGCGGCGGAATCAATCTCCGCTCTTGCTTCTTTGAGCGGTTTTCCCTGTTCCGTTGTTAAGATAGCAGCAAGTTCTTCTTTTTGTTCCTTCATTTTTTCATAGGCTGCATATAATAGATGGGATCGTTCTCTAGCTGTTTTCCCTGACCAATGCGGAAACGCCTGACGAGCCGCACGTACTGCTTGTTCCGCGTCTCTTTCATCCCCATGAGGAACTTCCGTAATCGCTTCCAATGTTGCGGGATTTTGTACTGGAAGCGTTTTTCCGCTTTTGGCGTCCTGCCACGTTCCATCAATAAAAATCGTTTGCGTGTAACGCGAAAAAATAGCCATATTTATATTCCTCCCACAAAACTAATTCAAACCGGGTTTGCCGATAAATCATAAACACCTCAATGAAACTATATAAAAAACGGGAAGGAAAAATGACAGAAGTATAAAATGAAAAAACTCCCCCATCCCCGCCTTCGCGAAAGGAGCAGGAATGAGGGAGACATTCTCTCGCATTTTTTCAATAATATAAAACCCGTGGTGCTAGTTGAGTTTTAACACTCAACTAGCCCAAGAACAACAAGGGAGTAAGCCAGTAAAATACCATCCAGCGCCGTTTCAAATCCAGAAACCGAGTTCGCTCGAATCTCGGTGATCCGATACGAATCGACTAAAATCGAAAACACGGTTTCCACCACTTTACGTTTTCGCTTCATCCACTGTTTCCATGCGTCCGATTGGCGAATTCGCTGATTTTTTCGAACGGGCGTCCAAAAAGCGACCCGGTGCTCTTCGTACAGCTTCTTTTGCAGCTTTTGGCTGATATACCCTTTGTCACCGAGGTTATACGGATGTGGAATTTGCGTCATGACGGTTTCAGCGGCCACCCGGTCGTGACAAGACGCTTCGGTGACAACATATCCCATCGGAAGCCCTTGGTCGGTGACCTGCAGGTGAAGTTTCAACCCATAGAAAGTGATCCTTTTGGAAGCACAATAGCCAATATCGGCAATTCCACGGAATCGTTTGACGCGATGCATTCGAGCTGAATGACACAGCTCGATCGGCAAGCTGTCCACGACCGCATACGCATGGTGTTGCCCGCGCTTGGCCAACTGGTGTCGAATCCACTTGATCGCAAAGCTAAGCGCTCGGCAGCGACGGTTGTACCGAGAACGCTCAGGGAACAAGGCCTTGGGAAACAAATTCCCAATCACAAACCGGTGCCAAGCCCGTTCGGAAGTGAAGCCCAACAACTTTCCAAGGACATGGATGGTGATGATGACTTCGTCTTTCTGTTTCAACAAATGACGATTTCGACGTTGAAGATGAATCTGGATACTCGATAGTTGAGCCGATACAAAAAGCAAAATCGATGCATATTGTTTTTGAAGTTTGACACGATCTGTTGTAAAATGAAAGTGCTCTTGCATGGGAACTTCTCCTTTTGATGTTTGGTTGCACTTTCATTTTAAGGAGATCCTCATGCAAGGGCTATTTTTATGCTTGTCTGATTTTATCTAGCACCACGGGTAATTGGCCTTTTTGCAAAAAAATGTTTCGTATACAGATGTCGCCAAACAGTTAGAAAAGAGATTTGCGACAAAAATTGACTTAGAAAAACATAAAACGCTCATTGGACAGTCAATGTCCCGCCTAGCAAACCCATATAAAAAACAAAAATGGTCATTTGGCAAAGTCGTTGGCGATCAATTTGTGTTGAATGATGACATTCTTGAAATAACGCAAAATACCGAGTTTTATCAATATTTAAAAGATCGCATTGATTATGGAATTATTGAGTTTAGACGAACGTATCATCCAGAAAGATTTCTCGCAAAAGGAGAAAAGCTTGTTCTTTATCAAAATTACACGAGAAATGACCTAATTTTCTTATTTGAAGCAGGGGTAAAAGAAGGCTCTTGGAGAGAAGGGGTAAGCCGAGCAGGCAATCATTATTTCTTGTTCGTCAACTTGAACAAATCAGAAAAAGTAGAAGAGCACTTGCAATATAAAGATTACTTTATCGATCAACGCCATTTCCACTGGCAAAGTCAAAATCAAACATCCCACGAGTCTTCTGTCGGACAAAATTATATTTATCACAAAGAAAGAGGCATCCATATTCATTTGTTTGTGCGCAAGTTTGATCAAATGCACGGGATGACCTTGCCATTTATGTATCTTGGCGAGGTGGACTATGTATCCAGTTATGGCGATAAACCAATGAACATTAAATGGCGGCTGCACCACCCCGTACCAGAAGACTTATACATCGACCTGATCCGCTAAACATAGGGTCTGTCCCCCGTTGCGCTAAAACATTAAAGCGATGGGGGACAGATTTCTTTTAATAACGCCTCTACAGTTGGAATATCGGCAGGCGCCCATTCAAGAGAGCGCAATTCTCGAAGCGGCATCCATTTTAATTCCGCATGCTCTTTTGCTTTCGGCTCCCCTTCAACGATTTTCGCTTTGTATGTAAGCAAATTAACAATCACACTCGGATATTCATGATGCACTTCTTCAACTTTTTCATACACTTCAATCGTGCATCCTAATTCTTCTTGAATTTCTCTCACTAACGTTTCTTTGGGATTTTCCCCCTCTTCCATTTTTCCGCCTGGAAACTCCCACAGATTCGGAAGCGACATTTCCGGAGAGCGCAGCGCGCACAAAATTTCATTTTGTTCATTATAAATGACCGCACCAACCACACGAACTGTTTTCTTCACGACAACCCGCTCCTTTTCCATTGGCA
Source organism: Saccharococcus thermophilus (assembly GCF_011761475.1). Classification (NCBI taxonomy): domain Bacteria; kingdom Bacillati; phylum Bacillota; class Bacilli; order Caryophanales; family Anoxybacillaceae; genus Saccharococcus; species Saccharococcus thermophilus. Next base: position 2,984,948 of record NZ_JAASRS010000001.1, read on the forward strand.
CTTTCTAGTTTATTTTAGCAAACAATTGGATGATGCAAAATGAAAAAAAAGCCTGTCAACACCCGGATGTTTTTTTACAAAAACCGGGTAGTGACAGAAGCATCAATGACACATCTTCTCTCCTGCCCAAGTTTATTAGAGAGCTAATGAGATAAAATTCATTTGATCTATCGACATATGTTACTTGTTTAGGAGCACTATACACAAGAGAATATTGGTGAAACCATGTCCGAAATTCAAACTGAATTTTAAGAAGAAGTTGATCATGTACTACTATGAATTCAAACAAAATCAAGACATAGCCTTTTATCCAGAGGCTGCATCTTCCTTCAAAACAAGCTTCGCCACACACTCCACATGCGCGGTATGCGGGAACATATCCACCGGCTGCACTTCTAATGTTTTATATCCGCCGTCTTCGAGGATTCGTAAATCTCTTGCCAATGTCGCCGGATTGCAGGACACATACACCACACGCTTCGGCTTCATGGCGATGATGGTTTGCAAAAGCGTTTCATCGCAGCCTTTGCGCGGCGGGTCGACGACGATGCAATCCGCTCGGATGCCTTGTTCGTACCATTGAGGAATGACCGCTTCCGCCTCGCCGACGGCAAATTCGGCGTTGGTGATGCCGTTTAATTCAGCGTTGCGCTTGGCGTCTTTAATCGCTTCCGGCACTACTTCCACCCCGTATACTTTTTTCGCTTTTTTCGCTAAAAACAAAGAAATCGTGCCGATGCCGCAGTAAGCGTCAATGACTGTTTCCTCTCCCGTTAATTCCGCATACTCAAGCGCTTTTTCATATAGCACTTTTGTTTGTTCCGGGTTGACTTGATAGAAAGAGCGAGCCGAGATCGCGAATTTAATGTCACCGATGTAATCGTAAATGCATTCGGCTCCCCACAACACTTTCGTCTCGTCACCCATAATCACATTCGTCTTTTTTGGGTTAATGTTTTGGATAATCGATTTTACATTTGGCACGGAGTCAATAATTTCTTGCACAATTTTCCTTTTATGCGGCAAATCTTCCGTGCGCGTAATGAGGACGACCATCACTTCTTTTGTCACTGCCCCGTAACGCGCCATAATATGGCGGAGAACTCCTTTATGCGTCACTTCGTTATAGGCAGGCACCTTATATTTTTCACAAATCTTTTTCACGGTCTGTACGACGACATCGTTCATTTCCTGCTGGATGAGACAGGCATCCATATCGATAATTTCGTGGCTGCGCTCTTGGTAAAAACCCGCGACCAGCCCTCCTTCTCGCTCGCCGACAGGCACTTGCGCCTTGTTGCGGTAGCGCCACGGGTCTTTCATGCCGATGACAGGATGCACGATGACATTTTCCAATTTGCCGATGCGCGCCATTACTTCTTTGACATGTTTCTGTTTGGCACGCAGTTGACCTTCGTAGCTTAAGTGCTGCAGCTGGCAGCCGCCGCACTGCTTGTAAATCGGGCAAAGGGATGCGACGCGGTCTGGGCTTTGCTCGTACAACTCCATAAGGCGTCCGTAGCCATAGCCTTTTTTCACTTTGATGACTTTGATTTTCGCCTTTTCGCCCGGCAATCCGTTTTTGACAAAAACCGGAAATCCATTGATTTTCGCAACACCTAATCCATCATGCGTCAAATCTTCAAATGTCACATCATAATATTCGTTTTTCATTACTGGTGCTTCGATGTTTGCCATTGTTCTTCACCTTTCGAGGAACTAACTCTGCTATAAAAAATATAACTTGATATTTCGTCTTTTGAGCTTTTTATCCATCAGAAGTCTTATATAGACATATTAAATATTAAGTGTAATCAGTATCCGTCGTCCACACAGTGCTGCCACGATTGTAGCACACAATTCTGTGCAACACAAAAAAAGAACAGGTTAGTACCCTGTCCTCATTTGCTCTGCCTTTTCTTTAGATACAAATACTTCCAAGTGCCGGTACAAATTGACGAATTCCCCTGGAAGCATGCCGCCAAATTCTCCGTCTAAATTTAACTGCATCGGCGACATCACTTTAATGCGGTTTGCTTTCGTGTAAATGAGATTTGGATCATTAATATGTTCGCCGCGCGCCGCGAGTGTGACAAGCCGGATAAACTCGGCCAAATTCGTTTTCTTTAAAATAATTAAATCAAACATGCCGTCATTTAAAGAAGAATCCGGCACCAGCTTTTCAAAGCCGCCGACCGAGTTCGTCAGCGACACTAAAAATAGCATAATTTCGCCTTCAAACACTTTGCCGTCATATTCAATGCGCGCTTCTGTCGCGTTAATGGACGGTAGCATCTCGATTCCTTTTAAATAGTAGGCAAGCTGGCCGAGCATTGTTTTCAATTTGCTTGGCACTTCATAGGTCAGTTCGGTTAAACGGCCGCCGCCGGCAATATTAATAAAATAGCGGGTTTTTCCTTCATTCATGGCGCAGCCGATATCGATCGGAACGGCTTCCCCATTGGCAATAACCTCGCACGCCCCTTCAATCGAACGCGGCACTCCGATCGCGCGGGCAAAATCGTTCGTCGTCCCGACCGGAATAATACCAAGCTTTGGACGATAATCTTGATCGGCAATCCCGTTGACGACTTCGTTAATCGTTCCGTCTCCGCCGGCAGCCACCACTAAGTCAAATTCACGCTCGACCGCTTTGCGGGCCGCTTCGGTCGCATCCCCTGCCCCTGTCGTCGCATGGCAGGATGTTTCATATCCCGCTTTTTCCAATTGCACTAATACTTCCGGCAAATGCCGTTTAAATATTTCCCGGCCTGATGTTGGATTGTAAATGATCCTTGCACGCTTCATCGTTTCATCATCCTACTTTATTAATGTCAATTTGACTATTTAACATAATAGCCGAATTGCCCAGCAGTTGCAATGATGACATCTTTCCATCAAGAAAGGGCTGCTCATCTCAGCCCTTTTCGATTACTGCCCTGCTGTTTTCCGTTGCTCCGCCACTTCTTCACTCGCTTGGGCGCTTGGCGGTTCCACATTTCCTTTCACCGCGAAGTTTTCTAGCAATTGTTTCACATCGATCCCCGTGGAAGCTTTCAATGTCTCCTGCAGGCTGGCCATTAAGTTGGTCGCATAGCCAGTAATGCGGTTCGCGCCGCCGTTTGTGCTGTTAGAGCCCGTATCAACAATCGTAATTTTATCGATATTGGCAAGCGGGCTCGCCACTTGTTTCGCGTATTCTGGAAGCATTTTGATGATCATGTCGAGAATCGCCGCTTGACCATAACGTTCGAACGCTTCGGCGATTTTTTGTTTTGCTTCCGCTTCCGCCAAACCTTTCAGGCGGATAATTTCTGCTTCGGCTTCCCCTTTTGCTTTTTCTGCTTCCGCTTTTGCCAACCCATCGAGGCGGATGCGCTCCGCTTCCGCTTTCGCCATCGCTTCGATCCGGTATTTTTGCGCGTCCGCTTCCGCCATTAACTTCGCTTTTTCCGCCGCTGCCGCCTGTTCGATCGCGTAGCGTTCGGCGTCCGCTTTTTTCTTCACTTCCGAATCATATTGCCGTTCGCGGCGCAAAATTTCTTTTTCTTCGAGCTCGATTTGCTTTTGCCGCTCGATAATTTTAATTTGCATTTGCTGCTCGGTCACTTCTTGTTTCGCTTTTGCTTCTTCCAAATGGTACGCCTGGTCGGCGCGGGCTTTGGCGATATCTTGTTCGCGACGGAATTCGGCGAGCTTCAACTGATTGATTTTTTCCGCCTCCGCGATTTCCGTCAGGCGCTCGAGCTCCGCCTTGCGCGCTTCTTTATCGGCTTCGGCGCGTTTAATGCGCGTTTCTTTCTCCGCTTCCGCCGTCGCGATATCGGCATCGCGCTTCACTTGGGCGATGCGCGGTTTTCCGAGCGCGTCTAAATAACCGTTTTTATCACGCACATCTTTAATCGTAAACGAAACGATGACCAGCCCCATTTTCGCCAAGTCGTGCGAGGCGACGCGCTGCACTTCTTGCGAAAATTTATCACGGTTTTTGTAAATTTCTTCGACCGTCATCGAACCGAGAATGGAGCGAAGATGACCTTCCAGCACTTCTTTCGCTTCATTTTCCATATCCTGGCGTGTTTTCCCTAAAAATTGCTCTGCTGCTGTGGCAATCTCGCTAATCGAACTGCCGACTTTAATGATGGCGACGCCGTCCGCCATGACAGGAACACCTTGTTCCGTATACACTTCCGGCGTTTGCACGTCTAGTTTAATAGAAAGCAAGCTAAGCGGTTCGGCCTGCTGGAAAATTGGCAGGACAAACGTGCCGCCGCCGCGGACAATTTTAATTTTATTGCCGGATTCATCGACATGCACATTTTTGTTTCCTAAATAACTGCCTGTCACAATGAGCGCTTCATCCGGTCCAACCGTACGGTAACGGGTGACAAAAATAGCGATTAATCCGACAAGGAGCAGCACAACCACTCCAATGACCACTAACAATGGCGTCATTCCATATATCCCCCTTTATGTAATGATGAAATATCATATGGATCGTGCTTCGCCACCACGGCGACGCCGTTTTCCATTTTCACAATGATCACTTCCGTGCCGAAAGCAATTTCTTCGTTGTTCATGCTTTTGGCCGCTTTCGAAATCGCGCCGCTTTTGCGCTGCAATAAAATTTCGCCAAATCCATCGCGCGGAACGGTGACGATCACTTTAGCAAGCGCCCCTTCCAAATCCGCATCGGAATAGTTTAACGATGTTTCTGCCGACCGAAGCGGAATAAAGACGAAAAAATGCAAAAGCAATACAATAATGAGTGCAATTCCCCCGCTCATCGCCGCAATCAGCCAGGCAGGCAGCTCCGTATATCTTTCTAGCAAAAAACCGGATGCGCTGCCAACGGTGAAAAATGATAACACGAGTTGCGGGCTAAATAGCGGATGATCGGGCAGCTCGAAAACGCCATCAATCACATCGCTGAAGAAAATATATAAGAGCGTCAAGCTCCCGCTTACAATCAGGATAGCGAGATACACCGTTTCTAACGGATAGCCGAACACCCGCGCTTCCTCCTTCCTTATCATTACCTTATCATACGAAAGGCACCTTGCTTTAGTTTCATTGTTTTTCATACATAACATTTTTTCGACAACTTTCCTCATATTTCCTCTTTTTTTACAAAAAGAAAAGCACCGTTCGCTGCAAATAAAACGGTACCTGCTCTTTTCATTTTCGCCTCCCTTAGCTATATGAACATCAGACGTTTCTTTACCCGGGATGCATGCTCGACTAATATCAGCAGCGATTACATCTTTTTGCGTGCGGCAATGAAAGCAATCCAATAAAGGCGATGGAAGCAAAAAATACAAGCGTTCCCCATGGCCACGCTTCCCTAGAGGCGATGTATTTCTTCCCACACAGCGATGACAAAGAAGTAATCCGCCAGCGCTTTTTCATTTCCATTCCTATGTCAAAACTTTTTTATTTTAATCACTCAAAAGACGGAAAATTAAGCTATTTGTTCTATATTTACATAATATTCGCGCAGCAGAATATATATGTATGCGATTCCTGCAAGCCAATGTAATATGATGTACGGTTGTTTCTAAAAAAAGAGCCTGTCCGCCCAATGCGAACAGGCATAAGTAGATATGATTATGATTCGCTGTCCCCTCTCGCCCGCAATGTAATAGAAGCCGTTTTCTTTTCACCGTTGCGATAAAAGACAACCGTCACTTTCTCACCAATTTTCGTTTTCGTATATAAATATTTTCGCAACGCGTTGACGCTGTCTACCTTTTGCCCATTTATTTCGACGATGACATCTTTCGATTGAAGCCCCGCATCCGCAGCTGGAGAGAACGGTTCTACCGCTGTCACCGCCGCTCCTGCCGTTACACTGTCTGGCAATTGCAGCTGTCCTTTTCGTACCTCATCAGAAAGATCGGCGACATCTACCAGCTGCACGCCAAGATACGGGCGTTTGATTTTCCCGTATTGCATCAGCTGTTCCACAATCGGCTTGACATCTTCGCTTGGAATGGCAAATCCTAATCCTTCCACTCCCGTTTCGGAAATTTTTAAACTGTTAATTCCAATCACTTGCCCCGCGCTATTAATGAGCGCGCCTCCGCTGTTACCCGGATTAATCGCAGCGTCTGTTTGAATCACGTTTAACTCCCATTCGCCAGCAGAAGTGGAAACAGGAATGGTGCGTTTTCCGCTCACAATCCCTTCCGTCACCGTCCGCGATAAATCGAGGCCAAGCGGATTGCCGATCGCCGCAACTGGTTCCCCGATCCGCAATTTGGACGAGTCGCCGAAGCTTGCTACTTTGGTGACGTGGCTGCCGTCAATTTTTAATACGGCTAAATCCGTTAGCGGATCGGCGCCTACAATCTCCGCTTTCACCTTTTTGCCATCGGCCAGCGATACTTCCACTTTGTTCGCACCTTCAATCACGTGGTTATTCGTGACAATATACGCGGTATTTCCATCCTTTTTGAAAATGACTCCCGAACCAGTTCCCGCTTCCTGATCTACTGTACTATCAGAAAAGAAATCTTCCTGTTTTTGAATGTTCACGACACCGACAACGGCATCCGTGACGTTTTGAATCGCGGTCACCATGTTAGTGGACACGCTTCTTGTCGGTTGCAGCGGGAGCGTCTCTGTAGATGTAGAAGTGTTGGCCTGTTTCGTTTCTCCTGCAGATGTCGAAGGGGAAGAGATGCCCACCTTCGGCGCAGCGTATAACGTAATCGCACTGCCAAGCACCGCCCCTGCAACCGAAGCGGCGAGCCAAGAAAAGAAACGGCCCCTTTTTGGTGGTCGAACGGTTTGTGGTTCATATGGCATCATATTCATATCCATCGTTCCTTTCTCCTTTCTATATCTGTTTTATTCCATGCTATATCTGTTTTATTCCGTCGCGACAGGCAATGGCCATTTTCTTTCGCAATGGCGCTGTGCTCATTCGTTTCACTACACGACCCCTCCTTTAGCCTCGTCGAAAAACAGTGTAAGCAAAAAAAGTGAAAATATGGTGAAAAATTGATTTTTGTCACGCCGTTTCACGTTTTCATCGATTTTTCACTAACATTTGTTATGATTATTTATAGAAAAAAACGGGAATCAGACTAGGGAAGGAAGGAAACGGGATGAAAATTCTTCTCGCCGAAGATGACTTATATTTAGGAGAATTAATCGTTCATCTGTTAAAGAAAAAGGGAGTCGAGCACATCGACTGGGTGCAAGAAGGGGAAGAGGCATATGATTACGCGACCAGTACGTTTTATGACGTATTGGTGCTTGACTGGATGCTGCCAAACGGAGACGGCGTGGAAATTTGCAGACGGCTACGGAAAAACGGCTACACTGGCGCTATTCTGATACTAACGGCAAAAGATGCGGTACAAGACCGCGTGGAAGGCTTAGAGGCAGGCGCCGATGATTATTTGGTCAAACCGTTTGAGGTTGATGAATTAATGGCCCGCCTCAAGGCGCTGGCGCGTCGCACATTCGTTCCTCTCCAAGAAGATATCGTGCATTTCCATGGCTTCGTGTTAAATCGAACAAGCCATACCCTTCACTACGGCAAGGAAGAAATATTATTAACCCCACGCGAATTTCAAGTATTGGATCTCCTTTTACAAAACAGGGGGCATGTTGTGCCGCGCGAAACGATCTTGGACCGCGTATGGGGGCTAGATGCCGATGTGTCGATGAAAACGATTGACGCCACCATTAAACTATTACGGAAAAAACTAAAAGGCGAGGTCATTCAAACGGTGCGCGGGGTGGGATATAAAATTGATAAATAAATGGAAGGATTGGCTTCGGAAAATCGAAAACAGCGACCTGTTTCGCCGTACACAATGGCGCCTGACCGCATTATACAGCGGTATTTTGATGGTGTTTCTCACTTTATTCATTGCGATTGCTGCTTTTCTTTTTTATTTGGTTGCCACCAATGACCAAGAACGGCGCATCACCAGCCTGGTCAATCAAGAACAAAAAGCGATCGAACAGTTTCTGCTGAAACAAAGCGATTTTGATTTCTTTGACGAGGAAAGCGTCGTATTGTTAAACGAGGATCAATTCTTTTTTTATGTCGTAGGCACGGATGGGCAGCTGATCGCGGGAGATGAGGTCAACAAATATATGAGGCCGTTTTTATTAAAAGCGTTGCAAGAATCAAGGTTGAATGAACATGTACCAACCTATGTAACCGTGAATATTCCGGAACAGTTGGCCGCATTTACCCGCCTTCATTCCCATGAATTGCGGCTGTTGACTGCCGCACGTCCCGTTGTTCTGCATGGAGATGTCATTGGCACCTTGTATGTCGGCGTGGATGTCACATCCTTTTTCCACATCTTTCGTTGGCTATTAGTCGTATTGATCAGTCTAGCTATTTTATTTATCGGCGTCGCCATTGTATTAAGTTATTTTATGTCCAAACGGGCGCTCATTCCGATTCAAGAGGCGTACGACCGCCAGCGGCAGTTTGTCGCCGACGCGTCGCACGAGCTGCGGACGCCGCTTAGCGTCATTTTTTCCTCTGTCGAAGCGCTTGCAATGGAAGAAGAAGTCACGAAACACGAATTTGCGCAAAAGCTGTTAATCCGGCTTCGTGAAGAACTCAAACGGATGACAAAGCTCATCAATGACTTATTGACGTTAGCGCGCGCGGATGCCAAACACGCCTCCTTGCAGTTAGTCAAAGAAACGTTTGATTTCCGTCCGTACGCCGAACGCACGCTCCAGCTATTATCCGAATTAGCGGCGAAAAAACAAATTCAAATGCACCTTCACGCTCCCGAATCGATCGTCATTACCGCCGATGCGGACAAACTAACACAACTTTTATATATATTGCTTGACAACGCAATCAAATATACTCCCGATCACGGCGAAGTCGCTTTATCTCTTCGCCTGGAACCTTGGAAACAGCAGAAACGGCTGACGATTTCCGTAAAAGATACGGGAATCGGCATTCCTCCAGAAGCAATCGGCCGTATTTTTGACCGCTTCTACCGCGTCGACAAAGCGCGCTCGCGCCAGCAAGGCGGCCACGGACTCGGCCTGTCGATCGCCAAATGGATTGTTGAGGCGCATGGCGGCACGATTGACGTGCAAAGCGAAGTCGACAAAGGAAGCGAGTTTATCGTCAAAATTCCGTGTTAAGCGTCTTCCGATCATGGAAGACGCTTTTTTTATGAAAAATTTTTTATCCTCGTTTTTTTCACCTAATTTTCTCTTTTCTTTTTTACAATGCAAACTGTACAAGGGAGAAAAACATTCCCCTCGGCGTCCATGTCCGCGATCTTTTCAATACGCTGATTTTATTCGCGGACAAGCCGAGCACCGCAACACTGCCCACACAATATGGAAAAAGGAGGTGACAGCGTGCATGAAAAAAAGAGCGGCCGTTCTGCTTGCCGTTTTATTTCTCGTGGGATACGGGGTGATGCATATGATGCCGTTTTGGTTTGGAAGCCACTTGGACAAGCCTCATTACGACGAACCGTTTGCCGAGCATCATCATTTTGCCTTCTACCAGGGCGGCGAGCCGTTTGTCGAGCATCACCATTTTGTCTTCTACCAAGAGCCAATGGGTATGATGATGGTTCCCCATGTCTGGATGATGCTTGGAGTCCTTGCTTTTCTTTTTCACCTATTGTTGCTTGCCATCGGTTGGATATGGTGGAAAACGGCAAGGCCTTTTAAATGGCTAGGATTGGCGCTGATGGTATGGGGACTCATCGGCTTGCTGCCGAAATGGGCGTTGATTCTGTTGGTGTTTGCCGCTGCTTATCTTTTAGAAAAACGCCAACAGCACCAGACAATCTCCATTGAATCATGGTCAACGCCGTCCAGTCAAGCGGCGCATATTTTAGATGAATGGGAAAAAAGCATAAAAAAGGAGGATTCGTAACATGGGATTATTTCGTCGTGTCAAAACGATGATACTTGCCGATTTGCATAAGCTGATCGATCAATGGGAAGACCCGATCGCCATGTCGAAGCAATACTTGCGTGAAATCGAGGAACATATTCATCAAGGCCATCAAGCCCTCACCCAGCAAATACTCGCCGAACAGCGCTATGAAACGTTGATCGCGCAAACGAAAGCGATCATCGAAAAACGGGCTCGTCAAGCAAAATTGGCGCTCGAACGGAACGAAGAAGCGATAGCGAAGCTCGCGTTGCGGGAAAAACTATTGTACGAGAAAAAATTATCCGCCTATGAGCAACAATACGAGACGGTGAAAGAAAAAACCGCACACGTGAAAGAACAATTAAAACAGCTACAAGAAAAATATGAAGAGCTTTCGGCAAAACAATTAGAATTAATCGCGCGCGCCAACGCCGCCAAAGCGCTGAAACAGATGGATGCCACCCTCGCCTCCTTCCAACCCGATCACGCGCTTCGCGGATTCGCGCGCATGGAAGAACGCATCCTTGCTTTAGAAGCGGAAGCAACGGCTGCTCGCCAATGTTTGGCGTCTAAACACTCGATTCCTTCCTCTTTGGAAGAAGAGGTAGAAAACGAACTTGCCAAATGGAAAGAAGCGCATAAGCAAAACGTGTAACCCCCCCTTTTAATATAGATTACCCCCTTGCCGTTTTCGGCAAGGGGGATGAATATATTTAGGAGAGCACTGAGCGATATACCCCCATTATCGCCTGCCCATACGCCGTTAACAATGCAAGCACAACGGCAAATTTCCAGCCGTATACAAGCGCATAGGCGCCGATGGAAAGGAATAAGGACAAAAGCGAACTAAGTTTGAGAAACTTCAACAACGCTAATACCCACTTCAGTTTTCCCGCCAGAAACAACAACGCCGAAAGAAACGCCAGCCAAGCCTTTTTTACTTGTTTCAAAACCCTAATCCCCTTTTTCTTTATTTCCGATGCATTTTAAACTCCAAAAACAGCTCGTTATAATATGCGAGCATCCGTTTTCCTAAATTCTTGTACACTTCCAAATTCCCGATGGAGTCAAAATCAGGATAAAACCGTTTATCTTCGGTAATCTCCTTTGGCATATAATCAAGCGCTTTTTCATTTGGCGTCGAATAGCCGACATATTCGGCGTTTTGCGCCGCATTTTTCGGATCAAGCATAAAATTAATAAATTTGTGCGCCCCTTCAATGTTTTTCGCCGTTTTCGGAATCACCATATTATCGAACCATAAGTTCGATCCTTCTTTCGGCACAACGTAATCCAGCTTATCATTTTCCGAGATGATTTCCGCCGCGTCCCCCGACCAGACGACACCAATGGCTGCCTCTTCATTCGCCAAAAGCATCTTGATTTCATCACCGACAATCGCTTTGACATTCGGCACGAGACGGTCCAATTTTTCCTTTGCTTGCCGCAAATGCTGCTTGTTCGTGTCATTCAGCGAATAATGCAAGCTGTTCAGTCCCATGCCAATTACTTCGCGCGCGCCATCTACCAATAAAATTTGATTGCGCAAATCCGGATCCCACAAGTCATTCCAACTGGTGATCTTTTTGCCGCCAAGCATGCTCGGATTATAGACAATGCCGACCGTTCCCCAAAAATACGGAACGGAATAACGGTTACCAGGGTCAAACGACAAATTTAAAAAACGGGGATTGATATATTTTAAGTTTGGCAGTTTCGCATGATCGAGCGGAATAAGCAGTCCGTCTTCTTTCATTTTGCTAACCGCATATTCCGATGGCACCGCGACATCAAACGTTGTCCCTCCCTGAGCGATTTTCGCCATCATCGCCTCGTTCGAGTCAAACGTTTGGTAAATCACTTTTATGCCTGTTTGTTTTTCAAATTTTTTAATAAGCGCGGGATCAATATAATCGCCCCAGTTATAAACGGTTAACGTATTTTTCCCCGCATAGCCTTCCGTCCGATTGAGCGCAAAAGCGGTATAATAAAAAACAAGAGCGGCGCAAAATACGGCAATAAAAAAGATCGCGAGTTTTTTCATCGACGCCGTCCCCCCACTCCTAACATGCCGCTTCTTCGGCTGATGAAGTAATAGCCGGTCACAAGCGCCAATGTCAAGATAAATAATAGTGCCGACAGCGCGTTAATCGACAGCGAAATGCCTTGGCGCGCCCGCGAGTAAATTTCCACCGATAACGTGGAAAAATCGTTACCCGTTACGAAAAAGGTGACGGCAAAATCATCGAGCGAATACGTCAACGCCATAAAAAACCCTGCGAAAATCCCTGGGGTAATATACGGCAATATGACTTTCGTCAGCACATCCCATTGATTCGCTCCTAAATCGCGCGCCGCATCGATCAACGTCGGGCTCATTTCCTGCAGCTTCGGAAGCACCATCAGCACGACAATCGGCACACTAAATGCGATGTGGGATAATAAGACGGAAGTAAAACCAAGCTGAATGCCGATCATCGTAAACAAGATTAAAAACGAGGCTCCGATGATGACATCAGGGCTGACGATCAATACGTTGTTTAGCGTCAACAATATTTGCTTCACTTGCTGGCTTTTCACATAGTAAATCGCCAGTGCCCCAATCACTCCAAGAATGGTGGAAATGGCCGCCGACAACAGGGCGATGGTAATGGTATTCAATACAATAATCCATAGCCGTGTATCATGCAAGACTTCTTTATACCAGTCGAGCGTCACTCCCGAAAAATCATGCATCGTGCCGCCCTTGTTAAACGAATAGTAAATTAAATAGCCAATCGGCAAGTACAAAATGACGAACACGACTGCCAAATAGGCTTTTCCCCATTTATGGCTGCTTTGCATCGCTTCATCCTCGCTTTCGATTTCCCGTCACGGCTACCACGACCGCCATGGTGATAATTAAAAATACCGCAATCGTCGATCCCATTCCCCAGTTTTGCGTGACGAGAAAATGTTCTTCAATCGCCGTGCCAAGCGTAATTACGCGATTTCCGGCAATAAGCCTTGTGATCATAAACAAAGACAACGCCGGAATAAACACCGCTTGGCATCCCGCTTTTACGCCATCCAGCGTCAACGGAAACACAACGCGGCGAAACGTCATCCATGCCGAAGCACCAAGATCGCGCGCCGCATCGATCAAAGACGGGTTCAATTCCTCAAGCGCATTAAAAATGGGCAAAAGCATAAATGGAATAAAAATATACACCGATACAAATACAAAGCTAAAATCGGTAAACAAAATTTGCTTGGTGCCGATGCCAACCGCCGCAAGCACCGCGTTCGCCAGTCCGTACGTCCCGAAAATGCCGAGAAATGCATACACTTTTAACAATAAATTCACCCATGTCGGCAAAATCAGAAGAAGCAGCCAAAGCTGTTTATGTTTTGTTTTCGTCAGCGCATACGCGGCCGGATAGGCAATAAGCAAGGAAAACAGCGTCACTAAAAACGCATACCAAATGGAGTTCGCCGCCATTTTTAAATAAATCGGTGTAAAAAACGTTTGATAATTGGAAAGCGTCCACTTTCCTTCAATATCAAAAAAAGAATAATAGATAATCAATAGAATCGGCGCGACGACAAACATCCCCATCCAAACGACATACGGCAATAAATAGACGTTGCGTACGTTAGTTTTCATCAGATTTCTCCCCATCATCCTCACTGATGCGCATGACGTGAATCGCCTCCGGATCAAAATAGAGGCCGATTTCTTCGCCGACTTCCGCTTTTTTCGTCGAATGGACAAGCCACTCATTGCCATCCTCGTCATAGCAGCACAGCTCGTAATGCACGCCGCGGAACAGTTGCGAATCAACGCGCACTTGCAGCTTTCCTTGGCCGCGCGTCGTTATTTGCAAATCTTCCGGACGGATGACGACATCGACCGGCTCATTCGGCCGAAATCCTTTATCCACGCACATAAACCGCTTACCGGCAAATTCGACGAGATAGTCTTCCAGCATAACTCCGCGCAAAATGTTGGACTCCCCGATAAAATCAGCGACAAAGCGATTGACTGGTTCATCATAAATTTCTTTCGGCGTGCCGCTCTGCTGAATCTTCCCTTTGTTCAGGACAAAAATTTGATCAGACATCGCCAGCGCCTCTTCTTGGTCATGAGTGACAAAAATAAACGTAATTCCTAAGCGGCGCTGCAGCTCGCGCAGTTCATACTGCATTTCCGTGCGCAGCTTCAAATCAAGCGCCGACAGCGGCTCATCGAGCAAAAGCACCTCCGGCTCGTTGACAATCGCGCGCGCAATCGCCACCCGCTGCCGCTGTCCGCCAGACATTTCTTGAATGCGGCGATTCTCATATCCTTCCAAATTGACAAAGCGAAGCGCTTCTATCACTTTTTCTCGGATCTCCGCTTGTTTTTTCTTTTTGATCCGCAATCCAAACGCCACATTTTCAAACACGTTCAAATGCGGAAACAGCGCATAATCTTGAAACACCGTGTTCACTTGCCGTTTATTCGCCGGCACATGATTCACCGGTTTCCCATGAAAATAAATCGCCCCCTCTGTTGGTTCGGCAAACCCTGCGATTAAGCGCAAAATCGTCGTTTTTCCGCATCCCGACGGCCCAAGCAGCGTATAAAATTTGCCTCGTTCAATATCAAAGCTGATGTCATCTAACACTACTTGGCCGTCATATATTTTCGTCACCCGCTCAAAGCGGATGATCGTATCTTTTGCCATCCGCGCACTCCCCCATCGCAAAATAAAAATTTCCTTTTCCATTATTTCCAGGAACCGAACTATTCGTAATTTTCTATCTATCATTAATTAGAACACGCGTACGGGAAAAGTGCAATGAAATTTTTCCAAATAAAAAACTCGTTTCTCTCCTAGCATCACGCTAGAGAGAAACGAGAATGCGCATATAGGCCAAAACGTGATATGGACATTGTACAGGGAAGACTGCCGGAACACAAACATGATATGAGAGCAAATGGCATTTCTATTGTGTCTCGTAGGCACGGTAAAAACAAATAGTTACCACACCAGACGATGGTTTAATTCCTTAATAGTTAAGATGCAAACCACTGAGGGTCCACATAAAGGAAAAGTAATCACTTTTTGATTTCAATTCCTTATAGTTAAGATACAAACCAACAAACGGTACAGGACAATATGCTCAAGAACTGTAGTTTCAATTCCTCATAGTTAAGATAAAAACCCAAAAAATCATTGATAAATCAACATTTTTAAAAATGACCTACGATCAGTATAATTCATTTCGAAAATTACGCCAATAAACGAGAATACTGATAGCCGTAAGAAGAGAGCTAAATAAGAAAGTGTCGTCGATCCCCCGCACTTTTTGCACGATTGGAGGTCGACGACATTTTTAACCATGAATGATAGTTTATATACGATCGCATATGGTTATCCGTCTGTATCTCTATTATAGGTTACTAAGCATCCTAAAAGCTATATGAGAAATTCTTGATTTCTTGTTCCTATTTTTAATGCCCGTAAACTTTCTTTGCAAAGGAAGACGGAGTGATTAACTTAACTCCGTCTTTTCTCTCTCGATATCTTTCCGAAGCATCGGCAAAATTGCCTCCTGATATCCCGCTTTTTTTAATTGCTCCATCTCAAGCTTGACAGGTTGTAGCACTTCAGATAATACGGACTGCAGTTTTGCCAGCCGTTCCTCAGAAAGCGACACGTTCGGCATCGAGGCAAAGTAGTCTTCACGCGTGAAATGCCAGAGTGAAAGATTCTCGCCATATCGCCCGACAAGCCGATCCGCCATTTTCAACCCTTCTGGGTCAAAGTCGCCCGAATAATAAAGACGAGCGCCCGACTCGACAAGTAAATCAAGGAGTAACATCGTCGCTAGATTTAGCTGGCCGTTTGTGCTGACAAGCGGCATCGCTTCGCTTAGTAGTTCAGAAAAAACACCGGCGTTTTCTACGACAAAGACGATGGTGCCTTTGGAAGGATATGCTCGTTTCAACCCGACAATCTCTCTCAGCGGCACGTTCAGCGCCGTATTCGTTTCACACGCGGCGGAAAATACGGGATGAATGCCATCTTCTGTTTCTGCCAAAATTCCCGCGCACGTCACGAAATTGAGGATGTCTTCGCGCAAGATGCCGAACGATTGCAGCAGTTCATTGACTTCTTCTACGGACGAAAGCTGATATTTTTTCCGGGAGTAAAATTCCAACGCGGATAGAAACAGTTTTCCTTGAAATGTGTGTAAATCAAACGCGTGCGGGTCTCCGGTTACTTTTTGCGCGAATAGCGGCAGGCGTTCGTACGTTCCTTGCTTCGGAAGCTGGCGAAGCGCTTCGCAAACCACGCAAAGGGACGCATACAGTTCATCACGTTGCTGGGCGTACGCTTGGTGAAGAAGACGGTATTCGCTCGGGTGCTCCAGCGCTGCTGTAAGCCATTCCGCTCCGCTAGGGTAAGCGGCGATAAACCGATGAAAAAACTCCGCTTTTTCCTGCTGTTCCGCTTCACGCCTTTCTTTGTTTGCCACGAGTGGTTCTCCAAAATAATGGACTAACAGCTCTTCCAGTGAAACACCCGCAAATCGCGTCTTATCAAGTTGTTTAGCAAACGCCTGCAGTGAAACGCGCGTCATTTCCTTCCCAAAAAACGCCGCGATTGCTTCTTTTTCTTCTTTCGTAAAATTCGTAAGGGAAATGGTGCCGCCAATGCGGCCGAGTGATTCGTACTTCTTTTTCATTTCGCAAAAAAGGCGGTGAAATCCAGCTTCACCGCGGAAAAATTGCGCCGCTTCTGCCGCCATTTCCGGCAATGTTTTCATTGTTTCACCACCATTTCTTGCTCGTTCCAATCCGTCACAAGCCGCTTCGTCGTTCCGTTCCAATAATAGCGGATCACGGTGACGTGCGAAGCGTTTTTCGGGCGCACAAGCTCGCAAATCGAAAGAGCCGGCACCGTGTCGTAATCTCCCCAAAGCGCCTGTGAGTTCATAATATAGTTGAACCCGAGCGATTCAACAAGATCGAACATATCGCGAATATTATTTTCATCCACACCGGCGAACGCTTCATCAAGAGAAATGATGTACGGTGCCTCCTCACTTGCTTCTTGATAGCGAGCGTACGCGGCCGCAAAGAGCGGAATGTACATCGCCATTGCTTTTTCCCCGCCGCTAAACTGATAAAATCGCTGGTTCGTTAATTCCCGTTTTGGCTCATTTGTTTTTTGATAATAGAGCGTAAACGTGAACCATTTCCGATAATCGAGCACTTCTTTAATGACTTGATGGAGCGTGTTCCCTTGTCCTTTCTCCTCTAACATTTCACGGGCGCGGTTAATTTTGGACCGGAAGTGCATCGTGACCCGCTGCAAATCTTCTTCTTTTAACAATCGCGAATTCATCCGCAGCAATTCAACAAGCTCTTTCGTATCCATTTCTTCTTCTGTTTCTGCTGTTTTCGGTTTCCATTGAATGGACAGCAATAATCCGGAAGAAGCATCGCGCCGTTGCATGAGCGCGTTCATGTCTTTCACCCAGCGTTCGGCACGCTGAATGCGGCTGCGCAAAATGCGGCCGATCGTTTTTAAAATAATATCTTCGTACAACTCACGGTCTTGTTCATTAATGTATTCCCGCTGAAGGAGAATGTCTTTTTCCATTTCCTTTAATAAATAAAATGGAGTGACGCGCTGCCCTTTATAATCAAGTAAAAGCAACACACGATCCCGTTTTTCTTTCCAGTCGTTCACTTTTACTTCCATTTGTTCATCTATATCGATATGAGTGAACGGATTTTCCTCTTCTAATACGACAGGTTCTTGAGATAGGCGGTATTCCACTAAATTTGCGCTTTCTTGGAAGAATGCGTTATTCAATTTAGCAATCACGGATGAGCGGGTTTGTTCTTTACCGATTGATCCGTATCGGCGAACAACGTCTTTTGCTTGTTCATGCAAATCTACATTCTCCGCTACTTCGACAAGACCGCGTTCCACTTCTGCGATAAACGATCGCTTCCATACTGCCGAAAGCGTGCTGGCAAATTGAAGTTTTCGCTCTAACTCTTCTAGTTGACGACGAGTGGATTTGATCGTTTGCTCGATGTAAGCTTGTTCGTTTATCTTTTCCGGCAACGCTTTGTTTACCCATTCCAGGCGGTCGCGCACGCGGGAGATTTCCGCGTGAATGTCATCGGCTCCCATCTGTTTTAACGTTTGTTCCATATGTTGTATTTCTAAGAGGAGGCGTTGTTGCTCGCTGGCTAATGTATTGATTTCGCCTTTTGTTTCATCGATTTCCGCTTGGACGGTTTCAAGCTGGTCTTGATGATAGCGGCCGACTTGCAATTGATGGAGAAACGAACGGTGTTCCAACACCAGTTCCGTTAAATGGCGCGCATACGATTTCATCCATTGCCGCGCCTCTTCATACCGCTCTTTTGTAAATTCAAGATCAAGCCCTTCCGTTTTCTCGCGAAGCGTTTGTTTTACTTGTTGCCAGTCGCGGGCGATGTTATTTAATTTTTCGCTTTTTCGCTCCACTTCTTGTTGTTTGCTTGTGATGGCGCGTTTTGTGCGGTCCCATTCATCAAAGGCCGCGCGAACATCGTGGTCGGACGGGAATGCTTGAAACGCTTCGTGGATGGAGGCGATTGTTGCTTCCACATGCGCAAGTTGTTCCTTTTTTTGCTGAAGAAGTTCATCTAGTTGTTGAAGCTTTTCCTCGATTTGCGTGATTTGGGCAAGGCGCCAACGCTTTCGGGCGTTGCGGCCAATAAAGATCGCTTGTTCTCGTTTCGGCGCATGGCCTTCAAGGAGACCGAACGAATATCGGCCCGATTCGTTAATGGTAAAGTATCCTTCTTGTGTTTCATCGGAAATTAGAATGCTGCGAAGAACAGATTCAATGCGATCGGCGGAAACACCGAGATCTTCATCCACATCAGGACGCAAATATTCGGCAAGCGTATGCGCCATTTCCACAGGATTTGGCTTGAGAATACGGTCATGGACGATGGAAACGTCTGTTTCGGTCACTAATGCGTCCAATAACCCTGCATGGTATAACGATGACTCGATTCGTTCGCGCAACGCTTCTGGCACGTGGTCGTAAAACTCGACGCTTGCATAAAACGGCACGTAAGCAACCCCTTGTGCTTGCAAAGCCGCGCGCGCTTGTGCGGTTTGTTCGTCATGCTCTAATTCAGGGTCTTTTTGTTCTTTCCAGCGGCGCAGTTCTTCTTCTGTTTCCGCAATTTCTCGTTTGACTAGCTCGATTTCGTGCTCCCATTTCACTTTTTCCGCTTTTTTCTGATCCAACGCTTCATAATATCGGTCGGCAAACGGTTTTTTTACATCTTCAAAATGATAGCGTTCATATAGCTCGTTTAAATAACGCAAAAATGATTGGATTGTTTCTTCATCGACAGGAATATCAGGGTGTGCTTCTTTCCAAGCAAACACTGCTTCTTGCAGACGCGATTTTTCCATTTCCAATAGCTCGTGCCATTTTTTCGCGTCATTATGAAGATCATCTAGTAAACGTTGGTGTTCTCCAAGCTCATGGTATGCGTCTTCATATCGGCGCTTGAGGTCATCATGGCTCGTCCAAAGCGACAATATTTCCTCTAACCGTTTCTCATGCGCTTCCGTTTCTTTCCGCCAAAGCGTAAAGTCAAACGGCTCGTTTCGATGTCGCTGAAAGTCTTCTTCATTTAGTTCGTGTGCCGCAAATGCACTTTCAAGCGCGGCATAGCGCAATTCTTCCAGTTGTTCGTCGATTTTCTGTCCTGATTGATGAAGTTGATCTAAGTTGTCATCGATTTCTTGCTTCAGCTTTCGTTCTTGTTGTTGTTTATCATCAAGATAACGTTCTCTTTTTACTATTTGATCTTGCACGTTCGAAAGACGCTGTTTCTTTTCCCGATATTTTTCTTCTGCCTGAACCACTTCGTGGCTCGCTAAATCTAACTCCCGTTTGCGAAGCGCCGCTTGCTCATTTTGTAAGTCTTGAATTTCCGTTGCCAGCTCTTCTTTTCGTGCTGCATACCGCTCCTCATCGCGGAGACACTGTTCGCGCTCTTCCGTTAATTTTTCCTCTTGTTTTACTGCTTTGAGCCATTCGTTCGCTTTTTCGAATATCATATATTCATTGTATTGTTGATATTGCTGGCAAAGACGCCGCAATGATTTTTCGTCTCTTTCTAGCTGTTCCAGCTGCTGCTTTGCTTGGTCCATGTTTTCAATCGTTTCCGATAAATGGCGCAATTCGTCATCGGTTAACGCCGGAAGCGAGCTTTCGAGAATTTCGTAGATGACCGTCGGCTTGAAATCTTTCGACAATTTCGGACTGCGAAGCTGAATAAGCAATTCGATCAGTTCTTGAAACGCTTCGAGCGACTCGAAACGGAAAATATATTTATTGACAAGCTCCATGTACTCTTTTTGCGTATCAACGACCGTTCCGCCGTCGCCAAGCACCGTGATTAATTCTCGTTTTGTTAACGGGATTTTTTCCCCCGTTTTTTCCTTTTTGTACAACGCAATATCTTTGCCGATGCGGCGGTTATCAAAAATGACAAATCCCCAAAAATCCATTCCTTTCTGCCGTTTCGCCCTTAAACCGATTCCGGTTGTGATATAATGATCGCTATGCTTTCGTTTATATTCTAAAAATAAATAGCCTGTCCGTTCATCACGCTCGACTAATTCCTTTTCCCCAAGCAAATAATCTTCCATACGGCGCGCTCGTGATCCAAAAGGATCAAGTCGATCAGGGGTTTTCTTTCCGTCCAGCAAAACGGGAATCAAGCTTTGCATCGTTACCGATTTTCCTGAGCCGTTGCTGCCGCGGAGAAACAGCCTGCCGTCAGCGAAATGGAAATACTCTTCATCGTAATACCAAAAATTTAATAGTCCTGCACGATGGAGCACCCATTTATTCGTCATCATCATCCGTTCCTTTCTTCATAAAATCGGGAGGGTAATGGCCAACTATCCGTCCGAGTAGTGGATATAGCATGATCATTCCCGTTTCTTTTTCCACATCCGCCATTTTCCACTGTTTTAATTCCTCTAACAGCACCGATGTTAGCTGCGCTGGTGTCATGTCGCGATACGTTTTTCCCCATCCTTCTCCATAGCGCTCCTTGCATACCGTAAGCAGCCGCTGAAAATCGGCTTGTGTCATTCTGATGTTCCCGTATTCATCTGGTGGATAATCTAGAAGATGTTCACGGACAATAGAAGCGAAATGAAGAATAATATCCGACGTTCCTTTTTGGTCCGGAAACAGTGTATATACGTTTTCCCGTTCCAGAAGGGTGAGCAAAGCGGCGTTTTTATACAGTTCGTAGCGAAAATCGCTATGTGCTTCAATATCTTCGCGCAATCGATGGCGAAAATTGCGCAAGTAATAAAAGTCAGGATCGTCTTTTTGTTTCCGGTAAACAACTGGGGATAAAAACAGCTGCCGATAAATGCGGTGGCGCCGATAATCTTGTGGGGCGGTTTTCCACTCTTCTTCTAACAATTCTTCCACCGTTTTGTACTGCGTCAAATCTTTCGGATAGGAGCGCATAAAATAGCGGGAAAGCACGGGAACTTCATATAGCGCTTCATGGTCTTCCCGCTGGGCAAATCCTTCGATTTCGCCGTCCACTCGCTTCACGACACCAAGTTCTTCAGCGGTTTTTAACACACGGATCAGCGCGCGCCGCTGCTGGTAGTTCGTCCAATCAAGCGGAACGTCCCCTGGATACATCGCTTTTATTTCCTCACAGACATCCGACAGCAAAAATTTTTCTTCCACTTCCTTTCCTTCTAAATATGCCATCAAACAACAAAACAACGCGTAATCAAGCGGTTCTTGAAACGACTCAATACCCATCCACACTTCTGGCTCGGCCGGTATTTTTTCTAATTTGGCGAAATACCGGTGAACGATGAGACGATAGCCGAATTTATCTTGCACATAACGCTTAATTACGTTTTCCCGTTCACGAATGAGCTGAAACAATTCTGGATCATGTTCGCGGGTAATCCAAAAGCGCTCGAATAACGAAATTAGCGCCGCTTTCGCTTTTTCATCAAAGCCGCGCTCCACCGGCTGGCACCTCCCTGTTTTCTAAAAAATGAATTTCATAATTTGGCATGATCATCATTCCATCCTCCGAATGTAATTCAATGAATTCCTCATCCTTTTGCACAATTTTCACCTTCCAGCCCATTTCCGTTTTGACAATGCGGTCTTCGCGCGACATCGCCTTGGCAATCCAGCTTAATAACGTTTTGCGAACATGGGGAGCGACAACCGGCAACTCGCGTAAAATAATTTTGCCGTCTTGAACCAACTGTTTGAGCTCTTCTTCTTCACGCTGTTTTTGCTGCAAAAACTCCACCATTGTTTGTTTCTTTTTATTTTCATTGTCTACGATTGCCTGCGGCTTTTTCTTTTCCTGGTAATGGCGGACGCGCGGCTTCACCGTCCATTCACTCGGTGCTTCGTCCCAAATGTCGCGATACATGTCTTCCGTCGCATCATTGTCTGTCACCACATGTTTTGTGTGAAAACAGCCAAACACAACCGCTGACAATTTATGCGCATCTTCTAGCGAATCGAGTTTAGAAAACCATTGTGCCAAATATAAATAATCTTTTTTTCGGCTGCGAAAATGATGGTGCCGCTCGCCAAGCCGCTGCACGACCCTTGTAATGCGGCGGATCGCCTCGTTCGTTTGTTTCTGCAAAAACGCCAGTTCGCTTTCATGACCGTTCCGGCCTAAAAACCATTCTTTTAAGCTGCGCCACGTTTCCATCCGTTCTTCCACCATCTGCTCTCTTGTAAGCGAAAGATCTTTCCAGCGCGGAATCGTCATTTGGTAGTCGACGACATGATGAACAAACTGGCGTACTTCTTCTTCTTGCAAGTCTTCCAACAACTTTTCGATCTGCATCGATGTTTTTTGCAACGCCACGATAAAATCTCGTAAATACGTCGTGAACTTTTCCTTGTATACGAGAAACGCATCTGACATCATTTGCTCTTCCATGTTTTCGCTGTTTAAATAAGCGATATAGTCGGCGGAATTTTGGATGATTTTTTTGAAATAGTCAAATGTTTCTTCCCATACTTGGTTCATCTCATCTCGTTTTTCCGTAAATCCATTTTTGATAATTGTTTCAATGCGGACAAGCGAGGTATACAGGCGGTCAAATCGTGTTTTTTCCAATGACCCGCCAAACGAATCGCCAAGCTGCTCGAGCGCGCGGATCATGCGCTCGATTTCGACCGTGTACGGGCTGCATTGATAGCGAAACCGTTTCTTTTTAAACTCTTCAATCGTACGAATGTGCGTTGTTTCTTGTCTCGCAATCAAGTTTTTCCATTTGACGAGTTGATCCAAGTCTTGCTGCAGATCGTCTTCCGTATAATCCCGAAATTCGTCGTGCTGTTTTAAAAACGCATACACTTCTTCTGGAAACAAATATTGCCGCATCCGTTCGTGCTGTGTGTAAAAATAGCGCAAAATCGCGCGATAGCGATACGCATTATCCACCGCTAAATACTTTACCTCCGAAATCGGCTTTAGCCAGGAAGCATCCATGTCCATTCTCCTTATCGTTCTTCAGATCATCTATCTCCATTGTAGTAAATATCGAACAATTACTCTACTAAAAATCTATTCCATTCGACATGACATTTGTCGGAATGCTTGATGGATAATGGGGGATAAAAGAGGTGAGTACATGGTAGAGGCGCTGTTGCAAGAAATTCTCCAAGAGGTAAAACTCACGCGCAACGACATCCAAACGTTAAGCAATCGTGTCGACAAATTGGAAAAGCGGATGAGTCATGTCGAAGAAAGGCTGACCGCCGTTGAAGAACGGTTGACTGCTGTTGAAGAGCGAGTGTCTGCTGTTGAAGAACGATTGACCGCAGTTGAAGGGCGGGTATCTACCGTTGAAGAACGATTGTCCGCCTTGGAAGAAGACATGACCAGCGTGAAGGAACGCTTAACAAACGTAGAAAACTCCATCGTTGTTCTCGACAAAAAATCAACGAAATAAAAGCAATCAGCGAAGCTGTCCGTCATGGTCAAGAAGTCCTCACCGCAAAGTATGACGCACTCTCTCTTGATGTCCACGAGCTGAAAAGAAAAGCCATCCACCTCACCAACGTGCTCGAAGACAAAGTTCTCCCTCTCCTCCATGACCATGAATCCGGCATGCAAGTTCTTAACAACCGTGTTTTTAAAGTGGAGAGTACGTTGCAACGATTAGTCAATCCGTAAACAAAGCAAAAGCCGGCTGCATATGCAGCCAGCTTTCTCCATTTATCGTTTTTGCATTTCTTCGATCAATAGTTTGTTGACAAGCGGCGGGTTGGCTTGTCCTTTTGTCGCTTTCATCACTTGTCCGACTAAGAAGCCAAGCGCGCGGTCTTTACCGTTTTTATAGTCTTCGATCGACTGTGGATTGGCATCCAGCACTTCGAGAACGATTTTGCGCAATGTCGCCTCATCAGAAATTTGCACAAGTCCTTTTTCTTTGACGATTTTTTCTGGGTCCCCGCCTTTTTCAACGAGCTCTTTAAATACTTTTTTCGCGATTTTCGAAGAAATTGTGCCGTTTTGAATCAGCTTAATCAAACCCGCTAAGCTTTCTGGTGTTAAAGCAATATCATGCAGCTCTTTTTGTTCGGCGTTTAAATAGCCGGACACTTCGACCATGAGCCAGTTGGATGCCAATTTCGGATCGGCTCCGTTTGCGACCGTCGCTTCGAAGAAATCGGCCATTTCTTTCGTTAGCGTCAGCACTTTCGCGTCGTATTCCGGCAGCCCAAGTTCTTCGATGTAGCGTTTTTTACGGGCATCCGGAAGCTCTGGAATCGACGCACGAACGCGTTCTTTCCATTCATCGTCAATATACAGCATGACAAGGTCCGGCTCTGGGAAGTAGCGGTAGTCTTCCGAACCTTCTTTCACGCGCATGAGCACCGTTGTTTTTGTCGCTTCGTCAAAGCGCCGCGTTTCCTGCTGGATGACGCCGCCGGAAAGCAAAATTTTCTCCTGGCGTTTTGCTTCGTACTCGAGCCCCATGCGCACGAAGTTAAACGAGTTTAAGTTTTTCAGCTCCGTCTTCGTGCCGAACTTGTCCGAGCCGATCGGACGCAATGAAATATTGGCGTCGCAGCGAAGCGAACCTTCTTCCATTTTGCAATCGGATACGCCTGTATATTGGATAATCGACTTTAATTTTTCCAAGTAGGCATACGCTTCTTCTGGCGAGCGGATGTCCGGTTCTGACACGATTTCAATGAGCGGCGTACCCTGGCGGTTAAAATCGACCAGTGAATAGCCATCGCCGGTGTGCGTTAGTTTTCCAGCGTCTTCTTCCAAATGAATGCGCGTGATGCCGATTTTTTTCTTTTTGCCGTTCACTTCGATTTCAATCCAGCCGTTTTTGCCAAGCGGCTGGTCATATTGCGAAATTTGGTATGCTTTCGGGTTGTCCGGATAAAAGTAGTTTTTGCGGTCAAATTTCGTTTCCGTCGCGATTTCGCAGTTGAGCGCCATCGCCGCTTTCATCGCAAATTCTACCGCTTGTCTATTCAAGACCGGAAGAACCCCTGGATAGCCTAAATCGATCACGTTCGTTTGCGTGTTTGGGGGCGCTCCGAACGCGTTTGGGCTGCTCGAGAAAATTTTCGATTTTGTCTTTAGCTCGACGTGAACTTCAAGACCAATGACCGTTTCAAAGTTCATCATGTTCCCCCCTTATAACACTGGTTTTTGTTTATGATAGTCAGTCGCTTGCTCGAACGCATGAGCGACACGATAAATCGTGCTTTCATCAAAATGTTTGCCAATGATTTGCAATCCGACCGGCAAGCCGTTCACAAAGCCGCACGGTACAGAAATGCCAGGAACACCGGCAAGGTTTACTGGAATCGTTAAAATGTCGTTCGCGTACATTGTTAACGGGTCGTTCGTTTTTTCGCCGATTTTAAACGCTGGTGTCGGCGTCGTTGGTCCGATAATGACGTCGTATTTTTCAAATACCTTTTCGAAATCTTGTTTGATTAATGTACGCACTTTTTGCGCTTTTTTGTAATACGCGTCATAATAGCCGGAACTTAACGCGAACGTACCGAGCATGATGCGGCGTTTTACTTCGTTGCCGAAGCCTTCGCTGCGCGTTTGTTTATACATATCAATTAAGTTTTTCGCATTATCCGTGCGATAGCCGTAACGGACGCCGTCAAAGCGGGCCAAGTTCGCCGATGCTTCCGAAGACGCAAGCAGGTAGTACGTCGCTAGCGCGTATTTGGAGTGCGGCAGCGATACTTCTTCCCATGTCGCTCCTAATTTCTCGAGCACTTTCAGCGCATCGAGCACCGACTGACGCACTTCTTCCGCAACGCCTTCGCCTAAATATTCTTTTGGCACGGCGATTTTTAAGCCTTTAATGTCGCCGGTAAGCGCCTCTACATAGTTTGGCACTTCCACATTTGCCGATGTCGAATCCATTGGATCTAAACCAGCGATGACTTGCAATAAGTAGGCGTTATCCTCGACCGTTCGTGTAATCGGGCCGATTTGGTCAAGCGAAGAGGCAAACGCGACAAGCCCGAAGCGCGATACACGGCCGTATGTAGGTTTCAGCCCGACAACTCCACAAAATGCCGCCGGCTGGCGAATCGAACCGCCCGTATCCGAACCTAAAGCAAACGGTACTTCGCCTGCCGCTACTGCCGCAGCGGAACCGCCGCTGGAGCCGCCTGGTACGCGCTCTAAATCCCACGGGTTGCGCGTGAGCTGAAAACCGGAGTTTTCCGTAGAAGACCCCATGGCAAACTCGTCCATGTTTAATTTTCCAATCGTAATCGCACCGGCTTCGTTTAAGCGCTCCATAACCGTTGCGTCATAAATTGGGTCAAAGTTATATAAAATTTTGCTGGCACATGTTGTACGCAATCCTTTTGTTACAATATTATCTTTAATGCCAATCGGCATGCCAAAAAGCACGCCAAAATCGTTTCCTTCTTTCGCTAGCTTGTCATCTAACTCTTTCGCTTTCGCGCGCGCGTTTTCTTCATTTAGTGTTAAAAACGCTTGCACTTGTTCTTCCACTTCGCCAATGCGGCGGAACGACTCATCGACTAAATCAGATACCGAAATTTCTTTTTTTTGTAAAAGGCTATGTAATTCGGAAATTTTATGGTCAAATAATGACATTGCTTCCCCCTCCTTACTCTAAAATCGCCGGTACGCGAAACTGGCCGTCTTGATGGTCCGGCGCGTTTTTCAACACTTCTTCAAGCGGAAGCCCCGGTGTCGGCACATCTTCGCGCATCACGTTTTTCATATCAAGCACGTGCGAGGTTGGCGGAACGTTCTCTGTATCGAGTTCATTTAATTGCTCAGCAAACGTAATAATCGCGTCCAACTGCTTCGCAAACATTTCCGCTTCTTCATCGGTAATCGCCAAACGCGCCAAATGTGCCACGTGTTTGACTTGTTCGATGGAAATTCTCGACATCTTTTTCACCTCCAATGAGTTCGACCTATCACAATACTATGATGATACCAAACTTTCAACGAATGAAGCAACATTTGCCGCGCGTTCTGTACAAGAATACAAAAGCGGCTTTCAACTATATTCTTGATAGAAACGAACATATGTGCTATAATAGCTTCAAATAGCCAAGGCAGGCGTGAAATGGGGGATTTTTTATGAATGAAGCGGTTCTCCTGCAAGTGCTTGACAGGCTTGGCAATATCGAAGGCACATTGCACGATCTTGTCGAAGGGCAAAAACGGTTAGAGGAAGAACAGCTGGCTATCCGAAAAGAGCAAGAAACTATTCGAAAAGAGCAAGAGGCCATTCGAAAAGAACAAGAAGTTATTCGAAAAGAACAAGAAGCCATCCGAAAAGAGCAGGAATCCATCCGGCAGGAGCAGCAAACGATCCGACAAGAACAACAAATACTGCTCCAAGGTCAAAAGCGATTAGAAGAAGAACAAACTTATTTGAAATCCGGACTAAAGGAACTGAACGAACTAATGACGGCACTTCTTCACCGGCAAGATGAAACAGATGCCAAACTCGAAGCCCTCGCAACGGACGTACACAACATCCACGGTGAAATCACTTCTCTCAAACAAGGCCTTCACGAACTCGAGGAAAAAGCAGATTCCCATTACGAGCAACTGAACGAACGGCTAGACAATATTCAGCTTGATGTCGATTTTGCCGTCCATAAAACGACAGAGAACGAGCGAGAGATATATAAAATGAAAAGCAGGCTCTTTTAGGCATTTATTACCAAACAGTTCTCGCCCCTCTTACTTTTACAAAAAGGAGAGCAGCCAGCATGGATATCACGTTTGACCATCTCGTCCATTTTACAAAAAATCCCAAAGAAGCGAAAACCGCGTTTCAGCTTATCGGATTTCATGCTATAAACGGAGGAAATCACCCTTCTTGGGGAACGTATAACTGCCTGAACTACTTTACAGGACTGCGGTACATTGAATGGATTGGCTTTATGGACTTTGATAAAGCGAAAACTTCCGACAACGTATTGATCCAGCAAATCGTCGCGGACTCCTCCAAAGGAGAAGGCTTTTCGCAATTGGCATTCCGCACGGACGATATCGATGCTGCCATCGCCCATATCCAGGCAAAAGGACTAAAGCCGATAGGCCCCTTTTCCGGAAGCCGAAAACGTGAGGATGGCAAAGTATTAAGCTGGTCGATGCTATTCATTAACGACGAACAAGATGACACATGCCGCTATCCGTTTTTTATCCAATGGGGCGAACCCGAAGAGGTCCGCGCTAACGAAATGGCCTCTCTCATGCAGCACAGCATCGGAACCCCATCCCTTTCGTATATCGGAGTGAATGTAAGCCATCTTGACAAGTCGTTGCAAAAATATTGCCGCTTATTTGATGTACCTCGCCAGTCCGTAACGGAAAGCAGCGATGAATTTGGCACCTATTCCGAACTTCCGATTGGAAACATAGCGATACGCTTGTATGAGACAAAAAGCCTCACTATCACCATCGACAGCGCTCTCATCAACCGTCCGTTTTTATGTGGAATCACCGGAATGCTGGAAAATAAAGTTGTCCATATAAAAAATGGGATTTATCATTTTTCCACGTAACGTTTCAAAGCGTATGAAAACGGAAAAATTGAACTGTCGATGGGCATTCATCACGGGAAAAGCCGATCGTCGTGTATGCGTCGCGTCTGCCAAAGGGAGCGATCAAAGAAATCGAATGCTGCTTTGATCACGGTCTTTATTTGACCGTGACGTATGAAGATGGGCAAGAGGTCAAAGCGTATGAACTCGGTTCATCCGTCGAGTCGATCTTGGGAAAGTGTATACCATTGGAGCGTTTTGCGAAAACGGTCAAGCCCTTCTCATCACTGGAAGAAAAATAAGCTCCCTTCACCAGTTGGGGAATAAAAAACTGACGGAAATTCAGTTGTGCCAATCTAAATGTCAAAAAGGATCGCGTCAATGGAAAAAGTATGAACGGGCAAAACAATATTTGTTATCAAAATCTGAAAGACAGTTGCGAGATGCGCTACATAAAATAACGAAACAGTTTGTCGACTGGTGTTTAAATAAAGCAGGCCGCCTCTGATGTGTATATCGGAAACGTCGAAGTAGTGCAGCGGAACACGAGAAAGAAAAAGCGGGCAAGCCGCAAACAAGCGCAAAACTCCCGAATTGGTCATTTGGGAAAGTGAAGAAGTATTTCCCTTATAAGCTGACTCAGCATGGCATTCACTTGCATGCAATCGAAGAGTCATATACCAGACAAACATGTCCTGTCTGTCAAAAGAGAAAAAAGTGTCTTCCTGCCTGTTTGTGTGCCGGTGTGGGTATGAGGAACATCGTGACGTTCATGGAACGAGAAATATCTTAAGCAAAGCACCGCTCGGCACCTTCAAACACTGGAGCATACAAACGAAGATAACGTATCTACGGATTGCACAAGCAAGAAGTAGTAGAAGGGTTGGACCGCCCCATCGGTGTGGTGCCGATGTTGCTTACGGAATCCATCGGGAAGGCTTCCGATGAATTCATCGAGTAGAAGGAGACCGCGTTCTTCTGCGCAGAAGCTTCTTCGACGGAGATAGTAAGAAACTCCCACCTCTTTATGGAATGAAGGTGGGAGAGGTTCATTTTAGATTGATGTACTTTGGAGGAGATATTTTCGCACATCGGAATGATCATCTAATTCATGCAATTATATACTGTGTGTATGATCTTTTAGCCAATCGATTTGAGAAGAAATATTATTTTTCGGTAAAGCATACGCTTATCGTCTTCTTCTTTTTCTTATCTTTGATAAACGAAGATGGTAAGCGGAAATTCCTCCATGGTTGATGATTTGCTCACCTTTACCATACAGGAAATTTCGCTTTTTTGTATCCTTACGTACCAAAAGACTTGATCGTCAAGTACATTTTGTGGTGAAGAGCCATAAATATATTTTTGTGATTGATCTCCTTTTAAAAAACTTGAATTTGTCTATCACGGATTCAGGTTATATAGTAAATTCCACTTTTTATACTAAACACCCGTGGTGCTAGATAAAATCAGACAAGCATAAAAATAGCCCTTGCATGAGGATCTCCTTAAAATGAAAGTGCGACCAAACATTTAAAAGGAGAATTCACATGCAAGAGCACTTTCATTTTACAACAGATCGAGCCAAACTTCAAAAACAATATGTATCGATTTTGTGTTTTGTATCAGCTCAACTATCGAGTATCCAGATTCATCTTCAACGTCGAAATCTTCATTTGTTGAAACAGAAGGACGAGGTCATCATCGCCGTCCATATCCTTGGAAAGTTGTTAGGCTTCACTTCCGAACGGGCTTGGCACCGGTTTGTGATCGGGAATTTGTTTTCCAAGGACTTGTTCCCTGAACGTTCTCGATACAACCGTCGCTGCCGAGCGCTTGGCTTTGCGATCAAGTGGATGCGGCACCAGCTGGCCAAGCGTGGACAACACCATGCGTATGCGGTCGTGGACAGTTTGCCGATCGAGCTGTGTCATTCATCCCGAATGTATCGTGCCAAACGGTTTCGTGGAATTGC
The DNA here is from genome assembly GCF_011761475.1 of Saccharococcus thermophilus. Taxonomy (NCBI): domain Bacteria; kingdom Bacillati; phylum Bacillota; class Bacilli; order Caryophanales; family Anoxybacillaceae; genus Saccharococcus; species Saccharococcus thermophilus. The sequence goes on from NZ_JAASRS010000001.1 coordinate 3,015,949, forward strand.
GGATATTGGCTATTGTGCTTCGAAAAAGATCGCTTTCTATGGGTTGAAACTTCATCTGCAGGTCACCGACCAAGGGCTTCCGATGGGATATGTCGTCACTGAAGCGTCTTGTCACGATCGGGTGGCCGCTGAAACCGTCATGACGCAAATTCCACATCCATATAACCCAGGTGACAAAGGGTACATCAGCCAAAAACTACAAAAGAAGCTGTACGAAGAGCATCGAGTCGCTTTTTGGACGCCCGTTCGAAAAAATCAGCGAATTCTCCAATCCGACGCATGGAAACAGTGGATGAAACGAAAACGCAAAGTGATTGAAACCGTGTTTTCGATTTTAGTCGATTCGTATCGGATCACCGAGATTCGAGCGAACTCGGTTTCTGGATTTGAAACGGCACTGGATGGTATTTTACTGGCTTACTCCCTTGTTGTTCTTGGGCTAGTTGAGTGTTAAAACTCAACTAGCACCACGGGTATACTAAACTTATTCTTTCAGTTCGTCGATCTTGCGATTCATCGCTTTGAACAAAGCTTCCGCCGCCGCCAGATGTTTATATTTGTCGTTGCTGTTGTTCCATCCTTCTTGCAAGATCGGGAGAGCATGTAGCTTGGTCGGATTGTTCATGACTAACGCCCAAGCTGCCCAAAACTGTACCTCCTTATCCTCATTTTTTAGACACTGTTCAAGCGCTTCCTCTGCAGCGGGACCGATTCTCATCAGGGACAAGGCAGCAGACATGCGTGCCTCCTGATTGCCATCTTTCAAGAACTGAATAAGTTCAGGGACCGCTTGCGACGCAACAGGTCCAAGCTCCCCGAGCACAACAGCAGAAATTGACCGTACATTGTGATCAGAGGATCCCTTAACCCTTCGACTAATGCAGGCACTGATGCATCTCCCTGTTTGATTAGCGTTTTAGCGGCCTCCCACATCGACTCCCTTTTTCCCAACGCTTGCACGTAAGAGGTGAGAGCGTTTGTTTCTTTCTTCATCAAATCTTTTGGATCCATATTATTTTCACATTCCTTTCTTTTTAATCATTTTCATCTAGCTTCTTATAAGTTTGGTGGAAACTTATAAGAACTAGGAGGTGTTACCCAGGAAGGGCCAATTTGCAAGACAATTTCCTCATGAGCATCTAAGATTATATTCGACGGGTCGCCTGTATATTCCTTGCCATTGACATAGGCTTTCACTTCCGTACCACTTGGTGCCACCCAATCAGCAACCTGCTTTTTCGACAATGGTTTGTGCCAGATTAGAAAAAATTCGCCTAGCGTATAATCCTTTTTCACTGGCGACTCTACATGAATAATACCGGAATCATCATGAGTATGTAGCCAATACATACAACCACCCTTTTCCGAGATTCCGATAAATTTTGGTAGTGTTTGGTGCTTTCCATCGACATAAATATCGAGATGCACATGGATGTGATAGCGGTCTTGCTCCATCATATCGCATTTGATGCCAGCGATAGCCGGTTGTGGTTCAAGATGAGTTCGGTTATAAATAAGATATCCTGTAAAGGCAAGAACTGCACAAATAGAGATTGCCAAAATGGAGGACGTGTAATCCCATTTTTTGGCCATCCCCGCCTGTCCTCCCTTTAGCGTGCTGCTTTTGAGAAACCGTAGGGCCGCTATCCAAGTCAACCATCCAGCCAGAAGATCACTCACCAACAACACTGGTGCAGGATTGCCGTCTAACCGAACAGTCACTTCCATCAGAAGAAAGTTAAGCAGAATAGCCACGAAAAATAAACGAAAGACATTATAAAAATACGAGACAGGAGTCACTCGACCGTCTTGGAAATTGGCCCGAGCAATGCTCATAATGCGAATACTATATGTAATTACCACCACTCCGATACAAATGGCAAAAAGATCAATAATTCGATCGATCTTCCACTGGGCAGCGAAACCACCCACGACCAAATACATCAACAGGTTAAACAGCGCAAATAACAGATAGGGTATCTCAGAACCGATCACTTTCTTGCTTAGTTTACCAGGCAAAAGCATCAAGTCTCCCGTCTGCAGATGACGCATCGTACCCGAGTAATAGCCGCTGAACAGAGTAGAAAAGGCAACTAGTATCGGCAAAAAATAGAGCAGCAAGGAGTACTTGCGAGCCACCAAAGCTACAACCGCAACCGACAACAGAAATTGAAAAGTCATTCGTAGCCGCCTTCTGCGTAACACTGCTAACTCCATCCATAGAAAAGCCCACTCTTTGCGATACTTTGCGCCCCCCCCCGCCAAGAAGTGGCGCCTTTCTTATACTTAGTTGTTGACATCGGCATGTTGTTCCGGCTTGCTATGTCTGCCCAATAAATGGCGTCCATCACAGCATTCTCTTTGATTTTGCTCTGCGAGGGAACGAACAAAAAGATCAACCCAACCAGGATGATAAGACCAATCTCCAAAAATCCCAAAGAATTAGTCAATCCAATCATAACTCCTCCCATACCTTGGGCAAGTACGAACAATGAGCCAGCCAACAAACCATGAACAATTTTTCCGTCCTTTAACAGCATCACGACCAAACTTAGGATAAGCAAACCACCAATCAACGAAAACCAAAAGAGCAATTTAGAAAGGAGTTTATGTCCACGGGTGCAGGAAGCTCCTACCTGCCACAAGGAAAGGGCAAAAAGGACGGGTAAACCGTACAGCACACTAAGAAAATCGAAATTTGAAATGCCCTTCAACAATAGATTTGCCAAGTTTGCCATCAGAGCTGACAACAGCCAAATACCAAATCGAAGCAATCCTCTCCAGACGGCAACGGCAAGAGCAACCTTTCGAATTGAATAAGGGGTCGTATATATCCAAAATACATCTTCCATTTTACTTGGCAATTGAGTGGAAGTAGGCCCTATCAATGAAAAAAACAAAAGCATTCCAATAAGACCCCATCCAATGGTAGTGGCACTTGATTGCATATCATTCAAATGGGACAAAACCAAGTATTGAGCGGCAAACGAAAGAGCGAAAAAAACACTCGAAACCAACAGCATTCCACGGACTCCCATCCCGGTGCGAAGTTGACGGATGCTGTTAAGCGCCAAAAGGTGTAGGATCCTAATCATCCTTTTTCTCCCCCTTAAGCAGATTGACAATCTGCTCTTGCCAGTGTTGAAATTTCTCTTCCTCCGTCGGAACCATATCTTCTCTAATCACTTGCCCCTGAGAGAGCACGACAACACGCGTTGCGACTTTACAGAGAAAATCAAGGTTATGCGTAGAAACCAGCACACCCGCTCCCTGTTGAGCTTTGACTTTCAGCCAATCGATTAGCCATTGGATCGAGACGGGATCTAGGCCAGCTGTCGGTTCATCCAAAACATAAAGAGAGGCATTTTGTAAAACCGCTCCTGCCAAAATTACCCGTTGACGCTGCCCACGAGACAACTCGCCACCCATACGAGTTGCAAATTCAAAAAGCCCTACTTCTTGCAAAGCCGCTTCTACAAGCATCTTAATATCTCCTTTAAGATCAAATGCCTTTGCTCGGAAATAGAGGTGCTCTTCGACTGTCAAGAGCGGATACAGATTCGGATTATCGGGAATAAAGGCAATGGATTTCAAAGCTTCAGGTGACCCAGCTGGTAATTCACCAACTGTCACGCTGCCCGTATTCGGACCTAACAGACCAAGACAACAGCGAATGGTAGTGGTTTTTCCTGCTCCATTCGCTCCTAGTAGTCCCACAATTTCTCCTTGATTCACGGTAAAATGAACATTATGAATTCCTGAACCATTGCGGTATCGTTTGGTTATATTCTTAACAGTCAGAATATTATTCATTCTTCCCACCTATCCTTTAGTCACTGCGTTGTTGATTGGCAAAGCTTTACGATTTATCTTCGATTTGGTTAGAGCAATCGGTGCAAACATCAAAATGAAATTGTGAATGAAATGTGCAACCAATGCAGCAATAAAGCCATACTGTAGGTACAACTCTCCCATGACGAAACCCAATGCAACGATCTCGCTCCATCGGATGATGCGTGGATGCGTACCAGTCCCTGTATGAATAATAGCCCAAAGCAATGACGTAACCAACACAGCTAACCAAGGCTGATGGGTCAACCACACTATAACAGGAATTCCCATTAACCGATAGATCGCTTCTTCTCCGATCGAACTTTGCAAGCTCATGCTTAGGGCACCTTTCCAGTTGTATCCTGAAACAAACATCGTATAGTCAGACAGCTCTGGCGCAATGCGAACTTTTCCTGTCGATTGCAACATAGCATTGAGCCATGTCATTCCACCAAGACAAGCAATACCGGCTGTTACTCCAACAATTATCTGATTGACCGGATGTTCAAACGCGGAGATGCCGATCTGCTCTGTCAAAAATAGGCCGACCGACGTACTGATTAACACCACGCACATCGTTGCGATCGCTTGAAACAGTGACATTACAAGTGTTAGCATACGAATAGCGCGTTGATTGACCCGCACATCATACGAGTTAATCATAGAAAATTCAAATCCATCGTTGGTTACAAGTACAACAGCGAATAAGATGATTGCGGCCAACACTCCACCAAAATTCCAATTCAATTTACCGCCTTCTATGGTGATAATCAGAAGTCCGATCACAGCTGCAATAAAAGATCCCAGCACACCCGAAAGGTTCAGCACTTTATCCAAAAACTCACGTTGCACCACCTGGCTGAGAGTGGGAGCAAAAATCTCTGGCTCCATATGAACTTGCCAGACAATACCCTCCTTTAAGCTACCTAACTCTTTTATGACATCCTCTACTTTTAACATATTTTCAATCGTGACGCTGGCATAATAGACAATGGTTGATAACCAATCTTTTTGTTCTGACCGAAATGGAATAGGATGTTTCTTTTTTCCTATTAATAGTAAAGGACTTTGCCGGAACGAGCCTACAAAAACCGCAAACAAACGCTTATTTTCAATAATTTTTCCAATCGAAAGTGGTTGTCTATCCATCTTTTTGGTTAACTTCGTCCACTCTTTTTCATCGCAATGAAAAGGTGCTTGCATATCTCTGATCGCTAATTGTACAAAAGCCAGATTCTCTATATCTAATACTTCTCTCACCTCTTTTTCTAGGAATTGTATCACTTCTCGCATGTTTTTCTGTTTTTTTAATGTTTCACTGATTCGATATATACTTTCTTGATAAAAGTTTTTTTGTACATATAACTTCGCTCTTAATGTTCGATCGAAATATCCTTTTAAATAGAGAGCAAGGATATTTATTACATAAATCAGTAAAAACAACAAAACGAGTTCAGCAAGTCTCCCCGCTTTATTGACAAATTTGGCATAAAGCAATGTAACAAGAAAAGACGGAAGTAATGATAAAAAAGCATAGTACACAAAGTGATTGATGGAAAACTGTAATCGAAACAGCCGATCCATACCAATTAAATAAAGAAAGACGGATGGCAACACAAAAAGCGAAGTAACGGTTAATTCGGCTGGTAGTACCCATTTTCCAATGATTAGAACCGGGAGACTATAAAATAAAACAAATGGTGCGGCAGATAGTCCAATGGCTAAAAGCAAACCTCTGACCGTATGTTGCTGTTCATCTTTTTTAAGATAAACTAATCCTTTTCCTAACAAGGCCAAGATCGTAGCAACGTTAAGCAGCAATGCACCTAATAGAAATTTTTTCTCACTTATCCAATGAAGTTTTAAACCAACAAACTCGATTAAATTAACTCTATAAAGAAGAAAAACAATTTTTTTCGTAAACCACACTTTCTTCTCTTTTTCAAAATAATCATAAAGAAAATGCAAAAATATAACAGGTAGAAACAAAAATGTGCCAATAAATATTTGTCTTCCAATCGTTTCATATTTCGCTGATAAGCTAGCACTTATATAGCAAAGACCCGCCAATAATAAAAAATAAATAAGCACTGTAGATGGTTTATCATGTGTCCGCAAGCGAAGTAAAAAGACACTTAAACTAGCAACGAAAATAAAAAAACTTATCGGCAAAATGAGGTAGTACATGAATTGACTGATTAAATTTGGTTCATACGATATTGTGAATACTTGGATTTGATTTCCTCTCTGAATGGTAACGGTTTTTGCTTGCTCAATTGCACCGTATTCCCGAACAGTAAAATGGGACAAAGGGGGCTTTCCATCCACTTTAAGCACTCGATCATGTACTTGAATATTATGATTTTTTGCCCAACCAAACTCATAAATTTCTTTTACAAAGGTTTCCCCATTCTTTTCAACTACATTGATTCCGATTAATGGGTATTGCAAATTTAAAATGGTGAGGTATAAAACAAGAACAGACGCAACAATAAAGGCTATTATAGTTGTTCGATTCATTTTTCTCTACACCCAATATTCGAGTGGCTTAATTGATTCACCAAATACCTCTACAATCGCTTTTACCTCTAACTCACTTAAACCTATCAAGCTCACCGTACCATTTTGTAATTTTTCGATGACTTCTGGATGTTCTACTAAAAAGCGAATGATTTCTTGCATCGCAGATCCCCCTCCAACATTACAAAATAATTGTTTTCAGTGCGGATTTGTACCTATCGTCTACATCCAGTTTCTCGATTTCTTGCAAAGCCTTTTCCTTGTAAATCTGGCTCATCACTTTAGCATAATAAAACGCTCCTTCCTGTTCCATTTGCTGAATCACTTTTTCTTTTTGGGCATAAAGCTCATTGTAATCAATATGATTGCTAAAATACTGTTTCAATAAGTTATCCCGTTTACTTGCCAGCATGTACAATACCGGAAGCGACTTCTTCTTTGCTTTGATGTCGTTCTTCTCATCCCAACGATACAACGCATCGATATCATTGTCGATTTGCGCAGCGATTCCTATATCATTGGCATACTTTTCAATGATGACAGTGTTCCTTTCAGCACCTGCTAATGCAGTTCCGACTAAACAAGCCATTGCTACTAGAGAACCCGATTTTTTCTTCATCACTTCTAAATACTCAGCTTCTGTTTGTATATCATGTGTGAGATTCATATGTTGCCCATTTAAACTTTGAAACAATCGAGATAAAATATATGACTGTGCCTTTACTTTTTTATGATCATCGATGGGTAAATCTGCAATTGCTTTTTGTCCTAGGAGCAATAACCCGATAACGATATGAAGGAAGATGGCAAGAGGTGCATTGCTCCACGAAGTTTCCAAGCCGTCCTGATCAACGAGGTCATCGAGTAGATCCCCCGCTAACATCATCAGTTCTACAGCCGTTGCGATTTGTTCGGCTTCCTTGATGTTTTCGGAAAACATCTGATAATGCACACTAGCTAAGCGACCAAACAAAAAGTCGCTTCGTTTTGCTTGCTCTTCTATCAATGTCAATACCGCTTCTTTTAAAGATGGCGCAGAAAAAGATGCTTCGACGATCTCTCTCATTTTAATCTTAACTGTCTCTTTTTCCATCATTTCACCAACATCTTATATAATATTTCCTAAATAGATAAATTACGACAAAATTTGTAAAATTCCTTCTCCATATCGATAAAAAAATTCTAAAACAAAACCTCTTTGCCATTTGCAAAGAGGCCTTTCAAATTCAAGATTTAACTATTAGGAGCAGTATTTCAAAGAGAACAGTAATAGTTTTAGATGTGCCAGAGGTTAAAAATGAATTTATATCTGTTTTCATAAAGCTAAAACCCTCCCTGCCTGCGCAGAGAGGGTTTTTCATTAGAACATTTCCGATACCGTTTTTGCTTGCATATGAAGAATTAAGTAGTCAGGGCCGCCCGCTTTCGAGTCGGTGCCGGACATGTTGAAGCCGCCGAATGGCTGATAGCCGACGATCGCGCCCGTGCAGCCGCGGTTGAAGTAAAGATTGCCAACATGGAATTCTTCCCGCGCTTTTTCGAGGTTGGCGCGGTTGCGGGAGATGACGGCGCCGGTTAAGCCATATTCCGTGTTGTTGGCGATTTCGAGCGCATGATCGAAATCTTTTGCTTTCGCAAACGCCACAACCGGTCCGAAGATTTCTTCTTGCATGATGCGAGCGTTCGGGTCAAGATCAGCAAATACGGTCGGCTGAATGAAGAAGCCTTTGGAGTCGTCTCCTTCGCCTCCGGTCATGAGACGGCCTTCTTGTTTGCCGATTTCGATATATTCCATAATTTTGTTGTATGCCGATTGGTCAATGACCGGGCCCATAAATGTGCTTTGTTCTGCCGGATCGCCAACTTTTAATTGTTTTGTCAGCTCAACAACGCGGTTTAATACTTGATCATACACATCTTCGACGACAATCGCGCGCGAGCATGCCGAGCATTTTTGCCCAGAGAAACCGAACGCCGATGCGACGATCGATTGTGCTGCTAATTCTAAGTCCGCTTCTTTGTCGACAACAATGGCGTCTTTCCCGCCCATCTCGGCAATAACGCGCTTGAGCCAGATTTGGCCTGGATGCACTTTCGCCGCGCGTTCATAAATGCGGATGCCGACATCGCGCGAACCAGTGAAGCTGATAAAACGGGTGCGTGGGTGGTCAACGAGGTAGTCCCCTACTTCCGCACCGCTTCCCGGAATGTAGTTTAATACTCCCGCCGGAAGGCCAGCTTCTTCTAACACTTCCGCGAATTTGTAAGCAACTACAGGTGTTGCGCTCGCTGGCTTCAATAGAACCGTGTTGCCTGTCACAAGCGCCGCAACCGTTGTTCCTGCCATAATCGCAAACGGGAAGTTCCATGGCGAAATAACGACGCCGACGCCAAGCGGAATGTAGAAGAACCGGTTCGTTTCACCAGGGCGGCTTTCAACTGGAATGCCGTCTTTTAATTTCAGCATTTGCCGCGCGTAATATTCCATAAAGTCAATCGCTTCTGCCGTATCCGCATCCGCTTCTTTCCACGGTTTTCCTGCCTCTTTTACCAGCAATGCCGAAAACTCATGTTTGCGGCGGCGCACAATCGCAGCGGCGCGGAACAGAATGTCAGCACGCGCTTCTGGTTTTGTTTTGCTCCACCATTTAAACGCTTCATCGGCAACTTTCATTGCTTTTTCGGCAAGTTCTTTATTCGCTTTCGACACGCGGCCGATTACTTCCGTCTTATTCGCAGGGTTAATCGAAACGATTTTCTCGTCGGTTGTAACCCGTTCACCGCCAATAATGAGAGGATAGTCTTGGCCAAGCTCCGCTTCGACTTTTTTCAGCGCCTCTTCAAACGCTTTTCGATTCGCTTCAACCGTAAAATCTGTGAGCGGTTCATGTTTATAAGGTTGTACCATCCTTGATTTCCCCCTTTACGAAATTTGCAAAAAAGCGTTTACAACCTCCACCTACCTCACATTTCGCACCCTAACAAGGTCAAAACAAAGGATTTTTTATTTAGTTTTTCAGAATAACTTTTTGACCAACACAACGAGCGATGGCAATCCTTTTTTTACCATCGCTGGTCGTTCCGTATCACGTTACACGTAGATGCTCTCATCCATGCCCAATCCCTGCAGAATCCTTCGCTGATCAGGGGTAAGGGAGCGATCCAGTGAGCGTTGGATGCGCCCATCCGGCAGCTTGAACAGGACGACGTTCACATATTGAAACAGCTGAAAAATCGCCTGTCCCGTCGGCCGGGTCAGCTTGCGGCCTCCAGGACCCTTCAACGGGTGTTCTGGAGTAATAAACTGACGCACTCGGCGCTGAAAAACGCGGTAAATAGCCAAGGCCAACAGAAACAAATAGCCTAATACTGCGACCCGTTCTGGTTTTTTGACGTAAATCTCATCCGTGAAAAACGGATCTTTCAAAAAAGCGAAGTTCATTTCCACCGAGATCTGCCCTTTATACAGCTTCAAGATCTCTTGGGCATCCATGGGTTGGCCCTTCCATTCCTTCGGAACGGTCGTGACAAGGACAAACCGGGACGCTTTCCGTCTCGCCTGTTCCCACGCGTCTTGGTCGAATTCGACGTCAAGGTGCAAGAAATACAGCGTCTCCACCTCGGGTTCCGCCCCTTTTTTCGGCCGTCCGCGCCGTTTTTTCAGGCGTACGATCTCTTCGACCGCGGCCTCAACCCGATGAAACCGGGGGCGAAGGGACGCCTTGAGGGACGCCAAGGCTTGTTCGGCATCTTCCCGGCAGGAGAAGGGGTGACGCTCCCAACGGGCTTGTTCCTCGCGAAGAAGCTCCGCTTCTTTGGTTCGTTCTTTTTCAAGCGTCTTTCCTTTTCGCTGGTCGAGCGCGCTCGATTCAACAACGATCAGCCGAACGGGGTGGCCTTCATACGTCGAGGCCGTTTCCCATACCCGGTACGTGGCGCCGTTTCTCTCCGCCAACGTAAAGGGATCGCTCCACGTCGTGTCCTCAGCATCCGCTTCGGCCAGCGCGGTTTTCACGATCCGGAGCGACGAAGGGCCTCTGGTGATCAAAAAGGCGTTGGCCGCTTTGGTTTGCGCCAGGGTCTCTTTCGTCATCGCGGCGGAATCGGCCACGTAAATCCATTCGTCTTCGATTTTGGCCTGCTTCAGCTGTTCATGGACACGAGACAGCACCTCGGGATTCCATGTTTTATCGGGCAGGTTGCCATCGTGCACATCGCCGTAAAACGGGATGCCGTCCTCGTTGCCGACCAGTCCGAAACCGATCTGTTTTTGCCAACGATGATGGCGGTTGTAGCCATGTGTGATTTGTAAGGCCTCTAACGAGGCCGATTCATACGCGCCGTAAACGGTCTTGTCCGTCGTATCGGCGTGGAAGGCTCGGAGGGAAAGGCCTTCTTTTCGATAAATATGAATCAAGCAAGTGCTGATGACGTTGTGAATGCCAGCCTCATACAGGCGATCGAGATGACGGGCCAACGCATCGTCGTTCAACCAGGAAGGATGGAGATCGGGACGGATGAGTTTCTCACAATCGACCTCCTGAGCCCAATGTTCCAAGTGAACAAGGGCTTGCCGGCCGTCAAACACATTGTAGAGGATGGCCTGAACGGCATCGCTGACTCGCGTTTGGCACTGCGGATCGACGGGCACGAGATGGTCAATCAATTGAGGCAGACCCAGTTTCTTGAATAGGGCACTTATTATATTCAAATAAGAATTGCGATAGACCTTTTTGACTTGAACGTTCATAAGTGAAAAACTCCTTTACGTTCCTTGTGTGTCAAGGATTCATTCGACATCGGAACGAAAAAATCCTCCCGATTTTCGTCGAGAGGGTGCGAAATGTGAGACCTACCATTCTAACGGATAAATCAATATGATTCAATTTTTTCAAAAAAACGAAAAAACTATTGATAAATATGAACAAACGGCTGATCCGCCTTCGCTTGGCGGACGATAATACTTTCCGGACCGCCTGTGGACGAAATATAAACATTTACATTAATATAATCTGGAAACTTTTCCATCACTAGCCCGGTGACATATTGTGTAAATCCGATCACTTCCGCCTTCCCATAAAAAGGCAACGTAATGTTGATCGTTAATTGCTGCAGCTGATCATTGATGTATAGCCCTTTTCCAACGACACCAGTATAATTCGGGAAAAATGCTTCAATATCCGATTTAAAGTCGTTAAATTTTAACGAGTCATCGCGGTGATTGTTTTCGGCTTCATCTGACGGAAATAAATAATATTCCTCATGGATGGCTTTCCAATCATCGATCGTGCTGCTTCCCGCATCGACATTGGTTACGGCAAAAAAGTGACCTGGAACGACTGAAGATTTTGGTGCCTGTTTATATAAAGCAATCGTAATTGGAACTTCCTTCAGCCCTTTCATATGGCGAAGACGGGAGAGCACTTCCGCAGCAATGCGTTTTCCTTCCCGTTCGATGACATTGTCTTTGATATCTACTTCCCGTGGGTAGCCTTGTTCCGTTGAATAGTAATGAACCGAGTTCAACGCCAGCCCGATGACAACTCCCCCTAGCTTCACTTTATTATCGCTTACTTTCGTTAAATAATCATGTTCTAAAATGCTCGCCAAATAAATCGGGCTTTTTTTGTTTTTCTCTTCATTCGTTCCTTTGTCGCTAATCGGCGGGTTTAAGCCAACGTTTTCTGATGGCTTCATCTTGTTCTCTTTCAGCTGTTCGGGCGTGAGCTTTCTTTGCAGCCACCGCTTCACCGTATCTTTATCTAAATATTGTCCTTCTTGAAATAAGTAATCGTCCGGAGAAAAGCGTTCTTGCGCGATGCGCATCAGTCCGGTTTCAAATTCATCGACATCTAAACGAGTATTTAAATCTTCCACCGTTTCGCCGCGCGCTCCCGATACTTTAAACGGCAGCACGACGCGATAATAAGAATCGGATATATTATACTTTGGAATGACAGCTTTTTGCTCTTTATTATTTTTGTTCTGCACTACTTCTTCTTGGCCGAATTTTGGCGCGCAGGCAGAAAGAAGCAAAAGCATAGCCACCCATATTATGAACTGTTTTTTCATGGTTCACCCCTACTTATTTCGCTCAATTTCTTGTAGAAATCTTGTTTCATCCCAAATTTCGATATTTAGCTGCTCGGCTTTTGCCAGTTTCGAACCGGCATCCGCTCCAGCAATGACCAAATCAGTATTTTTGCTGACGCTGCCGGTGACTTTGCCGCCAAGCTGCTCGATTTTTTCTTTTGCTTCGTTGCGCGACAACGATTCAAGCTTCCCGGTTAACACCACCGTTTTGCCGGCAAAGTAAGAATCAACATCACCAGCCTTTGGCGTTTTTGGACCTTTGTATTCCATGTTGACGCCATAAGCACGCAGTTCATTTAACAACTCTTTTACTTCCGGTTTTGCAAAATACGTAACAATCGAATCAGCCATTTTCTCGCCGATTTCGTGAATCGCCATCAACTCTTCTTTTGTTGCGCTTTGCAGGCGGTCCATCGTTTCAAAATGTTCCGCCAGCACTTTTGCCGCTTTGGCGCCGACATGGCGAATGCCTAAGCCGAACAGAAGGCGCTCTAACGAATTTTGTTTCGACGCTTCAATGGCGTTAAGCAAATTAGTTGCCGACTTTTCCCCCATCCGTTCCAAGTTAATTAACTGTTCTTTTGTCAAACGATAAATATCGGCAACATCATGGATGAGTCCTTCACGGAACAGCTGGGAGATGACCTTTTCGCCAAGCCCTTCAATGTTCATCGCCTGACGCGAAACAAAATGAATGAGTCCCTCGCGGATTTGCGCCGGACATTTCGGATTAATGCAGCGGAGCGCTACTTCACCTTCGAGCCGGACTAATTCACTGCCGCACTCCGGGCAATGCGTCGGCATGACAAACGGCACCTCTTCTCCCGTCCGCCGGTCAAACACGACGTTGACCACTTCCGGAATAATATCGCCCGCTTTTTTAATCACGACCGAATCGCCGATGCGGATGTCTTTTTCACGAATGAAATCTTCGTTATGAAGAGTGGCGCGCTGCACCGTCGTTCCTGCGACACGGACCGGCTCTAAAATCGCGGTCGGCGTTACAACCCCCGTGCGCCCGACATTTAATTCAATGCCAATCAGTTTCGTGACAACTTCCTCAGCCGGAAATTTATACGCGATCGCCCAGCGCGGGCTTTTTGCGGTTGCGCCCAGCTGTTCCTGCTGTTCAAATGAATCGACTTTAATGACAATGCCATCGATTTCGTACGGGAGTTGCGGGCGTTTTTCATGCCATTCGTTGACAAAGCGAATGACTTCATCGATATTGGCGCATCTCCGCCGTTCTGGATTTACTTTAAATCCGATCGCTTGTAAATAATCAAGGGCGGCGCTGTGCGAATCGATCCCTAGTTCCTCGGCATTGGCAAGACCATAGACGAATAAATCGAGATGACGGGACGCTGCGATTTTTGGATCCAACTGACGCAGTGATCCGGCCGCGGCATTGCGCGGATTGGCAAACAGCTCCTCGCCGCGCTGCTTTCGCTGTTCATTCAGCCGCTCAAACGACGCTTTCGGCATATACGCTTCGCCGCGCGCTTCAAGCGTCACGGCTTCCTTCAGGCGAAGCGGCAAAGAGCGGATCGTTTTTAAGTTTTCCGTAATATCCTCGCCGGTCACCCCGTCGCCGCGCGTCGCCCCTTGGACGAAATAGCCGTCTTCGTAGCGGACAGAAACGGCGAGCCCGTCGATTTTCAACTCGCACACATAGGTGACATCATCGCCGACTTCCTGGCGCACGCGGCGATCGAAGTCGCGTAAATCGCCTTCGTTAAACGCATTGGCGAGACTTAGCATCGGAATGCGGTGCTCCACTTTTTGAAACGCATCTAGCGGTTGGCCGCCGACCCGCTGCGAAGGAGAATCTTTCGTTTTGAATTCCGGATATTGTTCTTCGAGCGCGATCAGCTCTTGCATAAGCCGGTCATATTCCGCGTCAGGCACGGACGGACGGTCAAGGACATAGTACTCATAATTGTATTTATTTAATAGTTCGCGCAGCTCTTCTATGCGCGTTTGCGCAGCTTGTCGGTCCATATCCGTTCTCCTTTCTTTACACTTTTGTAATCGGAGCGAATTTGGCAAGCAGCCGTTTAATGCCAATCGGGCTTGGGAAAGCAATGTCCAATTCTTGGTCTTCCCCTTCCCCGCGCACGCTGACCACGGTGCCGATTCCCCATTTTTTATGGTCTGCTTTATCGCCAACCTTCCACACCGTCGCCCCGCCGCCAGCCGATCCTGACGCCGTCGCCGTACGGAAGCCGGTTTGTTTGGCCGAAGAAGCAGCGGCATACAATGTCCGGCGATTGACCGATTCGATTAATTCTTCCGGAATTTCACCAATAAAACGCGATACCGGATTCATATGGATATTTCCAAACAATGTGCGCATTTGCGCGCTTGTTAAAAACAACTCTTCTTCCGCGCGGGTAATGCCGACATACGCGAGACGGCGTTCCTCTTCCATCTCGTCCTCATCGTCAAGCGAACGGTTATGCGGAAAAATTCCTTCTTCCATTCCGATCAGAAAGACAACCGGGAACTCCAAGCCTTTTGCGGAATGAAGCGTCATTAGCACGACCGAATCTTCGCTATTGCCATTCGTCTCATTCAGCTGATCAATGTCAGAAATTAACGCCAAATCCGTTAAAAACGCAATAAGCGATTTGTCTTCACTCACATTTTCAAAATGCTTGGTGACCGATAAAAACTCGTCGATGTTTTCCAAGCGGCTTTGCGCTTCCAGCGTATTTTCCGCCTTCAGCATCTCGCGGTAGCCGGACTTGTCCAGCACTTCTTCGACCAGCTCGGTAACGGAAACGTATTCCTGCAGCTGTGCCCATTGTTCGAGCTGGCGGCGAAATTCCAGCAAGGAAGCGGCAATCCGGGCAGAGAGCCCAATATGCTCCAGTTCGCCGAGCGCTTCAAATACCGATAATCCGTTTTCGGAAGCATAGCTTACGATTTTATCAAGCGAAGAAGCACCAATGCCGCGCTTTGGCACATTAATGATGCGAAGCAGGCTAATGTCGTCATTCGGATTGGCAATCACGCGCAAATAAGCCAAAATATCTTTAATTTCTTTGCGGTCGTAGAACTTCAAACCGCCGACAATTTGATACGGAATATTGGACTTGAGGAATACTTCTTCTATGATCCGTGACTGGGCGTTTGTGCGATATAAAATGGCAAAATCAGAATAACGGCGTTTTCCGCTGTCAACATATTCTTTTATTTTACCGGCGACAAACTGCGCTTCATCCGCTTCGTTCATCGCTTCGTAATATACGATTTTTTGACCTTCCGGATTTTCCGTCCACAGCCTTTTCGGTTTCCGGTTGATATTGTTTTCGATGACTTCGTTTGCCGCTTGCAAAATCCGTTTTGTGGAGCGATAGTTTTGCTCGAGCAAAATCACTTTTGCGTTCGGATAATCTCGTTCAAACGATAAGATGTTTTGAATGTCCGCGCCGCGCCAGCGGTAAATCGATTGATCCGCATCGCCGACAACACATATATTTTGAAAGCGCGCCGCCAGCATTTTGACAAGCGTATACTGCGCACGGTTAGTGTCTTGGTACTCATCAATGTGGATATATTGAAATTTATATTGATAGTACTCCAATACTTCCGGCACACGTTCAAACAGCTGAATCGTCGTCATAATTAAGTCGTCAAAATCGAGCGAATGGTTGCGCAAAAGGCGCTGTTGATATTCGTCATACACATCACTGACGATTTTTTCATAATAGCTGCTTGCCCGTTTGGCAAATTTCTCTGGAGTCAGCAGCTCGTTTTTCGCGCTGCTGATCGTGCCGAGTATCGCGCGCGGCTCAAACTTTTTTGGATCGATATTTTTTTCTTTTAAAATATTTTTAATCACCGAGAGTTGATCGGTCGTATCGAGAATGGAAAAATTGCGGTTGATGCCGATGCGGTCAATATCGCGGCGTAAAATGCGAACGCACATCGAATGGAACGTGGAAATCCACACCTCTTCCGCCGCGCCGCCTAACAGCGCCTGCACGCGTTCTTTCATCTCCCGCGCCGCTTTATTCGTAAACGTAATCGCTAAAATATTCCATGGAGCCACATGCTTTTCTGCCATTAAATAGGCAATGCGGTGTGTTAATACACGCGTTTTGCCGCTTCCCGCCCCTGCCATAATGAGAAGCGGCCCTTCCGTCGTTTTCACAGCGGCTTGCTGCTCCTTATTTAAATTAGCCAGTAATTTTTCCGACAAAAAATTCACTTTTATCACCACCAAGAAACATATGTTCTATTTTACACCACTTTTCGCGCCTTGACCAGCTTACTGCTTCACCGCTTTGACCGTGGCCAGCGCCTGGTCAATGTCTTCGTAAACGATGTTGCCCACGACGACCGTATCAGCGTATTGCGCCATTTCTTTCGCTTGTTTTGCCGTTTTAATCCCGCCGCCGTAAAACAGCTGTGTTTTCGTTAATACTTGTTTGACGCGCCGCACAAGCTGAGGATCTCCGTAAGCACCGCTATATTCCAAATAAAAAATCGGCAGGCGGTACATATGCTCAGCTATAAGCGCATACGCGACCACATCTTCTTCCCCAAGCTCCGTGTTCGCCGCGGTAAGCGTAGCCGCTTTACAATGTTTATGTAAAATGCAATACCCTTCCATCCTTATTTCATCCCAATTCATGACGTCGCCAAACTGTTTCACCGCGTCATGATGCAGATCGATGATCCATTTTGTTTCGCGGCTGTTCAGTACCATTGGGATAAAATAAAAATCAAAACCAGGGGTGATAGACTCTAGATTGGAGATTTCCAAAACACATGGAACGGAAAAGCGGCGGATGCGCCCTAACAGCTCTAATACATTTTCTAATGTAACGCCATCCGTTCCGCCGACAATAATGGCGTCGGTCCCTGATTCACAAACGCGTTCGAGATGTTCATCGCTAATTTCTTTGTTCGGGTCTAGCTTAAATACATGGCGCCACTCGCGAATATCATACATATGATAAAACCCTCCATTAATTTATCCATTTCTTCATTATAACAAATCGGCAAAAAGAAAAGGAGTTCCTTTTCATGGGAAGGAATCTCCTTGCTTCGATTATGCGTTATGGGCTTCTTCGGAAGGTTGCTTTGATTCTTCTTTAATACGGTCTAACGCCATCGCATAAGCGTCGTTTCCATAGTTTAAACAACGTTTCACACGTGAAATCGTCGCGGTGCTCGCTCCTGTTTCCGTTTCGATTTTATGGTACGTATAGCCTTCGCGAAGCATGCGTGCTACTTCGAGACGCTGCGCTAACGACTGAATTTCGTTGACCGTGCATAAGTCGTCAAAAAAGCGGTAGCACTCCTCTAAATCGCGCAAAGAAAGAATCGCTTTAAACAGCTGATCCACTTCTCTGCCACGCAATTTATCGATTTGCATAAACGGCGATCCTCCTTTACCACTTTACTATATTTAAATCAGGAACGACATTGATCCATGTTTTTCCCGGTACAAAGCCAATCGGGTTCCCATTGCGAAACGGCAAAATGCGGCCGTCGATATTTTTCCATTGTATTTTTTGTACCACGCCGTTTTGGAATAAATATCCGTCTCCCCCAGAATCGAGGTCAATGCTGCGCCGCCCCGCCGCATCAATCACCTGGTGTTTGGCGGCAATGACCATGATATTTTGCATGACGATCGGGTCATGTGTATCATAATCGACCGTCTGTTCTCCCGCGCTATAGCGATAATAGCTTTTTTGATTTGGGACATACTTGTACTGCACTTGCGCATAGCTGTGACGTGAATACGTAATAGTAATGGTTCCCGCCTTTTCCCCTGTTGCGGCATCCTGGCGAAATGGAAGCGGCTTGACATCGTCTTGCAGCGCATAGCCGTTTTGGATTGCCCCTTTTTCAATATTGGCAAATGTAATATAGGAATTATGCGGCGCTTTGCGGAACGAAGCGCGCCGAAACAACGTTCCGTCATAAAACAAACCATTTAAATAATCGGCCGCCCCTGCTTCCAGCATCGCTTTTGCCTCCGGACTCCAGCCATGGCAAACATAAAGCGCATGATAACCATTGCTCAACTTAATATAATAGTCGCGGGCGCTGCGTACTGGACCGACTTTTTCTGGAAATTCGCTTTGATACAACGCTAAAAGCCGTGTAACATCCCCTTCTGCCAGCACTTCATAAACGATATCCGCTTTTTGCAGTCCTGACTGCGGCCGCGCTTTTGGATGATTATTTACCATTACCGCAATAACGCGATGATTCACCGACCCTTCTGCTGGCAGCCCGGTTAGCGGAAACACCTGCTGTTTGGAACTATCCTGTTGTTTTGGTGTTTCGACGGGTGCCGGCTTCGGCTGAGAGGCTTGTTGTTTTTCTTCATGCACACAGCCGCCCATGAAAAGGTACAGCACACTAAACAAAGCAAGCCAACGTTTTCTCAACAGTCACACAACCTTTTCTTTTCTATTTTAACGCATTATCGCCGGAAAGAGTACTGTTTTATTCATTACGTCATAAATTCCTCGCTGTGTAATACGTACATACGGCAAATGTGTCGATTGTAAAAAGAATATTGAATAAATTGGATCCACAAAACGATATCCGCGCTGTTTTAATAATTCAACGAACTTTTTCTCCTCATCGATCAACTCTTCTACGCTTTGTGTCGACATCATGCCATGGAGAGATAGCGGAATTTCATGAATGATTTCACCATTTTCCACTAACACAATTCCGCCGCCGATTTCACGCATTCGTTGGAAAGCAAGAAACATATCTCGCTTGCTTTTTCCGATCAAAATAATATCTCCTGTGGTCGAATAGGAGCTAGCAAGCCCGCGGACATTCGTAGCAAATCCTTTCAATATCGTATTGACACGCCATTTTCCATGGCGATCCATCAGTGCTAAAAAGCTTTCATCATGATCGGTGGACAGTTCGTCACGAGAAGTATCGATCAAAATAGAATATGGCTTCATAATCACCGTGTTTTCCATATATATTCCCATTGGCATCGAAAACTGTAAATCATCCATTGTTAAATGCCAAGATAAGCGAAGCGGCTCCATTCCATAGTCGCTCCACGTCATCGATGGCCATGTAATCGAGTCATCTCCCTCCCGTTTGACCCATTGGCCTTTTGCAAGCACTTGTACAGGAGTCGGGTCTTCTCTCGAACGTAAAAAGTTAATGTTTGCTATTCTTCCTGTCGCAATGCTGCCGTGAAGGTGCTCGATTCCGTAATGGCGCGCGACGTTCACCGTCGCCATATTGTAGGCGTCAATAACAGGAACGTCATGCTCCAACGCAATGAGAATCAAGCGGTCGGTAACACCTTCTTCATAAAACGATGGCGGCGAACCGTCCGTCGTGAGAATCAACTTATCATACTGATGAATGCCAAGTTCCTTTATTTCTCGAAGAAGCTTCGGCAAATCCGGACGAATGGACGAATGACGCAATGACACGGTATATCCATGCAAAAGCCGCGTATATACTTCTTTACCCGTCATCGCCTCATGATCGCAATCAGCCCCAAGAAGCATCATTTTTGTAAGCGTTTTCTCTGAAGCGCCAGGAAAATGGCCTTCAATTTTTCGTTTCATCCGCTTTGCCTCTTGAATCCAATGAAGCATAAGATCGTCTCCAGCAAGAAGCTTCGGCCATCCCGTCAACTCCCCGCCTTGCAATACCGTTTCTTGTTCCAGCCACCTCTTTACTCTGGCGTTGGATAACAGTTCTTCTTCTCTCTCCAGCTCCGTCTGCCCATCAAATCGGCACCACCAGTACATTGACGATGGAAGCGCATTCATTTTCTCTAATAAAGAAAACGCCTTATCATCTGACAATTGCAAAATAAAGAATAAATTATCGTTAATCATTGTTGTCGTTCCATATTTCGATGCATAGTGCGCAAACGTATGGGGATTATATAATTGAAATGGATGCGCATGCGGTTCAATATAGCCAGGAACTAACACATAACCGCTGCAATCAACGATTTCGCATGAATCATCGACACGATCGGGAAACCGTTCCCCGACGTACACAATTCGATCATTGTATATCCAAATATTCCCTTTTAGCCATTCACGAAAATACGAATGTAAATAAGTCGCATTCGTTAATACTTTTGCCGGTGATTTTTTTCCATCAATAATCGCAACATGTTCACGTAATTCGTGACTTTTCCAATGATAACGTTGTTCGCTCATATACACCCCGTCCCTTTTTTCCTAATCATGCCATATAATCATTTTAACGCATTAAAGTCATTTTCACAATGAAAAAAGGAGGAAAAAGATTATTATGTCTAATATTGGTATCGTCAATGCGCTCATTCGTATTACTTTTGGCTTGACCATGCTTGCATGGGCAACGGCAAAAATGACAAGACGGCCCTGGTGCGCCTCTTATCTCATTATCGCCTTGCTCGCTGCCATGAAAGTAGGGGAAGGAATCACCCGTTTTTGTCCAATGACTGCTTTATTGGAAAATTGCCGCCGCGAGCAGGCAATTCGCATAAAAGAGGACGCCACAATCAATCCTACGTAAACAAAGACTGGCGTTTGCATAACGCCAGTCCGTTCAAAAGGAGTGAATAAACATGCTACTCGAATACATGACAGATATGTCGTTTGTACTCGCTTCTCTTATTGGCGGCATTATCGCCCTTGCGTTTGTGTATGTGCGCCGGAAGCGCGTTCGATAGCCCTTTTGCCGATGTCACGGCGGTAAAATAGCTGATCACAATCGATATGGGCAATTTGCGCATATACCGTCTTCCTTGCCTGCTCGAGCGTCTCGCCTTTCTCCGCCACAAGCAGCACGCGGCCACCGTTTGTATATAAAGTATTATTTTCCATCTTCGTTCCTGCGTGAAATACTAGGGTTTTTTCCCCTAGCTGATCCCAGCCGCTAATCACCGCTCCACGTTCATATGCCCCTGGATAGCCTTTCGTTGCTAGCACCACGCCGATGACCGTCTCATCCGACCAACGCAGTTCGATGTTTTGCCCTTCCATTACGGCGGTGATCACTTCAATAAGGTCGTTTTCTAACCGCGGCAGCACCACCTGCGCCTCCGGATCGCCAAAGCGGGCGTTAAACTCGATCACTTTTGGGCCTTGGCTTGTTTCCATTAATCCCGCGTACAATACTCCGGTAAACGGTCGTCCTTCCGCCGCCAATGCTTTTGCCATCGGCTGAAGGATCGTGGACAGCGCAGTCTCCACCGTTTGATCGAAAATTTGCGGCACTGGAGAATATGCCCCCATTCCGCCCGTATTTGGTCCTTTATCATTGTCATATGCCCGCTTATGGTCCTGGGCAATCGCGAGTGGATAAACCTGTTCGCCATGGACAAATGCCATGAACGAAAACTCTTCGCCTTCTAAGTATTCTTCCACGACCACTTTTTTGCTTGCATCGCCAAACTGATTTTCGATCATCATCGCATCTAGCGCCTGGATAGCCTCAGAAAGCGTCGCAGCGACAATCACTCCTTTTCCTGCTGCCAATCCGTCCGCTTTTATGACAATCGGCGCGCCTTTTTTCTCGACATACGCTTTTGCTTCCTCATACGAAGTAAACGTCGCATGTTCGGCCGTTGGAATGCCATATTTTTTCATCAGCTCTTTGGCAAACGCTTTGCTTCCTTCAATTAACGCCGCATTTTTACGCGGACCGAAAATGCGCAATCCTTCCTCTTCAAAACGGTCGACAATACCGGCAAGCAACGGCGCTTCCGGACCGACAATCGTAAGATCGATGCCTTCCTTTTTGGCAAAGCGAACAAGCGCGTCGATGTCGTGTTCCTCAATCGGAACAAGCTCCGCGACTTGTGCGATGCCCGGATTGCCCGGGGCGGCGTATAGCTTAGTAACAAGCGGGCTTTGCGCGGCCTTCCAAGCAATCGCATGCTCCCTGCCGCCGCGGCCGACAATCAATACTTTCATGACGCTCCCCCCAACCTAATGTTTAAAATGGCGGATTCCAGTAAAGACCATGGCAATTCCGTATTCATCTGCTTTGCGAATCGAATCGGCGTCACGAATCGAACCGCCCGGCTGGATGATGGCGGTAATACCAGCTTTGGCCGCCGCTTCGACGGTATCGTCCATCGGGAAAAACGCATCGGAGGCAAGCACCGCCCCGTTTGCTTTCTCTCCCGCCTGTTCAATGGCGATTTTCGCCGCACCGACACGATTCATTTGACCGGCGCCGACGCCGATCGTCATTCCGTCTCTCGCCAGCACGATTGCGTTCGATTTGACGTGTTTGACCACCTTCCACGCGAATTGCAATTGTTTCCATTCTTCTTCTGTCGGTTCACGCTTCGTCACGACTTTCAGCTCGGCATCATCAAGCGTGTGAGTGTCCGCTTCTTGTATAAGCAGACCGCCTTGCACGGAAACAAGCATTTTTTCTTTCGTCTTTGGTGCGGTGAAATCCACGGTCAAGAGGCGAATGTTTTTCTTTTGCGTCAAAATCGCGAGCGCCTCATCGCTAAACGATGGAGCGATGACAATTTCTAGAAAGATTTCGTGCATTTTTTCGGCCGTCGCTTTATCCACTTCGCGGTTTAAAGCGATAATACCGCCAAAAATCGAAGTCGGATCGGCCTCGTACGCTTTTAAGAACGCTTCATAAATCGTCGCGCCCGTGCCGACGCCGCACGGATTCATATGCTTCACCGCCACTGCCACCGGCTCGGTAAACTCTTTTACTAATTGTAGTGCGGCGTTCGCATCATTAATATTGTTGTACGATAATTCCTTTCCGTGCAGCTGCGTTGCTTGCGCAATCGAGAAAGAGACACCGAGCGGTTTTTTATAAAACGCCGCTGTTTGATGCGGATTTTCCCCATAGCGCAATGCTTGTTTTTTCACGAAAGTGACCGTTAATGTTTCCGGATATTCTTCTCCTGTCTTGTTGGTTAAATATTCGGCAATCAGCGCGTCGTATGCGGCCGTATGGCGGAATACTTTCGCCGCTAGTTTCCGTTTCGTTTCTGCGGATACATCGCCATGTTCTTTTAGCTCCTGTATGACCGTGTCATAGTCGGCCGGATCCACGACGACCGTTACATAGGCATGATTTTTCGCCGCCGCTCTAAGCATCGTCGGTCCACCGATATCAATATTTTCGATCGCCTCGGCAAACGTCACATCGCTTTTGGCAATCGTTTGTTGAAACGGATATAAATTGACGACCACTAAATCAATCGGAGTAATGTGATGCTCATGAAGTTCAGCTTGATGGCGCTCATTGTCGCGGATCGCGAGCAACCCGCCATGAATCATCGGATGCAATGTTTTGACGCGCCCGTCTAAAATTTCCGGAAACCCTGTCACTTTGGAAATGCCAATGACGGGAACTCCCGCTTCTTCCAATGTTTTTTTCGTTCCGCCTGTGGAGATAATTTCCACACCTAGTTTCACCAATTGTTTCGCCAGCGATACAATTCCTTCCTTGTTCGATACACTTAGCAATGCCCGTTTCACTGCCATGATTCTCGATCCTTTCTATTGATGTTCGAGTAATGTTTTTAATACAGCAGGATATAGCTCATGTTCCACTTCGTGAATCCGCGTCTCGAGCTGTTCTAGCGGCTCTCCGTCGTGAATCGGTACAGCACGCTGTGCGATGATCGGTCCGGTATCCATTCCTTCATCGACATAATGAATCGTTACGCCGGTTACTTTTACTCCCGCCCGGTACGCCTGCCCAATCGCGTCTTTGCCTGGAAACGCCGGCAACAGCGATGGATGGATATTGACGATTTTTCCTTCATAGGCATCAAGCAGCGTTGGACCAACGAGACGCATATAGCCGGCAAGCGCGATGAAATCAATATGATATTTTCGCAGTTGGGCTAAAATCGCCTGTTCAAATTCTGCTTTAGCAGCATAGTCTTTCGGCGAAAAAATGAACGCGGGAATATGCTCGCGCTCCGCCCGCTCAATGACTTTCGCTCCCGGCTTATCGCATACTAACAAGGCCACGTGCGCCGGCAACATCCCTTTTTTGGCCGCATCGACAATCGCCTGAAAATTCGTGCCGCTGCCGGAGGCAAAAACAGCAAGTTGTTTCATGCCATCATCCCTCCAACAAAAGAAACGCCTTCTCCTCGTTTCACGCGGCCAATGACATACGCTTTTTCTCCCAGCTCTTTGAAAAGAGCGGATACACGATCTACCACTCCGCGGTCTACTGCCAGCACCATGCCAATTCCCATATTGAAAATAGAAAACATTTCACCGCGCTCTAGTTTCCCTTTTTCCTGGAGCAGATCAAAAATCGGAGGCACCGGCCACGAACCGTCGTCAATTTCCGCGCCCAGCCCTTCCGGAAGCATGCGCGGGATGTTTTCAATAAAACCGCCGCCCGTAATATGCGCCATCCCTTTAATGTCCAATTGTTTCATCACTTGAAGAAGCGGCTTGACGTAAATGCGCGTCGGCTTTAATAGCTCTTCACCGAGCGAAACATCCAGAGGCTCATAGATGCGGTCCAGCTCCAGTTTCGCCTGCTCGAACACGATGCGGCGCACGAGAGAATAGCCGTTGCTGTGAAGGCCGTTGGAAGCAAGTCCGATCAGCACGTCCCCTTCTTGAATATGGCTCCCCGTCACAAGCTTTGACTTTTCCGCAATCCCAACGGCAAACCCAGCGACATCATATTCCTCTTCTTCATACATTCCCGGCATTTCCGCTGTTTCTCCGCCGATCAGCGCGCATCCTGCTTCAGCGCAGCCATCGGCAATTCCTTTGACAATGTGCGCGATTTTTTCCGGCACCGCTTTGCCGCATGCGATATAGTCAAGAAAAAAGAGCGGTTCTGCTCCTTGGACGACAATATCATTGACGCACATCGCCACACAATCTATTCCAATTGTATCATGCCGGTCCATCATAAACGCAATCTTAAGCTTTGTCCCCACGCCATCCGTCCCGGAAACAAGCACCGGCTCCTTATATCCAAGCTTCGATAAATCAAACATGCCGCCAAATCCACCTAACCCGCCAAGCACTTCCGGACGCATCGTTCTTTGCACGTGGGGCTTCATCAAAGAGACAGCACGATATCCTGCTTCAATGTCCACGCCCGCTTGTTTATATGCTTTTGCCACGTCAAGTCCCCCTTTTTATTTCACCGCCGTAAACGGCAAACGCGCTCGGCTGATATTGGTCGGGTAGTTTCCGGTAAAACAGGCCAGGCATTGCCCGCGTAATGGCAGATGATCCGGCCGACCAATCGCCTCTAACAGCCCTTCTTGACTTAAAAATGCTAACGAATCGGCGCCAATGATTTGGCGGATTTCCTCAACCGTATACTTGGATGCAATCAACTCTTCGCGCGTCGATGTATCAATTCCGTAAAAACATGGATGCGTAATCGGCGGCGCGCTAATTCGGACGTGCACTTCCGTCGCACCCGCTTCACGAAGCATCGCCACAATCCGTCTGCTTGTCGTGCCGCGCACAATCGAATCATCGACCATCACGACGCGTTTTCCGGCGACCACGCCGCGCACCGGCGATAGTTTCATTTTCACTCCTTGCTCCCGCAAGGACTGGGACGGCTGAATAAACGTACGTCCGACATAGCGGTTTTTAATCAGCCCAAGCTCATATGGAATGCCGGTCTCCTCCGCATAGCCGATCGCAACAGAAATGCTGGAATCGGGCACGCCGGTGACAATATCCGCTTCCGCCGGCGCCTCTAGCGCCAGTCGTTTTCCTAAATTTTTTCTTGCCGTATGAATGTTAATGCCATCCACATTGCTGTCTGGACGGGCGAAATAAATATATTCCATGCTGCAAATCGAACGTGGCCGCATCGGGGCGAACCGTTCCGAACGCATTCCTTCGCCGCTAATGATAATTAATTCTCCCGGCTCGACTTCCCTTTTGTACGTGGCGCCGATCACATCAAAGGCACACGTCTCGGAAGCAACGACATAGGCGTCGCCAAGCCTTCCGATCGAAAGCGGACGAAATCCGTGTGGATCAAGGGCGATGTATAGCTCCTTTTCCGTCAATAGCAGGAACGCAAACGCTCCTTCCACATAGGTGAGCGCCTCTTTTACCTGCTCTTTGAACGTTGGCGCCTGGCTGCGGCGAATAAGATGGGCCAGCACTTCCGTATCGGAAGTCGTTTGGAAAATGCTTCCCTGCGCCTCAAGCTGCAGTTTTAAATCAATCGCATTCGTGAGATTGCCGTTATGAGCAAGGGCAATGCTTCCCGTTTGCGAGCGGAACAGAAGCGGCTGGACGTTTTCATAGCCGCCTCCCCCTGCCGTTGAGTAGCGGACGTGGCCGATCGCTGCCGCACCGTTTAACGCTTGAAGCGTCTCGTTATGAAACACTTCGGTGACAAGCCCTAACCCTTTATGGCCTTGCAGCGTTCCTTGATGGGCAACGACGATTCCCGCTCCTTCCTGGCCGCGGTGCTGAAGGCTATGTAAGCCGTAATACGTGAGCTGCGCCGCGTTTTCATGTCCCCAAATACCGAAAATGCCGCACTCTTCATTTAATCCTTTGATTTCAGCAAGCATGGAATAGCCCCTTTCCACACGCTTCTCATTTCTGCGACAGAAAGTTGGATAATCGTTTCTCCGTTTTCGCCCTCAATAAGAAGCGTATTGTCGTCGGTTACCTCACCGATTTGCTTTGCTTCCACCAATTGCTCAAACGTTTCGCGATGTTCTTTTTTCACGGAAACAATAAACCGTGATTGCGTTTCGCTAAATAGCTCGCTAATCGTATCCCCAGCGATCGTGACTTTCGCGCCAAGTCCATCCGCGCCCATTAAACATTCAGCCAAGGCAACGGCAAAGCCGCCTTCCGCGATATCATGCGCCGATGCGATCACCCCTGCTTGGATCGCCGTTAACAGTTGTTTTTGCCGCTTCGCTTCCACCGTTAAATCAATGGCTGGCGCTTGGCCAAAAATGCGGCCTTCGAGCCATTTTTGCAGCTCGCTTCCGCCAAACTCCGGCTGCGCTTCGCCGATGACATAAATGAGATCGCCCGCACGTTTAAATGATTGCGTGGTGATATAACGAATGTCTTCAATAAGGCCGACCATTCCGACAACCGGAGTTGGATAAATCGCTTCTCCGTTCGTTTCGTTATATAAGGAAACGTTCCCGCTGATGACTGGAGTTTCCAACGCACGGCAAGCGGCGCTCATTCCATCAACCGCTTTTTCGAGCTGCCAGAAGATTTCCGGTTTTTCTGGATTCCCGAAATTTAAGCAGTCCGTCAGTGCCAACGGTTTGGCACCGGAACAAACCAAATTTCTCGCCGCCTCGGCTACAGCAATTTTCCCGCCGGTTTCCGGATCTAAATAAAGGTAGCGCGAGTTGCAGTCCGTTGTCATCGCCAGCGCCTTATTCGTGCCGCGAATGCGCACGACTGCCGCATCCGATCCTGGCGCAACTACCGTGTTGGTTCGCACCATATAATCGTATTGATCATATACCCATTCTTTGCTGGCGATCGTCGGCTGCGCCAGTAACGCCAGCAACGTTTTTTCATAGTCGGTGACGACAGGAACGTATGGCTCCATCGCTTGGAACTCGCGATAATAAGCTGGTTCTTTGGCTGGTTTATGATAGACCGGCGCATCCTTTGCCAAAGCGTCTACCGGAATTTCCGCGACGACCTCGCCGCGGAAGTAGAGACGAAGCATTTTATCATCTGTCACTTTGCCGATCGCTTTTGCTTCCAAGCCATATTTGGCGAATAAATCATAAATTTCTTGCTCTCGTCCTTGTTTGACGACAAGCAGCATCCGCTCCTGTGATTCCGAGAGCATCATTTCATACGGCGTCATGCCCGCCTCACGCTGCGGCACCAGATCCAAATTCATTTCAATGCCAAACCCGCCTTTGCTTGCCATCTCTGCCGAAGAGCTCGTTAACCCGGCCGCACCCATATCTTGAATGCCGACAAGCGCATCGGATTTTACTACTTCCAAGCAGGCTTCGAGCAATAATTTTTCCATAAACGGATCGCCAACTTGAACGGCTGGACGTTTCGCCTCCGATTGCTCCGTCAACTCCTCCGAAGCAAACGTCGCGCCATGGATGCCGTCACGTCCTGTTTTCGCCCCTACATACATGACGGTGTTTCCTACCCCGGTTGCCACGCCGCGTTGAATGTCTTCATGGCGAATAATACCGACACACATCGCATTGACAAGCGGATTGCCTTCATAAGCAGGATCAAACTGCACCTCGCCGCCGACAGTCGGTATGCCGACGCAATTGCCGTAACCAGCGATCCCGGCCACTACATTTTCAAATAGATACTTGACACGCGGGGACGTTAACTCCCCGAAGCGAAGCGAATTTAATAGCGCAATCGGGCGCGCCCCCATCGAAAAGACGTCGCGGATGATACCGCCGACACCGGTCGCCGCCCCTTGATACGGCTCAATGGCCGACGGGTGGTTATGGCTTTCGATTTTAAATGCCACCGCCAAGCCGTCGCCGATATCCACAATACCCGCTCCTTCGCCCGGGCCTTGGAGCACATGCTTTCCTTCCGTCGGAAACTTTTTTAACACCGGCTTCGAGTTTTTGTAGCTGCAATGCTCGGACCACATGACAGAAAAAATTCCTGTTTCCGTGTAGTTCGGCAAGCGGCCCAAAATCTTTTCAATCATCGCAAATTCTTCGTCCGTCAGTCCCATTTCCCGATATAATTTTTCGTCTTTAATCACTGTTGGACTTGGCTCAAGCAGTAATGACATGTGTTTCCCTCCAGTATTTCACGATCGATTGGAACAGCTTTAACCCGTCAGCGCTGCCAAGCAGCACATCCACCGCCCGCTCCGGATGCGGCATCATGCCAAGCACATTGCCTTTTTCATTGACAATTCCGGCAATATCGGCTAAGCTACCATTTGGATTTTCTCCGTGATAGCGAAAAACGATTTGCCGATTTTCGATCAGCCGCTTTAGCGTTGGCTCGTCACAATAATAATTGCCTTCGCCATGGGCGATCGGAATCGTAATGATTTCACCTTGTTCGTACGAAGACGTAAACATCGTTTCGTTGTTTTCTACTTTTAACGACACCGGGCGGCAAATAAATTTCAAACTGTTATTGCGGCGCATTGCCCCCGGAAGCAGCCCTGCCTCTAGCAAAATTTGAAACCCGTTGCATACGCCTAATATCGGCTTTCCTTCTTCCGCCGCTTTTTGGACCGCTTTCATGACGTTGGAGAAGCGGGCGATCGCTCCGGAGCGAAGGTAATCGCCATATGAAAATCCTCCCGGTAGCAAAATCGCGTCAAAACGGTCAAGGTTTTCCTCATCATGCCATACGTATTCGACTTCTTCTTGCAACTCGTCGGCAATCGCATGATACATATCAACGTCACAATTGGACCCTGGAAACACGATCACAGCAAATTTCACTGGACGACTACCTCCTCAATTTCATAACGGTAGTCTTCAATAACCGTATTGGCCAACAGCTTTTCACACATCTCCCGCACCAGTTCGTTGATATCGCGGTCGCTTTTCTCGATGACAAGCTCCATAAATTTTCCGATCCGCACATCCTGCACTTCCGTATACGATAAGCTGTGAAGCGCGCCTTTGACCGCCGTTCCTTGCGGGTCAAGCACACTTTCACGCAATGTTACATATACTTTTACTTTATACATGCTGATTCTCCCCCTAATCGTTGTAAAATCGCTTCGTATGCATCCGTTAAGCTTCCTAAATCGCGGCGGAACACGTCTTTATCCAGCTTTTCGTTCGTTTCCATATCCCACAGACGACACGTATCCGGCGAAATCTCATCGGCAAGCAATATTTCTCCTTTTGCATCGATGCCAAATTCCAGTTTAAAGTCAACCAATCGAACCCCTCGCATGGCAAAGTGCTGCGTTAATACGTCATTGACCTTGAAAGCCAGTTCCTTCAAAACGGCAATTTGCTCGGAAGTGGCGAGCTTTAATATAGCGATGTGGTCTTCTAACAAGAGAGGGTCACCAAGGTCATCATTTTTGTAATAAAATTCGATAAGAGGCGTTTCCAAAGGAGTGCCTTCATCGATGCCAAGCCGTTTTGCCAGGCTCCCGGCGACAACGTTGCGGACAACCACTTCAAGCGGAATGATCGTTACCTTTTTGACAAGCTGCTCGGTAGCGGATATCTTTTGCAGAAAATGATTCGGAATTCCTGCCTCGCTAAGCTTAGAAAATAGCAAACTAGTAATTTCGTTATTTAAACGTCCTTTGCCGGCAATCGTCGCTTTTTTCTCTCCGTTGAACGCCGTCGCGCTGTCTTTATATTCCACCCATAACGTATTCGCCTCATCCGTCGCATACACTTTTTTTGCCTTTCCTTCATACAGCAATCCTAATTTTTTCACCATTTCCAAAGCCCCCGATACAGAATATTAGCAATTTTCTTGAGTGCAGATCGGCAAGAAGCTACTTGCCGATCTGCCGTTACGCTAACCCTAACCGTGCAAAAATCGTATCGACATGCTTTAAGTGGTAGCGATAATCGAAGCAATCGTCGATTTGTTCTTTTGTCAAACGGCTTGTAATCCGCTCGTCCGCTTCAATCAAGGAACGGAACGGCACTTGTTTTTCCCATGCTTCCATCGCTTTCGGCTGCACTAAATCGTACGCTTCTTCCCGTGTCATTCCTGTGTCAATCAAAGAGAGCAGAACGCGTTGTGAATAAATCAGCCCTAACGTACGGTCCATGTTTTTCTTCATGTTTTCCGGGTAGACTTTCAAGTTCTTAACAATGTTGGCAAAGCGGTTGAGCATATAGTTCAGGGCGATCGTTGCATCCGGCAAAATAATGCGTTCGGCAGAAGAATGGGAAATATCGCGTTCATGCCAAAGCGGAACATTTTCATACGCCGTCAGCATATACCCGCGAATGACACGCGCCATTCCCGTCATGTTTTCCGAACCAATCGGATTGCGTTTGTGCGGCATCGCCGACGAACCTTTTTGTCCTTTCGCAAAAAACTCTTCCACTTCCCGTACTTCGCTTTTTTGCAATCCACGAATTTCAACGGCAAATTTTTCAATCGATGTCGCAATTAGTGCCAACGTCGCCATATAATAAGCATGGCGGTCGCGCTGAAGCGTTTGTGTGGAAATCGGCGCTGGTTTCAATCCTAATTTTTCGCAGACGTATTGCTCCACAAACGGATCAATGTTCGCATACGTCCCGACCGCGCCGGAAATTTTGCCGACGCGCACCGTTTCCGCCGCTTGTTTAAACCGTTCTAAATTGCGTTGCATTTCCGCATACCATAACGCCATTTTCAGGCCAAATGTTGTCGGTTCCGCATGAACGCCGTGCGTGCGTCCCATCATGACCGTATATTTATGCTCCAACGCTTTCTCTTTCAATACTTGAATGAAATTTTCTAAATCTCTTAATAAAATTTCGTTCGCTTGTTTTAGTAAATAAGCCAAGGCGGTGTCCACGACGTCGGTCGAGGTTAGCCCGTAATGCACCCACTTTCGTTCTTCGCCTAACGTTTCTGAAACAGCGCGCGTAAACGCCACGACGTCATGGCGCGTTTCTTCTTCAATTTCTTTAATGCGCGCGATATCAAATGAAGCGTTTTGGCGGATGCGCGCGACATCTTCTTTCGGAATAACGCCAAGCTCGGCCCACGCCTCGCAAGCTAAAATTTCCACTTCCAGCCATGCTTTAAAGCGGTTTTCTTCCGTCCAAATCGCTCCCATTTCCGGTCTCGTGTAACGTTCGATCATACGTATTCTTGCCTCCGATCCTTCCAAATTTGCCACGAATCCACCATTTCCAGCGCATCATCCACACGCTCTGCAAGCACCGTGACGTGCCCCATTTTTCGCTTCGGCTTTGCCTCTTTTTTGCCATACAGGTGCAAATGAGCCGCACCAAGTTTTCCAATGTTTTGCCGTATCGGCTCGACATGCTCCCCTAAAATATTGACCATGACCGCCGGCTTTAGCAAGGCGGTGCTGCCTAACGGCCAATTGCAGATGGCGCGGACATGCTGCTCGAATTGGGACGTCGCACAAGCATTAATTGTATAATGACCTGAGTTGTGCGGTCTAGGGGCAAGCTCATTAATATAAATATCCCCTTCTTTTGTCAAAAACATTTCGACGGCCAGCGTTCCGACTAAAGAAAAGTAATCGGCGAGCGTTTCCGCATAGCGCATCGCCTTTTGGGCGACATCCGCAGCAATGCGCGCCGGGGCGATGGTCTGATGCAAAATATTATCGATATGAATGTTTTCTGCAACCGGAAATGCCGCCATCTCACCGGATCCGTTTCTTGCGACGATCACGGAAATTTCTTTGTCAAATGCAATCCAGCTTTCTAATACGCAAGGACCAACTTCTAACAAAGGAAGCGCCGCTTCCACATCTTCTTGGCAGCGAATCACGTGTTGCCCCTTCCCGTCGTAGCCGCCGCGGCGCGTTTTTAGCACACACGGAATGCCGATTTTTTCAACTGCAAAAGCAAGCTCTTCTTTCGTCTGTACTTCCACATATGGAGCGACTGGAAGACCTGCAGCGACGATCGCCTGTTTCTCGGTCGCGCGATCTTGCGTGACGGCGAGCAACTCGCTTCCTTGCGGCACATAGGCGTGTTCAACGAGCCAATGTAAAGCATCGGCATCAATATTTTCAAATTCATACGTAATCACATCACTGACTTTCGCCAGTTCTGCAATCGCTTCG
Organism: Saccharococcus thermophilus; assembly: GCF_011761475.1. Lineage (NCBI taxonomy): Bacteria > Bacillati > Bacillota > Bacilli > Caryophanales > Anoxybacillaceae > Saccharococcus > Saccharococcus thermophilus. The sequence goes on from NZ_JAASRS010000001.1 coordinate 3,049,102, forward strand.
CGGTCGCTATATTCGGCAGTAATTTCGATATCAGCCACCTGACCACAAGGGGAATCAGGTGTTGGGTCGAGCACGGCGACGCGAAATCCCATTTCTCTTGCGGCAAGCGCTATCATTCGTCCAAGCTGTCCGCCGCCGATAATTCCGATCGTCTGTCCGGGAAGGATTTGCCGCTTATCCAAGTTGATCACTACTTTCCATCACTTGTTTTCGCACTTGTTCTCTCCGATTCTTTAATGCGTCCATATACTGCGGCTCATGAATACCTAGTATGGCGGCCGCTAAAAGCCCCGCGTTTGTCGCTCCCGCCTTTCCGATGGCAACGGTGGCGACTGGCACTCCGCCAGGCATTTGCACAATCGATAAGAGGGAATCTAACCCGTTCAACGCTTTTGACTGCACTGGTACGCCAATAACAGGGATGGTCGTTTTCGCCGCTATCATTCCCGGCAAATGAGCCGCTCCTCCCGCCCCAGCTATAATCACCTTAATACCTCTTTCCTCCGCTGTTTCGGCATATTCAAACATGTAATCAGGCGTTCGATGGGCCGAAACGACCTTTTTCTCATATGGAATTTGCAGTTCCTCTAATATATCGCATGCATGCTTCATCGTTTCCCAGTCTGAATGGCTGCCCATAATTACTCCAACAAGCGGCGGCATATGATATTCACTCCTTCATCATTTATAACAAAACCCAGAACGTACGTTCCCTATTGTTTATAAGGGAAAGTATCGCTCTGGGCATACTCCGACCACCTTGTCGTAAAAAAGCCAAACCGATCCTTTCCCTCATAGTCCAATAATTTACGGTTATTGGGTAGAGACTTTTGGGCCATATTCCCAAAATTATATGAGGGATCATCCACGCTATGAAGCTACTATTATCTTATCAATCTTTTTCATGAGCTGTCAATAAAAATCGAACATTTAATTTATATATAATCTAAATGTTCGTGTTTTCTTCCTCACCAAACGATGGAGTAAACATATGATGAAATAGCGGAGGAGGGAGACATTGTGAAAGGGAACCCATTTGATCCGTTTTCCGATTGGACAAAACATTGGCAGCAATTTTTCCAAGGAGACTTTTGGGGGAATTTCCAATCATTTTTGCCAGCGACAAATAAACAACAATCTGGCATTAATATATATAAAAAAGACAACGAATTACTGATCGTTGTCAGTTTGCCCGGATTAGAAAAAGTGGAAGACGCTGAACTTTATATATACTATAAAACGTTAGAAATCAAGGCTAATATTAACTTAAACTTTAAAGGATTCGAATTAGTGGAGGAAGGGATCTTTCAAGGTACATGGGAAAAAACGATTCCCCTTCCATTTGCAATAAAGGAAGATCGCATTGAAGCAACGTACCATAACGGTTTACTATTCATTCATCTGCACCGTCTGATTCCGGATGAGCCAAAAAAGAAAATCGAAATTAAAAAAGGGGAATAAGCGATGAAAAAAGAGGGTGTCCCAATGGGACACCCTGTTCCAATGTTCCGTTTCCTATACTAAATCAAAAAGGGGGTCTAGGAAACGATGATAACGCTTCTAGTTTTGGGGGAGAGGATTTAAATGGCGTCATTAAAACTTCAATGACCTAAACAGAGATAGGCAAAAAAATTAGAGAACTCATTCAGCTCTCTAATTTTTGCCTGCCTAGCGACGACCTACTCTTGCAGGGGCGCTGGCCCCAACTACCATCGGCGCTGGAGAGCTTAACTTCCGTGTTCGGGATGGGAACGGGTGTTTCCTCTCCGCTATAGTCACTAGGCAAGTATTTCAATTGGACATGTATTATTATATCCATCTAATCGATGTTGTCAAGAAGGAGTTCATTCCTTCAAAACTAGATAACCGTCTGTTTGGAAGAAGCCGGGAGCCTTTGCTGTCTAGCTCCGGACGCCATCGGCTCGCGACGCTTCGGTCCCGTTGCGGCGGCAACAGCCTCCTCACGGGCCCTCCAGCGCGTGTCGCCGATAGGCGGGCGTCCTCCGCTTTTCGTGGTGTCTAGCTCCGGAGGTACCTACGCTTTTCATGATGTCTAGCTCCGGTGCCTAGCTCTCTTGCGCCAAATAACCTTCTCCCTTGAGGTGCAAGCACCTCAGCGGGCGAAGAACATTTGGCTTCGAGAGCTAAGCGCGGCACCTCCGCTTTTCGTGTGGTTAAGTCCTCGATCGATTAGTATCCGTCAGCTGCACGTGTCGCCACGCTTCCACCTCGGACCTATCGACCTCGTCATCTTCGAGGGATCTTACTCGCTTGACGCGATGGGAAATCTCATCTTGAGGGGGGCTTCACGCTTAGATGCTTTCAGCGCTTATCCCTTCCGCACATAGCTACCCAGCGGTGCCCCTGGCGGGACAACTGGTACACCAGCGGTGCGTCCATCCCGGTCCTCTCGTACTAAGGACAGCTCCTCTCAAATTTCCTGCGCCCGCGACGGATAGGGACCGAACTGTCTCACGACGTTCTGAACCCAGCTCGCGTACCGCTTTAATGGGCGAACAGCCCAACCCTTGGGACCGACTACAGCCCCAGGATGCGATGAGCCGACATCGAGGTGCCAAACCTCCCCGTCGATGTGGACTCTTGGGGGAGATCAGCCTGTTATCCCCGGGGTAGCTTTTATCCGTTGAGCGATGGCCCTTCCATACGGAACCACCGGATCACTAAGCCCGACTTTCGTCCCTGCTCGACCTGTCCGTCTCGCAGTCAAGCTCCCTTGTGCCTTTGCACTCTACGAATGATTTCCAACCATTCTGAGGGAACCTTTGGGCGCCTCCGTTACCTTTTGGGAGGCGACCGCCCCAGTCAAACTGCCCACCTGACACTGTCTCCCACCCCGATCAGGGGTGCGGGTTAGAATTTCAATACCGCCAGGGTGGTATCCCACCGGCGCCTCCACCGAAGCTGGCGCTCCGGCTTCCCAGGCTCCCACCTATCCTGTACAAGCGATACCAAAATTCCATATCAGGCTGCAGTAAAGCTCCACGGGGTCTTTCCGTCCTGTCGCGGGTAACCTGCATCTTCACAGGTAGTATAATTTCACCGGGTCTCTCGTTGAGACAGTGCCCAAGTCGTTACACCTTTCGTGCGGGTCGGAACTTACCCGACAAGGAATTTCGCTACCTTAGGACCGTTATAGTTACGGCCGCCGTTTACTGGGGCTTCGGTTCGCACCTTCGCTTGCGCTAAGCGCTCCCCTTAACCTTCCAGCACCGGGCAGGTGTCAGCCCCTATACTTCGCCTTTCGGCTTCGCAGAGACCTGTGTTTTTGATAAACAGTCGCTTGGGCCTTTTCACTGCGGCTCCCTCGGGCTATTCACCCAAGAGAGCACCCCTTCTCCCGAAGTTACGGGGTCATTTTGCCGAGTTCCTTAACGAGAGTTCTCCCGCGCACCTTAGGATTCTCTCCTCGCCTACCTGTGTCGGTTTGCGGTACGGGCACCTCTCACCTCGCTAGAGGCTTTTCTTGGCAGTGTAGGATCGGGGACTTCGGGACCGATGGTCCCTTCGCCATCACGGCTCCGCCTTTGCGCCAGACGGATTTGCCTATCTGGCAGCCTAACCGCTTGGACAGGCTATTCCAGCAGCCTGCTCGCCCTACCTTCCTGCGTCCCCCCATCGCTCAAACGGTGAGGAGGTGGTACAGGAATCTCTACCTGTTGCCCATCACCTACGCCTTTCGGCCTCGGCTTAGGTCCCGACTAACCCTGAGCGGACGAACCTTCCTCAGGAACCCTTAGGCTTTCGGTGCAGAGGATTCTCACCTCTGTTTTCGCTACTCATACCGGCATTCTCACTTCTAAGCGCTCCACGAGTCCTTCCGGTCTCGCTTCGACGCCCTTAGAACGCTCCCCTACCGATGACCAACGGTCATCCCACAGCTTCGGTGGCACGTTTAGCCCCGGTACATTTTCGGCGCAGAGTCACTCGACCAGTGAGCTATTACGCACTCTTTAAATGATGGCTGCTTCTAAGCCAACATCCTGGTTGTCTGGGCAACTCCACATCCTTTTCCACTTAACGTGCACTTAGGGACCTTAGCTGGTGATCTGGGCTGTTTCCCTCTCGACCACGGATCTTATCACTCGTAGTCTGACTCCCAAGGATAAGTCATTGGCATTCGGAGTTTGACTGAGTTCGGTAACCCGATGAGGGCCCCTAGCTCAATCAGTGCTCTACCTCCAAGACTCTTCCCTTGAGGCTAGCCCTAAAGCTATTTCGGGGAGAACCAGCTATCTCCAAGTTCGATTGGCATTTCACCCCTACCCACACCTCATCCCCGCACTTTTCAACGTGCGTGGGTTCGGGCCTCCAGTAGGTGTTACCCTACCTTCACCCTGGACATGGGTAGATCACCTGGTTTCGGGTCTACGACGACGTACTGAACGCCCTATTCAGACTCGCTTTCGCTGCGGCTCCGTCTCTTCGACTTAACCTCGCACGTCATCGTAACTCGCCGGTTCATTCTACAAAAGGCACGCCATCACCCATCAACGGGCTCTGACTACTTGTAGGCACACGGTTTCAGGTTCTCTTTCACTCCCCTTCCGGGGTGCTTTTCACCTTTCCCTCACGGTACTGGTTCACTATCGGTCACTAGGGAGTATTTAGCCTTGGGAGATGGTCCTCCCTGCTTCCGACGGGATTCCCCGTGTCCCGCCGTACTCAGGAGCCACTCGGGAGGGAACGAAGTTTCGACTACAGGGCTGTCACCTTCTCTGGCGGGCCTTTCCAGACCGCTTCGTCTACCCCGTTCCTTTGTCACTCCCATATGAGTGGTCCTACAACCCCAAGAGGCAAGCCTCTTGGTTTGGGCTGTTCCCGTTTCGCTCGCCGCTACTCAGGGAATCGCTATTGCTTTCTTCTCCTCCGGGTACTAAGATGTTTCAGTTCCCCGGGTGTGCCCTCCATACCCTATGGATTCAGGTATGGATACTGTCCCATTACGGACAGTGGGTTCCCCCATTCGGACATCTCCGGATCAACGCTTGCTTACAGCTCCCCGAAGCGTTTCGGCGTTTGCCCCGTCCTTCATCGGCTCCTAGTGCCAAGGCATCCACCGTGCGCCCTTTCTAACTTAACCATTAGCGCTTCTCGGCTTCTTCCTTTGTCTAACTTCGGCGCCTAACCGCGGCGCCTCCGCTTTTCTTTTCGGTTATCTAGTTTTCAAGGAACGAAGCTGCTTCATTGCATTCGCTTCTTTGCAGCTTTGCGTCGAGGAATCCAGCTTCTCTGAATTCACTAGAAGACGCAGACGCAAAACGGATTAATTGAAGAGAACATAAATATGTTCCCTCAAAACCGAACAAAACGTAAGCGTCCCTCTTATTTCACACACATATCATCCTTAGAAAGGAGGTGATCCAGCCGCACCTTCCGGTACGGCTACCTTGTTACGACTTCACCCCAATCACTTGCCCCACCTTCGGCGGCTGGCTCCCAAAAGGGTTACCTCACCGACTTCGGGTGTTGCAAGCTCTCGTGGTGTGACGGGCGGTGTGTACAAGGCCCGGGAACGTATTCACCGCGGCATGCTGATCCGCGATTACTAGCGATTCCGGCTTCATGCAGGCGAGTTGCAGCCTGCAATCCGAACTGAGAGCGGCTTTTTGGGATTGGCTCCCCCTCGCGGGTTCGCAGCCCTTTGTACCGCCCATTGTAGCACGTGTGTAGCCCAGGTCATAAGGGGCATGATGATTTGACGTCATCCCCACCTTCCTCCGGTTTGTCACCGGCAGTCACCTTAGAGTGCCCAACTGAATGCTGGCAACTAAGGTCGAGGGTTGCGCTCGTTGCGGGACTTAACCCAACATCTCACGACACGAGCTGACGACAACCATGCACCACCTGTCACCCTGTCCCCCCGAAGGGGGAACGCCCTATCTCTAGGGTTGTCAGGGGATGTCAAGACCTGGTAAGGTTCTTCGCGTTGCTTCGAATTAAACCACATGCTCCACCGCTTGTGCGGGCCCCCGTCAATTCCTTTGAGTTTCAGCCTTGCGGCCGTACTCCCCAGGCGGAGTGCTTAACGCGTTAGCTGCAGCACTAAAGGGTTTGACCCCTCTAACACTTAGCACTCATCGTTTACGGCGTGGACTACCAGGGTATCTAATCCTGTTTGCTCCCCACGCTTTCGCGCCTCAGCGTCAGTTGCAGACCAGAGAGCCGCCTTCGCCACTGGTGTTCCTCCACATCTCTACGCATTTCACCGCTACACGTGGAATTCCGCTCTCCTCTTCTGCACTCAAGTCCCCCAGTTTCCAATGACCCTCCACGGTTGAGCCGTGGGCTTTCACATCAGACTTAAGGGACCGCCTGCGCGCGCTTTACGCCCAATAATTCCGGACAACGCTCGCCCCCTACGTATTACCGCGGCTGCTGGCACGTAGTTAGCCGGGGCTTTCTCGTTAGGTACCGTCACCGTACCGCCCTATTCGAACGGTACTTCTTCTTCCCTAACAACAGAGCTTTACGATCCGAAGACCTTCTTCGCTCACGCGGCGTCGCTCCGTCAGACTTTCGTCCATTGCGGAAGATTCCCTACTGCTGCCTCCCGTAGGAGTCTGGGCCGTGTCTCAGTCCCAGTGTGGCCGGTCACCCTCTCAGGCCGGCTACGCATCGTCGCCTTGGTGAGCCGTTACCTCACCAACTAGCTAATGCGCCGCGGGCCCATCCGTAAGTGACAGCCGAAGCCGCCTTTCAACCGAAGACCATGCGGTCTTCGGTGTTATCCGGTATTAGCTCCGGTTTCCCGGAGTTATCCCGGTCTTACGGGTAGGTTGCCCACGTGTTACTCACCCGTCCGCCGCTAACCGAACAAGAGCAAGCTCCTATTCGGTCCGCTCGACTTGCATGTATTAGGCACGCCGCCAGCGTTCGTCCTGAGCCAGGATCAAACTCTCCATAGAAAGTTGATTGGCTTATTTTCATAAGCTTCAGCGTCTGCACCGTAAGGTGCCCTGCGCCTTCGGTTTCATACTGTCTAGCTTCAGCGCCTAGCTCTCTTGTGCCAAATAACCTTCCCCCCTCGAAGTGCAAGCACTTCTGCGGGTGAAGAACATTTGGCTTCGAGAGCTGATCGCGGCGCTTCAGCTTTTCTATGTGGACGCTTCGTTTTGTTCAGTTTTCAAGGAACATTTGTTTCGCTCTCTAAAAGCGACTCTTACAATATATCACTTTCAATTTAACATGTCAATATGTTTTTTAAACTTTTTTCACCGCATCAAAGCGGCTTTACTAATATAACATCATCGCTTATTAAATGTCAACCATTTATCATAGGTATTTTTATCCATCCAAACACCTCTTTCTTCCCCCTACATTCACCACCATTCACACATACAGCCAAACAAAGCCTCCCATACGTTTTATCTTTATATATACCGTCAAGTACAATATTAGCGGCGATACCTTCATTTACAACTTCAACCTAACACTATATAGGTAAATAACTTTTGCTTTGTGTTTGCAATATATTTAGCCGTCAAATCCTGGTATAAACAAAAAGAAAGATGCCACAAAAGATCATTCGTGCGGCACCCTCTAGTTTACTTTAACGTTTCCATTCTCTCGCCAGCATACCGTAAACAACATGGTCAACGAAATGATCGTAAAGCCATTCCGCCTCACGGATTGTCCCTTCGTTTGTAAATCCTAATCGTTCAGGAATCGCCCTGCTTCGTTTATTTTCCACCGCGCAGCGGATTTCGACTCGATGCAAATGCTGTTCATGGAACAAATAATCGATACACGCTTTACACGCCTTCGTCATCAACCCCAACCCTTGAAACTGCTCTCCGAGCCAGTAGCCGATGCTCGTTTTTCTATTGGCTCGATCGATATAATGAATCCCGATTACACCGGCCAGCTGTCCTTTATGCCAAATTCCTGCTTCAAAGCCGTTTCCGGCGGCAAATTTCTGCAATCCTCCGGCGATGAACGCTTTCGAATCCTCTACTGTTTTTGTCGAGTCCACCCACGGAAGCCATTTGCGCAAATGCGGACGGCACGAATCGACTAACATAAATAACTGTTCCGCATCTTCACCTGTGAGCAGCTTTAGCCATGATTCGTCATCCAAGTGATGGATAAACATAGCAATCCTCTCCCTGCTCTGTAAATTTTTCCTACTATTATAGCAAATTCCAACAAAAAAAGCCCGCCGTTTTCGGCGGACTTTTTCTATTCTCTTAAAAAGGCAAAGTATAAGATAAAGATGATAAATAACGCATATAAAATCGGATGAACTTCTTTGCCTCGTCCTTTTAAAACCATCGTAATTGGGTAAAAGATGAATCCAACCGCGATGCCTGTGGCGATGCTGTAGGAAAGCGGCATCGTAATCAGCGTGAAAAACGCTGGAACCGCCACCTCGAATTTTTTCCAATCGATTTCACCGATCGACGACACCATCAGCACGCCGACGATAATGAGCGCTGGCGCGGTGACAGGCGCAGTAATCACACTTAACAGCGGCGAGAAAAATAACGACAGCAAAAACAAAATTCCTGTCACGACCGCAGAGAAGCCGGAACGTCCACCAGCTGCGACACCTGCTGATGATTCGATATACGAAGTCGTCGTCGATGTTCCAAGCACAGCGCCGACCATGACCGCTGTCGCATCGACAAGCAACGCTTTTCCCGCGCGCGGCAGTTTGTTATCTTTTAACAACCCCGCCTGGTTGGCCACCGCAAGCAGCGTACCGGTGGCGTCAAAAAAGTCGACAATGAAGAAAGTTAAGACAACACCGAGCATTTTTAGCGAGAGAATGTCTGGCAAATGTTTAATCGCAACGCCAAACGTTGGCGAAATGTCAGGAATAGCGCCGACGATTTTATGCGGCACGTCGATTAAGCCAAAAATCATGCCGGCGATGGCCGTGATGACCATGCCGTAAAACACGGCTCCACTGACTCTTCTTACCATTAAAAAGACGGTCACGAACAAACCGAAAATCGCCAATAGCGTGTTGCCATCTTTCAAATCGCTTAATCCTACTAATGTCGCCGGGTTATCGACAATAATTTTCGCGTTTTGCAGGCCGATAAATGTAATAAACAGCCCGATCCCTGAACCGACCGCATATTTCAATTCAACTGGGATCGCGTCAATGATTTTTTCGCGGACGCCTGTTAACGACAAAATCGTAAAAATCACTCCGGATACAAATACCCCCGCTAAAGCCGTTTGCCATGGAATATGCATGTGCAGCACAACGGTAAACGCAAAAAACGCGTTTAGCCCCATTCCCGGAGCGAGCGCAATCGGGTAACGGGCCAACACTCCCATTAAAATACAGCCATACGCGGCAGCGAGCGCCGTCGCCACAAACACTGCGCCTTGGTCAATCCGCAGTTCGTTTGGAAAATCTTTTACCGCTCCTAAAGAAAGGGTGAACGGGTTGACGAATAAAATGTACGCCATCGACAAAAAGGTCGTCAGCCCGGCGATGATCTCTGTACGGTAATTCGTACCGAGCTCTTCAAATTGAAAATATTTCTTCACTTCTTGTCCCCCCTATTAAAATAAAAACGCTTCTAGTAAGCTACCAGAAGCGTTGACTAAGAAGGAATAATGAACATAGAGAGGACGCGCAAACCAAAACACGCTCTCTATCCCATTATACCTCGTAGTCAAGCTATTTACGGTAGCTTGGTAGAAACTCCCGAGCCATATTCCCGGGATTATACGACGTATTTTGACAATATTCGTGATCTAGGTACATTGTATCAGCACCATAGCTTTATGTCAATAAAAAAGACGAACATTTTGAGTTAAATGTCCGTCTTTTGTTCGTTTTATAAAAATTATTCCCATTCAATTGTTGCCGGCGGTTTGCTCGTAATGTCATAAACGACCCGGTTCACATGCGGCACCTCGTTAACGATGCGTGTGGAAATTTTCTCGAGTACTTCCCATGGAATGCGGGCCCAATCGGCGGTCATGCCATCGACAGATGTTACAGCGCGAATGGCAACCGTATAGTCATAGGTGCGGGCATCCCCCATGACACCGACGCTGCGGATGTCTGGAAGTACGGTAAAGTATTGCCAGATTTCACGGTCTAATCCCGCGTTTTTGATTTCTTCGCGTAAAATCGCATCCGACTCACGAACAATTTCCAGTTTTTCCCTTGTCACTTCACCTAGTACGCGGATGCCTAAACCTGGGCCTGGGAACGGCTGACGCCAAACGATTTCATCCGGGAGACCCAATTCTGTACCGAGCGCACGCACTTCATCTTTAAATAACGTATTGAGCGGTTCAATCAATTTAAATTTCATATCTTCCGGCAGGCCGCCGACGTTATGGTGGGATTTAATCGTCTGTGCGGTTGCTGTGCCGCTTTCGATAATATCGGTATACAGCGTACCTTGCACTAAAAATTCGATTCCTTCTAATTTGGCCGCTTCATCATCAAACACATAAATAAATTCGTTGCCGATGATTTTCCGCTTTTGCTCTGGGTCCGTGACCCCTTTTAATTTCGACAGAAAACGTTCTTGCGCATCGACTTTAATCACATTCATATGGAATCCTTCGCGGAACGTTTTCATGACGCTTTCTGCCTCACCTTTGCGCAGGAGGCCGTGATCAACAAAAATGCAGGTGAGCTGATCGCCGATTGCACGGTGGACAAGCACGGCCGCGACCGAAGAATCAACGCCGCCGCTTAACGCGCAAAGTACTTTTTTGTTTCCAACTAACTCGCGAATTTTGCGCACTTCATTGTCAATAAAGTTTTCCATCGTCCAATCGCCTTTGCATCCGCACACATCAAAGACGAAACGTTTTAAGATATCATTTCCGTAAACGGAATGACGCACTTCCGGGTGAAACTGAACCGCATAAAACTTCCGCACTTCATCACTCATTGCCGCAATCGGACAGGAGACGCTCGTCGCGTCGACCGTAAATCCTACTGGAGGAGCGGTCACTAAATCGCCATGGCTCATCCAAACGACTTGTTCATCCGAAAGCTGCTTGAAAAGCGGCGAAGCGTTTTTTACTTGAATCATCGCTTTTCCGTACTCGCGGTGGGTCGCTTTTTCCACTTTGCCGCCTAAGTGATGGGTCATCAGCTGCATGCCATAGCAAATTCCCAAAATCGGCAAACCGAGTTCAAAAATTTGTGGGTCGCATGTAAACGCATTGTCGTCATAAACACTGTTTGGACCGCCAGAAAAAATGATGCCTTTGACGTTCATTTCGCGAATTTGTTCCGCCGTAATCGTGTGTGGATGCAGTTCGCTGTATACGCCAAACTCGCGAATGCGGCGGGTAATTAATTGATTATATTGGCTGCCAAAGTCCAGTACGACAATCATTTCCTGCTTCATGTCATCACCTCATTAAAAAATAAAAAACTAGAATCGCCTTAAAAACGACTATAAAGGCAGAATTCTAGCTTATTCTGCCTTCATAGTCAGGTCGTTTACGGCGACCCGGTAGAGACACTTGGACCATATTTCCAAGCATATATGAAGGGAATAACTAATTAATACTATGCAAATTTTAGTCCATTCTATCAACTTCACCGCCAAGCGGTCAAGACACTGTCTTTTTAATTAAATTTTCCCATAATTCTCTCACTTCATCCCAATCAATGGGGTTATTTTTTGATAGATAAACAGACTTTTCATATAACACCGTCAGCTTCGTCATTTCCTTTGTTTCAAACCAGTCGTCGACATATGCCGCATATTGCCGCAGCGTTTGATGCGGTTTCCGTTTTAAGCCATAATCGTCTAAATGGCGAAGCAGGGACAAGTACGCTGCCGCAAACGGGTTATCTCCTTTTTTCCGCTTATATTGAAAGCGCAAAATCGTCACATACGGCCACCATTTTCTTCTTACCTTATATGCCGTCCATATAAAGACGAGAAATACAGCTAGAGCGATAGCGATACGTTTCCATGACCATGACGGTAAAAAGCGGTTTTGCTCACCATGCCCTTGCGCTGGCGAAGAATACGGCTGTTCCCTTATCCTGTCTAAAGGAACGCGGTTTTGTTCCGGCGTACGATGCTCTGAAAGCGGCGCTGTCTCTGAATCCGGCGAAGAAGCAGTAAATACGTAAGGATTCGCGAATCCTTGCGTCGGTTCAAATGGAACCCAGCCGATTCCGGAAAAGTATACTTCTACCCATGAGTGAGCATCATTGTTCGTAATTTCATAGATGTTTTTTCCATCCTTTTCTTCAATCAGCCGTCCTGATGTATAACCTTTTACCCAGCGCGCCGGTATGCCGAGCGAACGAAGCATAACAACCATGGAAGTAGAAAAGTTGTCACAATACCCTTTTTTTGTTTCAAATAAAAATTGGTCGACATAATCCTCATTTTTGCCAGGAACGGCTACGTCCTTCGTTTCATACATATAGTCGCTCGTATGGAAATATTGTTCTATTGCTTTTACCTGTTCATATTGTGTTTGCTTCCCGCTTGCAATCTTCTTGGCCAAGTCGCGCACTCGTTTTGGCAAACTTTCCGGAAGCTGCGTATAACGTTCGAGCAATTTTTCATCCTTGACAGGCGGAGCTGCTTTTAACGCCTCAATCGAAAAGGTTGGATATTCATAAACGAAATGATAGGACGTTAACGGCAGCGTATAGGCGGAACGGTCTGTCGTATAAATTTTTTCCGTCGCCGCCTCCATACGATACACGACATTTTCCTTCGCCTTCACTTTTTTTAATCCAAGCGGGTAAACAAGGTGAAAAGATGACTCCCTCATATAAACACTAGCTGCCACTTGCCGTTTTTTCACCGACGGGGACCACCAGGAATAACGAATATCCATATCATTTCCAAATGATAATAGCTGTTCGCTTTGGAAATTTTCCCATCCTTTTCCTGTATAAATGTCTTTCGTTTCGACCCGCCAATAATGGCGGCTCTCATCTTCTGCCGTAAACACAACGGTATCATCAGCGATAAACGGACCGCCAAGACGGGAGTCATTTTGCCCATAGCCGACTTTTTTGACCTTGGCAGCGGCAGGATCTACCCGTTTTTTTTCCGGCGCGGCGGCGTAGCTTTTCACAAACGCGACCGGGTCCGGCCATTGCGGCGGAAGCTTCGGACTAAAATAGCCCACTAATACAGCCAGTGCGATAAAAGATAGACAAGCTCCCCACCATCTTCTCATTCCCGCTGTCATTGGCGACTGTTCGCGAAGCCGCTCGATATGAAGCAGGCTTAAAAAGAAAAAGCCAAAAGCGACTAAGCGAACGATGGCGCCGTTTCCGCGGAACATCGTAAATGTATCGAGCACGGTAACATATATCACCGTCAGCACGTAAAAGAAAAACAACCGTTTTCGCACAACGATCCAATGGTGCCAAACATAAGCAACCAACCACAATAAACCAAAAAACAGGAAACTGCGCAAAGAATCACTAAGCTCTATCAGACGGGACGTAAATAAGATAGCGGCATGGTCGACAATCTCTTGCCATATCCGCGTTGGCGCGGAAAAAATGGAAGCATGATAGAACCAATCGTTCAGCGACCATAACATGTAGGCACTTTTCACAAAAGCGGATAGCCAAAAAGGAAGACGCAAAAAATAAAGCAGAAAGCAGAGCGCAACAAACCAGACAAACACTTCCACATTCGAGGTATCGGATATCGTTTCGAGCGGCAGTAGCCATTCGATCAGCAGCCAGCAGGCTAGTCCGTATATAAGCACCTTTATGGCGATCTGTTCTATTTTCTTCATCACTCACCCCTGCCTTGCAAAGTCGCCCGCATCGTGTGCGGGGATAGGATCGACACGCTGATACCGCTTTGACGCAGCATATCCACGAAACGGTGGTCTTCTTTTTTCATCTCCTCTTTAAGTAAAAACAACATCCCTCGACGCCGCATCGCCATCTCCCGAAGCAGAAAAACGTTTTCCTCCTGCAAAGACGACGTGACGTAACAAAGGGTGGCCGAGGCCGTCCAGCTCCTTTTTTCATTGGCAATGACGCGGGCAAACGGCTCGCGGCTGTCGCAGTTCACCCGTGCTAAATGCGAAAATAACTGCTGCAAGTGCTCCTCACTATTGCGAGGAGGAAAAACATAGCGGTCATGACCGACAGAGACAAGCCCCGTCCGCACTCCTGCGTGAATCGCCGCCCGCAATAGCGAAGCGGTA